>JACRLW010000006.1:58419-61924 GCA_016235155.1 Planctomycetota bacterium
GGGGTCGTCGAACGCGATCGGCGAGGTCTACTACCGGCCGGAACTGAACGCGGTGGTCGTGCGCCGCGCTTCGACGTCCGGCGGCGAAGTCCTCACCTTGACGGGCAGCGCCCTGATCCCGTTCGATTTCAGCGTGACGCCGCCGCGGCCGGACATCGGCCTCGTGCAACTCACGATCTTGCAGGATGGCCGCGCCACCATCGTGCCGCCCGCGGATCTCCGGCCGGCGCTCTCGACGCTGAACTCGATCGTCTTCGTCTCGCCGCCGGCGCCCGCCGGGCGACCCGGTCTTGCGACCGTGCGCCTCGAAACGCGCCTGCCGTTGTTGGTTGCGACCGACGGCGTCGATCTCCTCGCCTACGGCGCGTCGACGGCGGATTTCGCGCCGCGAGGCGTGGGTCTCGAACGCGACGCCGTCGCCGGCGCGTTCGGTCCCTTGGACACCTCCGCGAGCGGAACCCCGGTCGCCGCCGCGGTGCTCTATCCCGACACCGCGGGCGTTCCCCACGTGCAGGTGTTCGAGCCGCGCGGCAATGGCGTGTTCTCCGCGCTCGGCGTCGAGATCGTCGCGGGCGATCGCGCGGACACCGACCAACGCGATCCGCTCGACCTCGCGTGGAGCGAGTTCAACGGCGATTCGTTCGCGGATCTGTTCGTGCTGAACCGCGGCGGGGCCAACGCCGCGCACGTCGTCCTGCGGGGGCGGGGCGAATCCGGCGAGCCGATGCGGCTCGCGACCGTCGCCTTTCGCGGGATCGGCGCGCCGGAGAGCGCGCTCGCGGCGGACTTCGACGGCAATCCGCTCGGCGACGTCCTGGTCGTGGGCGGCGCCCAGGCCGATCGCACCACCGTCGTCGTGCGCACGCTCGCGGGAGGCGGCTTCGACGTCCGCTCGCTCTTCTCGACGCCGGTCGCGCGCATCCAGTGCGCAGCGGTCGCCGACCTCGACGGCGACGGTGCGGCGGATCTCGTCTTCGGCACCGGCGGTCTCGCCGCGCAGTTGTGGTTGGCGTTCGGCGACGGACTCGGCACCTTCCCGGATCGGCGGACGATCGACCTCGCCGCGGCACCCGGGGCGGCTTTTGCCTCGTTCATCGGCGTGCACGCGGTGGGTCCTGGGCCGAGCCGGACGCTCGCGATCGTGATGCGTGACGCGAGCGCCTCGGTGCCGCACCAGATCCTCCTGCTCGCGCCCGACGCGCCGCGCAGTTGGGCCGGCCCGCGCACGACGATCCCGACCGGAACCGCGGCGCCGTCCGCTTCGCTCGACGCGGATCTCGACGGCGACGGGCTCCGCGAGCTCGTCGTGGCGCGCGAACTCGCGACGCCGGCCCTGTTCCAATGGCAAGGCGCGACCTTCGTCGAACTCGCCGGCGCCGTCGCGCTGAGCGGTGCGGACGCCGGATTCGTCCACGGCTTGCATTTCGGCCGTGCGATCGGCGCACCGACGCCGCGCAATGCGGTGTTCGCGCTGCATCGCACGCTGGACCAGAGGACGCATCCGGCGCGGATCACCACGCTCCTCGTCGGACCGGGTCCGGTGCTCGAGGACGCGCGTGCGGAGCGGACCGTGCGTCTTCCCGCGCGGTCGATCGCGTTGGCCGGGCGCGACGGTGGTGCGGTCGTCGCGTTCGACGACGAGCTCGCGATGTTCGCCAACGACGGCGCCGGCGCACTCGCGGAGAGCAGCGCGATCGGCGTTGCCGGTCTGCTCGAGGATTCGCTCTGCCCTTGCGGCGCGAGTGCTTCGACCTCCGGCCGCGTCGCGTTCGTGCGCGCCGACGGGCGGCTCGGAGTCGTGGACGCCGGAGTCGGCACGGCCGTGTTCACGCCGGAGTCGCTGTTCGACGGTCCGGGCAACGCGCGGCCGGAATCGCGGATCGTCGCCGCGGACGTCGACCAGGACGGCCGCGAGGACCTCGTGCTGTTGCTCGTCGTCGAACGGAGCGGACCGGTCCTCGAACGCACGCTGCTCCTGCTGCGCGGCCGCGACCCGACGCTCGATCCGTTCCCGTTCATCCCTCCGGTCGCCGCCGCGCGGACGGTCGTCGCCGCGGAGGCCGTCGCCCTGGCGGCGGGGGACTTCGCGCCGGCGGATCCCGGCGGCCGGATCGAGGTCGTCCTCGCGGTTCCCCGCACCGACGCGGCGCGCGGTCTGCACTTCTTCCGTTTCCAAGCCGGCGCCGCGAACGACGACTCGCGGCTCGTGCCGTCGATCGTCGATCCGTCGGACCCGCGCGTCGCCGCCACGATCGACCCCCGACTCGTGCGTGCGAGCGACCTCGACGGCGACGGCTTCGACGACCTGCTGGTCGCGTCGGGTTCGCTCGACCAGTTGCGTGTCTATCGCCAGGCGGGTCGTTCGACGCGCACGACGACGCGGCCCGAGGAGGTCGATCCGCTCGTCTTCGCGTCGACGAGCGATCTCGTCCTGCCGGCCGGCGTGCCGATCGCGATGCACCTCGCGGATCTCGACGGCGACGAGGTCGACGATCTCGTCGTGCACGTGCGGCGCCGCAACGACCCGTCGCAACATGCGATCGCGGTTGCCGTGTCGGACGCGCTCGCCGGTTTCGAGAGGAGCTTCGAGATCCCGGTCGTCGACGTCGGCGACGGCGGCCCCGGCCTCTCGACCGGGGTCGGCGACCTCAACGGCGACTCGATCCCCGACCTCGCGCTCGCGTGGAGCGGGAACGGCGCGTCGGTGCCGAGCGCGTTGCGCGTGCTGTTCGGCACGCACCGGTGAGCCCGACGGCTTCCACCGGTGCGCGCGCGGGTCACTGCTTCGTCTTCATCGCGCCGAGCTTCTTCTCGGCGGCGTCGAGCGCCGTCTTCATGCGCGGGTTCTTCTCGATCTGACCGCGCAGGTACTCGACGTAGAGGCCGTAGGCATCGGCGTTCCCGAGCGTCTCCGCGCCGACGGACAGATAGCGCCAGAACGTGCCGGCGATGCGCTGGTCGTCGACGAGCCGGCCCTCGCTGTGGATCTTCAGCAGGCGCTTCAGACCCTCTGCCTTGTCGGTGCAGAGGCGGGCCTCGTTCATCTCGATGCCGAGCAGGGAGTTCGTCGCCGCGGTTCGCTCCTCTGCGGTGAGATCGAGCTTCGCGAGCGCGGCGGATGCCGCGGCGTGCGGCACGGCCTGCCAGCCGATGCGCTTGAGGAGGACGGTCTTCTGGGCCGCGGCATCGCCGGCCTTGCCGGCGTCGTCGAGCGCTTTCAGGTCCTTCGCCGCGGCGACCGCCGCTTCGAATCCCTCGACCGTTCGCTTCTCGACGACGGCGAGGAGTTCGCCGTCTTCGTCGAGGACGACGAAGCTGGGGAAGCCCATCAGGCCCTTGCGCAACAGCAGGTCGTCGTAGGGACGGCCCACCAGTCGCGTGGTGACATGCAGGAAGAGGACCACTTGTTCGCCGAACTCGGCGAACGGAGCCTCGAGAAGGGTGCCCTTCTCGACGGCCTCGCAGGGGCCTCAATACGAGTAGCTGCGCGTGAAGTACGCGAGGA
>JACRLW010000006.1:62015-81920 GCA_016235155.1 Planctomycetota bacterium
GCTTCTGCTCGGCCTTCGCGCGCGCGCGCACCGCGTCGTAGTCCGCCGTCCACTTGGCGTGGCTCATGAACGGCTTCTGGAGCTTCTCGTCGAGCTTCTTCTGGAGTTCCTCCTGGGTCGGCTCCTGCTGCTGGGCGCCCGAGGCGCTCGCCGGTTGGATCAACGTCGCTGGCCGCGCCGGCTTGGCCTGATCCTGCGCCACCGGCATGGCGGCGAGGAACGGCAGCGCGAGCAGCGCGATCGTCGGATGTCGTCTGGACACGATCGTTCGCTTCCTTCGGTCTGGGGGTCTGGACTGTTCGCGACGCGCGAACGTTCGCGCGGGCGAGCCGTCGGTTCGGGTTTGCGGCCGGTCTACGCCGGCCGCGATTCGGAGTTCAGATTCGATCGCAGGGGCAGTCGGTACTCACTGCACGGCGACGCGATCGGCGTTGGACACGCCGAGGATGTTGCCGGACGCGTCGTAGACGACCGCGACCGCGTCGAACGTGATGCCCTGCACCGCTTGGGCGATGACCGCCGGGAAGGCATAGGTCCCCGACGGATAGCCGGGCGTGCTCGGCGTGAAGTGGAAGACGGAGCCCACGGGTTGAGCGAGGCACGCCGCGCCGAGCGGGTCGAGCTCGGCGCCGAAGAAGCTGCCGTTGCCGAGCGGAAGGGTCGTGTCCACGGAGAACACGGTGAAGCCCTCGACCCAGCCGGCCGGCAGGTTGGTGAGCGCGACGGTGAAGTCGCCGGGACCCGTCGAACCGAGGTCGAGCAGGGCGCCCTCGCGGTTGCGCGAGCCGCCGATGCCGCGGATCGCGACGCCGAAGTCGACGTCCAGGGCCGGCGTCTCGATGTGACCGTCGACCCGCACGACCGTCGCTCCGACGCGCACGAGCCACGGGCCCGGCGCCGGGTTCTGGATGAAGACATGCTCGCTGGTGTCGCGGTCGTTCGCGACGCCGCCCGGCGTCGACCAGTTGCTCGGAGTCGCGGAGGTGAGCGGCGTCATCCCGTTGTTGCCGAAGTAGCTGGTGCCGTTCGGCGCCTTCACCTCGAGGTCGACGCTGTTCTGGCGCGTGATCGTGAACGGCGACGCGGCCTCCGGATCCGCGTAGTTCATGCCGATGCGCAGCGCCGCGGTGCCCGGGCGGACGAAGACCGCCCAGAAGCGCGATTGACCCTGCACGAGCGCGAACTCCTCATCGGATACGAGCATGCGCGGCGCATCGACGAGCATCGACGTGAGGTCCGGGAAGCCCCAGCCCTGGCGGTTGCGCGTCTGCGCGGCCGTCCCGAAGCGCGTCTCGCCGTAGAGGTACGACGTGACGGCGAGGATCGACTTCGCGGTGGTGAACTTGGGCCGGTGCGCGAAGACGTCCTGCCAGGTCGGCGCCGCGTCCTGCCCGAACGCGCCCTTCGCGAACAGCTGGACCGTCAGGCCGCAGTGGCCGTTGAGGATCGGCGTCGCCCCCGAGGTCCCGCCGAAGCCGGTCGTGTAGGTCGTGCTGCCGCTCGTCGTGCCGATCGAGTCGTAGTACGCGCACATGTCCGGCTTCATGCGGCCGTCGGTCGACGGACCGAAGCTCGCGCCCGACGAGGTGTCATCGGCCGGGTTGGCGGTGTTCGCGTGACTGAAACCGCCGACCGCGAGGATGTTCTTCGCCCACGCCTGTGGGCGGGACGTCTGCGAACCGGTGTTGCTCTGGCTCTGCGTCGTGAGCACGCCGATGTCGAAGATGATGTCGTCCATCTCCGCCGAGCGGGCGTCGTAGGTCGTGATCTGCGCGTAGCCCCACGACGCCGTCTCGATCATCTGCCGGTGCGTCGTGACGCCCCACTGCGTGACCGACTTGCGGTTGTTGTTGTTGTAGACGTAGTTGTAGTTGCAGTAGAGCGGCTGGGCGAAGGGCAGCAGGCCCCTGTAGAGCGGATTGGCGCCGCGCGCGTAGATCTCGCCCGCGGTGTTCGTGCCGTGGCTCGTCGCGGCGGCGGCCGTCGCGTTCGGGAACGCGATCGGGGTGGTGCGGTACGGCGCCTGCGCCGCGAACTCGGTGTGCATCGCGATCCCCTGCGTCGGGTCGCCGTTGATGCCCTCCATGACCATCCCGACGACGCCCTTGCTGTCGAAGCCGAAGGTCTCGACGTAGTTGGCACCGCCCTGGATGCGCGCCTGATCGATGTCGACGCCGACTTCCGTGAGCGGGTCGATCCACAGGACGCTGTCGAGGCGCGCGATCGCGAGCAGTTGCTCCGCGTCGAGTTCCGCGACCTGCAGGATCCCCGTCCCGGAGTCCGGCTGCGAACGGCCGCCGGCGCGGTCGATCGCGGTCAACAGCGCCTCGCGGTCGGCGACGTCGTCGACCATCACGACGTTGTATTCACGCCGCGGCGTGCCGGTGGTCGCGAGCTCCGCGAGGATCGACTCGTGCAGCTTGTAGGCGGGGTGGAACTCTCCGACCCAGCGCACGAAGGGCAGGGCTTGCACGCGCGCGAGGACGCTGCGGTCCATGCGGACCACGTAACCCTCGTTCGGCGCGACGTGGAATCGCCGCACGCCGAGCGCGTCGAGCGCGGCGCAGTACTCGGGCAGCACGTCCGTGACGAACTGGACGATGAAGAGCCGATTGTCTTTCGCGGCCGCGAGCCGAGGCTCGACCGCGGGCTCACCCCCCGCGCGCGGATCGAAACGCGCATAACGCAACTCGATCGTGCCTGCCGGCGCGACGAACGCCTGCCAGGTGCGGCCGCCGTCGCGGCTCACGTCGGCTCGCCGCACGCCCGACGCGTCGTTCAGTCGCACGCGTGTCGTGGTGCCGGGAACGGCGACGATGGAATCACCGTCGACCAGTGGGGAGGAGAGCGTCGGCTCCTGAGCGATGCTCGGCGATGCGAGGAGTGAGCCGACGGCGAGGTAGAGAGAGAGCGTCCGGATCATCGTGGCGCGATGGCTGGAGTGGGCGAGGCCGAAAGAGCAGGCCGCGAGACGATAGCGACCCCCGGGTTGCCGTCCGTCCAATGGTTGTCGCGATCGAGACCTGCCCAGCGGGTTCCGGATCCGGGTCGGCGACGATCCGCCGTTCGGAACGCGGTCATGGCGACGGGGGGACCGCGGGCCCCGGTATCGTCCGGGGGATGAGCAACCGCGCGCGCCGCGACGCCGGCGAACCCGACGAGTACGTCCTCGGCACCGACGCCGAGGAGTTGCGGCGGCTGCGTTTCCAGCACTTCGTGTGGACCGAACAGCTTCATGCGCTCTGCGCGCGGGCCGGCTTCCGCGATGGCGATGCCGCGCTCGACCTCGGTTGCGGGCCGGGCTTCACGAGCTTCGAACTCGCCCGCATCGTCGGTCCGCGCGGACAGGTCCTCGCCTGCGACGTCAGCGCGCGCTTCCTGCGGGCGCTCGAGTCCCAGCGCGACCGCGACGGCTTGTCCTGGGTGGCGACGCGACTCGGCGGGATCGAGGGCCTCGACGTCGAACCCGCCTCCTTCGACCGCGCGTACTCCCGTTGGCTGTTCTCCTGGCTGCCCGATTCGCTCGAGCCCTTCCGGCGCGTCCATCGCGCGCTGCGGCCGGGCGCGACCTTCGCGCTGCACGAGTACCTCGACTGGGGCGCGATGACGGTCGTGCCGCGCAGCGAGGTCTTCGATCATGCCGTCGCCGCGTGCGTGCGCGCCTGGCCGCGCCTCGGCGCGACCATCGACATCGCGCGCGACGTGCCGCGTCTCGCGGCCGCGACCGGCTTCGTCGTCGACGACTTCCAGCCGATCGCGCGGGTCGGGACCGTCGGTTCGCTGGAATGGCGTTGGCCCGGCGAGTTCCTCGCCGTGTGGCTGCGCAAGCTCGCCGCGCAGGGGCTCTTCGACACCGCCGACTGCGACGCCTTCGACGACGAATGGCGCCGCCTGACCGCGGCGGGCGACAGCCGTCTCGTCACTCCCACGATGGCGGGCATCGTCCTCCGCAAGCCGCCGCAACCGCGAGCGCGACGGGTTTCCGCACGCGCCGTGCAACGCCGGGCGCGCCCCGCGTCCAAGACCCGTGATGTTCGTCCGATCCGCCGACGCGGCGTTCCGGCGCTTCCGCGCGACCGGTGATCCGCGAGCCCTCGCGCAGGTCTTCGACGCGACCGCGCCCGAGCTCTTGCGGCTCGCCCGTCACCTGGCCTCCGAAGAAGCCGGGGCCGAGGACCTCGTGCAGTCGACCTTCGTCACGGCGATCGAGGCGCGAACCGATCACGACGGCGCGCGACCCGTCCTGCCCTGGCTCTGCGGCGTGCTCGCCAACCACGCGCGCGTCGCGCGGCGCCGGGCGAAACGCGCGGTCGATCCGCGGCGTCTGCCGGGCGAGGTCGCGATCGACCCGCGCGATCTCGCGGAGGCGAACGAACTGCGCGACGAACTCGCGCGCGCGATCGACGCGCTGCCGGAGCCGTACCGCCCGGTCCTGCGCCTGAGCCTCGAACACGGCCTCGATCCGCTCGAGATCAGCCAGACGCTCGAACGTCCGCCGGGCACGGTGCGCGCGCAGTTGTCGCGCGGCCTCGATCGCCTGCGGCGGGCGTTGCCCGCGGGCGTGAGCGCCGGTGCGGTCGCGGTCGCCGTGCCGGGTCGTGGCCTCGCAGCCGTGCGCGAAAACGTGCTCTCGCGGATCGGCGAACCGCTGGTCGCCGGAGCGGGCTTTGGGTCGATCGGAGTGCTCCTGGTCATGACGACGAAGCTGTTGTGCGGCGCGGGCGCGTTGTTCGCCGCCGCGGGGCTGGTCTGGTACCTCGCGGCCTCGGATCCGCGAGACGAGTCCGCACCGTCCGCTGCGGCGGCGCGCGACGTGAGTCCGCGGAGTGCGGCGATCGCCGAGCCGTCGCCGCGCGAGGTCGTCGCGGGCGATGCGACGGCGGCGAGTCGCTCGAACGATGCGGTGTCGCAGCATGCGGTCGAAGTGCGCGCGCTCACCGTGCGCGTCGTGCACGCGCGCGACGGCGCGCCCGCGGCGGGTCTCGCCGTGCGCCTGCTCGAACTCGATCGGCCGGCGGAACTCGACGCGCAGAGCGCATCGCAAGTCACCGACACCGACGGCCGCGCGCGGTTCGAGCAACCGCCGGACGGCACGGTGCTCGTCGACGTCGACCGGGCCGGGACGGTGCGCGCCGTGGACGTCGCCGAACGCGGCGACTCGTCGGTCGAGGTCGTGCTGCCGGCGGGACTCGAAGTGCACGGCCGCGTCGTCGACGCCGCCGGCAACGTGGTCGCCGGCGCGACGATCCTCGCCCACGGCGTCGCGTTCGAGCCGTCGACGATCGCGCGCAGCGACGCACGCGGCGAGTTCGTGATCCTCGACGTGCAACCGCGGCTCGCGCTTTCGGCTCTCGCACCGTCGCACGCGAGTTCGCTCGGGCACCCGTTGAACGGCACGGCCGGCGAACGCATCGACCTCGAGTTGCGGCTCGGCGGCGCGGTACGGCGCGCGGTCGGCCACGTGGTCGCGAGCGACGGCGCCCTGGTGTCCGCGGCGCTGGTCGCCGCGATTCCATCCCAGGCGGAACTGCCGTCGAACCACACGCCTTCGCCGCGACCGCTCTGCACGCGGACCGGCGCGAGCGGCAACTTCGAAATCGACGTCCCCGCTGACCAGGCCGTGACCCTGATCGCCGTTCCATCGTCCGGCAGCGACGACGCCCCCGCGTGCGCAGTGCTCGACGCCGGGACCGGCGACGCCGCGGTGGATGTCTTCTTGCGCAAGGGCGCGACCGTTCTCGGTCGAGTGCACGCCGCGGGAGAGGCGAAGGGCGGCGTGCTCGTGCACGCTTTCGCGTACGCGCCGGAGCAACCCATCGGCTGGTTGGTGAACGTCCTCGGCACGCGCAGCGCGCGCACGGATGCGAATGGCGGGTTCCGCTTGTCCGGCCTCCTGCCGGGCGGCCAGCAGTTCGCGGTGCGATCGCCCGACGGCGAAGCGGCGACGACCTTCGATCTCGCCGAGGGCCAGCAGGCGGACTGGGACGTCGATCTCGCCGCCGGTCTCACGCTCCGCGCACGGGTCGAGGTGCCGAGCGAGACGGGAGGAAGCGCACGGCAGTTGTTCTGGAACGCGCGTCTCTTACGCGTCACTCCGGCGGGCGAGCGCGAGTTTGTCGCGTTCCAGCCGCTCGGCGAAGGCGGACGCGTGAACTTCGGCAACCTCGCGCGCGGCGAGTACGAACTCGTCGTCGGCGCGTCGTCGATCGCTCCCGACGGCGCGCGCAGCGACCTCGCGCTCGCGTCCGTCGGACCGGTTCGACCCGACGGCGACGAACTCGTCGTGCGCGTCGCGCCGGACCGCCTGCCGCGCGCGACCCTGCGCGGTCGCCTCGTCGACGGATCGCAACAGCCTCGCGCGCGCGTCGAGATCCACGCGTGGACTGCGGGCGTCCCGCAGATCAGCGGGTGCACCACGACCACCGACGCCGACGGGCGCTTCGAACTCGCGCCGCTCGTCGCGGGTGACTGGTTCCTCGCGACCGACCCGACGGCGCGTCAGGTCGTCGCGCGAGCGACCGCTCTCGCCGCGACCGAGCGGCGCGAACTCGGCGATCTCGTCGTGCGCTGACGCGCACGCGCGGATCACCCGGGCTTCGCGAGTCACCCGGGTTTCACGGTGATCTTCGCTGACGGCGTCGGCTCGACCTTCGGGACGTGGATCTCGAGCACGCCCTTCTTGAACACGGCGCTGATCGACTCACGGTCGAGGCGCAGGCCGTCGGGAAGGGCGAGGACGCGTTCGAAGGACCCGTAGCGCCGTTCGATGCGGTGGTAGTCCTTCTTTCTCTTCTCGTCCTGCTCCCACTTCCGCTCGCCGAACACGCGGAGCTGATTGCCCATCAACTCCACGGTGATGTCCTTCTCGTCGAGTCCGGGCAGCTCGAGCGTGACGCAGAGATCCTTCTCCGTCTCGGCAACATCCATCGGCGGGACCAACTCGCCGCGGAAGACCTCCGGCCAACCGGCCGGGTAGCGCTGTTCCTCGAAGGGCGCGAGGAAGCGCTGGAAGAGCTCCTCGAATCCGTCGCGGAACGTCGTCGGAAGCAGACCCGCCGGAAGCAGCCGCTTCGCGGGCAGAACTTTCATGGATCGAACCTCGCTTCGGTCGGTGACTCCGACCGCGGGGAAAACGCGGAAGCGCACCCGGGAATTGCGGCGCAGCGGGCCGCGGGACGCGGCGCAATCACCGCATCGGTCGGGCGTTCCACGCTCGTGCGGCCGGTCACTCGCCGCCGCCCGACCACGGTCCGCGACCTCCACGAGGATCCCATGTTCGCAGCGTCGTCGTTCCACGAACTCGCCTCGGCCCGGGGCGACCTGCTCGTGTCCCTGTACCTCCCGCTCCACATCGGCGAGACCGGCCGCCGGGAGGATCCGCTCCGCTTCAAGACCCTGCTCACCGAGGCGCGCGTTCTCGCGCGCGAGGAGGGTCACGCCGCGCGCGCGATCGACGCGGCGTGCGAGCCGCTCGAGCATCTGATCAAGGAGGACGGGTTCTGGCAGGACGGCGGTGCGGGCATCGCGCTGTTCGCGGACGACGGGCGCGTGCACGCGCACCGCGCGGCCGTCGCCTACGACGCGCTCGCCTTCGTCAAGGACCGCTTCGCGGTGCGACCGCTGCTGCGCGATCGCATCGCCCGCGCGCGCTGGTTCGTGCTCGCGCTCAGCGGCAACGCGGCGCGGCTGTTCGAGTGCACCACCACGCGCGAGCGTGAAGTGCCCTTGAACCTCGACCTCGACCGACTCGCTTCGGAGCGCGAACGCGGTCAGCTCCAGATGCACGGCGGCGCGCCCGCCGGAGGTGGGCGGCGTGCCACGCAGTTCCACGGCCAGGGTGGGCCGTCGGACCGTCACGAGAGCGAGTCGCTCCGCGCGTTGCGTGCGATCGACGTCGCCCTCGCGCGTGCGACGGGCGGCTCGCATGCCCCGCTCGTGCTCGCCGGCGTCGCCGCACTCGTCCAATCGTTCCGCGGGATCACCCGCTGGCCGACCGTGCTCGAGCCCGCGATCGAGGGCAATCCCGATCGCCTCGACGCCCGGTCGCTCCGCGCCGCGAGCGAATCGATCGCGATGGGGGCCGCCGACGCGCCGCGTGCCAAGGCGATCGAACGCATGTGTGCGCCGGTCCGCGCGAGCGAACTGGTCACCGAGACCGCAGCCGTGCTCGCGGCGGCGCACGCCGGCAAGGTCGCGACGCTGCTCGTCCGCGACGGCGCGCCGCTGTGGGGGAGCTTCGATCCGTCGACCGGTGTCGCCCAGGTCCGCGAGTCTCGCAAAGCGCGCGACGACGACCTCATGGACCTCGCCGTGTCGTACGTCGTCCCGGCCGGCGGTCACGCGCACGCGGTGCCGGCCGCGACGATTCCCGGCAACGCGCCGATGGCTGCCCTGCTGCGAGCGTGAGTCAGCGTTGCAGCTCGGCGACCGCGCTCAGCGCGCCGAAGCCCGGCCGCGTCGAGTCGAGCACGAGTGCCTGCACGAAGAGGCGCGAAGGCAGCGCGGCGACGTCGGCCACGGGCATGCGCGCGACCCAGCGTTCGGTGGCGTCGATCCCGCTCGACAGCGCCGCCGGCGGCATGCGGTCGAAGCGGTAGGGGGCATCGGGCGGGAACGAGGCTTCGCCGCCGGCGGCGACCTCGAGGACCAGCGGGCCGAACTGCGTCGATCTCGGCGCGGCGCGCCGCGAAGCCGCGAGCCAGACGCCGACGGTCCAGCCGCGCGGGCCCGCGCCTTCGACCACGAGTTCGTCGCACCCGGCCGCGGACTTCGCGAGGCGGGCGGACAGCGGGAGCGCGTCGACGCGCCAGGTGCGCCTGGTCCGCGCGATCCCCTCCGGCCCGCGCAGCTCGAGGGCGAACTCGCCGCTCGGCAGGAGCTTCGGCAGCCGCAGCCGCAACCGCGTGTCGCCCGGCGCGTCGAGTTCGGGGATCCACGCGTCGCCGAGCCAGGCGCGATCGATGCGCTTCGCGCCGTCCAATCCGACGACGAGTTCGCCCGCGTTCAGCGCCGGAAGCGTGGACGACTCCGAATCAGCGTCGATCCGCGGGATGTCTCCCGCGGCCCCGGGCACGAGCGGGAGGATCGCGCCGGCGAGCAACTCGGCGAGGATCGCGTGGCCGGTGATCGACGGGTGGCCGAGGTCGACGAAGCACGGCCAGGGGTCCTCGGGCTCGCGAGCGTCGCCTTGCACCCGATCGACGAACGCGGCGAAGTGCGGAGCCGGATCGATCGACGTCGTGCCGAGTGCTCGAGCGAGCGAGCGGGTCGCGTCGAGGTAGCCGCGGCCGTCGGCGTAGACCTCGAACATCCGCTGCATGCGCGGCGGCAGCACGGTGATCGCGGCACTGCCGGCGTCGCGCGCACGTTGGACGATGGCGGTGACGTTCGCGGCGTAGTCGTCGAGCGGAACGCGCGGCGCAAGCACCGGTTTGCCCCCGACGAACGAAGCCTCGGCCGCCGCGATCGCGCGGTCGCTCTCGCGCGCCCTCGCGAACAGGCGCGCGAGTCGCAGGGGCGACGGGTGAGCACGCTCGCCGTCCGTCGTGCCGATCGCGGGGGTGTAGTCGTTGAAGAGACCGGTGTAGAGGACGGTCACGTCGGGTCGCAGCGACGCGAGCAGCCGGTCGAAGAGCACCCGATCCTGGTGGGACGACCAACCGCCCATCGCGGCGAGCACGACGTCGATGCGTTGCCGCGGCCGCGCGCGGCGCAGGGCCCGTTCGAGCAGGGCGCCGTAGGTGTCGTCGTAGCGCACCCCGGCGCCGAAGGTGCAGGAGTCGCCGACGCACACGACGACGAAGTCGCGGTCGCTGCGCACCGGCGCCGGGAGCGGCCCGCGGAGGCCGTGTGCGTTGGCGGGTTCGAAGGGATCACCCGCGCGCAGGCGCCAGAACAACTCGGGGTCGGGCTCGAACATCGTCGAGTCGTGGCCGAGTCCGCGGAGGTGGTGGAAGTCGCCGGCGGGTCCAGGCAGGCCCGCGATCCACAGGACCGACTCCGCGGCGACGAGCGAGGCGCAGGTGGCCGCGAGCGCCACCACGAGTCGCCGGCGCGTCGATCTGTGGTCCGTTCGGGTCATGCGTGCGCGAGCGCGCGCGGATGGTAGCGCACGCGATCCGGCGCGCGGTGGACCGCGGTCGGGCACGGGCTACTCTGCCGCGCCATGGTGACTTCGCTGCCGAAGCCGACGACGACGGGTGCCAGACGCCGGCCGCTGCGCGTCGCGATGGTGGGGCACGCCTTCATGGGGCGCGCGCACTCCAACGCGCTGCGCCAGGCCAACCGCTTCTTCGATCTGCCCTACGAGGTCGTCGCGCAGGTCGTCGTCGGGCGCGACGCGGCACGCGTCGAAGCGGCGCGGAAGAAGTTCGGGTTCGAAGAGGGCAGCACCGATCTCGCCGCGGTGCTCGCGCGCGACGACATCGACCTCGTCGACGTCGCGACGCCCAACGACACGCACGCCTCGATCGCGCTCGCCGCGTTGAAAGCGAACAAGCACGTGATGTGCGAGAAGCCGCTCGCGCTGAGCGTCGTCGAGGCGAGGAAGATGGTCGCGGCGGCGGCGAAGGCGAAGCGACACGTCGGCGTCTGGCACAACTACCGCCGCTGTCCGGCGGCGAGCCTCGCGCAGCGGATGATCGCGCGCGGCGATCTCGGCGCCGTGCGGCAGGTGCGCGCCGTCTATCTCCAGGACTGGCTGAGCTCGGCCGAAACGCCGTGGAGCTGGCGCAACGACAAGGCGGTCTGCGGGTCGGGCGCCCATGGCGATCTCAACGCGCACCTGATCGACATGACCCGTTTCCTGACCGGTCTCGAGTTCGAGGCCGTGTGCGGCGTCGAGCAGACCTACACCAAGAAGCGCAAGGACGGCGACGGCAAGCCGCGCTTGGTCGACGTCGACGACGCCTTCGCCTTCCTCGCCCGCTTCGCTGGCGGCGCGATCGGCACCTTCGAGAGCACGCGCGTCGCCCCCGGCCGCAAGAACCACAACCGGATCGAGGTCAGCGGCGAGAAGGGCAGCATCGCCTGGAACCTCGAGCGCATGAACGAGCTCGAGGTCTTCCGCTTCGACGAGCCCCGCGACGGCCAGGGCTTCCGCACCGTGATGTGCATGGACGGCGTGCACCCCTACGCCGCGAACTGGTGGCCCGACGGCCACATCCTCGGCTACGAGCACACCTTCGTGCACACGCTCGCCGACTTCGTCCGTTCGCTCGACAGCGCCTTGCGCTTCCGCCCCGACTTCGAGGACGGCCTCGCCGTGCAGGCGGTGCTCGAGGCGGCGCAGAAGTCGACCGCGAGCGGACGCTGGCAGACCGTCAAGAACTGACCCATCGCCTCTGGAACCCGACCGATGACCATGAAGGGCCCCGGCATCTTCCTCGCCCAGTTCATGGGCGACTCCGCACCGTTCGACCGCTTCGACACGATCTGTCGCTGGGCGGCAGACCTCGGCTACGTCGGCGTGCAGGTGCCGTCGTGGGACGCGCGCTGCATCGACCTGAAGCAAGCGGCATCGAGCAAGGCCTACTGCGACGAGCTCGCCGGCACCGCCGCCGACTGCGGCCTGCAGATCAGCGAGCTGTCGACGCACCTGCAGGGCCAGCTCGTCGCGGTGCACCCCGCGTATGCCGAGATGTTCAAGGCCTTCGCGCCCGCGGGCGTGACCACTCCCAAGCAGATGCAGGACTGGGGCACCGAACAGGTGAAGCTGTGCCTGACCGCGAGCAAGCACCTCGGCCTGAAAGCGATGCCGACCTTCCCCGGCGCGTTGATGTGGCACACGGTCTACCCGTGGCCGCAGCGGCCGGCGGGACTCGTCGAAGAGGGCTTCAAGGAGCTCGCGCGGCGCTGGAAGCCGATCCTCGACCACGCGGAGTCCTGCGGCGTCGACTGCGCTTTCGAGGTCCATCCCGGCGAGGACATCTTCGACGGCGCGACCTGGGAGGCGTTCCTCGCGCACGTCGACGACCATCGCCGCGCGTGTCTGCTCTACGACCCGAGCCACTTCGTCCTGCAGCAGCTCGACTACCTCGAATACATCGAGCTCTATCACGAGCGCATCCGCTGCTTCCACGTGAAGGACGCCGAGTTCCGTCCCAACGGACGCGTCGGCGTCTACGGCGGCTATCTGCCCTGGAAGGACCGCGCCGGCCGCTTCCGCAGCCTCGGCGACGGCGACGTCGACTTCACCGGCATCTTCACGCTGCTCACCAAGCACGGCTATCTGGGCTGGGCGACGCTCGAATGGGAGTGCTGCTTCAAGGACAGCCAGCAGGGCGCGGAAGAGGGAGCGCCGTTCATCGCGCAGCACATGATCACGCCGCCCGCGAAGGCCTTCGACGACTTCGCCGGCGGCAAGGTCGACCTGAAGTCGGTGCGGCGGGTGCTCGGGATGGAGTGAGTGGGACGACCGTCGCGCTGTCCGCGCCGTCGGCCCCGCGTATCGTGCGCGCCCATGTCGCTCGCACGCTCCGCGCTGCTCGCCGCGCTTCTCGTTCTGCCCGCGCTCGCGCAGGACAAGCCCGCGCGCCAGGCGGACGTCGCAGGGATGCGCGACGCGCAGATCGGGGCGATCGTCGTCGGTGCGCACGCGCCGGGGCCGGCGATCGCGGCGGTCGTCGAATCGCTCGGGCGGCTCTTGCCGGAGCGCGAAGTCGGGGAGATGCGGGGCGCGTTCGCCGAGGCGCCGGACGAGATCGGCTTCGACCTCCTGTCGCGTGAGGACTGGCTGGCGCACGGGCTCGACCCCGACGGCGACTACTCGCTGCGCTTCGCCGAGCCCGGCGGCTGGATCCGGCTTCCGCAGGAGACCCTGATGACGCTCGCGGTGCACGACGCGGGCAAGCTCGACGCCTGGTTCGTCGCGCAGTTCGCGAAGCAGGCGCGCGCGGGCGCGCCGATCCGGCACGTGAACCCGACCTACGCGACGTTCGGCGCGACGGGCTGGAGCTTGTTCGGCGCGCGTTGCCTCGTACTCGCGCGCAGCGGACTCGAGCCCGAGGTGTTCGACGCGAGGATGGCGGAGCGCGTCGCGTCGTTCGGAAGCGGCGAGATGATCGGCACGACGAAGGTCTATCGCGCGGTGCGCAACCGGCTCTCCGCACCCGCGATCGCGTCCTGCTACCTGCGGCCGGCGGACTGGCTCGAACCGGACGCCGAGAAGCGTCCACCGGGCGCGCTCGTGGAACTGCTTGCGGCGATCGACTCCGACGGCATCGTCGGCGCGGCGGAGATCGCGCCCGAGTTGCTGGCGGAACTCACCGCGCGCTCGACGGTCGACGTCGTGGCGCTCGCGTCGCGCCTGCCGGCGCCCGACGCGCTGGTCGTCGCCAACGTCGCCGATCCGATGCGCGCCTTGCGGCGTTTCGCCGCGGCCGAGCTCGCGTTCGGCGGTACTTCGATCCGCTTCGACGAGCTCGCGCCGAGGGCACCGCGCGACGGCGAACTGCTCGCGGCAGGCGCGGCCGCGTGGCTGCCCGCCCGCGACGGCACCGACAACGTGGAGATGCTCGTGTTCCTGCGCGCGATCGACGAGCCGACGGCGAAGGCCGTGCTCGCGCGCCTGACGGACGGGATGACGGTCACGGCGGTGGGTGAGAACCTGCAGGCGTACTCGCACGAGAACGGCGCCGACGTCACGTTCATCGCGCGCCGTGGTGAACTCGTCCTGCTCGGCAACTCGCCCGAGAAGGTCTTCGCCGCACTCGAAGGCAAGGAGGAGCGCACGACCGGACTGACCGGCGATGCTCCGATCGAGGGCTGGCTCGAACTGGAAGCCGTTGCGGGTCGCTTCCACCCGGCGCTGAAGGACTCGGGGCTCCTGAAGGGTCGACTGCTCCTGCGCGGCGAAGTCGACGGGGCGCACGCGATCGTCACGCTGAGACACACCGGTGCTGGGATCCACGAGCCCTTCCCCGCCGAGCTCGTCGCACTCCTCACCTTCCTCCGCATCGGCTGACCCACGCGCCGTGACCACGACGACCAACGGAAGCGGGGAACCCGCGACGGCGCTCGCGGCGTCGATCGAAGTCCTGATCGATCCACGCCTGCACTACGCGTTCTCGCAGTGCGACGTCCCGATCGTGAAGCTCCTGCGCCTGCGCAACGACGGGACCGCGCCGTTGCGCGACGTGAGCCTCGAGCTGCGCATCGCCGACGAACTCGCGCAGCCCTGCACGCTCCGCCTCGACGCGCTCGATCCCGGCAAGACCTTTTGCTTCGACAAGGTCGACCTCCGGCTCGACGCCGAGCGGCTCCGCACCCGCACCGAGCGCAGCCGGACTTCGCTCCAGGTCGTCGCCCGCTGCGGGGATCGCGAGTGCGCGCGGCGCGACGAATCGATCGAGGTCTTCGCCGTCGACGAATGGCCCGGTCTGCGCAGCCTGCCTGCGCTGCTCGCGGCCTTCGTCATGCCGAACCATCCGGCGGTCGGCGGACTGCTCGCGCGCAGTTCCGCGCGGCTGCGCCAGCGCAGCGGCGACGGCGCGCTGGACGGCTACCAACGCCGCGATCCCGCGCGCGTGCTCGCGCAGGCCGAGGCCGCCTTCACCGCCCTGCACGACTGCGCCATCACCTACGCCAGCCCGCCGGCGAGCTTCGCTTGGGACGGCCAGCGCGTGCGGTTTCCCGACCGCGTGCTGACCGAGCGCGTCGCGACCTGCCTCGACCTCGCGTTGCTCCACGCCGCCGTGCTCGAGCAGTGCGGGCTGCACGCGCTGCTGGTCATCGTCGAGGGCCACGCGTTCACCGGCGTGTGGCTCACGTCCGACAGCTTCGCCGAAGGCGCAATCGAGGACGGTCTCTCGTTGCGCAAGCGCGTCGACCTCGACGAGATCGCGCTCATCGAGGTCACCGCCGCGACCGTCGACGGCGGCGGCGACTTCGCGTCGGCGCGCGCGGCGGCGCGGCGCCACCTCGACGATCTCGAACGCTTCCGCTGTGCGATCGACGTCGCCGCGGCGCGACGCGAACGCATCCTGCCGCTGCCGGTCGAGGCCGACGCGCATCACGCGGCGGCGGCGTTGCCGATCGACGTGCCCGCGCTGAAGCCGTCGGGTCGTGACGCCGCACCGTCCGCCGTGGAGATCGCACCGGTCACCCCGACGACGCCGCGCGAACCCGTCGTCGAATCGCGCCTCGATCGCTGGAAGCGACGCCTGCTCGACCTCTCCCTGCGCAACCGTCTCGTCTCGTTCCGCGAGACGCGCCGCACGCTGCGCATCCTCGGCCACGATCTCGCGCTCTTCGAAGACGCCCTCGCCGGCGGGGCCTCGTTCACGATCCTGCCGCGCAGCGGCCCGACCGATCCGGCCGGCGCGCGCGACCGCGAGCTGCACCGCGCGCGCACCGGCGTCGACCTCGAAGCGAACTTCCTCATCGAGGAACTCGCGCGGAATCGCCTGCACGCGCCGCTCGACGCGCAGGAGCTCGATCGCCGTCTGCTCGAGAGCTGGCGCGACGCGCGCACGACGCTCGAGGAGTCGGGCGTCAACACGCTGTGCCTCGCGCTCGGCATGCTCGTCTGGTTCGAGTCGCCGTCGAGCGCCACGCCCCGCACGGCGCCGATCCTGCTGGTGCCGGTCGAACTCGAACGGGTGTCGGTGCGCGAGGGCTTCCGCCTGCGGCGCGCGGACGACGACGTCAGCCTCAACGAGACCCTGCTCGAGAAGCTGAGCGTCGAGTTCGGGATCGACACGCGGAGCGTCGGCGAGCTGCCGGACGACGAGCACGGCGTCGACGTCGCGGAGGTGCTGCGCCGCTTCCGCAAGCTCGTGCGCGACGTGCCGCGCTGGGACGTGATCGACGAGGCGTGGATCGCACCATTCTCGTTCACGAAGTTCCTGATGTGGCGCGACCTCGCCGAGCGCGGGGAACAACTGCTCGCGCACCGGATCGTGCAGCACCTCGTCGAGCGGCCGGGTCAGGGCTTCGAACCTGAGGCGACGTTCGTCGCGCCCGAGGACCTCGACGACGAGCTGGCGCCGTCCGCCACGTTCTGCCCGCTCGACGCCGACAGCAGCCAGCTCGCCGCGGTCGTCGCGGCCGCGCAGGGTCGCAGCTTCGTGCTCGAGGGTCCGCCGGGCACCGGCAAGTCGCAGACGATCGCCAACCTGATCGCGCAGTGCCTCGCGGAGGGCAAGCGCGTGCTGTTCGTCGCCGAGAAGCTCGCGGCGCTCGACGTCGTGAAGCGTCGCCTCGAGCGCGTCGGTCTCGGTCCGTTCTGCCTCGAACTCCACTCGAACAAGACCAGCAAGCGCGAGGTGCTCGACGCTCTGCGCAAGGCGCTCGACGCCGCGGGCGCGCGCGAGCCGGAGGAGTGGCACGATCAGGCGAACCGCCTGGCGGAGACGCGCGCGGAACTCAATCGCTACGCGCGCGCGCTCCATCGCGTGCGCAGCGCCGGCGAGAGCGTGTTCCGCGCGACCGCCGAGGCGATCGCGCGGCGCGATGCACCCAAGCTCGCCGTCGAGTTGGACCACAAGACGATCGACGCGGCGTGGCTGCTTGCGCGACGCGAGGCGCTCGACCGCTTCGCGACGGCAACGGCGACGCTCGGCGTTCCCGCGCGCCATCCGCTCGGCGCGGTGCGACTCACGAGCTGCGACGCGGCGCTGCCGGATCGGGTCGTCTCCGCCGCGCGTGTCTTCGCGGGCGCGACGCACGACCTGCGGCGCATGTGCGACGGACTGCGCACCGTCCTCGGTGAGATCGACTTCGCGGCCATGGATGCCGGCGGCCACGACGCGCTACGCGCCGTCGCGCGACTCCTGCTCGCGACGCCCGGACCCTCTGCGGCTCCCGCGTCGGACTTGCTCGCGCGGACGCCGTGGCCCGTGGTGCGCGACGAGGCGCTCGGCCACGTCGAGTCGGTGCGGCAGCGCGACGCGCTGCGCGCGCACGTGCGGGTCGTCTTCACCGACCGCGTGCTCGAACTCGATCTCGACGCCGTGAACGCGGCGTTGCGGTACGCGGTCGGCTCGTTCTGGCCGATGTCGTGGCTCCGCGCGCGAGAGGCGCGCGCGACCCTGCGCACCGTCGCAGCCGGCGGCGTGCTCGTCGACAACGCGCCGCTCCTCGCGCAGGTCGAGCAGTGCCTCGAACTGCGCCGGCGCGACCGCGAGCTCGCCGCACCTGACCATCCGGCGCGCGCGTGGTTCGGGCAAGGCAACTGGAGCACCGGCGGCGCCGAAGCCCTGGGTGCCGCGATCGACTGGGCGGAGCGCTTGCGCGCGGCGCTCGCGATCCTGCTCGACGCGACGCCCGCGCCCATGCGCGACCCGTTGCGCGCGCGCGTGATCGCGCTCGCGACCGATGCCCGCGACGAGCTCGCCGAGACCACGCGCGCCGGGATCGCGCTCCGGAACCTCCTCGCCGCGTGCACGGTCGCCGATGCCACGCGCGCCGATCTCGACCGCATTCTCGATCTCGACGTGGAACGAGCGTGGCGGACGGCACCGGGCGAGGATCGACTCGCGGCGTTGGCGTCCCGCGCGACCGCGATCGAACGCGCCGCACCGCGCCTGCGGGACGCGTGCCACTACCGCGCCGAGTCCCAGAAGGTCATGGCACTCGGACTCGGCGGGCTCGTCGCGGCTGTCGACGACGGGACCATCCCGAGCGCGCGGATCGAGGCGGCTTTCGAACGCGGTTGGCGTGTGGCCTGGCTCGGACAGGTCGAAGCCGACGATCCCGCGCTGCGCGGCTTCCATGCGCGCGAACACGAGCGGCGCATCCAACGATTCGCCGAACTCGACCAGCGCTTGATCGCCGCGACGTGCGCGATGGTCGCGGCGCGGCTCGCCGCGGCGGTCCCGCGCGCGGGCGCATCGGCGGCGGCCGGATCGGAGGTCGGGATCCTGCTGCGCGAGATCGCCAAGAAGCGGCGTCACCTGCCGCTGCGGCGGCTCTTCGCGCAGATCCCCAACCTGCTGGCGCGGCTGAAGCCGTGCTTTCTGACCAGCCCCTTGTCGGTCGCGCAGTACCTCGGCCCCGAAGCGCCGCCCTTCGACGTCGTCGTCTTCGACGAGGCGTCGCAGGTCACGCCCTGGGACGCGATCGGCGCGTTCGCGCGGGGGGAGTCGTGCGTCGTCGTGGGGGACAGCAAGCAGTTGCCGCCGACGAACTTCTTCATGCTCGGCGATCTCGGCGAGTCCGGACTCGACGGCGCGCCGCTCGAAGCGGGCGAGGACCTGGTCGAGGACCTGGAGAGCATCCTCGACGAGTGCGCTTCGTCCGGCTTCCGCCGCCTCGCGCTGCGCTGGCACTACCGCAGCCGGCACGAGAGCCTGATCACCTTCAGCAACTTCCGCTACTACGACAACGCGCTGCTGACCTTCCCCGCGCCGAGCGAGCGTGGCGCGGGACACGGCGTGTCGCTGGTCAGGGTCGCCGGCGTGTACGACCGGTCGCGGTCGCGCACGAACCGCGTCGAGGCCGAGAGCGTCGTCGCCGATCTGCTCGCCCGCCTGCGTGCGATCGCCGATCCGACGCGTGCACCGAGCTTCGGGATCGTCACGTTCAGCCGCCCGCAGCAGGACCTCGTGCTCGACCTGCTCGAGCGCGCGCGGCGCGACGATCCCGCGCTCGAGCCGTTCTTCTCCGACGCGCGCGAGGAGCCGGTGTTCGTCAAGAACCTCGAGAACGTGCAGGGCGACGAGCGCGACGTCGTGCTGTTCTCGATCGGCTACGGCCCCGATCACGCCGGCAAGGTGGCGATGAACTTCGGGCCGCTCAACGCACAGGGCGGCGAGCGCCGCTTGAACGTCGCCATCACGCGCGCGCGGCGCGAGGTCGTCGTGCACGCGACCCTGCGTCCTGACCAGATCGACCTCGCTCGCACCAACGCGACCGGAGTACGGCACCTGCGCGAGTTCCTCGACTACGCGGAGCGCGGCCCGCAGGCGCTCGCGGCCGCGCTCGTGCTCGACCCCGACGCCGGCTACGACTCGCCGTTCGAGAAGGACGTGCACACCGCCCTCGCGGCGGCGGGACACGACGTCGTGCGGCAGGTCGGTTGTTCCGGCTATCGCATCGACCTCGCGGTGCGCGACCCCGAGCGTCCGGGGCGCTTCCTGCTCGGCGTCGAATGCGACGGCGCGAGCTACCACTCCGCGCGCACCGCGCGTGAGCGCGATCGCCTGCGCGAGAGCGTGCTGCGCGGTCTCGGCTGGGACCTCGTGCGCATCTGGTCGACGGATTGGTGGCGCGATCCCGCCGGCGAGCTCGAGCGCATCACCGCGGCGATCGGAGCGGCGCGCAAGAAGCGCGGAGCCGAGCCCACGAGGGTGGTGCCGCGCGTTGCGCCGGTACCCGTGTCTGTGCCTGCGCCTGCGCCTGCTCCGGTTCCCGCACCCGCGGCTGCGGAGACACCTGCACCGCAGCCGGTCGTGGAGCAGCCGTCCCTCGCGCAACCGTATGCCGTCGCCTCGCCGGCGAAGCCCGCCCCGAACCCGGAGCGCTTCTTCCTGCCCTCGGAGGACGCTGCGGTGATCGGCGCCGCGCTCGCCGTGCTCGCGGTGGAGGCGCCGATCCACGCCGACCTGCTCTGCCGTCGTGTCGCCGAACACGCCGGTCTTGGCCGCGCGACCGCGCGCGTGCGCGAGCGGGTCCTTGCGGCGCTCGCGAAGTCGCCCGTCGCCCAGCGACCCGCCGTGCGCGGCGAGTTCCTGTGGAGCGGCGCCCGCGATCCGTCGACCTGGCGCGGCTACCGGGTCTGCGCCGGACCGGGCGCGGCATCGCGCGACGCCGACGCGATCGCGCCCGAGGAGATCGCCAACGCGGCGCTCGACGTGTTGCGCAGCCAGATCGCCATGCCACGGGGCGAACTCGCGCGCGAGGCGGCGAAGGCGCTGGGCTTCGCGCGCAGCGGCACTCGCGTCGAGGTCGCGATGCAGGCCGGGA
>JACRLW010000006.1:81926-93924 GCA_016235155.1 Planctomycetota bacterium
GAGGCGGTCCTCGCCGCGGACGGTCGCATCGCATTGGCCTGAGGGCCTGATCCGCGGGCACGTCGGAGGCGCTCGCTATCATCCGCGCGCCCGCCTCGCCCTCCCGCCGCTCTCCACTCCGTCGATGAAGCACTGCCTCGTCCTTGCGGCGCTCGGTCTCTGCGCCGCCTCGCACGCGCCAGTCCAGTCGCGCAACGTCACCCTGCTCGCCAACTTCCTGCCCAACGATCGTTTCAACGACATCTGGGGTTACGTCGATCCCGGCACCGGCCGGGAGTTCGCGTTGCTCCTCAGCCGGCAGGGCACCTACGTCGTCGAGACCACGGACCCGACCAATCCCGTGCAGCGCGGCTACATCGCCGGCAGTCTCTCCGGCTGGTCGACGTCGACCTGGCGCGACGCGCGGACCTACGGCCGTTACGCGTACGTCGTGACCGAAGGGGGTGGCGGCATGCAGGTCATCGACCTCGGCAATCCCCTCAGCCCGGTGTTCGTGCGCACGCACCGTCCGGCGGGCGTCACCTGGGGCAACACGCACAACATCTCCATCGATCTCTCGACGGGGAAGCTCTACGTCGTGGGCACCGCCGGCGGCATGCACATCTTCGACGTCGCCGCGAACCCGACCAATCCGCCGCGCGTCGCGACCTACACGACGGAGTACGTGCACGACGTCCAGGTCCGCGACGGCACCGCGTTCCTCTCCGAGATCAACCGCAGCTTCCTGCGGCTTCTCGACGTGAGGAACCTGCCGGCGATGCCGCAGGTCGGGCTGGTCGGCTACGGCGCCGCGCACCAGTCCTGGCCGTCTCCCGACGGCGACTTCGTCGCCGCGGCAAGCGAAGCCGTGGGCGGCTACGTGGCCTTCTTCGACACCACGCGTCTGCCGCAGATGCAGGTGTTGTCGACGTATCTCTTCCCCGCGAATCCGTACGAGACCAGCGTGCACAACGTCTTCCTGCGCGATTCCGTGCTCCACTGCGCGTGGTACACGGCGGGCTACGTCGCCTGCGACGCGAGCGACCCGCGCGCGCCGGTCACGGTCGGTTGGTACGACTCATATCCGGGTGTCGGCGTGTTCTCCGGCGCGTGGGGCTGCTACCCCTATCAGCCCTCGGGCAACGTCTACCTCAGCGACATGTTGACGGGACTCTACGTGCTCCGTCTGCGCGGCACGCCGGAGCACTACGGCAGCGGTGTCGGCGCACCGGCCGGGACCGTGCCGAAGGTGGCGACCTTCGGCACCACCTGGCTCGGCAGTCCGAGCTTCGCGCTGGAGGCGCGCGACGTGCCCGCGAATTCGCCGGTGTGGTTCTTCGTCGGGATGAACCCGGCGAACCTCTCGTTCGGCGGCCACACGCTGCTCGTCGACACGACCATCGGCGGTCTCGCGCAGGCGACCGCGAACGCGCGCGGCATCGCGCGCACGCGCCTGCCGCTCCCCAACGACCCCGCACTCGACGGCTTGTTCCTCCACGCGCAGGTGTTGATCCCCGCCGCCGGCGCGCCGCTCGGCGTGGCGATGAGCGACGGCCTCCGCGCCGAGTTGTTCGTGCGCTGAGTCGCTGCCCTCACCGCGTCGAGAAACGGTGGACCGTCGTCTGCCGGTAGACCTCGCCCGGTCGCAGCACCGTCTGCGGGAAGCGCGGCTCGTTCACCGAGTTCGGGTAGTGCTGCGCTTCGAGACAGCACGCCGCGCGCAGGGCATAGGTCCGGCCGTGCTTGCCGCGCTGACCGAACAGGAAGTTGCCCGAATAGAACTGGAGCGCGGGCTCGGTGGTCCACACCTCCATCACGCGCCCGCTCGCGTCGTGGGCGAGGACCGCGGCCTTGCTGAGACGTCCGCCCGGGTTCAGCAGGACGAAGTTGTGGTCGTAGCCGATCGTCGGGCCGTCGATCAGCGGCGCGATGTCACGCCCGATCAGCTTGCCGCCGCGGAAGTCGAGTTCGCGCGTCACCGGCTCGACGTTGCCGATCGGGATCAGGGTCTCGTCCACCGGCGTGTAGTGCGCGGCGAGGATCTGCAACTCGTGGTCGAGGACGGTCGGCGCGCCGTGACCGGCGAGGTTCCAGTAGGCGTGGTTGGTGAGGTTGACCGGCGTCGGTGCGTCGGTGCGCGCTTCGTAGTCGATGCGCAGTTCACCCTCGTGCGTGAGCGTGTAGGTGACCGTGACGCTCAGGTTGCCGGGGTAGCCCTCCTCGCCGTCCGGGCTCGCAACGGTGAAGCGCACCGCGGGACCCTCGGGCGTGCTGCTCGCCGCCGCGTCCCAGAACACCTTCGACAACGCGCGCGCGCCGCCGCCATGCAGGTGGTTCGGTCCGTTGTTCCGCGCGAGGTGATAGGTCTTGCCGTCGAGTTCGAAGGTGCCCGCGGCGATGCGGTTCGCGGCGCGACCCGCCGTGCAGCCGAAGTACTGGTTCGCGTCGGACTCGTAGCCGGAGACCTCCTCGAAGCCGAGCACGACGTCGGCGAGTTCGCCCTTCTTGTCGGGGACCCAGAGGTCGACGAGCGTCGCGCCGTAGTCCGTCAGCCGTGCGATGAGCCCGCTGCGGCTCGTGAGTTCGAAGAGCTTCGCGGTGCGGCCGTCCGCCGCCTTGCCGAAGTCCATCTCGCGGATGTCCATGGTGGAAAGGAAGGGGACGCCGCACGCGGGCAGGAGGCCCAACGCGGCGGCGACGAGGACGAGGCGGAGCTTCATGCTGCGGTTCGGATCGCGCGGCGCGCGCGGAGTGCGGCGAAGGATCGCGGATCGTGCGTCGCGATGCCACGCGGCGTTGCCCGAGCCGCTCTCGCGGAGATGGCCCGCCGGAAAAACGGCGGGGTCCGCGGTGTCCCGCCGCGAACCCCGCCTGCCCTCTCACTCGAACGTGTTCTTGCTCGCCACGCGACGGCGGCCGGGGTCTCGACTGATCGTCGTGCGTGACCGCCGTGCGCGACCTCAGTGCAACGAGCTCGACGAAAACGCACTCGCGTTCTTCGCCGCGGCTTGGCGGACCGCCCGGGCGGGACCATGCTGCGCCGCCTCGATGCTCACGCTCGCCCTCGCCGGACTCCTCACCCTGACCGCGCCCAAGACCCAGTCCGGCGCGGAGGTCCTGCCGTTCCGGCTCGCGCTCGAGCGCGCGACGCCCGAACAGCGCCCGCTGCTCGAGCACCTGATCGAGGGGATGCCGGAGACGGATCGCGGCACGCTGACGGACGAGTTCCTCCTCGCCGAGGTCGACGCCGCCGTGCAGGCGAGGGCCGCGGCCCCGTGGGGGGCGCGCATCCCCGAGGACGTGTTTCGCGACGCGGTGCTGCCCTACGCACACGTCACCGAGACGCGCGAGCCATGGCGCGCGTCGTTGCGCGCGCGCTGCCTGCCGATGATCCTGGGTTGCACGACGCCGGGCGCCGCGGCGCTTCGCATCAACGAGCGGCTCTTCGCCGAACTCGGCGTGCGCTACGCGACGACGCGCAAGCGCGCCGACCAGAGTCCGTCGGAGTCGATCGCGCAGGGCGTCGCGTCGTGCACGGGTCTCTCGATCCTGCTCGCCGACGCGTGCCGTTCGGTCGGCGTGCCGGCGCGCCTCGCGGGCATCGCCCAGTGGCCGGGGTCGATCGGCAACCACACCTGGGTCGAGATCTGGGACGACGACGGCTGGCACTTCGTCGGCGCCGCCGAGCCCGATCCCGCCGGGCTCGATCGCGCATGGTTCGTCAGCGCGGCGGGCAAGGCGGTGCCCGGTGACCCGCGGCACGGGATCTGGGCGCTCTCATGGCGGAAGACCGGCACGCGGTTCCCGCTGGCATGGGCGAGGGGTGAAGGCTCGTGGGCCGTCGACGTCACCGCGCGCTACGCGCAGATCGGCGCGCCGCTCGTCGCGCCCGGCGAGGCCGCGCTGCGAAGCGCGGCGACCGCGTTCTTCGCGGCGAAGGAGGATGCGCGCGCGCAGGTCGTGTTCGACGTCGCAGCGGACGCCTTCGTTTCCGCACACGAGGACGACGCGCGCGCGATCGTCGCCTCGCTCTGGCGCGATGCGCCCGGCGACGACGAAGCGCGCGCCGACTTCGCCGAGAACGTCGTGCGCACAGTCGATCGCAAGAGCGCGTACACGACCAAGACCGTCGGCGAGCGCGGGCCGAAGGGCTTTGCACTCGTGATCGCGATGCACGGCGGCGGCGGCGTGCCGGCGGAAGTCAACGACTCGCAGTGGCGCCACATGCAGATCTACTACCGCGACCATCCCGAGGCGGGCGGCTACCGCTACGTCGCGCTGCGCGCGCCGAACGACGCGTGGAACGGCTTCTACGACGACGCGATCGCGCCGCTGGTCGTGCGCTTGATCGGGTCCTTCGTGCGCTTCGGCGACGTCGATCCCGACAAGGTGTTCGCGATCGGCTATTCGCACGGCGGCTACGGCGCCTTCGTCCTCGGTCCGAAGCTCCCCGACCGCTTCGCGGCGGTGCATGCGTCGGCGTCGGCGCCGACCGACGGCGAGACGATGGCGGTGAACCTGCGCAACCTGCGCTTCTCGTTCATGGTCGGCGAGAAGGACGGCGCCTACGGGCGGCTCGAGCGATGCAACGCGTTCGAGCAGGCGCTCGCCGCATTGCGTCAGACGGACCCGAGCGGGTATCCGACGAGCTACTCGATGATCGCCGGCAACGGCCACACCGGTCTGCCCGACCGCGACCGTCTCGCCGAGTTGCTGCCCTTGGTGCGCGACGCCGCGCCAAAGCGCATCGCCTGGCAGACGACGGATGCCGTGATCACCGACCAGTTCTGGCTGCGCATGCAGCAACCGGCCGACGGCCGCCGCCTCGACGCACGCTTCGAAGACGAGCGCCTCGTCCTCGACGCAAAGGACTGCGGCCCGCTCGCGATCGGCCTCGACCGCCGTCTCCTCGGCGAGCGCGAGGCGCTGATCGTCGAACGCGACGGAAAGCGCAGCGAGATCCGCTACGCGCCGTCCGCGCGCACGCTCTGCGAAGACCTGCTGCGCCGCGGCGACCCGAGCCTGGCGTTCCCGATGCGGGTCGTGGTGGAGTGAGGTTGGAGGGCGAGCACCAGCTCAGGCCGGGACTTCGATCCAGATCGAGTCGCTCTTCGGCGCCGGCACCCGGATCCGCTCGGCGCGCATCCCGGCCACATGGAACTCGACGGCCCGCTTCATGGCGCGCTCGACCTGCTTTCGCGTCGCTCCCGTCGCGACGCAGCCGGGGAGGTCGGGGGAGTAGGCCGAGAAGCCCGTCTTGGTCTTCTCGATGACGACGAGGAGCTTCATGAGTGGAGCCCAGCTTGTTTCAGGATGCTGTTCAGTGTGCCACGAGCGAGTTCATCGCTCAACTTGCCCGCCACGGTGACGACACCGGGCTTCGAGCCGTGTTTGAGTTGTCGGTGGCTGCCGCGCTGTCGATCTAGCAACCAACCATCGGTCGCGAGCAGACGCAGGATCTCGCGCACTTTCATGATCGCGGTCTCCGCGGCCGGAGAACCCCGGCCAGGCCGCATGGGCATCGTGTGACCCTGGCGGTTGGGTTCGAGTGTGTGTCGTACCGACCGCGGGAGCGCCATGGCCCTACGGCGGTGCATCCGTGCACTGGCGGATGCAAGAATTCCTCGAGTCCGGGTGACGGCCGCCGCGGCCGCGACCCGCCCTACGTCTCTATCCGCGCATCCAGCGCGGCGCACGACAGCGCGCTCGCGCCAGTTCGCGAGCCAGGTGCCGGGGTGGATCGCGACCAGGACGGCGAGGAACTCGAAGCGGCCGAGCAGCATGTCGAGCATCAGCACGAGCTCGAGGTGCGGCGCGAGCGAGGGTGAGGTGATGCCGGTCGTGAAGCCGCAGGTGGTGGTGGCGCCGACGACCTCGACGAGGGCGTCGAGGGGGGAGTGACCGCGGAGGACGAAGGGCAGCCACGACAAGAGGATCGTCGCGGCGAACAACGACCGACCGTCTCGCGAGGGAACTGCGCAGGACCCAACGCCGCAGCGCGGCGAGATCCGTTACGCACCGTCCGCACGCACGCACTGCGAGGACCCGCTGCGCTGCGGCGACCCGAACCTGGCGTTCCCGATGCGGGTCCTGGTGGAGAAGCCATCAGGGAAGTAGCGATGCGGCGCGAGAGTCGCTCCCCTGCCGCATCCCGCGGTGGGCAGGGAGCGGCCACGATGACTGCGCTATGGCGCAGCAATGCTGGCGCGTGATCGGACCCGCCTCGCGCGCGTGCTTGACAGCATTCCGAGGTCGTGCTCACTTCCGCGCGGCCGCCGGGACGGTCTTGGCGACCCACGAACCCACTCCGAAAGAGTGACCATGGAAACAGCACACGGAAGGAAGGAAGGAAGGAAGGAAGGAAGGAAGGCGCGCGACCTGAGGCTTCGCAGCACGGTTCGACCCTCGCCGTCCTCGCGTTCGCCGTGACCATCGCGTTGTTGGCGATTGCCGGCCTGCGCGCACAGACGACGTTCCACGTCTACGCGAACCCGACGCATGGCGACAACGCGCATGCCTGGGCCCGGAACCCGCACTGGAGCGGAGGCCCCTCGATGCCGCTCCAGTCGCATCCCGAACTGAACTCGGGGATCCTCGGCGTGCTCCAGCACGCACCCTATCCGTTCCGCACGCTGAGCGGCGCAGACGGAGCCGTCGCCTACGCGGCGTCGATCCTCGCCACGCAGTCGAGCATCACCCACGTGATGATCCAGTGCGGTCCCGGTCTCTACGGGCCGCGCAACCCCTCCACGCCTGCCGGTCAGGAGGACTTCGATCCGGCCTCGGGCCTGCCCTGGAACGGCGAGCGCTTCCCGATCGATCTCCCGAAGAACGTCTGCGTGCAGGGGACGTCCGCGCTCGACACCATCTTCGACGCGCGGGGCTACGTGACCACGACCTGGTACCTGAGCTCGCAGACGATCTTCCGTTTCGCGAACACCGGCAACTTCGTCGACTACTCGCAGACCTTCATCGACTCGGTCGCGCTGCGCGGCTGTCGGCCGACGAACGATGATCCGCTGATGGGGGCAGCGATCCTGATCGGTGCAGAGGGATACGAAGGTGGCGCGCAGATGCCGTGCTCTCCCCGCATCACCAACTGCTTCATCTACGGCAACTACGTCGGCATCGCCATGTTCAGCCAGTTCGACTGGCCGCCGGGCCCGAGCCCGGTCATGCACCGGCCCTGGATCGTCAACAACACGATCGCGTGGAATCAGTGCGGCATCTACAGCTCGTCGGGCTCCGGCGTCGGCTTCAGCGAGCCGATCGTCCACAACAACCTGATCGATCGGATGATCCCCGCGGCGACCGGACTGCCGCAGTACTTCCAGGGACTCGGGCCGACCTACCCCGCAGGGCCGTACGAGCCGGTGGCCTTCGAGGGTCTGAGCGGAGCCGACCTGATCGCCCTGCTGCCCAACGCCGCGCCGAACTGCGGATCCGGCACCTGCTTCAACGCCTTCGACCTCGCCGGTGCCAATCCACAGCGCTTCGCCTACGGAATCGGGGGCAATGGCGTCCGAGGCGGCGGACCGCCCTCCTTCACCCCGGTCGTCGACATCGGCTCGATCACGGGCGTCTGGAACAACGGTGTGCCGGTGCGCGGTTCGCTGTTCGTCCGCGACGTGCTGCGCCAGGCCGGCATCAACGCCGCCCCTCACGACTTCCGTCTGGCTCCGACCGTGCGCCGGATGGACGGCGTGTTCGTGCCGAACCCGCTGGTGAACCAGGGCATGGACCTGGGCAACGGTCTGATCCGCTTCATCAACATCAACATCACGTTCGGAACGCCGACCGCGCAGGACATCACGGCTCCACCGGGCATCGGCAGCGACCGGGACGCGACCTTTCACGCCTTCGACTGGGACTGCGAGGGCTTCGGCAACCCGCGCACCGCGCTGAGGCGCTTCGGACTGACCGCCGTCTTCGGCCAACCCTTCTGCCTGTCGCGCATCGACATCGGCGCGGACGAGATGGGGGAGCTGATCATCAGCGGCTACCTCGACAGCACGCGGACCTTCAGCCGGCCGCACGCGTCGGTCGCGCCCAACACCGCGAACTTCGCGCTGAACGACAGGCTCTTCTTCCTCGACCTGGCGATCCCCGGCGTCGTCTACGTCGCGCCGCAGTTCAACCTGCGTCACGACGGGACTCCGTTCACGCCGCCGAACTACGTCGGTTCGGGTCCGAACTGGGCGCGTCCCGAGTGGTACGCGCAGTTGGGTGGGGCGCACAACCCCTTCGTGGCCGAGAACGACGCGCCGCCGCCCTCGACGCTCACGAGCGGGCAGTTCCAGCACTACGACATCATCGACAATCAGGGCACACTGATGCCCGATCCGGGGGACCTCGCGACCCGACACGGCCTCGTCAACAGCTTGTGGGCTTCCTCAGTACCGCCTGGGCGCTCCACCGAGACGTTCACGACCTATCCGCCCTTCATGCGGCCGCGGGTCTGCGACATCGGGTCGCACTTGTTGGATGACATCCGGGTGCTGAATCTGTCGATGACGGATCGCTTGGTCGACTACGCCGAGTACGACTTCGTCCACCCCGACACCTTCCTCGAAGGTGTGATGCTGAAGGACATCTTCCAGGACAACCCCTGGCACAGTCAGGGGAACGAGGCGTCGCGTCCTGGGATCAACGACAACTCGTGGATGTACGTGAAGAGCGCCAGCGGCGGCCTGCCGTCCTCGCTTCGCAACGGCACCCTCAACCCGCCGCTGACGATCTTCGCGGACCCCGACCAGGGTGCGTTCCCGAGCTCGTTCCTGTTCCGCAATGGCGCCCACCCGATCGACGTCTGGGGTGCCCCGGGCTTCATCTACACGGGGGGCACGAACGGCCTATCGACCCGGACCAAACTCGCGCCCCTGCCGTACCTGGACTACTACGGGTACTGCCAGAACTTCGAGATCTTTGCGCCGGACAGCACGCTCTGGCAGGAGATGTTCGGGCAGATGCCGCACAACAACCTGCAGACGGTGCTGGTCGTCCAGTCGGAGTTTGTGGATCCCGAGAACCCGAACCCGGCGAGTGCCGGGGACTCGCTGCGCCTGAGCACGCGGCGCTCGTCGCTGATCGAGCGCATGCGCTACGAGGGCAGGAGGCAGCGCCGATGAACGCGAGATGGATGACGGCCTCGATCGGCGCGTTGTCCCTCGTGCTCGGCACGGCACCGGCGCAGAACGCGCCGGTGCCGGCGCAGGCCGTGCACGAACGGACGCTCTATCGAGAGGTGAGCGGCGTGGCGCTTCCGTACCAGGCGATTCCGCAGCGGAACCCTCCCTGCGATGGGAATCGCCACGTGGTCGTGGTGGACATCGACGCTGACGGGGACCTGGACCTCGTGATCGAACCGAATGGCTGGCGCGGGATCCGCATCATGCTGAACGACGGCGACGGCCGCTTCGTGCAGGAGACGGCGACGCGGATCCCGGTGCCCCCGGCTCCGGTCAATGCCTGGCGGATCTGCGTCGGCGACATCGACGGCGACGGCGACCTCGACATCGCGGCCGGGACCGACCAGGGCGGGTACGCCCCGCGCTATCTGCAGGGTCTGGTCTACATCAACGACGGAACGGCGCACTTCAGCGATGAAAGCGCGGCGCGACTGCCGCTGTACGCCAACTACCCCTTCAGCCTCAACAGCGTCACTGCGATGGCCGACTTCGATCGCGACGGCGACCTGGACCTGGTGCTTGGAGGCGGCTTCCCACAGGCGAACTACGACCGCTCGATCCGATTGCTGCGCAACGACGGTCGCGGTTACTTCACGTTCGATCCGAGCGCGACGCCGGTCGATCGCGGGGCGAGCGCGAGCGTCAGCGGTCACTTCTTCGAGTACGACATCGACGGCGACGGTGACATGGACATCATCGGGGATACACTCCGCGCCGGGATCGCGCTGTGGTTGAACGACGGAACCGGGCGCTTCAGCGACGGACGCCTGAGTCGCTTTCTACCCACGCCGACTTTTTCATGCCTGAACGTCCGAGCCGGGGACGTCGATGGCGATGGGGACCTCGATGTGGTTGCGACTCGCGCCTACAGTCGGACTGTGCCGTTCCTGTACTTGAACGACGGTAACGGGCGTTTCGCCGACGTCTCCAGTACCCATGTCGATGCGCGGGGCATCGGCGACATCGGTCTGCGCATGGCGGACTTCGATGCCGACGGGGACTTGGACTTTCTGACGACGATCCAGACCAACTCGTACACCTATCCAGGAGGCGAGAACCTCTTCCTGAACGACGGGACCGGCCATTTCACCCTCGACGTCGAGCAGCGGATGTTTCCGCGGGTCACCAATGGCGGCTCGTATGACTACGCCATCGGTGATCTTGATGGGGATGGCGACATCGACACGGTGGTCATGGACGGGGGCGTCCAGCCCTATGCCCATTGCTACAGCCGCTACTACGTCAACACCACCCGCCAAACTTGGGCGGAGACCCGTCCGACGCGAGGCGCAGCATGGCAGGTGATCGTCGCCGCCGCACCGCGCGAGCTCGCGTTGCTCGCCTATGGCCCGCTGACGGCGCGCATCGTCTGGCCGCCGCTCGGCACGCTGCGCCTCGACCCGGGCACGCTGTTGGTGTGGCCGGCCGTCCTGCCGGTGGCCGATGACGGACTGGTATCGACGAGCATTCCGATCCCCGATCTTCCGATCCTGCAGGGACTGCCGCTCCACGCGCAAGCGCTCGTGCTGCACGCCAACGGCAGCACGCGCTTCACCAACCTCTGGAGCGAAGCCGCGATCCGGTAGCGGATCGCCGCGGGGAGTTCCCTGAATGGAGTCCATCGAGACAGTGCTGAGGGCGGGATCTCGAAGAAGACAAGCGATCCTCTTGCCGATCGGCGCGATCTCCCTCGTGCTCGGCACGGCACCGGCGCAGAACGCGCCGGTGCCGGTGCGGGCCGTGCACGAACGGACGCTCTATCGAGAGGTGAGCGGCGTGGCGCTTCCGTACCAGGCAATCCCGCAGCGGAACCCTCCCTGCGATGGGAATCGCCACGTGGTCGTGGTGGACATCGACGCCGACGGAGACCTGGACCTCGTGATCGAACCGAATGGCTGGCGTGGAATCCGCATCATGCTGAACGACGGCGACGGCCGCTTCGTCGAGGAGACGGCGACGCGGATCCCGGTACCCCCGGTTCCCGTGAACGCCTGGCGGATCTGCGTGGGCGACATCGACGGGGATGGCGATCTCGACATCGCCGCGGGGACCGACCAGGGCGGGTACGCCCCGCGCTATCTGCAGGGTCTGGTCTACATCAACGACGGCACGGCGCACTTCAGCGATGAGAGCGCGGCGCGATTGCCGCTGTACGCCAACTACTCCTTCAGCCTCAACAGCGTCACTGCGATGGCCGACTTCGATCGCGACGGCGACTTGGACCTGGTGCTTGGAGGCGGCTTCCCACAGGCGAACTACGACCGCTCGATCCGTCTGCTGCGCAACGACGGCCGGGGCTACTTCACGTTCGATCCGAGCGCCACACCAGTCGACCGCGGGGCGAGCACGAGCGTCAGCGGTCACTTCTTCGAGTACGACATCGACGGCGACGGAGACATGGACATCGTCGGGAACCGCCTCGGTGCCGGGATCGCGCTGTGGCTGAATGACGGGACCGGGCGCTTCAGTGACGGGCGCTACACCCGCTTCTCGATTCCGCCGTCCTTTTCCAGCCAGAACGTCCGGGCGGGTGATGTCGATGCCGACGGCGACCTCGATCTGGTTGCGACCCGCGCCTACAACTGGACTGTGCCCTACCTGTACCTCAACGACGGCCGGGGCTATTTCACCGACGTGTCTGCAAGCCACGTCGATGCGCGGGGTCTGGGCGACGTCGGTCTGCGCATGGCGGACTTCGATGCCGACGGGGATTTGGACTTTCTGACGACGATCCAGACCAACTCGTACACCTATCCAGGAGGCGAGAACCTCTTCCTGAACGACGGGACCGGCCATTTCACCCTCGACGTCGAGCAGCGGATGTTTCCGCG
>JACRLW010000149.1 GCA_016235155.1 Planctomycetota bacterium
CGGAGTGGACGAGCGAACGCTCGAAGTCGCGCGCGGCGCCGGCGGCGTCGCCGAGCAGGAAGCGCGCGAGGGCGAGGTGGTACCACACGTTGTGACCGAGCGTCGTCAAGGGGATGCCGCGCGCGTTCGGCTGGCCGTCGGGCTCGATCGCGCGCAGCTGCGCCTCGGTCGCGACCGACGCCGCACGCTCGAGGTCAAGGACGGCGAGGTCGAAGCGGCGCTGCGTGATGAAGCGGTGCCCGCGATGCCGCAGGAGATGGGGCTCGTCGGGATGCACCGCCAGACCCCGCGTGTGGACCGCGATCGCGTCGTCGAAGCGGCCGAGGTAGGCGAGGCGGCGGCCGTACCAGACGATCGCGGCGACGTCGTGCGGCGCGCGCTCGTACGCGCGCAGTGCTTCGCGGAGTTGGGCTTCGCGCAGTTGGGCTTCGCGCAGTTGGGCTTCGCGCGGGTCCGCGTCACCAGGGCTCGGCGGAGCGGGCGTCGAACACGCCGCGAGGGCGAGCGCGAGAGCGAGGACGATGCGGAGCGTTCTCATCGCGGACCTCCGGCGGGGACGATCCTCGCGAGCGCCGACTCGCGTTGGAGGAGGAGGAACTGCGCCCGACGCGTGGCGGACACCGGCGTCGCGACGGGCGCGCGTCCTTGCTGCTGGTCGACGGCGAGCGCACGTGCTGTCTCGTAGACCAGGTCGAGCGCCTGGCGATGGTGTTCGAAGTCCGGCGACGGACCCGGCCGGCGATCGCGGAGCAGGCGCCAGGTCGGGGGATCGAGGAGCGCTTCGAGCTTGTTGGCGAGATCGGCCGCGTCACCCGCGCGCGCGACGAGGCCGCCGCCGCCGACGCGCTCGGCGAGTGCGCCGAGCTCGCTGACGACGCAGGGCAGACCGAGCTCGAAGCACTCGTCGAGGACCATGCCCCAGGTCTCGAAGCAGGTGCTCGGGAACACTCCCGCGTGCGGCGCGATCGCGTGGAGCTGCGGGGCGTCGAACTCGCCGTGGAAGGTGACCGGCAGGCCTTCGGCGCGGCGGCGCAGTTCCACTTCGAACGCGGGCGTCTCGAAGGCTCCGAGCACGTGCAGCTCGGCGCGGCCGCGGTGCATGGCGTCGAGCAGCGCGAACGCGTCGAGCAGGGTGGCGACGCCCTTGTGCCGCGAGACGCCGCCCCAGAACGCGAAGCGGAAGCGCTGGTCCTGGCGCGGAGCGGGCAGCGGGTGGCGACCGGAGAAGCGCGGCGCGTGGCCCAGCGGCAGGGTGCGGAAGGTCCCGCGCGGCAGGTCGATCGCCGTCGCGATGCGCTCGGCGGTGCCGTCGACGCCGACGAGGACGGCGTGCGCCATCGCCAACTCGGCGCGCATCTGCGCCTTGAACAACTCGATGCCGAGCGCGAGCTCCGCGCGCGACTCGTGACCGAAGCGCGGCACGCAGTCGACGCAGCTCGCCGTGGCGAGCGGGCGCGTGCAGGCGTCGTCGTCGGCGCGGACGCGGAACGCGCGCGGACACGAGGTCCAGTGGTCGTGCAGCGTGACGACCACCGCGGCGCCGGCGCGCTGCGCGATCTCGACGAGGTCGTTCGTGAGCCGGATCCAGTGGTGGACGTGCACGACCTTCGGCGCGCGCGCCGCGAGTTCGCGCGCGAACAGTTCGTCGACGCCCGGATGCCAGGCCTTGGCGTGCAGGTCGAAGTACAGGTCGTCGCGATGCACGCGCATGACCGGCACGCCGTCGACCACGAGGTGCTCGAGCCCGACCTGCGGCCACGGCTGGAACGAACCGGCCAACACCTGTGCGTCGAGTCCCGCTTCGCGTTGCGTCGCGACGAGATCCCGGACGTAGCTCTCGACGCCGCCCTTGGTCTCGGGCGCGAACTGGTGCGTGACGTGAAGGACGTCCACGGCGGGATCATGCGGATCGGGCGCATGCGGCGCGAGGACTCGTCGTCGGGTGATCGGCAGGTCGGCTTCGCTATCATCCCGCCCCTCCAAGTGCAGACGTTCACCGACATCGTGCGGTACCGGTTCGTCCTCGAGAACCTGGTCGCCAAGAACCTGAAGGCGCTCTATCGCAACATGGCGCTGGGGTTCTTCTGGTCGATCCTCAATCCGCTGGTGATGGCCGTCGTGCTGACTGCGGTGCAGTTGAAGTTCTTCGGCCAGCAGGCCTGGTGGCCGAGCACGTTCCTGTGCGCACTGATCCCGTACAACTTCTTCGCCTACTGCGTGTCGGGCTGCGCGAACTCGGTGATCGGCAACGCGAGCCTCGTGACGAAGGTGCGCTTCCCGCGCCAGATCCTGCCGATCGCGGTGATCGTCACCAATCTCGTCCACTTCGCGATCCAGTCGACGCTCGTCGTCGCCGCGCTGCTCTGGTTCCCGCCGCCGCACGACGTGGTCGGCTGGCACTTCCTCTGGCTGCCGGTGATCGTCGCCCTCAACCTTGCGCTCGCGGTCGGGCTCGGGCTGCTGGTCGCGGGCGCGAACGTCGTCTACCGCGACGTCCAGTACATCGTCGACTCGGTGATGACCGTGCTGTTCTGGCTCTGCCCGCTCGTCTACGACGCGGGCCCGGTCCTCGCGAACTCGCCGCGCTGGCAGTTCTGGCTCTACTTCCTCAATCCGCTGTCGGGCCTGCTCGACTCGTACCGCGCCGTGCTGTTCTGGGGCCGTGCGCCGGATCTCGGCGTGCTCGCGCTCGCGACGGTCGTGATCGCGTTGCTCGGGGTCGCCGGCGTGCGCAGCTTCTGGAAACACGAGCACCGCTTCGCCGACCTGATCTGAACGGTCCATGACCATCGCGATCCGTTTCGAGGACGTCGGCAAGCGCTTCGTCGTGCAGCACCAGCGCCCGTTCCTCGCGCGCGAGCTGCTGCGCTCCGTGCTCCAACGCCCGAGCCACCGCCAGGAGTTCTGGGCGCTGCGCAACGTGAGCTTCTCGATCGAGGCGGGTGAGTCGGTCGCGATCCTCGGCACCAACGGTTCGGGCAAGAGCACGACGCTCGCGCTGATCGCGCAGACCACGCCGCCGACCGAGGGCACGATCACGGTGAACGGCCGCCTCGGCCCCTTGCTCGAACTCGGCGCTGGCTTCCACCCCGACCTGTCCGGCTACGAGAACATCTACCTCAATGCGTCGCTGCTCGGCCTCACGCGACGCCAGGTCGACGCCTTGCTCGGCAGCATCGTCGAGTACTCCGGCATCGGCGACTTCATCGACGCCCCGATCCAGACCTACTCGACCGGCATGAAGGCGCGGCTCGGCTTCGCCGTCGTCGCGCACATCGATCCCGACATCCTGCTGCTCGACGAAGTGCTCTCGGTCGGCGACGGCCAGTTCGCGCAGAAGTGCGAGGCGACGATCCGCGGGTTCCAGAAGGCCGGCAAGACCTTGTGCTTCGTCTCGCACAACCCCTCGCAGGTGCTCGCGCTGTGCCAGCGTGCGATCTGGCTCCACGGCGGTCGCGTGCAGGCGATCGGTCCCGCGGCAGAGGTCTGCGCCGGCTACCAGCGCTTCCTCGACGGCGGGGCGCTCGCGTGAGCGGCGGCCCGCGCGCGATGCTGCGCGAGGACCTCGCACTCCTGCGCCACCTCGCGAATCGGCCCGGAGCGGTGACGATCCTCGCGCAGGAATCGCTGCCGTGGCTCGAGACGATCGCGGGCGCGCGCTTCGCACCGTCGCTCGACGTCGCCGCGAGCAAGAGCCTGCCGGTCGGCACGATCGTCTCGTTTGGTGACGCCGATCGATTGCCGGTGCCCGCGCAGGACCTGCTGCACGAGCGGGGCTTCGAAGTGCTCGTCCACGACGGCTGCGCGTGGCGGCGCGTCACGCCGGCTCGGCGACGGACCGGGCTGCGCGAGGTGATCGCACGCGCGTTGCCGCCGCTCGCCGCCGCGATGGGCGTGCTGCGCCTCGCACCGCCGTTCCGGCACGACGGCGGCTTCTGCTGGTGGACTTCGCTGCGCGGGCTGCGCGTTCCCGAACCGGGCAGCGATCGCCTGGCCGTGTTGTTCGAGGACGGACGCCCCTTGCCGCTCCGCGATTCGCCCCACGCCGACATCCGCGAGCGCGGCGGCGGCCGGCACTCGGTCTGGGACCGCGGGCTGTACTTCTCCGCGTCGGACAACAGCGATCCGCACGCCAACGGCCGTCGCTACGAACTGCGCGTGCTGCGCAGCGGACGCGACGACGCGTTGCCCGCGCCCGCCGGCGATGAGGCGACGTTCGCCAAGGTCTTCCGTGAACTCGCCGCGCGCCGTGGCGATGCGCCGCCGCCGGGCAAGCGCGTGCTGTTGCTGCTCAGCTCGCTCGGCCCCGGCGGCGCCGAGCGGCAGTTCTGCAACCTCGCGAAGGGACTCGTCGCGCGCGGGGTCACGGTCGGCATCGTCGCGTTGGACGGCTTCTGCGGCGCGCACGGTCACTACCTGCCCCTGCTCGCGGGCAGCGGCGTGACGCTGCTCGACGCCACCTCGCCCGCGACGGGCTTCGCGCCTTCGGAACTCGAGGCACGGAACCCCGGCGCCCTGGCACTGCTCGAAGGTCTGCCCGCGATCTTCGCCGCCGAAGCGTGGCGCATCGCGACGCACGTCGCGTCGTTCGCGCCGGACGTGCTGCACGCGGCGCTCGACAAGCCCAACCTGCTCGGC
>JACRLW010000007.1:0-8394 GCA_016235155.1 Planctomycetota bacterium
ATCGTCACCGCCCTGCGGCAGGGCGACCCGGAGTGGTCTCTGGTCCGGGTCGTCGACGTCCTGTCTCGCGTGGGCGAGACCGTCGCCTACGCTCACGAACACGGCGTCGTGCACCGCGACCTCAAGCCGGCCAACGTAATGGTCGGCCGCTTCGGGGAGACATATGTGCTGGACTGGGGACTCGCGCGAGCAGCCGATCGACCCGATCGGCGGGACATCCGCATCCGACCCGAGAATGGCGACGGCGCTCAGCCCTCCGCGCTGCTCACCATGGACGGCGATGTCCTGGGCACGCCGGCATACATGGCGCCCGAGCAGGCCCGCGGCGAGGTCGAGGCCGTGGGCCGTTGGAGCGACGTCTACTCACTCGGTGCGATGCTCTACCACGTGCTCGCCGGCTCGCCGCCATACCTCGAATCAGGCGATCGTTCGCCGGCGCGTGCCGTGCTCCAGCGCGTGCTCGATGGTCCGCCGGCGCCGCTCGCGATCGCCGCGCCGGACGCGCCGCCCGAACTGGCCGCGATCTGCACGCGCGCAATGGCGCCCGCAGCGGCCGACCGCTACGGCTCGGCGACGGAGTTCGCCGCCGAACTGCGCGCGTTCCTCGAGAACCGAGTCGTGCGCGCCTATGCGACCGGGCCGGTCGCCGAGCTGCGCAAGTGGATGCTCCGCAACCGCGGCGTCGCGATCGCCGGTGCCGCGGCCGTACTCATGCTGGTAATCGGCCTGAGCGCGAGTCTGATCCAGAAGTCCGCCGCGGACCACAACGCCGGACGAGCCGTCGCGAACTTCGAGCTCGCGTTCCAGGCGGCGGAGGATCTGCTCGCCGGCGTCGGCATCACGGACCTCGCCAACGAGCCGGGCGCGGATCCGATGCGGCACGAACTCGCGGGCAAGGCATTGACCTTCTACCGGCGCTTCCTCGAACTGCACGGCGACGATCCGCGCGTCATGGAACGCGTCGCACGCTCCCACTACCGCATCGCGATGCTCGAGTCGACGCGTGGCCGAGGGCCGACGGCGATCGACGCGTGGGGCACGGCGCGCACCGCCTACACGGACCTGGTCGCGCGGCTGGGTCCGAACGACAACTACGCGCGAGTCCTGGCGATGATCGACGCGGAACTCGCGCTCTTCCGTCTCGAGCGCGGCGAGACCGACGCGGCGCTCGAGAGCCTCGCGGCAGTCGCCGAGCGCGTGACGGGTCTCCGTTCTCGCGATCCCGACTCCGTCGAACTCATGGTGATCGCCGCAAAGGTGCAGGACAACCTCGGCCATGCGCTTCTGAAGGCCGGTCGCACGGAGGAAGCCGCGCGGCTGGCACTGGACAAGTTGAAACTTGCGGAGCGGATCGTCGCGGTCGCTGGCCACGAACCGTGGGCACACGAACGCCTGGCATCGGCTCGACTTCAACAGGGGGCCGTCGCGGAACGCCTGGAACGGCCGGCAGACGCGGAGCAGGCGTACCGTGCCGCCATCGACGGCCTCGAAGCGGCTCATGAACGACACGCGCAGCACCGCGGCATCCGAGCGCGCCTCGCCGAATCGAACAACTCGTTGGCCGTCCTGCTCTGGCGACTGCGACGGGGCGACGAAGCCGGGCCGCGATTCGAGTCGACGATCGCGATGATGCGCGAGCTCGTCATCGCCAACCCGGGCGTGCGCAACTACCACGGCACGCTCGGCGGGGCCCTGTGCAACCTGGGCATCCTGCGCGCGCAGGGCGGCGATCCCTCCGCCGCGCTACCGCTGCTGCAGGAAGCGGTGGCTCGAGTTCGTGAGGCGTTGCGCATCGATCCCGCGCACGTCGGGTACCTTGGTTACCGAAAGATCGCCGGAAGGGAGCTCGCGAATGCCTGCCTCGCACTCGATCGACCTGCCGACGCGGCGAGCGCCGTGCGCGAGATGGTGCGGGAGTTACCGGACTCCGGAACGCACCACTGGCTCGCGGGCCAGCTCCTCGCCGCGTGCGCGACCGGCACGCGCGCCGATGAGAAGCTTCCCGCCGACCAGCGCGACGCGCGCGTGGCGGAGTACGGGGACGAGGCGATGCATCTCCTTCAGGCAGCGGCGCGGCGTCGGCAGGCAGACCCGACCGCGTTCGGTCACCCGGCCTTCGAGGCGCTGCGCGATCGGCCGGATTTCCTCGCCCTGCGCGCCGAGCTCGGGCGCTGACCGCGACTCCGCCCGCCACCGAATAGGATCCCCGCCGTGGCGACTTCGCCCAACCACCCGATGGACGCAGGCCAGGCGACCAGCATCCACTGTCGCAAGGCTGCGTGTGGTGATCGGGAGAGCATCGCGTGGTTGGTCGCACGCCTCGAGCCGCTGCTGCTCGCGCATGCCACCTGGCGGATGGGGCCTGATCTGCGCCGCACCCAAGACCCGTCGGACATCGTGCACGAGGCCTGGCTCGTGCTCCTGCCGCGCCTCGCCACGCTTCCCGTTCGCGACGGTCGCCTCACCCCCGTGCTCTTGAGCTACCTGACGACGACGGTCCTCCACAAGGTGCGCAACCTTTTGCGACGCGAGATCCGTCGCACAGCCCACCTGCCGACGCCGTCGCAACTCGACGGCGATCCGTCCACTGCTCTCGTGGGCGACCGGAGCGAGGTCATCGGCGCCGTGATGCGGGGTGAGGCCATCGACCTCGTGCGGGCGGCACTCGACGAACTCCCCGACGCCGATCGCCAGATCGTCCTTCTGCGCGGCATCGAACAACAGGCGCCCGAGATCGTCGCGAACCAGCTCGGAATCACGCGCGGCGCAGTCTCGAAGCGCTACCGGCGCGCGCTCGAACGCCTGCGCTCGCGGTTGCCGGGTTCGGTGTTCGGCGAGTTGCAGGAGGAATAGCCTCACCGCCGATCACGGCACCCGCCTCGATCAACAGGGAACGCAGCAGCGAGCGATGGCAGCGAAGCTCATCCTCGCAGTAGCAACCGACCGAGAAGTCGCAGCGCTGCGAGAGGACGGCGAGCAACCCGATCGTGCGGGTGTTCTCTGGCGTCGACATCTCCGCGCGGTACTTCCGCGCGAAGGCGGCCCACTCCGCGGGGGTATGTGCGGCGCGCCCGATCTTCATGAGGGCGAGACTCGGCGCGAGGTTCGGGAACCAGACGTCGTACCAATCCTCGCTCGCAAAGCGGTCCTTCGGCACGCCCCGCGGCGGACGGCGGACGGTGCCGATGCGCGCGCCCTCGCCGGGCAGTCGCGGGGAGCCGAGGCGGACGATCCTGACGGTCACGTCAGTCCGGCCGAGGCCTCGCAGCGGCAGGACGTCAGATAGGCGACGACGTCGGCGGCGCTGTAGTTCGTCCGTCCTCCCAGGAAGTCGCCGAGGTGCGCGAGGTCGTCACCGCTGGTGACGATCGGCGGCTCCACGCTGCCGTCGGCTCGGATCTGCGGGTGACCGATCACGGCGAGCAGCGAGTTGCACAGGCACTGGCGCCCGATCGTGTCCTCGAGCTTGCCGCCCTTCTTCACGTAAGCGTCCTCGGACTCGCCGGGGCAGCGGTAGTCCAGCTTGCCGTCCGCGCCGACGACCGCGACGCGCAGGTAGCCGAGGTCGCAGATCCGCTCGCGCGTGACGCCCCGCGCCGGATTCTCGGGCCAATCCACGACCTTGAACGGATAGCCGGTGGGCGACGCGCGAGGTTCCGTGCGGACGTCGACTTCGCCGCGGGCTGCGGCGGCGAGCACCGAGCGCTTGATCGGCTCGGTGATGCCCGACTCGTCGCAGAACGCAAACAGCGTCCCGACCTGGAGTCCTGCGGCGCCGGCTTCGAGCGCGGCGGTGAGGCGTTCGGGGTGACCCGCTCCCCCCGCTACCCAGAACGGCAGGCCCAGGTCACGGATCTTCGCGAGGTCGACCACGTCGCGCTCGCCGTAGTTCGGCTCGCCGCGCTCGTTGAACGTCGGCTCCCCGCGCGGCGGCGCATTGTGTCCGCCGGCGGTCGGACCCTCGATCACGAAGCCGTCGATGCGGCCGCTCCCTTTGCGCGCGAGCATCGTCGCCAGGGAGTTGCTCGCGACGATCGGCAGGAACTTCGGCCGCGCGAGGTGCGCGGGCGGAGTCTGCCAGTGGACGCCCGGGTCGAATCGCAGGTACTCACCGGCGCCCGCGGGGAGTCCTTCCACCTCGAACCGCAATTGGGTCGCGTGATGCTCGGCGAGCAGGTCGAGCACGCCGGCGATCTCCCGCGGGATGCCGGCGCCCATCAGGACGTAGGCGACGCCGGCGAGCATCGCGCCGTACAGCGTGGGCAGCGTCGGGATCTGCGTCTTGGTGAGCAGGTTGATGCCGACATCCGCGTCGTGTCCCTCCTTGGCGAGGAACACCTCGACGAACGCCGCCAGCATCGTGAGCTCCTGCCGCGCGGGCGTGCTCGTCTGCCGGTACATGCTCAACATCCGATAGGGCTCGCCGGGCGCACGTCCCCCGGGCCGGAAGTAGCGACTCATCGCTTCGTCCGCCGCACGGCGGAACGGGAACTGCTCCATTCCCCGCCGCAGGTGACCGCCCTCGTCGCCGTCCTGCAGTCGCCGCACGAACACCGTGTCGAGGCCGGTTCCCGAGACCACTCCCAACTGGCCCGTCCGCGCCACGGCGTTCGCCAGGCGCCAGCCGGAAACGGCGACGCCCATGCCGCCTTGGATGATGAGGGGAAGCGCGGGGGTTGGGATCACCCAGGGATCGTAGCACTCGTCCTTCGCTGCCGCGCGCGCGTGGTCGTGAGCCGCGACGACGACTTCATCGAAGCGCGGCGCGATGAACCCCTACCGAACTGCCAACCGGAGCGTGAGCGCAGCGCCGAGGCTCACGCCGATCGACACGAGATTGCCGGCGAGCGGGACGACCAGGCGACCACGATCAGCACCTCGAGCGCGCTGATGGTCGCCCATGGATTCCAACTGCTCCCATCGCGGCCGAGGCCGCAACCCATCCGGGTTGCAGGCGTCGTCGCTGGCGCGACGACCAAGAAGGCCTCGCCCGCTCTTCTTGCCAGGGCCCTCCGGCCTCACGGATCGTCGCGTCCCGCGACGATCCAGATGGGCGGGTCCGCGTACGCAGGAATCATGATGGGGCTCGCGAGGATCATCGCCCCGACCTCCGGTCAGCCACATTGGAGTCGCCGCTCGGCCCGTGCCGCCGTGATTCGGCGACCATCGCGACGAGCGCTGTCCTTGTCTTGGCGGCGCACGCGTCGAACCCGGCCAGCTTCCCCCCTTCGACCTCGTCCATGTAGCAGCGCCGATTGATCTCCACCATGATCGCGCGCACTTCCGGGCTGCGCCGGTGGTGCGCTGTGGGGACCAGGACGCCGCGAAACGGGTGATTCACAGCCACCGTGTAGCCGACGGATTGGAACGCGCTCCGCGAAACGTCCAGGAGCCACCCCGGCGTGTGGAATTCGTCCGTCCCCAGGCAGACGTCCGGCGTTTCGGCAGCCTGATAGTCATGACAGGGAAGCGATCGCGACGGGAAGCTGTGACCGTCGATGACCAAGGCACGACCGTGATCGCGCAGGGATGCGTCGACTGCCGTCGAGAGGCGCTGGTGATGAGGGTGGTAGAAGCGCTCGAGAAGTGCGGCCCGTTCCCGCGGTCTTGGTGAATCCCTCAACACGGCTCCATCCGAGGTCCGGGTGTAGATCACGCCCATTCCTCGTGACGCCATCAGCTCGCGTCCGTCGTCCACGAAGCGCTCCGGATCCACGATCAGGCGACTGACCGGATGACGCACGGCGACGGCGACGTCGTCGGGCAGGGCAAACAGCTCGTCCGTGAACCAATCGGTCAGGACGTGAAGCTCGCGTCGGAGTCCGTCGTCGTCCAGCAGGAGCGTGCTCCTCAGATCGGCCGGTATCACCCGCGAAGCGTGAGGGATGTGGAGCACCGTCCCTGGCACAGTCGTGTCGCGTGCCGACTCACGAGGCATACGCGCGCACCAGCTTGCCCAACTCCGTCATCACGCCGCGCAGCGCGTCGTAATCCTCGTGCCGCACGCGGAACCAGGTGTTGACGAGCCAACCCTTGTCCAGGCCTTTCGTCGGGGTGCCGGGCTGTGGGATCTCGCATTCGTAGACGAACGGACCGAAACGCTTGCGTGCCTCGTCAACGCCGGCATGCCCGGTGATCTTCCCGTCGCGGTCGGGACGGATCTGGACGGAACCGGCGGCGAGTCTGCGGCTCGGACCACGTTCGCTCGGACGACCGGTCACCGCCAATGCCCATTCGCGGTAGACGTCGAAGTCGTTCGCGACTCCATACATGTCCCAGATCTTCTCGCCTGCCGGGCGCGCGCCGATCTCGGAGAACTTCAGTCCCTTGGGTCCGAAGAACCACTCCATGTGCGTGCCGGTGTTGCGCAGGCCGAGCAGGTCGACGACCCTGCGACCCATCGCGCGCAGTTCCACGTAGCCCTTGCCGTCGATGCGGTTGGTCACCGCGATCTGCGGCGACACGGTGCGGTCGTTGGCCGCTTCCAGGCAGCTCGGGTAGTAGTGCGACGCGAAGTCGAAGCGCACGCCCGCGTCGTCGCAGATGGTGTCGAAGAAGCCTTCGTGCCCCTCGACGAACTCCTCGCAGGCGACACGACGCGATGCGCCCACCTTCAACTTCGCCAGGGCGGCATCGAGATCCTTCGCGCTCCTTGCGCGATGGGTGTGGAGCGAACCGAAGCCCGCGACCGGCTTGACGACGATCGGATACCCGACGCGCTCGGCGAAGGCGCGCACCTCCGCGTCGCTCGCCGCCCCCGCGCTCTGCGCGCACGCGATGCCGTGGTCACGGAGGAATGCCTTCATGGCGACCTTGTCGCGGCAGAGGCGCGCGGTCCGCACGTCGAGCCCTTGCACGCCGAGCGCCTCACGCAACTTCGCCGCCGGTTCGACGAGCGGCTCGTCGATCGTTTCGATGCGATCGAAGCTGCCGCCGGCGACGAGCGCGCGCGCTTCGGCGAGCAGCGCCTGCTCGTCGCGGATGCGCGCGCACGGGCGATAGTCGTCGAGCAAGGGCGTCAGTCCCGGCGAGAGTCTCTCCTTCGGGCCTGGTCCGATCGCCGTCACGCGGGAGCCGAGCGACTTGAGTCCGCGGACGAAGCCATGGTTGTAGACGTGCGTGTCGGGAGCGAGGAAGAGGACGTGCATCGGTCGTCTTCGTGGGCGGCGCATCATGCCGGGCCCGCGAGGCCGACGCCCGATGGAAGCGGCCACTCGAGCGCGACGGCGGTCACGTTGTCGCGGCTCCTCTCCGCCACGATGCCCGCCGGCCGATGTAGCATCCGTCCGCACGCCGCGCGCCATGCGCGGAACCGTCATGCGCAACGCCATCGACACGAGGGCGCGTTCGTCTGGGACGTCGAGGGCCGCCGCTATCTCGACTGCCTCTCGGCGTACTCCGCGGTCAACCAGGGCCACAGCCACCCGCGCATCGTGCAGGCGCTGGTCGAACAGGCGCGCACGCTCGCGTTGACGAGTCGCGCGTTCCACAACGACCGCTTCGGTCCGTTCTGCGAGAAGCTCAGCCGACTCCTCGGTTACCCGCGCGTGCTGATGATGAACACCGGCGTCGAGGCGGTGGAGACGGCGATCAAGGCCGCGCGACGTTGGGGCTACGAGAAGAAGGGCGTGCCCGACGGGAAGGCCCGCATCCTCGTCTTCGGCGGCAACTTCCATGGCCGGACGACGACGATCGTCGGTCTCTCCAGCGACGACACGAGTCGCCGCCACTTCGGACCCTTCACCCCCGGCTTCACGAGCGTGCCCTTCGGCGACCTCGCCGCCGCCGAGCACGCGTTCGGCGACGACGTCGTCGCGGTGCTCGTCGAACCGATCCAGGGCGAAGCGGGCGTGATCATCCCGCCCGACGGATTCCTGCCCGGGCTCCGCGCGCTCTGCGATCGCCGGCGCGCGCTGCTGATCTGCGACGAGATCCAGTCCGGCCTCGGCCGTACCGGTCACCTGCTCGCACAGGAGCGCTCCGGAGTCCGCGCGGACGGCGTCACGATCGGCAAGGCGCTGAGCGGCGGGCTCTACCCCGTCTCCGCGTTCCTCGCGACCGAGGACCTGATGGACGTCTTCACGCCCGGCTCGCACGGTTCGACCTACGGCGGCAATCCGCTCGCGTGCGCCGTCGCCGACGCGGCCCTCGACGTGATCCTCGACGAAGACCTCTGCGCGCGCTCCCTCGAGCTCGGCGCCTGGTTCCTTGACGAACTGCGCCGTATCCCCTCGGCGGCGATCGAAGAGCTCCGCGGCGCCGGACTCTGGTTCGGCATCCAGTTGAAGCCCGAGGCCGGCGGCGCGCGGAGGTTCTGCGAGCGGCTCACGGACCACGGCGTGCTGTGCAAGGAGACCCACACGCACACGTTCCGCGTCGCGCCGCCGTTGGTGA
>JACRLW010000007.1:8433-10224 GCA_016235155.1 Planctomycetota bacterium
GAGCGGCGCGATCTCGAGTGGGCGCTGGCGCAGTTCCGCGAAGTCCTCGCGGGCGGGTGAGCGGGCGCGGGCGGGCGGCTCGACGATCGCTTGCCGGCGCGCGATGATCCGCGGCCTTCCGACGCGAGATCCGTCATGCGCATCCGCCTGGCATTTACTGCTCTCCTCATCCTCCCGCTCGCTGCCGCACAGAGCGTCTACGTCCAACCAGCGGGTTACGAGACCGTCGAGGGCAACAGCAGCAGCGGGATCCCGTTCAGCTACGCCAGCGCGCGCGTGCAGCAGTCCGACAGCAATCGCATCGGCGTCGTGATGCCCGCGATCTCGATGCTGCGGTTCCGCCGCGATCGCAACGCCGGTGCGAGCGGCGTGGCACGCACGCTCAACGTCGGTGTGACGATGGGCAAGAACGACATCGCCACGTTCTCGAGCTCGTTCGGGAACAACTGGCTCGGTGCGCCCACGACGGTCTACACGATCAGGTCGACGAACCTCCCCGACATCACGCTGCCGCCGCCGGCCTTCCCCGCGCCGTTCACGGTCCCGATCGTGTTCGACGTGCCGTACTACTACGACGGCGTCGACTCGCTCATGTGGGAGATCCAGCTCGGCTCGGCGGTCACCGGGACCTACTCGTTGGACTGGGTCAGTGCGGCGACCACGACGAATGGCGCAACGACCACCGCTCTCGGCACGGGGTGCACGACGCAGAACGGCGCCATGTCGCTCACGACGACCTTCACCGCGACGGCGACGGCGCTCAACCTGACGTGGTCGACCGCGAGCGGGCCATCGTCCGTCCCTCTGACCGTGCTCCTCGGACTGAGCGACCCGAACCTCGCGATCCCCGGCTTCTGCGCAAACATCCGCAGCGACGCGATCATCAGCGTCCCGCTCGGCGACACCGGCCCGACCGGCAGCCTCGCACAGACGATGAGCTTCCCCTGGTCGCCGGCGTTCGCCGGCTGGGACATGTTCACGCAAACGCTGGCACCCGATGCTTCACAGGCCGCGTTTCCGCTCGCACTGAGCAACGGCCGCCGGAGCCCGATGCCGGCGACCGCGGGCGGTCCGGGTTCCAACGGCATCAAGCGCACCTACTCGACGACCAGCTTGAACGCGACGACGGGCTCGACGCCGTCGGTCAGCGCGGTCGTGACCGAGATCAACTACTGAGCCGAGAGGTTGTCGCCGTGCCCCCACGATTCGTGTTCCCTGCGATCTTCGTCGCTGCGTGCAGCGCCACGACGTCGGCGCCGGGCCAGCAACTCAACGTCTTCGACATCTACTCCGGCCAGGTCAACTTCACGACGCGTTCCGGCATGCCCGGCCCGAGCAATGGCGATCTCTGTGCGCTCCTGCCCAAGGACTACTACCGCTGCCTCGGACAGCAAGCTGACTCGACGACGGGCCGACTTGTCCATCGCCTGAACGGCATTCGCGCGGTGGTGCAAGACCAGGACGCAGGGACCCTCGAATCACTCACCTTCGCTCTCGTTCGCGACGACCCCGCTCGCACCAGCTTCCCCGATCCCGATCCACTGACCGAACCGATCCGATCCGCACCGATCCTCACGCCCGGCGGTCCTCCCGGCGCCCCGCTCGCGTGGACGCTGCAGATCGTGTTCGCAACGCCATTCGATTCCCTGCCGACGGACACGGACCTGCATCTCGCAGTCGGGCTGCCGGGCAATCCCATGTGGCCCGCGGACGGTATGTCGGTGCACATGTCGGGTTGGGGCGGCTTGCCGGCGGACGCGCCGTTCACCGGCGGCACACAGCCCGTCCCGG
>JACRLW010000016.1 GCA_016235155.1 Planctomycetota bacterium
CGCTCGCTCACCGGGAAGCGGCAGATCGTCATCAGTCCGCCGTAGATCACGACCGGCAGGAAGATCAGCCCGACCTTCACCTGCCAACCGACGCTCGGCCCGAGAAGCATCGAGAGCAGACCGGCGCAGACCATCCCCGCCGGCCAACCGGCGTGGAGGATGTTGAGCCACTTGGTCTTCTCGCGCGATTTCATCGTCGCCACGATCGGGTTGATCGCGGCCTCGATCGCACCCGCCGCGAGTCCGCCGAGGAGGCTGCCGACGTAGAGCGTCCAGTAGCCGGTCGCGAAGATCGTCAGCACCGCGAACGCGCAGTGCGCGAGGAAGCCGAACAGCACCGCGGTGCCGTAGCCGATCCGGTCGATCACCAAGCTGAAGAGGATGATCGACACGGCAAAGGGCCAGATGCCGACGCCGAAGATCTCGCCGCGTTGGGTCTCGGTGAGTCCGAACTCCTTCTGGAGATCGCCGAGGATCATGATGCGCAGCATGAACGCGAAGGACGTCGCCATCAGGGCGACGAAGCACGCGATGAACAGCCGCTTCTTGCCGGCTTCAGAGAGGTTCTCGAGCATGGGTTCGTGAACGAGGAACGAGGGACGAGCGGCGATCAGCGCACGGTGCTCAGCACCGGCTGCGGATCGAGTTCGAGGCGGAAGTTGCGGAAGCGGACCTCGGTGGGACCGCCGGAGTGGACCTGCGGAGCGACGATGCCGCGCTTGCGACCGGGAGCGTCGACGAGATCCACCGTGCGCACGCCGTTGATCGCGAGCTGCACGCGGTCGCCGACGGCGACGATCTCGTAGGTGTTCCACTCGCCCGGGCGCGCCGGCTGCGACTCCGCCTTCTGGAGGATCGCGCGGCCGTGCTCCTCGTACAGGTGTCCCCACCAGCCTTTGCCGATGTCCGCCTGGTAGCCGGCGACCTCGCCGTCGTCGGTGCCCTCGCTGCGGAACTGGATGCCGGAGTTCGCCTCGTCCGGGCTGAGCTTCACGTCGACGACGAGCCGGAAGTCGCCGAGCACGAGTTCGCTGCGCGCCCAATCGTTGTGCGGCAGCCCCGTCGTCGTGCGACCGACGAGTTCGCCGCCCTCGACGCTCCACACCTTCGGATCCGCTTCCCAACCCGACAGGTCGCGTCCGTTGAAGAAAGCACCCGCGTTCTCCGGCGACGCCGCGATCGGCGTCTGCCGCGGACTCATCAGGTACCCGATCAAGTCGCGCGCCTCCTGCTCGCTCAGCGCCTGCAACTGCCCCGGCGGCATCAGCGAGATCTTCGCGTAGTCGATCGCGGGGGCTCCCGGCGCATCGGCGGCGAGGTCCTTGCGCCGCAGGATCTGATCGCCGGCGACCGTGCGCAGCGTCAGGGTCTGCGCCGTCTCCTTCACGAGGTTGCCGCCGAGCATCCGGCCGTCGGCGAGCCGCAGCGTGACGAGCTGGTACTCCTTTCCCATCTCGGCGCTCGGATCGACGACGTTGCCGAGCAGGTACTCGAGATCGCCGCGGTTCGCGCCGGTGAGGTCGGGCGCCAGCGTGCCGCCGCGACCGAACAGCGAATGACAGGCCTGACAGGTGCGCGCGAAGATCGCGCGACCGCGCGGCTTGTCCGCCGCGGCGAGGAACTCGGGAGTGAGCAGCGCCCGATAGCGGGCGATGTCCTGCTCCGCGGCCGCGCTCTTGGGCACGGCCCGCCCCCACGCCTTCTGCAACAACGCTTCGAGCGAGGGGTCGCCGAGTGCCAGGAGTTGCCGCCGCAGCGACGCGGCGTCGAGCAGGCGCGGACTCGCGAGGCCGTCGACGACGGCGCTCAGGAACGCACGCGCGTACCTCGGTCGTGAACACAGCGTGCCGAGCGCGACCTCGCGGTCGGTCGGATCGAGTTCGCCGAGCACCGCCAAGATGCGCGCGGGGGCGGCGTCGAGTTCGTAGGCCGCGAGTCCGGCGAGCGCAGCACGGCGCAGCGCCGGTTCGGAGAGCGCGCCGAGCAGCAGGGGGCCGGTCGCCGCATCGCGGAGCCGCACGAGGCCGTCGATCGCTTCGATGCGGCGCGCGTCGCTCGCGGTCTTGTCGAGCAGGCGCGCGCGGAACAGCGGAGCGAGGTTCACGTCGCCGAATGCGAGCGCGAGCTCCGCCGCCGGCTCGCGCACGGCGGGATCGTTCGACCCGAGCAGTGCCGGCGCGATCGCCGCCCAGCCCGACGGCACGTCCTTGCCCGGGTTCTCGCGCACCGCGGTGCCGAACGCAGCGAGCAGTTCCGCCGTGCGCGATCGCGGCGCCGCGATTGCGGCGCAGAGCGCATTGCGCTGGTCGTCGCTGCCCGCGCCGAGACGCCTCGCCATCGCGCGGCGCACCGGCTCGAACCCCGCTTCCTGCGCGAGGTGCAGGAAGTGCGCGGTGTCGGCGTCCGCGAGCGGCTCGATGCCGTACCAGAGCACCGCCGGCAGGTTGTGATCGTCGGCGTCTTCGCCGTGCGCGAGCAGCGGCGTGGCCACGGCCCACCGCTCATCGATCGGCAGCCGCTGCAGGGCCGAGGCGCAGGCGAGACGAACGACCACGGAACGGTCGTCACGCGCGATGAAGGGCAGTGCCTTGCGGACGGCAGGGAAGCGCTCCGGCTGTTCCATGGTCAGTCGGATCGTCCACGCGCGGATGTCTTCGTGCGCGTCGCTGAGCAAGCGCTGCGTGCGCGCGTCGCCGTCGGCCAGCAGACCGACGGCGTGCATGGTCCACAGCGCGCGCAAGCGCACGGTGACGTCCTGCTGCGACGCGAGCATCTCGCGAAGCGCCGTCTCCGCCTTCGCCGAGATGCGCCCGCGCTCCTGCAGGAGGCGTCGTGCGTGACGCACCATGAACTCGTTGCGATCGGCCTGCAAGGCGACCAACGCTTCGTCGCTCGCGCCGTGCAGCGCGAGAGCCTGCGACTTCACATCACCGGCGCGGAGTCGATAGAGCCGACCGTTGGTGCGGTCCCACAGCTCGATGCGCGTGCGGTGGCACGCGGCCTTGTCGTACCAGTCGATGAAGAAGATCTCGCCGGCCGGTCCCTGCCGCAGCGCGACGCCGCGAAACCACGGATCCTCGGCGCGCACGAGGTCGGGCGCGTGATGCCCGACGTAGCCCGAACCGCTCCGCTCGACGCGGTCCTGGTTCACGCGGTTGCCGTGGATGTTGTGGGTCAGGATCGCGTTGCGGTACCCCGCCCCGAACGCATCGCTCAGGTAGACGAGAGTGCCGCAGTGCGCGTGTCCGCCGCCGGCGACGTCGGTGCTCGGATCGGCGACCGGCCGGTTGCGTCCCCACCAGGCGTGCGCGCCGATGTCGCCCTCGTAGTGGAGGTGGTCGGCGATCGTCCCGATCTCGAAGTAGGGATGCGGATCGAAGTGGCGACCGCCCTGCCGTTGGTAGCGACCGCCTTGCACCATGTGCCAGAGGTGCGGGATCACGCACGCGGTGATGAAGGCCTCGCCGCGGTCGTCGAAGTCGACGCCCCAGGGGTTGCTCGTCCCCCACGCGAAGACCTCGAAGACCTCGCGTTGCGGCTGAAAGCGCCACACGGCGCAGTTCAACGGCACGCGCTGCTCCTGCGGCGTGCCGGGCTTGCCGACCTTGCTGTGCGTGAAGACCCCGTGCGTCCCGTACAGCCAGCCGTCAGGACCCCAGGTGAACGAATTCAGCGTCTCGTGCGTGTCCTCGTAGCCGAAGCCGTCGAGCACGATGCGCGGCGCGGCGTCGGGCACGAGGTCGTCGTTCGCGTCCGCGATGAACAGGAGGTACGGCGCGGCTCCGACCCACACGCCGCCGAAGCCCGTCGCGAAGCCGCTGACGAGGTTGAGCTTGTCGTAGAAGACGGTGCGCTTCTCGTAGGCACCGTCGTGGTCCTGGTCTTCGAAGACGACGATCGCGTCGCGCGCTTCGGCGTCGTCACGGCGCTTGGGATAGCTGTAGGCCTCGGCGACCCAGAGCCGGCCGCGGTGATCGATCGACAGCGCGACGGGCTGATGGAGATCGGGCTCGCCCGCGATCAGGTCGACGTGGAATCCATCGGGCGTCTTCATCGCCGCCGCGGCTTCGAGCGGCGTCTTGCCGGCGACCGGCTCCGCGACCAGGCCTCGGATCGGTTCGGCGTGGAAACGGAACTCGTCGAAGTTCACGTGCCCCCAGCCGCCGCTCGCCTCGTCGACGATGCGCACGCGGATCGACTTGCCGATGCGAGTCGTCAGGTCGATCAGCACGCGCTGCATCTCTTCCTGGCTGGCGCCCGACTCCGCGGCGATCACCTCGCCGTTCGCCGCATCGAGGACCTCGACCCGCGTCTCGTTGCTGTCGCCGCCGCCGACGAGGAAGGAGGCGTACGGCTGCGTGACAAGGAACGGCTCGGAGGTCAGCGTCCCGACCGGTCCGTCGCCGGCCAGTTCGTAGCCGCCGATCCACCACTCGCCCTCGTGGCCGCTCGTCATGTCCTTGCGGCGCGCCTTCACCGTGTCGCCGCGAACCGGTTGCTCGAGGAAGGCATCGCCCGTGGTCGTCCAACCGCGCAAGGTGCCGGACTCGAACGTGAGATCCGGCTCGATCGCCTGGGCCGAAGGCTCCTGCTGCAGGAGCACGAAGGTCCCGCGCTTGTTGGCGACCACGACGTCGCAGCGGCCGTCGGCGTTCAGGTCGCCCGCTTCCACCTGCGTGCCGACGCCGCTCTCCGTGTCGAGGACCAGCGGCTCGTAACGCGCCGTGCCGCCGTCGCGCCGCAGCAGGAGCCCGAGCAGGACCGCCGGATCGTTCGCGCCGTCGAGATTGCCGTCGTGCGTCGGTCCGTGCGACCACCAGCGCTTGCCGGTGACGACGTCGAGCAATCCGTCGCCGTCGAGGTCGGCGAGCGTGAGCGCATGCAGTTCGCTGACGTTGCCCGGCGACTTCTGCTTGGCGAGCACCTCGTGCTCGACGAAGGCGTCGTCCTTCTGCTGTTCGAACCACGACAGGCCCCAGTTGTGCGCGGCGTTGCTGGTCACGACGTCCGCGTCGCCGTCGCCGTCGACGTCGGTGACGAGCATCTGCGCGCCGCCATGCGAGGTCGAGAAGACCTGCGGGTGGGCGACCCACTCCCCATCGGGTTTCGCGGGATGCTCGTACCAACCCTCCTTGCGCAGGAGGTCAGGACGGCCGTCGCCGTTCACGTCGCCGACGCCGAGACCGTGCGTGAAGCGCTGGCCCGCGCCGGGGAGGACCGCATGGAACATCCATGGCTTGCGCGGATCGCTCCAGTCGGCTTCGGCCCAACCGAGGCGATCCTCGTTCTGGCAGACGAGCTCGGGGCGCCCGTCGCCGGTCATGTCGACGAAGTGCGGCGACTCGTTGTCGACCGAGTCGAAGACGACGTGCTTCTCCCAGGTCTCCGGCTCGCCGGTGTTGCGGATCCACCACGCCTCCTTGCCGGGGAAGCCGACGAAGAACACGTCGTTCCTGCCGTCGCGGTCGAGGTCGTGCACCCACGCGAAGAAGTTGTCGGAGTACTGCAGCCGCGGGAACTGCTTCTCGGGCTGGATCGCGTGGCGCGTCTCGAACGCCGGCCCCTCGTACCACCACGGACCCGCGACGACGTCCATGTCGCCGTCGCCGTCGAGATCACCGTACGCCGCGCCCTCGCAGAGGAACCGCGTCGAAAGCGTCTTGCGTTCGAAGTGCAGGGCCGGCGGGGACTGAGGGAGCGCGACCAGCAGCAGCGCGATGGTGATCATGAGCTGAACGTGAAGTCGGGCAGACGGCGGATCGCACCGCCGGCGAGCGCGGACTCGTGCGCGAGGATGCCGACGCAAGTCCAGTTCGCCGACTGCTTGTGGTTCGGATAGGGCTCGCGGCCCTCGGCCAGCGCACTCAGGAACTCGTGCACGAGGTGCGGATGCGAACCGCCGTGCCCGGAGCCCTGCGTGAACGAGAGGTGCGTCGTGGTCCCGAGGTCGTAGACGCCTTTCGTGGTGAACATCCGGATCGGCTCCGGCAGCAGGTGCGCGAAGTCGGGGCAGGTCACGCGCGACGGGATCTCCGGCTCGGGCTTCTTCGCGGTGTGAACGATCAGCGGCTCGTGCTCGACCAGCGGCCACTCGACCGACTGCTTGCTGCCGTAGACGTCGATGCTCTCGCGGTACTGGCGCGCGGTGTCGAACAGGGAGCGGTAGATGCGCGCGGCGACGTCGGTGTGGCGCAGCTTGACCTGCGCGGACTCGATCGCGAACGGCGAGCCGTAGCAGCGGACCAGCTCTTCGCGGATGCGGCCCGAGCCCAGGCACGAGACTTCCTCCGCATCGGCCTGCGCGAGCGCGAGGCAGGGTCCGACGCAGTGCGTCGCGTAGTGCATCGGCGGCAAGCCGGGCCAGTAGTTCGGCCAGCCGTCCATGTCCTGCTGGTGGCTGGCCTGCACGAACTGCAGTCGGCCGAGCTCGCCGTTGCGCAGCTTCTCGCGGAGGAACAGGTATTCCCGCGAGTACACCACCGTCTCCATCATCATGTAGCGCAGTCCGGTGCGCGCGCAGAGCTCGACGATGCGCTTGCAGTCCTCGACGCTCGTCGCCATCGGCACCGTGCACGCGACGTGTTTGCCCGCCTCGAGCGCCGCGATCGCCTGCGCCGCGTGATCGGGGATCGGCGAGTTGATGTGGACGAAGTCGATCTCCTTGTCCCGCAGCAGCTCCTTGTAGTCCGTGTAGCGCCGTTCGACGCCGAACGCGTCGCCGATCGCGTCGAGCTTCTTGCGCGTCCGCTGGCAGATCGCGCTCATCTTCGCGAGCGGATGACGTTGGTAGATGGGGATGAACTCGGCCCCGAAGCCGAGTCCGACGATCGCTGCGCGGAACGGGGTGCTCGTGCCCATGACGGAGGCGGGCACGATAGCCGCGGCCTCCGCCAAGTCGGTACGTCTCCTCACCCCGGTTCGCCGCCCCCCACGCCCTACGCTGCGCGCGTGAGCACCGCGCTGTTTCGTCCCGCGCTCGTCACGGGCGCGTCCTCGGGCATCGGCCTCGCCATCGCGCACGAACTCGCGCGTCGTGGCCATTCCCTGGTCCTCGTCGCACGCGACCCCGGCCGACTGTCGGTCGCGGAGCGTGCGCTGCGCGACGCGCACGGCGTGGCGGTGCAGTCGATCGCACTCGACCTCGGCGAGCCCTTCGCCGCCGAGTCCCTGCTCGCCCGCCTCGCCGCGCTCCGCTGTCCGCCGCTCGACGTCGTCGTGCACAACGCCGGCTTCGGCGTTCTCGACCCGTTCGCGACGTGCTCACCCGACACCTCGGACGCGATGCTCGCGCTCGACGTCGCCTTCCCGGTGCGTTTCACGCGACTCGTGCTTCCGTCGATGCTCGAGCGTCGCGCCGGCCGCATCCTGATCGTCGCGTCGACCGCAGCATTCCAGGCCGGGCCGTTCATGGCCGTCTACTACGCGAGCAAGGCGTTCGTGCTGTCGTTCGCGGAAGCGATCGCGGAGGAACTGCGCGGCAGCGGAGTCACGGTGACCGCACTCTGCCCCGGGCCGGTGCCGACCGCGTTCCAGGCGCGCGCGGGGATCGGCGACGCCTCGCTCCTCACTTCGCTGCTCGCGGTGAGCGCATCGCGCGTCGCGCGCGCCGGAGTGCGGGGAATGGAGCGCGGCCGGCGCGTCGTCGTGCCGGGCCTGCTCAGCCGCGTGGCCGTGCAGGCTCTACGCGTGTTGCCGCGTGCGTTCGCGGCGCGCGTCGTGCGGCGGATGCAGGAGCAGCGCGGTCAGCGACCGGCCGGAGCGACGAACCAGCGGTAGCCCGCCGTGTCCGAGAAGTAGAGGCGCGCGCGGTTCGTCCCGATCCATTCGCGCCAGGCGGCGGCGGCGCCGAGGTCCTGCCCGACGTAGCGACGAAGGAGGCGCGTCGCGCGCGCGTCGTTCGCGTCGCGTTCGAGCGCCTCGGCGCACGCGTCGAGCAGGCGCGGATCGCCATTCGGGATGCCGAGCTCCCTGCAGTCGGCACCGATCCAGAACACGTCGCCGTCGCACCAGACGTAGTCGAGCTCGCGCTCGACGCGCGCGAGCATGCCGTCGCGATCGGCGAGCAGATCCTTGTCGATCCGTGCGATCAGGTAGTCGGACGCCTCCTGGTCCTTCAGCAGGAAGGCGTACTGCACGAGCCACTCGCGCGCGCGGCGCACCTTCTCGTGGAGCGGGCGCTGCCGGTCGAAGCGCTTCATGTAGACCAGCGTGTTCAGGAACACCCGCTCCGCCTCGTCGGTGAGCGACGCCGGCGGCGCGCAGAAGCCCCACAGGAAGAAGTTGCCCTGGCGCCCCAGCGCCACCGAGCGCGGTCCCTTGCTGTTGATCCCGCTCGCGATGAACTCGCAGTCCGGCGAGTCGGTGAATCCGTACGGATCGCTCACCAGCCCGACGTCACGCGAGGGCAGATCGTCGTGCACCCGCCACCCGGGGATCTTCGCGGGAAGGTCGGCGCCCTCGCGGTAGCGGCGGTAGTTGTCGGGAACGTCGATCGGCGCGAGCGTCGGCGTGACGGCGAACGGCGTGCGGAAGATCTCGTGCGCGGCATCCAACCCGTGGGCCGCATTGCGGAGGCACAGTCAAAGCCAGTCGAGCTTGAGCTTGCGATCGCCCAGGAGCGAGCCGGCGGCATAGCCGAGGGCGACGGTGGCGCGGTCCCAGTCCGGCGGCAGCTTCGCGACCGTGCGGGCCTTGTAAGCGCCGCTCCCGTCGAAGGGCGGCGGCGTGTCGGCGACGACCACGTCGAAGCCCTCGGCGTCGGCGGCCTTCAGGTGCGCGATGTCCGCGACGCCGACCTTCCGCACGTGCGCTTCGAGGAAGACCTTCCAATCCGTGGTCCGCGGGTGATCCGGCTCGCCCGCGTAGAGCACCGCGACGTCGAGCTTCTCACCCGGCTTCGCGCCGGCGGCCGACGTTCCGGTCGCGGGATCCTGGCCGTGGACGGTGGCGGCCAGGAGCGCGGCCGCGGCGAACCACATGCTTCGATCGGGACTCATGGCGGTGCGGCAGTCTATCGGTCGCCATCACCCATCGCGGCCAAAGCCGCAACCAAGGGTTGAGCGTCGTCGCTGCCGCGCCGACCAGGCAGGCCTCGGCCGCGCTTCTTGCTGGGGCCCTCCTGCCTCCCGAATCGTCGCGTCACGCGACGATCCTTCGGCCTATGGGCCCTGGACTCGACCGCCACGCCGGCTCGACGGCACAATCCGCGAACATGAGACGCACCGCCCTCGTCGTGCTCCTCGCTTCGGTTCCGCTCTCCTCGTGTCTCGTCGCCGCCGCCGCGGTCGCAGCCGCCGCCGTGTTCGGGACGGTGAAGTACACCGAGAACGGAGTCGAACGCGACTTCAAGCAAGACCTCACGACCTGCTTCGATGCCGCGAAAAAGGCGATGAAGGAGAACGGCTACGCCGTGCCCGACGAGAGCAAGCCCGGCCCGACCGAGGGCAAGCTCACCGTCGGGGACGCGGTGATCGAGGTGTCGCGTCGACCCGGCGAGACCGCGAGCGCCGACGACGACTTCACGCACGTCCTCGCGAAGGTCGGGACCTTCGACAGCGACGAAACGCGCCGCAAGGCGAAGCTGCTGATGGACGCCGTCGCGCGTTCGCTGGGCGAGACGACTCCATGACGGCAGCGGGCGCTCCGTCGCCCTCCCCGACCCGTCGCCGGCGTGCGCCACTCGTCCAAGACGCAGCGCTACCGCGCCGAACTCTGCGACCTCGCCCTCGACGGTCCCGACGGCCAGGTCGACCTCGACGGTGAACTCCTCGTCCACCGACCGTCGTCGCGCACGGAGTTCCACGGCTTCTCGGTCGCGTTCGACGCCCTCGGTTTCCGCGGGCCGGAGATCGCCGTGCCGAAGCCGGCCGGCACGCGGCGCATCGTCGTGCTCGGGGATTCGGTCGCCCTCGGTTGGGGAGTGGACGACGAGGTGACCTTCCTCCGCCGCGCGGAGCGGGAGATCAACGCCCGATCCGACGGCGCGCACGTCGAGATCGTGAACTGCGGCACGCTCAGGTACGAGACGGCACAGCGGTTCGCGCAGTTCAGGAAGCGAGGTCTCGACTCGCGCCCGCCCTCGTGCGGCTCGTCTACGTCGTCAACGACATCGAACCGACGCGAGACATCGCCGAGCTCCTGCTCGCTCCTCCGCCGCCGGCCGTCGCACCGGGCGCCGGGGAGCGAATCCACTCGTGGTTCGCCGCGGCTCTGCCGTCGCTCACGATCCTGTGGGACCACCTGACCACGCCGATCCCCGTCGCGTTCCGCGATCCGACGGCACGCGCGGCCTACGAGCCGGAGAACGAAGGCAAGGGTCCGCGCGGCTGGGAGCGCAGCAGGTCCGCGCTGCTCGAGATCGCGCGGCTGTGCGGCGAACGCGGCGTGCCGTTCCTCGTGCTGGATCACTCGCTTCCCTCCATCCGTTCGCTGCCGGGATTCTGCGCGGAGCACGGCATCCATTGCCGGCCGTTCCGCTTCGACGACGAGCTCGGCCGGCCGATCTACAACTCGCTCATGGACCCGCACGCGATCGCGCTCGGGCACGAGATCCTGCTGCGGAGGTTCCTCGCCGCCCTCGCCGCGCTCGGGTTGTTTCGCTGAGGGTCCCGGCGAGTCCGAGTGACCGTTCGGGCGAGTGGCACACGACGGGGCCGTCACGCGCCGGGACGCCACGGTGGAACCCGATCGATGACGTCGCGCGCGCCCGCGGCGAGGTCCCGCAGTGCCCGACCCCGGGGCACCGCCAGCATCCCCTCATATACCCGCGTGGGCGGAAACGTCGCGACGGCGAAGTGGGTCCGTAGGCCGGGGTGTCTCCGCGTGCCGCGAGGATTCGGAGGCCGAAGGACCCCGGCTGGTAGAGCAGCCGAGGCCTGATGAGCGGAGAGTGCGGACGCGTTCTTTCGCCGGGTTCGTTGCCCTGCTTCCGCATGGGCATGCCTCACGACCACCTGTTCCGCACGGTGTTCTCCGAACCGGAGTTCGCACGGGCGCTGCTCGCCGGCTTCCTGCCCGATGAGATCGCCGCGGCAGTCGATTGGGACTCGTTGAAGCTGGTGCCGGGCACGTTCCTCGATGAGCTGAGTCGTGAACAGCAGGTCGACCTCCTGTTCTCGGTCCGCATCGCCGGCAAGCCGGCGCTGATCTACATCCTGCTCGAACACAAGTCGGTCGCCGACCGCCACGCGGCGCTGCAGCTCCTCGGCTACGTCGTGCAGATCTGGCGGGTCTGGCGTCGCGAACATCCCGGCGAAGACCTGCCTCGAATCGTGCCGATCGTCATGCACCACGGTTCGCGGCCATGGACCAGCCCGCGCTCGATCGAGGAACTGCTGGACCAAGCCGACATGTCGCAGGCGCTGGCCCGGCGGGTCCGCCGCCTCGGCCCGCGCTTCCGCTTCCTCGTCGTCGACCTCGCCGCACTCCAGGAAGACGCGATCGCAACACGCGTCCCGGCACCCGAAGCTCGACTCGTGCTCCTGGTGATGCGCTTCGCGCAGCGCGCCGGGAGCGAGGACGCGGTGCAGGCGCTGGTGCGCTGGCGCCAACTCATCGTCCTCGCCGCTCGTCACCCGAAGTCCGGCTGGCTGGCGGGCGTGCTATGGTCCTACTTCCTCGATCAGACCCCGGTCGCCCCCGAACGACTCCACGAGACCTTGCAGATGATCAACGACGAGAAGACCGCGAGGACCTTCGTCAGCGCTGCGGAGCAACTCATCGCCAGGGGCAAGGCCGAAGGCAAGGCCGAAGGCCGAACCGAACTCCTCCTGCGACAGCTGCGCGCCCGCTTCGGAACGACCAGCGATCTGGTCGAGGCCAGGGTCCGCGCCGCGAGCCCTGCCGAACTCGATGAGTTCGCGGTCCGCGTCCTGGACGCACCGACGATCGACGCCGTGTTCGCGCGCGAGTAGCTCGCGCCGGCTCGGACCGTTCGCGACCGCGGCAACCAGATTCCGAGTGGGTTTTCGTCGGGCCCGTTGCCCTGCTTCCGCATGGGCATGCCCCACGACCACCTGTTCCGCGCGGGGTTCGCCGAACGGGAGTTCGCACGGGGGCTGCTCGCCGTCTTCCTGCGCGACGAGATCGCCTCGGTGGCCGGAGGACCCCGGCTGGCAAAGCGGTCGTGGCCTTCTGGTCGTCGCGGTCGCGATGGGCTACCTGCCGATCTTGATCACCTGTCCGTGCCCGACCGCGGCGATCTTCTCGAGCAGGGTGAAGTCGGCTTCGCCGAGCCCGATGCAATGGATCGCGCTGCGTTGCAGCAGGTTCAACCGCCGAAGGTCCGGCACGAGGTACGGCGGCCAGGCGAAGGGACCGGGATAGACGACCGTACCGGTTCGCTCGCTCTGCTGCTTCGTCTCGGGGTCCTGGACGATGCTGCCGTCATTCGTGTCCGTGCCGTTCCAGTTGTCGGCACTCGGTGCTCCGTCGGACAGCAGATAGATCGTGTCGACGCCTCGCTCGTCGAGCGGCACCCACGCGGGCTCCGGCTGCGCCTTGGCCTCCTTCGGCGGCCCGTTCGACGACCGGTGCGCCGGCTTGTCATCCGATGGCTTGACCGCCCGCGTCTTCTTGACCTGGCCGGCGCGGAAGGCGAGGAGCATGCCGCCGTGCAGATTGGTGTCGCCGCGCAGCACGCCATGGGGACGGTGCCGGTTGATGGCCCGATCGGGTTGCGGCTCGATGGCGTCGATCTGCTCGCAGACCTTGCGAACGTTGTCCTCGCTGGCCTCGACCAGACCGTGGGTCGCCGGCAGGTACTCAGCCTGATCGCCGAAGATGACGACGGTGAAGCGCTGCTCTCGCGACAATCGCCGTAGTGCCAGCTTCAGCAGCTCGGTGGCCGCGTCGAAACGGTTCTTCACCTTGCTCCAGTCGACCGCTCGCTCGGCTGCATCGACCCGCTTCGGCCCGGCGTCGCGTGCTCCGGACTTGCGGCCGGCGCCCGTCAGCGGCTGCATCTCGTCGAGCTCACGCGGCGTCAACGGCTCGAGCATCGAGTCGGAGGCATCGATGACGTAGGCGATGCTGCCGCCGTGCTGCGGGATGCCGAAGAACCCCGGGATGCTCTTCGCACGCCGCTTCGCATAGGCCAGCTCGAGCTCCTCGGTCGGGACGTCGGCGAGTAGCTCGAGCCAGCCCGCGGCGTCCGGGCCGATGTCGTCACGACCGAGCGTCCGCGCAAGCACGATCCGCGTGCGTTGTGAGGTGTTCCGATCCCCCATCTCGCTGGCGAGGCCGCGCAGGACCGCCCGCTGGCGCGCGTCGAGTTCCTTGCCGCGCTTCTCGAACAACCCCGCCAGACCTTCGAGGATCAGCGCCCGCTCGTAGCTGCGCGTGGGCAGCCGCTCGATCGTCGACGAGATCAGGGCGAGCGTGGCCTCGTCGAGAGTCGGCCCATCCGGCGCGAATGCAGCCGCGGACAGCACGACCGCGCGCAGCTCGGTCGGCAGTCGCTCGGCGAAGATCTCGCGCCACGAACCGGCGGCGCCGACTCCCTCCACGCACAACGCGCGGTACCAGAGCCACGCGTCGCCCTTCTCGGCGCGGGTGCTGCGCCACTGCCGCCAAACCGAAGTGATCGGCTCGCCTCGCCAGAAGTCCGCCAACTCGGTGAGGATGACGGAGCGCACCATCTCCTCCGGCTCACCAGGATCGTCGTAGTCCGCGCGAAGGACCTCGAGGACGCGCGGGTCACCGGTCTGCACGAGCAGCCGCCGACCCTCGATACGCCGGTTGAGCGACGGTCGCTCCCGCATCGCGCGGTAGCGCTCCATGGCCTGCGTGAAGCCATCGTCCTGCGCCGGCAACGCCACCTTGGTGGCGAGGGCCGACAGGAGCAAGGTCAGCAACAGGGCGGATCCCGATCTCGAGGGCGACATGCTGCCCTTCTATCAGGTGCCCGTCGGCCCCACCCGACGGCATCCGCGCGCAGACGCGCTCATCGGCCCGCACGGAACTCCGGGTCGTCGAGGTACTCCTCGCCGCCGCCGAAGTTCTGGACCCACAGCGACGCGTCGTTGCCGCACGCGAGTTCGCGATGGCCCGCCGCCAGGATGTTGCGGTGGTGACCCGACGAGTGGAGCCAGGCGTCGAAGGCCGACCCCGAGGTGGGATGGTTCGCGATGTTCTCGCTCGATCCCATCGCATAGCCGGCGAGCCGCATGCGGTCGAAGGGCGTGCGATGCTCGGGGATCGGTGAGAAGTGCGAGAAGTAGCCCAGGCTCGCCATCTCCTTGGCGTGGCCGCGCGCGGCCTGGACGAGCTTCTGGTTCACGGCAAGCGGGCGGTGCCCGAACATCACGCGATAGGCGTTGGTCAACTCGAACACGTCGCGCTCCGCGCGCGTCATCCACGCGGCGTGCTTCTGGGCCAACGCGAGGATGCGGCGGCTCGTGTCGAGGCTCGCTCGGTCGGCCTGGTCCCAGGCGAAGGTCCGCAGGTCGAGCGGCTCGTCGAGCGGCAGCGACCGCGCCCACGCGACGCGATCCTCGGTGTCGAGGGCACGCTCGCCGAAGCCGGTCATCGTCGACTGGATCCAGTCGAAGGCCGCGAGTTCGTCGAGCAGCTTCTTGGGCACGCGCTTGCCGGCGGGACCGCCGTCCCAGATCGCGCGCAACGCGGCGACGCGATCGTCGACCTCGCCCTGCACCTTCCAGTACTCGCTCGCGCGCTCCGCGGAGACCGCCGGCGGCTTGTAGGGATAGAAGTAGCGGGTCTCGTCGAAGATCAACGCCTTGCTGTGAGCGCGCGCGTCGTCGAGCTTGCGCCGCTGCGTCGCCAGCGCATCCCAGGTCCGGCGGAACGCGTCGCGCTCGATGCGCGCCGCGGTGTCGGTCGCCGCGGAGTGGAGCGCGAGCACGACCGCGGCGAGCTCGCGCGGTCCCTTCTGCAGGAGCTGCTCGAGATCGGCATCGCGACGGTTCGCGCCCGATCGCGCGATGCGCTGCACGATCGGACCGAGTTCGACGGCGCGCTTGCGCGCTTCGAGTTCGCGCGTCGCGACGAACGCGCCCTCGACCAGGCGATAGCCGCTCGCGTCGAGCGTCTCGCCGCGCCCGCGCGCGATCACGCCGTCGACCTGGCTCTGGAGCGCGGCCTCGCGCGTGACCGCGTCGGCGAGCGCCGACTCGGCGAGTTCACGCTCCCCCCCTCGATAGGCGGCGACCGCGGCGGCGAGCATCAGGTCCGCCGGCACCTTCTTCTGGCGCAACGAGTCGACCAGGGCCGACGGCTTCACGTCTTCGAAGCGGAATGGCTCGTCGCCCGCGCAGAGGCGACCGTCGCGGCTGGTCACCGCGATGGTCTCGCCGTCGTTGCCGGTGAAAACCACTTCGCGACCCGCCGCGAGCTCGGCGCCGAACCACTTCGCGAGCGCATCGAGGCGGCGCAGGTCGACCGCGCGGCCCTGCAACGACCGCGCATGGGCTTCGTCGCCCTGAGCGACGGCCGCCGCAACCGAGTCGACGACCTCCGCGGCGCGCGCGTAATCACCCCGACGTTCGGCGCCGCGCGCGTCGGCCAGGCGATCGCGAAGGTCCAGCAGCGAGGGCCCCGCGCTCGCGATCCCGCGCAGCGCGTTCTCGCGGCCGATCTCGAAGGAACGCTGCCGCTCGACCAGTGCTCCGAACTCGGGGCTCGACGGGAACCGCGCGATCTCGACGCGCACCGCGACCAAAGCCTGGTCGAGGCCCGCCGTCGGCTGGTTCGCGCTCGGCTTGGCGGCGGCGAACTCGTCGATGCGCTTCAGGATCGACGGCAGCTCGGAACGCGCGGCGTCGAGCAGGCTCAGTTCGGCGTCGCGGATCTGCGCACTGCGCTCCTGCGAGGCGCCGTCGAGAGCGATGCGGCACAGCTCGAGCGCCTCGGAGTAGCGGCCGAGCTGGCGCAAGCGATCGAGGCTCGCGAGCTGTTCCTTGAACAGCGCGGCGTCGGCCTCGGGCTGTGCGACCGGCGCGGGCGCCTTCACTCCGGCGGGCGCCGTCTCTCCCGCGATCGGCACGACCGGGGGCGGCGGCGGAGTCTCGCGCGGCTGCGTCGGCTCCGCCGACCCGGTCGTGTCGGGCACGATCGGCCGATCGGGGAACACGGTCGCCACGCCCTCGCGGATCTCGTGGAGTTGCACGCCGAGGACGCGCGCTGCGATGCCGTCGATCGAGTCCTCGTCGGCGCTGCGGCGCGCGCGCAGTTCGTCGAGCTGCTGCGCCGTGGAGCGGGTGGCGGCTTCTTCGCGCAGGCGCACTCGTCCGGCGGCGACGGCGTCCGCGATCGCGCGCAGGTCGGCGTCGATCTGGTCGAGCCGCGCGTTGCGGGCCGCGTCGTCGCCGGCCCACTCGCCGCGGTAGCGCGCGATCGACGCGCGCGCGCCCACGAGGTCGCCGGCGCGTCGCATGCGCATCAGGTCGCCCCAACCCCTCGGCAGCGAGTCCGCGCTCTGCGCCAGGAACCAGATCGAGAAGCAGACGGCGACCGCGAGGACGCCGACCGCGACGGCGAGGCGTCGCCTGCGCGGGTCCGCGTCGCCCTCGTGCCGCCGCCGGCGCAGTTCGGCCTGGCCGTGCGCGAGTGCGACGCCGTCGCCGAGGACGTCGGCAGGAGTCGCCTTGCGCGGCACGTGCTGGCCGACGACGAGGACCGATGCGCCGATCTCGATCCGATCGCCGATCGAGAGGCGGGTCTGCGCGACATCGCGCCCGTTGACCCGGGTGCCGCCCGGGGAGCCGAGGTCGACGAGGCGATGGACGCCGCTGGGGTCGATCTCGATCTTCGCGTGCTGTTCCGCGACCCCGGCCTCGCGCAGCCGCAGGCTGACGCCCTCCGCACTCCCGATGACGCAGGTCTCCGCGTCGAGCGGGTGGAAGAACGTCTCGCCGGCGTCGAGGATCTGCAGCGACAGCTTCAAGACGTTCCTACGAGTGATGTCGGCGACGTCGAGACGGTCGCCGTTCCGACGGGGCAGGCCGGGACCCAACGGGTGCGCAGAAGGTAGCGAGGGCGCGCGGCTTCGCAACCGGAGCGACCCAGGTGAACCGCCGTGACCGCCCCCCTCGGGCTCAGACGAGGGCGCGCAGTTCCACGGACAGGTCCTCGACCGCAACCTCCGGTCCCGCCGCGAGTGCCGCGAGCCGCTGCACCTCGTTCTGCAGCTGCCGCACGTTGCCGGGCCATCGCGCCCTCGCCAACGCCGCCTCCGCCGCCGGGGCGTAGCGCAGGGCGCGCCCGGCCTTCGCTGCGGCGGCCGCGAGGAGTCGCCGCGCGAGGAGGACGACGTCGTCACCGCGCTCGCGCAGCGGCGGGAGCCAGAGCTGGAGCACGTTGAGCCGGTAGAAGAGGTCCTGCCGGAAGCGGCCCTGCCCGACGAGTTGCTCGAGGTCCCGGTTGGTCGCCGCAATCACCCGCACGTCGACCTTCTTGATCTTCTCGCTGCCGACCGGGCGCACTTCGCCCTCCTGCAGCGCGCGAAGCAGCTTGCTCTGCATCGCCGGCGGAGTGTCGCCGATCTCGTCGAGGAACAGCGTGCCGCCGTGCGCGGCGACGAAGTGCCCGTCGTGATCGCGGATCGCGCCGGTGAACGCGCCGCGGACGTGACCGAAGAGCTCGCTCTCGACGAGGATCCGCGCGACGAGGTCCTTGCCGGTGCCGCTCTCGCCGCGCAGGAGGACCGGCGACGGCACGCGCGCGAACTTCACCACCTTCTCGCGCAGCGCGACGATCGGCGGCGAGCGACCGACCATGCCGTGCCAGACCGCATCGGCGTCGGGATCCTCCGCCGTCGCCGCGCTCGGCGTCGCGAGCACCGTCGCGCGCAGGGCGTCGAGTTCGGCGAGCAGGGCCTCGGCCACCTTCGCATCACCGCCCCGCAGCGCGCGTTCGACGAGCGCACGGAGATCGACGCGCAGCGCGGCGAGGGCTTCGTCGTTCACTCGGCGCCTCGTTGGCCGAGCGGCATCAGGCCGGCGTACTCCAGCAGCAGCACGCGTTCCGCGCCCGAATCGAAGCGCACCGTCGCGCGCGCGAGCATGCCGTGACCGCTGACGCGCACGAGCGTGCCGCGGCCGTACTCCTTGTGCTGCACGCGCGCGCCCGGCGCGATCCGCTCGGCGGGATCGCTCTGGTCGTAGTCGAGCGCGGCGTCGCCGATGCCGCCGTCGGCGGCGTCGTCGCCGTCCGCGTCGTCGTCGGTCGTCGACTCGACGGCGATGCAGTCGCGCGGGATCTCCTTCAGGAAGCTGGAGCGGGTCTGCCGGTCGGTGACGCCGCCGACCATCCGTTCGCGCGCCCAGCCGAGCCAGAGCGTCTGTCGCGCGCGCGTGAGCGCGACGTAGAGCAGGCGGCGCTCCTCTTCGATGCCGGCGTCCTCGTCGAGCGCGCGCTCGTGCGGGAACACGCCCTCCTCGAGTCCGGCGACGAAGACGTGGTCGAACTCGAGTCCCTTCGCCGCGTGCACGCTCATCAGCGACACGCGGGGTTCGTCCTCGTCGCGACGGTCCTCGCTGGTCATCAAGCTCACGTGCGCGAGGTACTCCGCGAGTCCGCCGCCGTGTTGCTCGTCGAAGTACGCGGCATCGCTCAGCAGCTCGAGCAGGTTCTCGACGCGGGCATCCTCCTCTTGGTCGCCGAGCGCCTGGAGGTGGGCGATGTAGCCGATCCCCGACTCGATCGCCTTCATCGCGGCCTCGGCGTGCGCGGTCTTCGTGCGCGCGGACTCGAAGGTCGCCGCCACGGCCGCGAGTGCCGCACGCGCCTTCTGCGGCAGCTCCGCGCGCGCTTCGTCGTCGAGCAGGCTCTCGTAGACCGACATCCCGCGGGCGCGCGCGATGCCGCGGATCTTGTCGAGCGTGGCGCGACCGATCCCGCGCGGCGGGACGTTGATCACGCGTTCCATGCTGACGTCGTCGAGCGGATTGACGAGCACGCGCAGGTAGGCGAGGACGTCCTTGATCTCCTTGCGCTCGAAGAACGACACGCCGCCGACGACTTCGTAGGGCACGAGTTCGTTGCGCAGCGCCTCCTCGACGCCGCGGCTGAGGTAGTGGCTGCGGTAGAAGACCGCGATCTGGTCGGGAGTCGCACCGCGACGCACCAGCGCCTGGATGCGCCTCGCGATCGCGCGCGCTTCGTCCTGCGGCGCGTACGCCGCGTGCACCGTGATCGGTTCGCCTTCGTCGTTGTCGGTGCGCAGCCGCTTCTCGAGCCGCTGTTCGTTGTGCTCGATCACGCCCTCCGCGGCGCGCAGGATCGTGCGCGTCGAGCGGTAGTTCTGCTCGAGTCGGACGATCGTCGTGCCGAGGAAGTCGCGTTCGAAGTCGAGGATGTTGCGGATCTCCGCGCCGCGCGGGGTCGCCGACGACCGTGAGGTTCTTCTCCGGTCCGACGAACAGCCGCAGCAGCTCGAACTGGACCCGGTTGGTGTCCTGGAACTCGTCCACGAGCAGCCAGCGGTAGCGCCGCTGGTAACGCTCGCGCACGTCGGGGTGCTCGAGCAGGAGATCGCGGAAGCGGCCGAGGAGGTCGTCGAAGTCCAGCGCGCCGAGCTTGCCGAGGGTCGCGTGGTAGGGATCCCAGATCTTCTCGAGGACCTTGTCGATCGCGCCGTAGCCGAAGACGAGGTCCTCGCGACGCGGGCACAGGTTCTTGAGCTGGCTCAGCCGCCGCCCGACCTGCGCGGGCTTCACCCCGGCGTTGTCGAGCCCGTGCTCTTCCATCAGGAGCTTCACGACCGAGTCGCGGTCCTGCGTGTCGTAGATCGTGAAGTCCTTCGGGTAGCCGAGCCGCTCGCCGTCGATGCGGAGGAAGCGAGCGCAGGCCGAGTGGAACGTCGCGACGTGGACGCGCTCGCCGCCGAGCTCCAGGACGCGCCGCGCCATCTCCCCCGCCGCCTTGTTCGTGAACGTCACCGCGAGGATCGACGTCGCCCGCTCGCCGTCGCGCAGCAAACGCGCGATCCGTCGCGTGATGACCCGCGTCTTCCCCGATCCGGCGCCGGCGAGCACCATCAACGGTCCGGCGCCGAAGGTCACCGCCTCGCGCTGGGCGTCGTTGAGGTCGTCGAGGATCGGATCGGGCATGGTTGCGATGCGGAAGCGGCGCGGCGCAGGATGCACGACGCGCGACGGCAGCGGAAGCCCGCTCACACAAAGGCGCCGCGGTTCAGCGCCGCGCGTTGCGCTCGACGAGCGCTTTCTCGTCGGCGTAGTTCAGGCGCGCGAGCGCGTCGGCGACGCGCAGCCACTTCGCTTCCGCGACCTCGCCGGTGTCCAGGGCGACCGGCACGGCGCCGGGCGCGGCGATCATGTTCCAGAACAGCACGGACTTGGCGCGCTCGCCGACGCGGTAGAAGGTCTCGCCGGCCCAGCTCTCGAGCGCGACGTCGCAGCCGGTCTCCTCCTTCACCTCGCGGAGTGCCGCGCCGACGAAGGTCTCGCCGTCGTCGAGCTTGCCCTTGGGCAAAGACCAGTCGTCGTAGCGCGCGCGGTGGACGACGAGCAACTCCGTGCGCGCGCGGTCACGCCACACCAGTCCGCCGGCGGCGAGGATGCGGTCCATGTTGTTCCGAGCTGCTGTCGTTTCGTTCTGCTGTCGCTGAGGGCTGCGAAGGTCACTTCGTGAAGAACTGATAGGCCTTGGGCGCCGCGACTCCGCCCTTCTCCCACTCCCACTGCACCGTGTAGCGGGAGCCGCGCTCCAGCGGCGCGAGCGGGTAGAAGGCGATGAGCCCGGGCGCCGAGCTCCGCCGCACGAGGCCGCGGTCGGCGACGTGCACGATCCCCGGCACGTCCTTCTTGCCGTCGAGCTTCACCGTGCAACGGATCGACTCCGCGATCGGCAGCGAGCCCGTCCTGAAGAAGTGCATCGTGATCGGCCAACCGACCGTCTTCTGCCCCTTCTTGCCGCGCCCGGCCAGCAGGAGCTCGACCTCGGGACCGAGCTCTTGGATCGCGACCTCGTTCGGCACGACGAGCGCCGGTCCGGCGTCGCTCGGCAGCGGCGATCCCGGCGTGACGCCGGCCGGATACCACTTCGCCTGGTTCACGTTTCCGTCGATGCCGCGTGCCACGTCCATCACCAGCAGCTTGCCCTCGGTCCACAGTCCCACGATCACGAGCGCGGGGTTGAGCACGGCGTCGCGGTAGCCCGGCCACCCCATCCACGACTCGAGCGTGTCGCGCGGATCGCCGGCGTCGGTCGCGATCAGCGCTTTCTGGGCGAAGGTCCGTCCGGCGAGGCTGCCGTGCTTCTTGCCGGCGTCCTCCGTGTGCTCCTTGCCCGGGCCGCGCTCGCCCTTGTTCGCTTCGAGGTACAGCCCGTGCTGGCGGCAGTCGGCGGAGTACTCCGAACTCCAACCGACGTCCTTGCCGTCGTACGCCTTGCGCAGGCGATTGAACGCGTCGAGGAACTCCGGCGCGCGCTTGCTCACCGCTTCGAGCGGCGTCTGCTTGTTGCGGATCGCGCGGAGGATCGCCGAGTCCTCGGTCCAGAAGCGGCGCCACTCGGTCTCGAGGTCGGCGAGCTTCGTGCCGCCGCTCCGCTCCGCGAAGCGACTCGCGACGTCGTCCAGGTTCGCCGCGCGTGAACCGTCGAGCGCGCGGACGAGCTTCGGGTCGCGCCGCAGGAGGTACTCGCAGAACGACCAGGCCTTGATGCGGTCGACGCTCGTGAAGTCGGCGGCGGAGATCGTCGGCAGCTTCGCCGCCGGGGTGTCCGTCTTGTCCCACGCGAGGTCCGCGGCGAGCTCGGCCCAGATCGCGAGATCCGGCATGTTGAACCGCTGCGCGTCGGACTTCGTCGAGGTCCGGCCGTCGGTCTTCTGCTGCCCGACGCTGAAGATCAGGTTGCGCCCGAAGAACCAGCCGACGATCGCGTGGCCGAAGCCTTCCTTGACGCCGTCGCAGGCGAGTCCGCCCCACTCCCACGCGACCTGCCGCACGACGTAGTCGCGCGCTGACGCATCCTGCTCGAGACCGCCGGTGCGCACGGTCTGGCCGCCGTCGCTCAGGGCGGTCGCCGCGGTGTTCGTGAGCACGAACTCGAGGTCGTTGCCCATCAGTCGATCCGCGTTCGCGCGGACGAGATCCCGCCATTCGTCCCGAGACTTCAGCATCAGGAAGGTGAGCTTGCCCTTCACGTGCCACTGGTAGCCGGGGACGCCGTCGAAGAACTCCTTGCAGAAGGCGAACGCGCGCTCGCCGCTGCGCGCGCAGTCCTCGAGCACCGCCTGGTCCCAGTTGCCCCACACGGCGAAGCGTTCGGACTCCACGCCGATGTGCGCGAGATTGGCCTTCTTCAGGAGCGGGTGTTCGCCGCTCAGCGGCGTGACCGCGTAGTCCTGCGCGAGCAGGCGCTGGATCGTGCGATCGAGGGCCCGCGAGCGCCGCAGGAGTTCGAGTTCGACGTCGCTGCCGAACAAGCCCTCGACGCTCTTGCGTCCGGTCGCCGCGCTCGCCGTCGCGTCGGCGGGCGCGAAGCGCAGCGTGCGCTCGAAGTGCCACCGCGCGCGCTCGGCGTTGCCCGCGGTCTGCAGCGCCGTGCCGAGCTCGCGGTGCCCGGCGGCAAGGGTCTTCGCAGCCGCCTCGAACTGACGGGCGAGGACGCGCGCCGTCGCGGCGTCGGCTTCGTCGGCGTCCTTGCGATCGAACTTCGGATCCGTCGCCCACGAAGTGCCCACCTTCACGAACCCGAGGCCCGCGCGCGCGTGCTCGTGATCGGGCGCGTAATGCGCGATCACCTCGCGCCACAGTTCGCGGGCCTGGTGATGGAAGCCGGACTTCTCGCAGCGCGACGCCTGCTCGTCGAGCGCGTCGGCCGCCTTGACGAGAAAGGTCGCTTCGTCGTCCTGGGCGGACGCGACCGCGGAGAGGTGGAGCGCTGCGAGAAGGAGGAGTGCGGTGCGCATCGTCGATCGCTCGGCGGAGGATGCTAGCGGCGATCACCGCTTGCGTTGCGCGGCGTTCGCGTCCGACGATGCCGCCATGCGGCAGCTCGCGGCGTGCGTCGTCCTTCTCCTGTCCTGCCTCGCGGAAGCGCAGGAGCCCGCCCGCCGCGCGATCGTGCTGCAGAACCTCGCGCCGACGCCGCGTCGCGAGTGGATGCAGGCGGTGGTCCCGTTCGCGGAGGGCGAGATGCCGGACTCGCCGGCGCTGCACGTGGAGGGCAAGCCCACGGTGTGGGAGTCGTTCGGGGCGCGCTGGCCCGACGGCAGCGTGCGTCAGGCCCTGTGCATGTTCGAGGCGGAGCTGACGCGCATCGGCGAGGTCGTGCTCCCCCTCGCCGACGGTCGCGGCCAGGAAGCGAAGGACTTCGTCGACGCCCTGCCGCCGTGCTCGCTCACCGTGCTCGTGAAGTTCGGCGACCGACGCTTCGAGGGAAAGCTCGAGCGCGTCGAGGTCCTCACGCGCAACCGCGCGCGCCAGGTCACCGTGCTTCGCGGTCGCGTCGGCACGTCCGGTCTCGTGGCGGAGGCGACCATCGAGCAGTTCTCGGGTCAGGCGCACGCCTGGTTCGGCATCGGCGTCTTCTTCAGCGACCCGACCACCCCGGCGCTCGAGATCCAACTCGACGAAATCGCGCTGGAGACCGGCGGCCTGGCGTTCGTGCCGCGGCACCAGATCCCGCTGGGGATGCGCGTCGAACCGACCGAGCGGGGCGCGAAGACCATCCTGCTCGAGAAGCTCTCGCTCGGCGACGGTCAGGGGCTGCGGCGCACCGGGGTGCTCGTGCCGCCGTTGAGCGACGGCAGCGACGACGCGCTGCGCATCCGCGACGACACCATCCGGGCAGCGACCGTCTGCCGCGTGGTCGGCGCGACGAGTTGGACCGGCAGCGGCGCATTCGGTCCGTATGGCGTCGTCCCGCCGCCGCCGCCGTGGCTCGCGACTCCCGAGTCGCAGCGCCTCGCGATGGCGCAGGCGCACGCGGAGTTCGTCGCGTGGAGTCGAGCGCAGACGGGCGATCCCTTCCGCGCGCCGCATCACGGCTCCGGCGTCGCGCCCGGCGCCACCGGCGATCAACCCGACTTCGGACTCTGTGCGGTCGAGCCGGTCGCGGCGACCGGGCTCCCGTCGTTCCTCGCGGAGGTCGAGTGGTCCGTGTTGCAGGAGGCCTGCCGGCCGGTGCACTTCTTCGAGTCGGATGGAACCCCGCTCCTCGCGCGCAGCCATCCGGAGTTCGTCGCGCTCTCCGGGCGACCGCACTGGGACCAGGAAGCCTCGCCCGATCGCCTCGGCAAGGGCTACCCCCCCACGAAGTTCGACACGCACGAGTGGGTCGGGAAGGACAGCGAGCATTGGTCCGCCAACTACCTCTGCGCCTGGTACCTGCTCACCGCCGACCCGCAGGCCCTGCTGGAGATCCGCAACGAGACGCAGATCTGGCTCGCGGCAAACACGCTCGATCCCCGACTGTGGTCGAGCAAGCCCGGCGCCGCGCGCGCCGCGGGCCGCACGATCCTCGCCGGTTGTTGGCTCTGGCTCTGCAACCCTGACGAGGAGTTGGGCCAGCGCCTGAAGGACCGCATGGAGCAGACCATGCTCCCGAACTGGAAGGGCGGGCAGTGGCCGCCGGAGTACGTGCGGCCCTACGACGTGAAGGGCCCGGACCCGCGCCGCTTCCCCGGCCCCGAACCGACCTGGGTGCCCTGGGAAGACGCCATCGCCTGCAGCGGCTTCGGCGCCTATCGCGCGCTGTTCGGCGCGAGCGACCCCCGCATCGACGAACTGATCGACGGCCTCGCCCTCAATCTGCTGCGCCACGGCTGGCTCCTCCGCGACGACGGGAGCGCGGCGATCGCGTACTGCATGAAGTACCTCGACGGCAAGCCCTTCACGAAGGAGCAGTCCTCCGACGACAACTTCGTGAGGTGGGCCTCAGGCGGCTTCGGGCACTGGGCGTATGGCGCGCTGGTGCTCGGCCGCAACGCCGCGCTGAAGCTCGGGGACGCGGCGCTGATGAAGCGCGCGGACGACCTGATGGCGGGACTGCACCGCTACCGCGAGCGCCCGCGCGACGGGTTCTGGGACCGGATGTCGATGTGGATGGCGGTGAGGTGAGGGGGCTTCTCGAACTCTCACCCCAGCACACGACCAGCCTGCAGTTCGCGCGCGAACTCGACGAACGGCAACACCAGCACGCCGCGGTCCACGAGCCGCTCCTTGCCGCCGTAGACCGCGAACGCCTTCCCGACCTGCTTCTCTGCGAGCAACGCGGCGAGCGAGGCGCCGAACTCGCCGCGCCACTGCTTGCCTGCCTTGACCTCGATGCCGACGCGCTTCTTGCCGCGCTCCCAGACGAAGTCGAGCTCCGATCCCGAAGGTGTGCGCCAGTACGAGAACTCGCCGCCGAGGTTCTGCTGGTTGACCGCTGCGCGCAGTTCGTGGAACACCAGCGTCTCGAACAAGTGGCCTCGCTCGGCGGATTCGAGCGGTTCGCGCAAGCGGCCCGACAGCCCGCGGACGACACCGGTGTCGAAGACGTAGAACTTCGGGTGCTGCACTTCCTTGATGCGCGCGCGCGGCCGCCAGGCCGGCAACCACGTGCCGATCAGCGTGTCGACGAGCACTTCGAAGAAGCGCGTGACCGTCGGGCGTGCCACGCCGGCGTCGCGAGCGACTCCGGCCACGTTGACGACCTGACCGTTGCACAGGGCAGCGACCTCCAGGAAGCGGGCGAACGCGGCCGTGTCCTTGGTGAGCGCTTCCTGCTGGATCTCCTCGCGCAGATAGGTGCCGACGTAGGCTTCGAGCAGATCGACCGCGAGCGCAGGTTCGCTGCGCACGCGCGGCAGGCAACCCTGCGCGAGCAGCTCGTCGAGTGCGAAGTCGTAGTCGAGTTCGGCGGCGGTCAGCGGGAAGAACCGGCGCGTGAGCGCGCGCCCCGCGAGCAGGTTGACGTCGAGGCGGCGCAGCTTGCGGGCGCTCGAGCCGCTCATCGCGAACCGATGACGCTTGCCGTGCTCGGCGATCAACGCATGCACCTCGTCGAGCAGAGCCGGCATGCGCTGCACTTCGTCGACGACGACCCAGCTCCCCTTCGGCCGCGCCAGCACCTGCTCCCGGAAGGTCTCGGGCCGTCGCGTCAGTTCGAGCACGAGCGGCATGCGGAGCAGGTCGAACCAGTGCGCGTCGGGCAGGCGTTGGCGCAGCCACGTGCTCTTCCCCGTGCCGCGCGGGCCGAACAAGAAGAACGAGTCGCCGGGCGGGTCCAGGGCGCGGGTATACATGGCGAGCAGATTGACGGTAAGAACGCTCACTGTGTGTACAGGGCATCGGACTCGCCGTGAAGCCGTCTGGAGCCGGGTTCTTCCTGGCAGGTCGCTCGCGGGGAGGCGCTCATTCATCTCGCCGGTCACGACGTCCAAGACGTCTCGTTGCCGCCGACGAACCCGGGCACTCGATGATGTCGTCGAGGAGGGCGTGCCAGTCAGGCGACACGAATCGCTCAGGTTCGACGGCCGACCCGGCGCACCCGCCGATCGAAATCGGGAATGACCAGCCGCGTCGGCCGGGTCGAGGCCTGAGCGGCGCTGCGCGATGTTCGGATGGAATGCGTGCAACGAGGCCGACGGGATCGCGCCCTTCACCGCGTGCGGACGCGCCAGCCGCCCGATGCTCCAGTCCTCCAGGTCCGTACGCCGCCACCGGTATGCGGGAGTTGCACCCGTTCCCTGCACCCTCGCCATGGCACCGACCACCGCCCCCGACTAGCTTCTTCGGCGGATGGCAGGCCTCGCCCGCGCAGTGAACGCCCTCGCTTTCGCGGGCGATGTGCTGCGCGCGGCGCGGATGGGACTGCGGGAGCGATTCCGTCGCGACGATCGGCGTGACGACGATGCCGGCGCCGGCGAGGTTCAGTTCCTGATCGAGGGCGATCCCGCGCACGGGCTCTCGCCGGCGGCGCGTTACCGCGCGCTGCAATACGTCCCGCTCCTGCAGGCGCGCGGGTTCCGCTGCGTCGTGCGGCCGAGCCGGCCGGCGAAGTACTTCTCCGCGGCGCAGTCGTTCCAGGACGCCTACGCGCGCTGGCCGCGGCTGGCGATGGCGTATGCGCATCTCCAGCACCTGCGGCAGGTGCGAAACCGCCGCGCCGACTTCGCAGCGCTCGCCGGGCGCGGCGTGGTGTTCCTGCAGCGCGATCTGCTGGCGTTGCCGGACTCGCGGCTCGAGCGCGAGTTGCCGCTCTTCAACCGGCACGTCGTGTTCGACTTCGACGACGCGATCTTCGTGCGGCCGCCCTGGGCGCGCGGGGATTCCGGCGACGGCGTCGATCACGCACTGCGCGAGAAGCTCGCGTCGATCTGCGGGCTCGCCACCGCGGTGATCGCCGCGAACGAACACCTCGCGGACTTCGCGCGGCAGCACAACGGGAACGTGCACGTGCTGCCGACGACGCTCTGCACGCGGGAGTTCGCGCCGCCGCGGGAACCCGCGCACAACGCGCGGCCGGTCGTCGGCTGGGCCGGCACCTCGGGCAACCTGTGGTACCTGCGACGGATCGCGCCGGCGTTGCGAGAGCTCGCCAAACGCTGCGACTACGTGCTGCGCGTCGTCTGCAACCGCGTCGACGACGCGCAGCTCGCCGGCCTGCCGCGCGAACGGCTCGAGTTCGTCGAGTGGCGCGCCGACGGCGAGGTCGCGCGCCTGCAGCAGTTCGACGTCGGGATCATGCCGCTCGGCGCCGACGGTTGGGCCGAGGGCAAGGCCGGCTTCAAGATGGTCCAGTACATGGCGTGCGGTGTGCCCTTCGTCGCGTCGCCGATCGGCGCGAACCACGCGACCGGCGGGCCCGACGGCGAGTGCGGCCGCTATGCCAAGGACGACGCCGAGTGGGTCGATCGCCTCGCGACCCTGCTCGCCGATCCGAGCCTGCGCGCGACGCTTGGTGCGCGCGGCCGCGCGCGCGCGGTGCAGCACTTCGACCGCGCGGTGCACGTCGGCGCGCTCGCCGCGATCCTCTCGGAGGCCGCGCGTGCCTGACGCCGCGCCGCCGCTGCGGCCCTTGATGGTCGTGCCCGACTTCGACCGCATCGGCGGCTACGAGTTGCAGGCGCTCTCGCTCGCCGCGCACCACGTGAGCACGGGCGTGCCGAGCTTCGTCGTCACCAACAACCATCACGACCTGCCGGCGCGCGAGGTGCGTCACGGCGTGACGATCCACCGGCTCCCCTTCCTGCCGCCTTCGCGGAAGAACTGGGCGGCGCTGTTCACGGCGTTCCTCGTGTTCCTGCGCGCACATCGACGCGAGTACGACGTCATCCACTGCCACGCGCTGACCTTCCTCGCGGCGTGCTGCGTGCGCATCGGTCGGCTGCTCGGCAAGCCCGTGGTCGTCAAGGTCGCGACCGAGCGCGACGTGCGCGAGTTCCACGACGACAGGAGCTTCCACTTCCGCTTGTTCTTCCGCTGGTTGAAGACGGCCGATCGCCTGCTCTGCCTCTCGGAACGGATCCGCGCCGAGGCGATCGCGTGCGGCTTCCGCGACGAGCAGGCGGTGATCGTGCGCAACGGCGTCGACACGCGACGCTTCGCGCCCGCGTCGCCCGAAACGCGCGCCGCGGCGCGAACGGCGCTCGGGCTGCGCGACGGCGAACTCGCGTTGCTCTACGTCGGCCGGCTCGTGCAGCGCAAGGGCGTCGACGTGCTGCTGAACGCACTGCCGCTCTGCGGACCCGCGGCCCAAGCACGCGTCTTCGTCGTCGGCGACGGCGAGCGGGCCGCGGAGTGGCGCGCGCTCGCGCAGGACCTCGGCGTCGCCGCGCGCGTGACCTTCGCCGGCGAGCAGGCGGACGTCGCGCCGTTCCTCGCCGCCGCCGATGCCTTCGTGTTCCCGAGCCGCCTCGAAGGCCTGCCCAACGCGCTGCTCGAGGCGATGGCCTGCGGCCTGCCCGCGATCGCGACCCGCATCGGCGGCTGCGTCGACGTGATGACCGACGACGCCGGCATCCTGGTCGGCAGCGACGATGCGCGTGCCCTCGCCGCCGCGATGGACCGCCTCGCCGCCGACGCGGGCGAGCGCGCGCGGCTGGGCGAAGCGGCGCGACGGCGCGTGCAGTCGGCGTTCTCGTTCGACGTGACCGCGGAGCGGCTGCAGTCGATCTACCGCGAGGTCGCGCGGCCGGTCACGGCGCGTCCGTCGTCCACGCCTGCATCGCCGCGCTGAGCGCGGCCCCGCCGAGGCGCGCGCGGAGTCGGTCATCGAGCATGCGGCGCAACGCGTCGTCCCACGCCGCTTCGTCTTGCGCGAGCAGGCCGGTCTCGCCGTCGCGGACACACGCGCGGTACGGACCGAGTGCCGTCGCGATCACCGGCCGGCCGACGAGTGCCGCTTCGAGCCACTTGAGTTCGCTCTTGCACGTGGCGAAGCGCGACGGCGCCAACGGCACGAGATGGACGTCGGCCCGGCGTTGCAGCGCGGGCAGCTCCGTCCACGGCACCGGCGCGCATCGCTCGATGCGGTCGCCGAAGCGCCGCAACCCAGAGGGCACGTCGACTTCACCGGCGAGCAGCAGACGCGCGCGTGGTTCCGTCGCCAGCAGTCCGGCGAGCGCCGCTTCGATCGTCGCGAGATCGCCCGCGTGCGTGCGCGTGCCCGCGAAGTAGCCGAAGACCACCTGATCACGCATGGTCTCGACCGCGCGGGCGCGCTCCGCCGCGGCCACCATCGCGCGACTGGCGCGGTTCCTGCGCACCGCGACCGGCAGCTCCGGGAAGCAGGCGCGCAGCTCCGACGCGAGGGCTTCGGTCGACGCCGTGCCGTCGTCGGCGAGCGCGATCACCTGGCCGATGCGCCGCAGCTGCTGCACGTAGAGCTCGCGCGCCAGCGGCGTGTAGTCGGTGAGGATCGGCAGCTCTGGTCCGTAGCGCTCGTGGATGACGAGATCGTCGACGTCGGCGCTCGACCGAGGGGTCGTGCGGCACGCGCTGCAGGACGAAGCGGTCGTAGCAGGGCAGGTACTCGGACAGATCGACGGCGGGATACGCGATCACGTCGCCGCTCCCGCCGTGCGCGACCAGCCGCTCGAGTTCGTGTTCGCAGCGCCAGCGCCGCGGATGGCCGGGACAACCCGCGACGAACAGCACGTTCTTGCGCGTCGTGGTCGGCGGCAGGGCTTCGCTCCGGGCCTCGGCGATCGTGCCCGCGTAGCTGCGCATGCGCCGCCACGTCGCGGCGGGCCCCTCCGCGACCAGCGAGCGGAAGAACAGCCCGATCAGCGTGGACCACCGCTCGCCGCGACGCGCGAACAGGAATCGGAACAGCCGCACCGCCATCGACGGCCGCGAACCGTAGCGGCGGCACCGTTGCTTTCCCGGTGCCGCTTCGCAGAATCCGCGGCGCATGTGCGGCATCGCGGGCATCGTCGACCACCGGGGGAATCGATCCGCCCAGGAGCTCGAACGGATCGCCGCCGCGATGGCTGACGCGATGCCCTACCGCGGACCCGACGACCGCGGCACCTGGGTCTCACCCGACGGTCGCTGCGCTTTCGGTCACCGGCGCCTGTCGATCATCGACACGAGCTCGGGCGGGCATCAGCCCTTCGTCGACGAAGCGGCGCGCGTCGCGATCACCTTCAACGGTGAGATCTACAACTACCGCGAGCTGAAGCAGGATCTCGAGGCCGCGGGGCACCGCTTCCGCACCAAGAGCGACACCGAGGTCCTGCTCGCGCTCGTCACCGAGCATCGCGAGCGCGCCTTCGAGCAGCTCGACGGCCAGTTCGCCTTCGGCTTCTGGGACGCGACGGACCGCTCGCTCCTGCTCGGCCGCGATCCGTTCGGCGAGAAGCCGCTCTACTTCGCGCAGGGCGACGGCTGGTTCGCGTTCGCGAGCGAGCTGCACGCGTTGGCCCGCGTGCCCGGCTTCGACCCGGCGATCGACCGCGACACGATCGCGGAGTACCTCGCGCTGCAGTACGTCGACGCCCCGCGCTCGATCTGGCGCAACGCGAGCAAGCTGCGCCCCGGCCACTGGCTGCGCCTCGACGGCGAGGGCCGTGTGCGCACCGGGCGGCACTTCGCGTTCGAACCGCGCGGCGGGGTGCGGCCGTCGCGCCCGATGCCGGAGCTCGCCGACGAACTCGAGGACATCCTGCTGCGGCTCGTCGAGCGGCGCATGATCGCCGACGTGCCGCTCGGCGCGTTCCTCTCCGGCGGCGTCGACTCGTCGACCGTCGTCGCGCTGATGACCAAGGCGCTCGGCGGCACGGTCAAGACCTTCTCGATCGGCTTCGAGAACTCCCCCGACGAGACCGAGCACCTCTACGCGCGACAGATCGCGCAACACCTCGGCACCGAGCACCACGATCGCGTGCTCGAGCTCGAAGTCCTGCCCCTCCTGCACCACATCGGCACCGTGCTCGACGAGCCGAACGGCGACAGCTCGTGCCTGCCGACGTTCCTCGTCAGCAAGATCGCGAAGGAACGGGTCACGGTGTGCCTCTCGGGCGACGGCGGCGACGAGATGTTCGGCGGCTACGGCCGCTACTTCGCCACCTTGCAGGACGAAGCGCGCGACATCCCGGGCTTCGACGCCGGCCGCTGGTACTACGGCAGCCGCATGCTGATCCACCTCGACGAGCATCTCGCCGAGTTGTTCGGCGAGGTGCCGCCGCGCACGAAGGCACTGCTCGGATCGCTGCGCCGCCGGCTGAGCCGCGAACCCGGCCCGCTGCTCCACCGGATGCGCGCCCACGACGCCGCGCACTACATGCCCGGCGCGGTGCTGCCCAAGGTCGACCGGATGAGCATGCAGCACTCGCTCGAGGTGCGGACGCCGTTCCTCAGCCGCGAACTCGCGGCGTTCTGCGAACAGCTCGCCGTCGACGACCTCTACCGCGACACGACGCTGCACGGCCCGCAGGGCAAGCTGGTCTTGAAGGAGCTCGCGCAGCGCTACATCCCGCGCGCCTGGCTCGACCGCAAGAAGATGGGCTTCGGCGTGCCGACCAAGACCGGTTGGGGCAAGGACGCGCTCGTGTCGTGGCTGCGCGAGCTCGTGCTCGGGAGCGACGCGAAGCTCGCCGCGTGGATCGACAAGCGCGGCCGCGAGGCGTTCGTCCGCCGGCAGGACGCGAGCTTCTCCTTCTATCAATCGTGGCTGGTGCTCGTGCTCGAGCTCTGGCTGCGGAACCACGACGCGACGCGCGCCGACGACGCGACGACTCCCCCGCTCGAGCCGCGGGCGATCACCGACGTCGCGTCGGGCGACTTGCGCCGCGAGGATCTCCTCGTGTGGCGTTGCCTCCGCGACGCGCGCGAGCCGGGGATGGTGTTCTGCGCCGACGGCGTGCCGCCGTTCGTCGCCGAACTCCCGCCGGGCTCCGCGATCGTCACCCCCGAACCGGTCGAGCTCGTCGCGGGGCTCGTCGGCGTCGTGTTCGACTGGAGCGCGGGAACGACCTTCGATCCGGCGGCGATCCAGGCGCTGCCGCGCGGGCCGGCGGTCTTCACCACGCCGCTGCACGAAGCTCATGACGATCTGCTGGACCTGTTGCGCCAACGCGGTCAGCCGATCCTCTTCCGCGTCGGATCACGCTGGCTCCGCCGCGACGACGCCGCGCCCGGCAACGACGTGATCGCCGCCGCGGCCGATTCGGCGACGTTGGGCGAGCGGCTGTTCGGTCACCGCGTGGGACCGGGCCGCAACGGCCCGATCGAGCCGAGCGGGGGTTTCGCGTGGAAGGTCGCGCTGCCGCGCCTCGCGCGGGATCGCGCGCTCGAGCGCAGCGGACGCGTCGCGGTCTTCGAGGACGGCAAGCGTCTGCTGCACGGCGAGAGCAGCAAGCGCGCGGTCCAGGGTGTCGGCGGCGGACGCCACTGCCTCGACGGCGAGTGGCTGCACTTTTCGGCGAGCGACAACAGCGACCCGACGACGAACGGGCGCCGCTATCTGGTCGCGCTGCGCAATCGGCGGCGCGGCGGGCCGATGCGCGTCCTGAGCGACACGAAGCTCGGTCGTCTCGCGCTCGATGCCTGCGACTCTCTCGCGAGCCGCTTCGTGCGCCCGCGCGACGCGACCGACGTCCATCGCTTCCGCAGGCCGTTCGCGCACGACGGCGGCGCGGGTTGGATCGTGTCGCTGCAGCGGCTGCGCGTGCCGCGCGCGAAGCTGCGCGAGGGGTGGACCGCGGTCGTCCTCGAAGACGGTCGCGAGCTCCCGCTGCGCGACGCCGTGCACGAAGACGTGCGGCGACTCGGCGGCGGACGTCACTCGGTGTGGGAGGACCACGTCTGGTTCTCCGCGACGGACAACAGCAACCCGAACACGAACGGCCGCAGCTACGCGCTCCTCCTCGTGCCGCCGGGCGCGGCCGCACCGTCGGCCGCCTCGGGTCGCGCGCTCGCGCCGGTGATCGCGTCGAGCGACGACTTCGAGCGGCGCTTCGCCGAACTCGCGCGCGAACGACCCGCGCGCCCGCCGTGCCTCGAACCCGGCAGCCGGATCGTTCTGGCGATCGGCGCCTTGCACCCGGGCGGGACCGAGCGGCAACTCTGCAACCTCGCGGTCGAGCTCGATCGGCTGGGCTACGCAGTGACGGTGCTCGCGCTCGCGGGGCTCGAAGGCAGCGGCGGCCATTACCGCAACCTGCTGCGCGGCACGCGCGTCGCCGTGAAGTCGGGCTTGGACTCCCACCGCGACGTCGTGCTCGGCGCCGCCGCCCACGACGATCGTCGCCTCGACTTCCTGGCCGGATTGCCCGAGGACTTCGCGAGCGAGGTCTGGCGCCTCTACCTCCAACTCGCGGCGCTGCGTCCCGAGGTGCTGCACTGCTGCCTCGACGTGCCCAACCTGCTCGGCGGCATCGCCGGCATCCTCGCCGACGTGCCGTGCGTGGCGATGGGCGTGCGCAGCTTCAACCCGACGCAGTACCCGGCGTCCTACCGCCCCTGGTTCGACCGCTACTACCGCATCCTCGGCGCGAGCCCGCGGTGCCGGCTCTTCGCGAACAGCCGGGCCTGCGCCACCGACTACGCGACGTGGCTCGGCGGCGATCCCGGCTTCACGGTCGTGCCCAACGGACTCGACGTGAAGTCGCTCGGCATGGCGAGCGACGCCGACGCGAATGCGCTGCGAGACGAACTCGGCGTGCCGCGCGATGCGCCGCTCGTCGTCGGATTGATGCGGCTCGCCGAGGAGAAGCGTCCGCTCGTGTTCGTGAACGCGATCGCCGCGGCGCGGCAAGCCCTGCCCGGGCTGTGCGCGATGCTGGTCGGGATCGGACCGCTCGAACGCGAGGTGAAGGAGACGATCGCGCGGTCCGGACTGCGCGGGTGCTTCCACCTCCTCGGCCGGCGTCATGACCTCGCGGCGATCCTGCGCGCGTCCGACGCGCTGCTGCTCACGTCGCGCATCGAAGGCCTGCCGAACGCGCTGCTCGAAGCGCAGTGGTTCGAACGACCGGTCGTGAGCACGAACGCCGGCGGCTGCCGCGAGGCGATGGTCGACGGGGTGACCGGGCGCCTGTGCCCGGTCGACGACGCCGATGCACTCGGTCAGGCGTTGGCGGAGCTGCTCGCCGATCCGGCGCGCGCACGCGCGATGGGAACGGCGGGCAAGGACTTCGTCGCGGAACACTTCACGCTCGAGAGCCTGGTCGCGGCGACGCTCGCGCTGTACCGCACGGAGCGGGGATGAAGCCGGCCGGTCCCCTGTTCCACGCCTTCGCGGTCGTCGTCGTCAGCGCCTGGCTCCTGCTCGCGTTCGCTTTCCTGCTGGTGACGCGACGACTCCCCGCGGGCCTCGTCGGCAAGGCGATGCTCGCGCCCTTCCGCCGGCGTCACCGCGCGACGCTCGTCGCGTTCCGTCCGGAGCAGGGTCGTTGCTTCGTCGCCGACGTGGCCGCCGGCGTGCCCTCGGACGCCGACGTCGGCAGCCGGCTCGTCCTGCTCGAGGACGGCGTGCCGCTGCCGCACGCGCACTGCACGCACGACGAGATCCGTCGCCTCGGCGGCGGGCGCTACTCGCACTGGGGCGCGCAACTCTGGTTCGCGACCAGCGACGACAGCGATCCGCGGACCAACGGCCGCCGCTACTCCGTGGAGGAACGGTGAGCGCGCTGCTGGATCTGTTCGCGTGTCCGGCGTGCCAGCGCCGTCTCGAGCGCGACGGCGACGCGCTGCGCTGCACCTGCGGCAGCCGTCATCCGATCGTGCGCGGCGTGCCGCGCTTCGTGCCCGACGACGGCTACGTCGGCTCGTTCAGCTTCGAGTGGAACACGCACGACACGACCCAGCTCGACAGCAAGCGCGGCGATTCGATGACGGCCGACACGCTGCGCGCAAAGACCGGCCTGACCGAGGCGGACCTGCGCGGCAAGCTCGTGCTCGACGCGGGACTGGGGAGCGGCCGCTTCAGCGAAGTGCTCGCCGGACTCGGCGCGCGCGTGATCGGCGTGGACCTGAGCCTCGCGGTCGAGGCCGCGCGCAAGAACCTCGGCGATCGCGACGACGTGATCGTCGCGCAGGCGGACATCGGCCGCCTGCCGTTCCTCCGCGAGACCTTCGACGTGATCGTCAGCATCGGCGTGCTCCACCACACGCCCGACACGCGCAAGCACTTCGAAGCGCTCGTGCCGCTGCTCAAGCCCGGCGGGACGATCGCGATCTGGGTCTACCCTGACGAAGGGGACTACCAGACGCGCAACCACTGGATCCCCTGGACCAACAAGCTGCCGCCGCGGCTGTTCTACGAGTGGTGCCGCTGGTTCGTCCGCGTGATGCAGAAGCGGCGTGGCTCGCGCCTGCAGTCGCTGATCGCGCGCCTGTTCCCGTACAGCCGGCAGTCGTACGGCGCCGAGAACGACGTCCTCGACCTCTTCGACGGCTACTCGCCGCGCTACCACGGCATCCACTCGCCCGACCAGGTGCTCGGTTGGTTCCGCGACGCCGATTTGATCGACCTGTGGTCGGGCCCGGCGCACACGAGCGTGCGCGGCAGGAAGCCATGAGCGGTTGGCGCGGCGTGATCGTCTGCGCGGGGCTCGGCGTCGTGCTCTTCGCCATCGGGTGGTCGGTACGCGCGTGGCGTGACGGCGGCGCGTTCGACACGTGGAACCGCGAGACCGTGCGCGAACTCGTGCCGGACGCAGGGTTCGCATTCCGCGCCGCCCTCCCCGCCGGTGTTCCGAGCGACGACGAACCTGGCACACGCACGGCGCTGCTCGAGGACGGCCGCCCCTTCGGCGTGGTCGCCGACCACGTCGCGATCCGCCAACTGGGCGGCGGTCGCTACAGCTTCTGGCGCGGCACGCTGTACTTCTCGACCGAAGACGGCAGCGATCCCCGGTCGAACGGCAGGCGCTACGAGGCTGCCTGGCCCTCGGCGGGGAAGAGGGCGCTCGAACGCGGCACGCGCTACGGCGCGTGGACGCTGATCGTGCTCGCGTCCATCCTCGGGCTGCGCCGGGCGTTTCGGCCCTCGCGCCGCACGATGGCGAAGCTCGCGCTCGTGCCGGCCTCGGCGCTGGTTGCGCTCGGCGGGACAGAGCTCTGGCTGCGCATCCGCTATCCCTTCGCCGACAACGTCTGGCCTGGTCGCTTCGATCCCACGGTCGGCTTCGTGTTCCAGCCGGGCGCTGTCGTACGCCAGACGAATCTCTTCGACTACTGCATCGAACAGCGCACCAATGGACTCGGCTTCCTCGATCGGGAAGTCGGCGCCGAGGTCCCGCCCGGGACGCGCCGCATCGTCGTGCTCGGCGACTCGTTCGTCGAAGCGGTGCAAGTACCGATCGAGGCCAAGTTCCACGTCGTACTCGAGCGGCTCATGCTGGCGCGCGGTGAACGGGTCGCGACGCATGCTTTCGGGATGAGCGGCAGCGGTACGAGCAACGAGCTCGCGTTCTACGAGGCGTTCGCGAGCCGCCTCGCGCCCGCCGCCGCGCTGGTCATCGTGCTCGTCGTCAACAACGACGTGCCGAACAACTCGGCGCTGCTCGAAGCCGTGCGCAACGGCTGGCACCCCGCACATCCCCCACGCCTGTTCTTCGGCGTCGAGGGTGAGGCGATCACGCGCATCCCCATCGACCCGAACTGGGCCGAACACCGCCTGCCCGTCCAAGAACCGGTTGCACCGCGCTCGTCGCTCGACGGGATCAGGCTCGTCCGATGGGCACGCGCGAACCTCGCCGCGGCGACCGGCGCCGACTTCCAACCGGTCTTCGACGTCTATGCCCGCCGCCTCGAGTGGCTGCGCCGTACGCCCGCCTGGCGCGACGCGCTCGCCGGATGGAACTGGCCCGACGACGTCGACTTCGACGTGATGACGGCGTGCGCGGATCCGCCGCCAGCGTTCACCGAGGCCCTGCGGCTGACGGAGCACTCGCTGGCGGTCCTTCGCGATCGCGTGCGCGAGAGCGGTGGAAGCGTGTTGGTCGTCGGCTGCCACAACCTCGGGATTCCGGTCTCGGCGAACACCTACGGGCGCACGCACTTTCCCCGGTACTGGATCGACGTGATCGAGCCGATGTGCGCGCGGCTCGAGCTTCCCTTCCTCGACCTGCATGCGGACTTCGCCGGGAAGGGCATCCTGGGATCGGTCCAGTTCGCCCGCGACGGGCACTGGAACGCCTTCGGCCACGCGAGCGCCGCGGCGGCGATCGACGAGTTCCTCGCGGCGCACAAAGAGCTACTCACCCCGCGCTGAGCCGCGGTGGAGCGCGTGGCGGCCAGCTCCATGCCGGTCACGCGCCGCTCGGCACGCTCCGTCGCCGAGCCCGCACGAAGTCGACGATCGTGGCGGCAAGCAGCAGGTTGCCGAAGAGCACGAGGGGCAAGCCCGGTTCAAAGAGCCGCGGCAGACCCAGGAAGCAGCAACCGAGCAGCCACGGGAGGACGGTCAGCGCGAAGAGCAGGGCCAGCGCCCGGCGACGCCAGCCGGCGACCGCAAGGCCGAGCAGACCGAGCACGGTCAGGGCGCGCCGCTTGTCGAGAAGGAGTGCGTCGCGCCAGTCGGGCAGCAGCCGGTCACGCGGCACCTTGCTGAGTGAGATGGCGTGATCGAAAGCGCTGCGGCACAGCCGGCGGTAGACGTCGCCCAACCAACGCGAGGGGTCCGCCAGGATCCAGCGCCGGAAGCGTTCGCCGAGCCACGCCTCCGCGTCGGCGTCGGTGGCAAAGCGATGCCGGGCGCCCGCCGTGAACTCGTCGTAGGTGATCGTCAACGTCGTCCCGTCGGGCTCACGTACGTCGATCCGCGCAATCCCGTCGAGTGCGATCGCGGCGCCGCTCGTCGTCGTCGGAAGCGGACGGCCGTAGAGGCGGTAGGTGCGGATGCCCCACGGCGTCCAGATGAGAAGCGCGCCGAGCACGAACGCGAGACCGGGCGCCCACAACGCACGCGCTCGGCCGAGTCGCAGCGGAGTCGCGGGGACGGGCGCGGCGAACCACAGCAGCAGTGGGATCGCAACCAGCGCGACGGCGAAGTTGGCGCGGTTGAACGTCGCGGTCATCGCGAGCGCGCCCACGAGCGACGCCCACGGAACGGACGGAGCCCTCACGAGGCGAAGCGCTGCGGCGAGAACGAGGTAGAGCATCGCCTCGTGGAGCCCTTCGGTCGCGAACTTGTAGCTCCAGAACACCGACGACCTGGCGAGCGCGACGACCCACAGGAACGCGATCGGCACGCGCCACGAGCCGAACGCGCGGCGTAGTTCGAGTACGAGCCAGCACGCGCTCGAGAACAGGAGGCACGCCTGCAGCCATCGCCACGGCGCGAGGTCGACTCCGAACAGGAGGATCTTGACGGCGCCGAGGATCGGCAGGAGCGGCGGTCGATCGCTCTGCCAGAAGTCGTCCTCGGTGAGGGAACCACACGCCGCGAAGCCCTCGGCGATGTGGTGGTAGTCCGCCATGTCCGAGAAGGGCTCCTCCTCGGTGACGCCCCAGTAGGAGATGCGCAGCCACCAGAACAGCGCGGCGGCTGCGGCAAGAGCGACCGAGCCACCGAGGCCGAGGCGCGGCGCGACCGGTGCGGGGTGCGAGGGCGTGTCGGGGCGGGTCACGGAGCGCCGGAGAGGACCACGACGAGTGCGGCAGTCAAGGCTCGGGGCTGGCGGCGGACTCTGCCGGCGCGAACGCTCCGACCCGAGCGCCGGCCGCCACAACCTCGGGCGCGGCGTCCGGTTTGTGCGGGCACCCGCAGCTACTCGGACCGCGCTGAGCCGCGGTGGAGCGCGACGCTCGCCTCGATCAAACGATCGACGGCGAAGCGCCGCTCGACGAGTTCCTTCCCGGCCTGCCCCATGCGCGCGCGCAGCGGTGCGTCGCGGAGCAGACGTTCGCACGCGGCGGCGAGCGGTTCGACCGCCGTCTCGCGGACGACGATCCCGGTCACGCCGTCGTCGATCGCCTCGACGCTGCCGCCGCCGTCCGTGCACACCACCGGTCGCTCGAGCCACTGCGCTTCGAGCGCGACGTTGGGGATGCCTTCGAAGGTCGAGACCAGGAGCAGGAGATCGCTCGCGCGCAGGACGCGCAGCGGATCCGTGCGCCGGCCGAGCAGCCTCACGGTGTCCCCGAGGCCGAGTGCTTCGATCCGCGCGACGAACTCGCCCTCGAGCGCGCCGTGGCCGCCGTGCAGGGCGACGAGGCGCGGGAAACGCTGCCGCAGGCGCGCGATCACCTCCAGCCACAGCGAGGGGCGCTTCTCCGCCGAGAGCCGGAACAGGCCGGCGACGACCGGGTCGCCGGCCGCGATGCCGAGCTCGCCGCGCAACGCCGCCACCGCCGCGTCGTCGGGGACCGGCATCGCGTCCGCGTCGAGGCCGTTGTGCACGACGCGGACGCGGCGCGCGTCGATGCCGATCCATGCCGCATAGTCGCAAGCCCCGGCGCGGGAGTTCGCCGACAACACGAGTCCCGGGACTTCGGCCGCGTGCGCATACCAGCGGCGGAACCATGGGACGTCGATGTACGGGAAGTGCGTCGGGTTGACGTTGCGCGCCGAGAGCACGATGCGCGGCACGCCGGTCGCGACTCCGGCGATCGCGCCGAGCAGGTTGGGCTTGTCGAGCGCCGCGTGCAGCACGTCCGGCGCGGACGACGCGACGTGC
>JACRLW010000053.1:0-26177 GCA_016235155.1 Planctomycetota bacterium
GCACGACCACTCGCTCTACTTCGAGACCGCGCAATGGGAGTTCTCCGGCACGGTGCAGGACGCGCGCGGCGAGGTGGAGACCGTCAATGGCGGGATCCAGGTCGAACTGAACGCGGAAGTCTGGAACGTCGACGAATTGTTCGGGCTGGGACGGATGCGCATCCGCGGTGCGGCGCCGCGGGAGATCGGGCACGCCGCGGCGTGGCAGGGCGAGAGCGACGAGTTCGGGGTGTTGCACGGACATTGGGCCGTCGTCGAGGACCTGGTGCTCACCGGCTTCTTGCGCGCCGGACGCCGCGACGGCGACTCGGCGCTGATCGGCAGCGTGGTGTCGCGTCGTCTCACACCGAGCCACTACCTCGTGCACGGCACCGCCGTCGAGAACGGCAACTTGCGCGCGGTGTGGCGCGGGGATCTGCGCCGCGTCGTGCACCGCGCCTGAGGGTGCGCTACGAACTTGCCTGGTCCGGGCGCGAGGTAGCATTCCGCGGCCTTGCGCACGTCCCCACCGGCTGACCGTGGCCCATCACTCCACCCCCGAAGTCGCGCGCGCGGTCGTCGGCTCGTTCGCCATCGACGGCGACGCGATCGACGTGAAGACCTTCGAGCGCGGGCACATCCACGACACCTTCGTGTCGACCTGGCGGCGCGCCGACGGTTCGCTGCGGCGTTACCTGCACCAGCGCATCAACGATCGCGTCTTCACCGACGTTCCGGCGTTGATGAACAACATCGCGTGCGTGACGACGCACCTGAAGAGTCGCTATGGCACGCCCGCCGGCGACGGCCACATGCGTTCGCTCGAACTGGTGCCCACGCGCGCGGGAGGTACCTACCTCGTCACCGAGGACGCACCATGGCGCACTTACGTCTACATCGAGGGCACCCGCAGCTTCGACCGCTGTGACACGCGGGACCGGGCGCACGAGGCGGCGCGCGCCTTCGGCCAGTTCCAGTCCGACCTCATCGGCCTCGACACGAGCCGCCTGCGCGAGACCATCCCCCGTTTCTTCAGTTCGCCGTACCGCCTGGTGCAATTGGAGGACGCCGTCGCCGCGGACCTCGTGGGTCGCGTGAAGGGCGCCAAGGCTGAGATCGCCTTCGTTCAGGGGCGCCGCCAACTCGTCGATTCGGTCGATTGTGCGATGCGCGCCGGGGCCTTCCGGCCGCGGATCGTCCACGGCGACACCAAGCTCAACAACCTGCTCTTCGACGAGAGCAGCGGCAAGGCGATCTGCGTGGTCGACCTCGACACCTGCATGCCCGGCTGGTCGCTCTACGACTTCGGCGACCTGGTCCGCTTCACGGCCGCGCGCTGCAAGGAGGACGAGCAGGACCTCGCGCTTGCCGGCATGGACTTCGACCTCTATGCCGCGCTCGTCGACGGCTATCTCGACGGCGCGGGTTCAGCTTCCTCGCCGACCACCTTGCCGGCGACCGCTATTTCAAGGTCGCGCGCGACAATCACAACCTCGACCGCGCACGCGTGCAGTTCGCAATGGTCGCCGACATGGAACGACAGCGCGGTTCGATGGAGCGATGGGTACGTGCGCGGAGTTCGGGGAGCGTCGTCGCGGGAGTGGTGCGCGCGGCGGAGTGAGGGCAGACGCCGGCGGGCGCGCCGGCATCACGGTGCCGGAGGCGTCGACGCCTGATTCGCCACCGCTGCGGTACGTATGAGCAGGCCGCCGGCGAACCCGACGAGCGCCACGCCGAGCGACCCGAGGAACGGATGCTCGTGATCGACGACATGCCGCAGCAGGATCCACGCCACCGCTCCGCCGACCAATGCCATTCCCGCCGCGAGCGTCCCGCCGCGCTTCGTGAACAGCGCGAACACGATGCAGACCAGGACCCCGGCGCTGCCGAAGCCCGAGGCGTTCTCGATGCTCGTCATCACGCCGTCGGAGCCGCGGGCCATGAGCCACGCGACGAGGCCCGAACCGACGACGGCGAAGCGTGCGGTCCACAGGCGCGCCCGCGGTGAGACGTCGCTTCGCCCGGCGAGGAGCAGGTTGCGCGAGATCACCGAGCCGGCGGCGAGCAAGGCGCTGTCGACCGTCGAGAGGATCGCGGAGATCAAAGCGCCGGCGAACACCACATAGCCGATCGACGGCAGCACGCTCTTGGCGAGGACCGGCAATGCGCTCTCGCCGTCGTCGAGGCCGGCGTGACGATGCGCCGCGATGAGCCCGAGGAAGAGCGGCATCACGCCGATCAGCAGGTACAAGGAACCGCCGAGCACCCCCGCGCGGCGGGCCGTCGCCGGACAGCGCGACGCGAGCGAGCGCGACACGACCTCCTGGGCGGTGACCGAGCCGAGGATCGGCAGGGCCCAGGCCTCGAGGACGTCGAGGAAGGGCGGAGTCGGGATCGGTGCGCGATCCGCGGGGGCGGATCCGAGTGCGAGTTCGAGCGCCGCGACCGGTCCCCCGTGGTCCGCCATCACCGCGATCGTGAGGACGAGCAGTCCGATCACCAGGACCGCGCCCTGGAAGACGTCGGTGACGACGTCGGCCATCATTCCGCCGAGCGACGTGTAGACGATGACCACGACCGCGGCGACGAACACCGCGGTGTCGAGGTCGAGCGCCGTCGAACTCGCCGCGAGCGTCTTGCCGAGCGCGTGGATCTGCGCCGCGGCCCAGAACAAGGACGTCGGCACGAGCACGAGCGCCGCGATCGCTTCGACGCGCGGCCCGAAGCGCCGGCGGAACAGGTCGCCGATCGTGGTGATCCCGGCGCGCCACATCGGCGCCGCGAACACGAGACCCATCAGCAGGAGGCACACTCCATAGGCGAAGGGTTCGACGGTGTGCGCGCCGAGTCCCTCGCCATAGGCGCTCCCCGCCGCACCGACGCAGGTCTCCGCGCCGAACCAGGTCGCGAAGATCGAGATGGACGCGAGCGGGAGCCCGAGGCGACGGCCGGCGACGAGGTACTCGTCCTCGCTGCGGACGCGCCGCGCGACCCAGGCGCCGATCGCGAGCTGGATCACGACGTAGCCGAGCACGCCGAGGAGGAGCGGTTCCATGGCGCGGCGCATGTTGGCGGCAGAGCCCGGCGCGAAAAACACTGTCCGCCGGACCGCCGTGCGGGCTTCTCGAGGACAGCACAGCGTCCCCCGCCCCGGAACCGCCATGAACCGCGCCGCCCTCCTGCTTCTCTTCCTGCCCTCGATCGCCGCGCCCTGCGCGGCCCAGGCCGACGGCGAGACGTCGCTCCAGTCCGCCGGACCGCTCGCGGTCTTCGGACCGACCAGCGGCTGGTCGCGGCTCGAGGCGACTCCTCCGCCCCCGCCGAGCTGTCCGCCCCAGGCGCCGCTCCTGTCGCCGTTGCCCCGCGGCACCGCCTCGCGACCGGAGCCCGCCACGCCGCCGACTTTCGACTTCGACCCGAGCGCGCCGCTGCCGATGGCGCCGAGCGACTTCCGCTACTTCGTGAACCGGCCGGTCGTCCCCGCGGGCGCTCTGCGCTCGACGACGGGCGAGCCGTCGAACGCGATCAACCGCGACATCGCCTTCCAGACCGGCAACTTCTATGCGGCGCTGTCCATCGACTCGGGAATGAGCTGGAGCTTCGTCGACCCGACGACGCAGTTCCCGGCGTCGGACGGCGGCTTCTGTTGCGACCAGCGCGCGCTCTACGTGCCGTCGCACGACCTCACCATCTGGCTGCTGCAGTACCGCTACAGCACGGCGACCCTCAATGCCCGCCATCGCGTCGCGGTGGCGCGCGGGCGCAACGACCTGCGCGATGGGGTGTGGACATACTTCGACATCACGCCGTCGATCATGGGTTACGGGCTCGGCAACGACCTCGACTTCCCCGACCTCTGCGCCGGCTCGACGAACCTCTACGGCTCCGTCAACGTGCGCGACAAGATCAACGGCGGCTATGCCGGGCATGTCGTGTGGCGCGTGAGCCTGAACGACCTCCGCGACGGGCGCATCCCCAACCTCTTCTACGTCACCGAAGCGACGATGGGCGACGGCAACTACCGCTTCGCGCAGGGCGGTTGGTCGCGGATCCATTGGGCGACGCACCGGACGACTTCGAGCCTGCGTTTGTTCCGGATCGACGAGAGCTCGACGACGGTTTACTTCAACGACAAGACCGTCGCCCTATGGTCCGACCAGACCATGTCTGCGCCGGGACCCGACGGCCGCGACTGGGCCGGCTACGGCGCGGGCAATGCCTGGATCCTCGGCGGCTATTCCAATGGCACCGAGCTGGGCTTCTTGTGGGCTTCGGCGCCGATCGGCTCGCGCACGCAGCCGTTCACCCGCATCGCTCGCTTCCGCTACACGGACCGCGTCCTGATCGCCGAGCACGACATCTGGAACGCGAGCTATGCGTACATCTACCCGGCCGCGTGCACCAACGCGCGCGGCGACGTCGCGGTGGTGGCCGCGGTCGGCGGCGGGCCGCTCTATCCGCACACCTCGGCGTTCCTCATCGACACATACGTCGGCTGGCCGGGGCCGGGGATCACCACCTATCCGATGTCGAGCGGGAACAGCGGGCCGGCCGGCAATCGCTGGGGCGACTACTTCACGGTGATGCGGCACCCGCTGAGCACCAACACGTTCATCGCGTCGGGGATGGCGCAGGTCGGCGGCAGCGCCAACGCCAACTCCGAACCGCGCTATGCGTGGTTCGGCCGCGAGCAGGACGAGCCGACCTGGGTGAACCTGAGCGTCGACTCCACGCCGGTCCGCGGCATGACGATCGCCGTCGAGCAGGTCGATCGGAACGGCAACCAGGACGGCGTCACGAACTTCACGCGCAGCTTCCCGCCGCGGCAGGGTTACCGCCTCGCGGCGCCGTCCCGTTTCGTGGCCGGCGGCGCAACCTGGGTCTTCGACCGCTGGCGGCTCAACAACACCGCGCAGGCGATCGACGAACGGATGCTCACGGTCGACGACATCGGCGCGTTCGACGACGCCGCCGTGGCGGAGTACCGCCAGCGGCGGACGCTGAACGTGAACTCCTTCCCCTCGCAGGGGATCGCGATCACGGTCAGCGTGCAAGACGTCAACGGCAGCCAGAACGGGACCACCAACTTCACGAGGTACTACAAGGACGGCACCGCGGTGGGCCTCACGGCGCCTGCGTCCGCCGGCACGCGCAGCTTCTACCGTTGGCTCGTCGATGGCGTGGAGCAGCCGATCGGCCAGGCGAACGCGAGCGTGTTCGTCGACCACGACGCGACGGTGCAGGCCCGCTATGGCACCTACACGCGCGGGACCTTCACGAGCGTCGGCTCGGGCTGCCCCGGCACCAACGGCCTGCCGGTCCAGACCACCAGCGGGACCCCCGAACTCGCGAACACCGTCGCCTTCTCGCTCGCCAACGGCCCACGCAATGGCGCCGCGGTGCTGGCGCTCGGCCTCTCCGACACGCTGATGGGAGGACTGCAACTGCCGTTGCAGCTCGCCGGGACCGCGTGCTGGATCCGCAACGACGGAGCGATCCCGACCGCGGTGCCGACCAATGCCAACGGTCAGACCTCGGTCTTCGTGCCGGTCCCCGACGACCCGGCGTTGGTCGGCGCCAGGATCTACACGCAGTACTGGTGCCTCGACCCGACCGCGAACACCTGGGGCGTCACGGTGAGCAACGGCGTACGCACCCTGATCGGCGGCTGGATCATCGGCTGATGCCGCGCGGCGCGCCGGCGAGCTGCCGCACGCGCGCCGCCGCCGCGGGGGCTCGCCCGCAGAAGCCCGCGACCTTGCCTTCGGCGTCGAGCACGAAGTAGACGCCGAGCCGCGGCACGCCGAGCGGCGACTTCATCGGCGCCGGATCCGGGGTGCGCAACAGTGGTCAATCCACTCCGGCCTCGCGCAGAGCGGGCCATCGCGCTTCCGCGTCGCCGTAGAGGAGTCCGACGAGCTGGACGCGCTCGCCGAACTCCTCGCGCAGGGCGCGCAGCCCGGCGATCTCCGGATCGTCGTCGCGCAGCTCGTCGCGATCGAGCAGCTCCTCCGTCTCGGCGACTGCACGGCACCTCGGTCGACCCGACAAGCGCCTCGGGAACTCCGGCTGCCACCCGCATAGACTCCGCGCCTCCGTGAAGCTCGCCGACCTCGTCGACCTCGAATGGCTGCTCCGCGAGGACTCAGCTGCGCTCGGCGGCGTGGCCGACGACGTGCTCGCCTCGGCGCGGCCCGCGGCGTTGCGCGCCTGCGCCGAGCGCGGACTCGACCAAGGCGCTGCGCGCAGCCGGCTGGACGTCGATCGGGCGCTGCGCGAAGCGGTCGCGCTCACCGTGATCGAGGCCGCGCGCGGTCGCGATCCCGATCTGCCGGGGCGGCGCGTCGCGCGAGCGCTCGAGTTCGCGGCATGGCTGCTGGTCGTGCTCGGCCTCTTGCTCGGCGCGGGCGCCGCGCGGGTCGTGCTCGCCTATGACGGCACGACTCCGGTCAACGTGCTGCACTTCGCGACGGTCTTCGGCGCCCTGCAGGTCGTCCTGCTCGTGTTCCTCGTCGTCTTCCTCGCGCGCACGCAGGTCGCGCGCGCGAGCGCGGGGCCCGGACTCCTGCACCGCCCGGTCGCGTGGCTCGTGCATCGTCTGCTCGGCGCGCGCGGGCGCGCGGCGGCGGAACTGCTCCGCACGCTTCGCTCGCGCCGCTCGCTCTATGCCGGCGTGGAACGCTGGACGCTCTTCGCGCTCGTGCAACGCTTCGGCGTCGCGTTCAACGGCGCCGCACTCGGCGTCACGCTCGCGCTCGTCACCGGCACGGACCTCGTCTTCTCGTGGTCGACGACGCTGCGGGCCGAGGCCGCCGACGTGCACCGCCTCGCGACCATGATCGCGACGCCCTGGTCCTGGTGTTGGCCCGAGGCGGTGCCTTCGCTCGACGCCGTCCGCGCGAGCCAATGGGTCCGCATGCCGGGCGCATTCGTCGGCGACGGCACTCTCGTGTCGGTGCAGCCGCTTGCCGCGGAGTGGTGGCGCTTCCTCGTCGCACTGCTCGTCGGGTATGGACTCGTGCCGCGCGGCGCGGCCCTCGTGTTCGGCGCCTGGCGCGCGCGCCGCGCACTCGCGCGGAGCGGACTCGACCATGCCGCTTGCCACGTGATGTTCGACCGTCTGCTGCCCGTGCGCGTCGCCTGGAGCGGGCCCGAGCCGTCGAGCGTGCGCGGCGACGAACCGCGCGCGGCGACGACTTCGCCGGCGACCGCGCACGCTCCCGCCGCGCCGGGAACCGCGATCGCGCTGCTGGCCTGGGGCAGCCTCGCGCCGCGGCTCGACGCGCTCGCGCGCCTCGTCGTGAAGCGCTTCGCGCAGGATCCCCGCACCACGCTCGCGGTCGGCGGCGCCTCGCTCGACGCCGACCGCGCCGCATTGCGCCGCATCGGCGAGGTCCGTCCGCCGCGCGCGGTCGTCACCTTCGCGGCGGGGCAGCAACCGACGGCTGATGCGCTCGCCTTCCTTCGCGACCTCCGCGTGGCCCTCGGCGCCGCGCGCCCGATCGTCGTCGTGCTCGTCGACCAGAAGGACGGCGCGCGCTTCGGCGACGCGCTCGCCGAGGAGCACGCGATCTGGCGCCGTTCGCTCGGCACGCTCGGCGACGCGCATCTCTGGTTGGAGACCCTCGGGGTGTCGGGATGAGCGAGTCCCTGCCGCGCTTCGTCGTCGTCGGCAACGTGAACCAGGGCAAGTCGTCGGTCGTCGCCGCGTTGACCGAGGACGAGGCCGTGCCGATCGACAGCTATCCCGGCACGACGCGTCGCAGCGCCGAATACGTCTTCGGCACCGCCGAGCGACCGCTGTTCCGGATCGTCGACACGCCCGGCTTCCAGCGCGCGCGTCACTTTCTCGCGCGGCTCGCGTCGCGTGCGCCGAACGCGGCCGAGCGTCCGGCAGCGATCCGCCTCTTCCTCGCGGATCCGGCGATCCGCGTCGAGTTCCCCGACGAGGTCGGGCTGCTCGATCCGATCCTCGCCGGCGCGGGCATCCTCTACGTCGTCGATGCGTCGAGTCCGGTCGAACCCGCGAACGAAGCCGAGATGGAGATCCTGCGCTGGACCGGGCAGCCGGCGATGGCGCTGCTCAACCGCGTGCGCGCGCGCGATCACGGCGACGCTTGGCGCCCGGTGTTGCGGCAGTTCTTCCACATCGTTCGCGAGTTCGACGCGCATCGCGCGCGTTTCCCCGACCGCATCGCGCTGCTGCGCGGTTTCCGCGAGATCCGTCCCGAGTGGAGCGACGCGATCGACGCCGCGGTCGCCGCGATGGAGCGCGAGGGCAACGAACGCTGCAACCGATCCGCGACCGCGATCGCGGACCTCGTCGTGGAAGCGCTCACCCACGTCGTGCGCCGTCCGTTCCCCGAGAGCGCGGACGAGACGAACCTGCGCGCCGAGCTCGACGCCGCGTACCGCGACGCGCAGCGGCGCTTCGAGACGGTCGCGCGCGATGCGATCGAGACGATCCATCGCCACCCCGGCCTCACGCGCGAGGATCCCGAACTCGATCTGCTGGCCAATGACCTGTTCAGCGCGACGACGCTGAAGCTGTTCGGCCTCTCGCGCAATCAACTGATGACCTACACGGCGATCGGGGGTGCTGCGACCGGCGGCGCAATCGACCTGGCGACCCTCGGCCACACGTTCATGATGGGAGCGTCGATCGGCGCGGTCGTCGGCGCGGTCGCCGGTTGGTTCATGGGCACCCAGGTCGCGTCGGCGTGGACCAACACGAGCCAGCTCGCGCGCGCGTTGTTCCCGTTCGACACCGGCCGCTTCCTCGCGCTCGGTCCGGTGAACAACGCGCGTTACGCGTGGGTGCTCGTCGATCGCGCGCTGGTCCATTACCGCGCGGTGCGCGACCGCAGCCACGCACGGCGCGACGGGCTCGGCAGGAGCGAGGTCGGCGCCGGCATAGCCGCGGAGCTCCCGCGCGCGCTGCGCGATCCGCTCGACGCCGCGCTGCGCAGGCTGATGAAGGAGGCGCTCGGTTCACGCGCGCCCGGCCCCGACGCGCGGCGGGAACTGGAGGTGCGTCTGCTCGACGTCCTCCGCCAGCTCCCGCCGCGTGGCTGAACGCCCGCGCGACCGCTATGCGGAGCGCGCCGTCGCCAGGGACAGGTGGACGGTCGCGCGATCCGGACCGGTGCGCGCGACGGCGGGTTGCGCCGCCGCGGCGTCCAGCCAGCTCCCGAGTTCCAACCATTCGCCGAGCATCGCGGCGAAGGGCGAGACGTCGCGGAGCCACTGCATGCGCAGCGCCGCCGGCGCCGTCCACAACGCGAGCGCGCTGTCGGTGCGGTAGCCGGTCGCGTGCGCGACCTGCGCGAGTTCGCGCAGTTCGGTCAACACGGCCTTGCGAGTCGCGCCGTCCATCGCCTCGCCGCGCAGGCTCGCCTCGAACGCGGGCAGGACGCTGCGGTCGAACGCGGCGATCGCGTCGCGCTCGCGAGCGCGCACGTCGATGCGGTCCGAGAAGGCATCCTGCCAGCCGTGACGCTCGGCGAGGTACTCCATCGCCACCCGCGCGTCGCACAGCTTCAACTTGCCGTCGTGCAGGCGCGCGCCCGGGTCGCCGTCGACCGCCGCGCGCTCGTCGAGGTGCAGGACGACGTCCTGACGCACGTGTGCGAACACGGCGCGGAGGCGGTGCACCGAGAGCGCCGTCGCAGGACCGAAGAGCTCTGCCATGTGCGGAACTTCGGCATTCGACGCGCGCGGTGATCGCTGCTGTCGCGAGTGCCGACGGCGCTGTCGCGGAACCCGTCACGCCATCGGTCGCGGCGCGTCCCGTTCCGGGCCGAGGCGCCCGCGGATCTCTCGGATGAGTCGCGATTCGAAGTCGGCGGGCACGACGCGCGGTGCGGCCTCGCGAAGCGCCGGGGCCCAGATCGGCGCCGGAAAGCGCGAGTCGTCGCGCCAGCGCGGGATCACGTGCCAATGCAGATGCGGCACGAGGTTGCCGAGGCTCGCGAGGTTGATCTTGTCGGGCGCGAGCAGAGTTCGCAGAGCGGCCTCGGTCGCGGACACCGCGCGCATCACGCGCGCGCGATCGTCGTCGGCGAGATCAGTCAGCTCGGCGACGTGCTCTCGCCAGATGACGCGACAGAAGCCCGGCCACTCGGGCTCGCCGGCGAGGACGACGCGCAGCGCGGCGTCGCGCCAGAGGACCAAGCCGCCGTCGGCGGAACAGAGCGGGCAGGGTCCGGCGGGCGTCGTCATGGCGCAGGTTGCGCGGCAGGATGGCCGCGATCATGTCGGGAGTCGACGGTCCCTTGCCGCAGGGTTAGCGTCCCGCGCCTGGTTCACGATGCGTCCATGAACCGTCACTCGCCGGAGCTTCGATCGGACGAAGGTCGAACGGACCGAAGTGTGGATCACCGGTGCAAAGCGGCGATGAGCCGCCTCCTGGGCTCTTCCTTCGCGCTCCTCGTTCTCATGCCGTCCGTGAAGGCACAGGCCGGGAGTACCTCCATCACGCCGGAGACTCCCCCGATGCTGCGCCAGATCCCGCCCGTGGCGGTTCCAGGTCGACCGTACCTGACTTTTTACCGATTCGGCTACGACGCTGCGTTGGTCACGCGATCGGGCGACTTCGATCGGGACGGTGATCCCGACGTCATCATCGGCCCACTCAGCGGCGTTCCGCCGCGACTGCTGCTCAACGACGGGAACGGTCGCTTGACCGAGGTCACCGACACGCACATGCCGAACCTCACGACGAACATCGTGATGCAGGGAATGACGGTCGACCTCGACGGCGACGGCGACCTCGACTTCCTCGGCGCGAACTACTCGTCGAACTACCTGAGCGGGCTGTGGCTGCCGGCGACGATCCTCGACAACGATGGCACGGGTCATTTCACCGACGTGTCCGCGCAGCGCGGGATCATCGCGTCCTATTCGCACCCGTACATCTTCAGTTCGAGCTGTGCGGCGGCGGACTTTGATGGGGATGGGGACGTCGACATCGTGCTCTCGGGCGGTGGCATCGCAGGATTGGGACGCCTTTCGTGTCGGCTGTGGCGCAACGACGGGAGCGGCCGCTTTGCGTACGACGCAAGCGGCTTCCCGAACGACCCCGGCTACCGCGCCGACGAACTCGGCGACCTCCTGAGTGCCGACCTCGACGGCGACGGCGACATCGACCTCGCGAGTCCGGGAACGGCGAACGGGATGGCGCTCTGGATCAACGACGGCACCGGCCATTTCACCGACGCGACGACGACGAACCTCCACCCGGCGCCGAGCCAGTACGTGTTCCGCACGGTGGCGCTGGGCGACGTCGACGGCGACGGGGACCTCGACATCGCGGCGAGCCGCTGCTGCGTGCTGGACGTGCCGTTCCTGTTCCTCAACGACGGGCGCGGTCAGTTCCTCGAGGTTTCGGCGACGCAGATGCCGTCGAACTCGGACAGCGGGGACTCGCTGCAGTTTGCGGACTTCGACGACGACGGGGACCTCGATCTCCTGTCGGTGATCCGGCCGAACCACATCACGCGGTTCCCCGGTGAGGAGCAGTTGCTGCTCAACAATGGCTGGGGCTGGTTCACGCTCGACGCCGAGCGGCGCTTCTTCGGGACCAACCCGAACGGCTACGTCGCCGATCTCGTGACCGAGGACTTCGACGCCGACGGCGACGTCGACGTGATCTACGGCAGCAACATCGCGCAACCCACTCCGCCGCAACGCCTCCCGTACTACCTCAACACGCACCGTCACACCTACGCCCCCGACCCGCCGCGGCGCGGGGCGACCTGGCGCGTGAAGCTGTGCGGCCCGGTGGCGAGCACCGGCGTGCTCGCGATCGCCTTCGCGCCGGGCGGCACGCCGATCCCGTCGCTCGGCCGCCTCGGCCTCGACCCCGGCACGCTGCAGCTCTGGCCCACCGCGGTCACGATCCGCAACGAGCGCGAAGCGCCGATCGACGTTCCGATCTCGAACCTGCCCTTGCTCCTGGGCATGCCGATCTACGTGCAGGGTCTGCTCAACGAACCGCAGCGCGGCTGGCGGCTGACGAACGTCTGGGTCGAGGACGCGATCCGCTGAGCCGCGCAGCGCGCGACGCGCCATGGCACCCGCCCGGCCGCGATGCGAGGATGCCGCGGCCCGCCGGAACCATGCAGCGATGAAGTACGTGCTCGCCCTCGATCAGGGCACGACGAGTTCGCGCGCGATCCTCTTCGATCGCGACGGGAACGTGCGCGGCGTCGCGCAGCGGGAGTTCACGCAGCACTTCCCCGCGCCGGGGCAGGTCGAGCACGACGCGGACGAGATCTGGGCGACGCAGATCGGCTGCGTGAGCGAGGTGCTGGCGAAGACCGGGGCGCACGCGGGCGACGTCGTGGCGATCGGGATCACCAACCAACGCGAGACGAGCGTCGTGTGGGAACGGTCGACCGGCCGGCCGATCGCGCGGGCGATCGTCTGGCAGGATCGCCGCACGGCGGACGCGTGCGCGAGGCTTGTCGCGGCGGGGCACGAGACTTTGCTGCGCGAGCGCACCGGTCTGGTCGCCGATCCGTACTTCTCCGCGACCAAGGCCGCGTGGCTGCTCGATCACGTCGCCGGCGCACGCGCGCGCGCGGAACGCGGCGAGCTGTGCTTCGGCACGATCGACACCTGGTTGCTCTGGAAGCTCAGCGGCGGGGCGTGTCACGCGACCGAACCGTCGAACGCGTCGCGCACGCTGCTCTTCGACCTCCGCACGCTGGCCTGGGACGACGAACTCTGCGCGCTGTTGCGCGTGCCGCGCGCCGTGCTGCCCGAGGTCCGCGACTCGAGCGGGATCGTCGCACGCGTCGCCGACGGACTGCCGCTCGCCGGCGTGCCGATCGCGGGCATCGCGGGCGATCAGCAGGCGGCGCTGTTCGGTCAGGGCTGCACGGAGGCCGGTCTCGCGAAGTGCACCTACGGCACCGGTTGCTTCCTGCTCGCGAACGTCGGCGCGTCGCCGCGCGTGTCGCGGCATCGGCTGTTGACGACCGTCGCGTGGCGCTTCGGATCGACCCTGCGCTACGCGCTCGAGGGTTCGGTCTTCGCCGGCGGTGCCGTCGTGCAGTGGCTGCGCGACGGACTCGGCGTCGTCGCGCGCAGCGAGGACGTCGAAGCGCTCGCCGGCAGCGTCGAGGACAGCGACGGCGTCGTCTTCGTTCCGGCGTTCACCGGTCTCGGCGCTCCGCACTGGGATCCGCACGCGCGGGGCACGATCTGCGGCATCACCCGCGGCACGACCAAGGCCAACCTCGCTCGCGCGGCGCTCGAGAGCATCGCCTTGCAGGTCGCCGACCTGGTCGAGTGCATCGACCAGGATCTCGGCGCCCCACTGCGCGAACTGCGCGTCGACGGCGGCGCGTCGCGCAACGATCTCCTGATGCAGATGCAGGCCGACCTGATCGGACGGCCAGTCGTGCGGTCCGCGATCACGGAGACCACCGCATTCGGCGCCGCGCGACTCGCGGGTCTCGCCGTCGGGTTCTGGGACGACGTCGCCGGCTCGCACGAGCGGATGGCTTCGCGACGCTTCCTGCCGGCGGCGGACGCCAAGCGTCGCATGGGCGGGTTGCGTGCGCGTTGGCGCGAGGCGGTCGAGCGGAGCAAGGGCTGGGCGAATGCCGCGGGGGTGTCGTGACGCGCGAATCCGTGCGGACGAGCATCGAGTCGACGCCGCGCTTCGACCTCTGCGTGATCGGCGGCGGCGCGACGGGCATCGGCATCGCGGTCGACGCGGCGGCGCGCGGCCATTCGGTCGTGCTCGTCGAGCAGGACGACTTCGGCAAGGGCACGTCGAGCCGCAGCACGAAGCTCGTGCACGGCGGCGTGCGCTACCTGCAACAGGGCAACGTCGCGCTGGTGATGGAGGCGCTGCGCGAGCGCGGGATCCTGCGCCGGAACGCGCCGCATCTCGTGCACGACCTCGGCTTCGTCGTCCCGAACTACGCCTGGTGGGAGGGGCCCTTCTACGGCATCGGCCTGCGCATCTACGACCTGTTGGCGGGACGCTATGGCTTCGGACCGTCGCGTCATCTCTCTCGCGAACAGGTGCTCGCCGCGATCCCGACGCTCGAGCAGAACGGGCTGCGCGGCGGCGTGATCTACCACGACGGACAGTTCGACGACGCCCGCCTCCTGATCGCGCTCGCGCGCACCGCGCAAACCCAGGGTGCTCTGCTGCTCGACCATGCGCGCGTCGTGCGCCTGCTCGGCGACGCGACCGGGATGGTCGACGGCGTCGTCGCGCTCGACGGCGAGAGCGGCGACGAGCTCGCGATCCGCGCGCGCTGCACGATCAACGCGACCGGCGCCTTCGCCGACGGCGTGCGCCGACTCGACGACGCGACCTGCCGGCCGCTGGTGACGCCGAGCCAGGGCATCCACGTCGTGCTCGACCGGTCCTTCCTGCCCGGCGACTGCGCGATCATGGTCCCGCGCACGAGCGACCGCCGCGTGCTGTTCGCGATCCCCTGGCACGACCGCACGCTGGTGGGCACGACCGACACGCCGGTCGAGCACGCGTCGCTCGAGCCGCGCGCGTTCGATCACGAGATCGACTTCGTGCTCGGCACCGCGGCGCGCTACCTCACGCGCGATCCGTCGCGCGCCGACGTGTTGAGCGTCTTCGCCGGCATCCGTCCGCTCGCCGCGGCGGACGACGGCGGCGACACCGCGGCGCTGTCGCGCGACCACAGCATCCACGTCTCGCGCCGCGGACTGCTGACGATCGTCGGCGGCAAGTGGACCACCTACCGCAAGATGGCGGAGGACGTCGTCGACCACGCGCAGCTCCTCGCGGGTCTGCCCGAGCACGCGTGCACGACGCGCGAGCTGCGCGTCCACGGTTGGTGCGAGAACGCCGCGACGCTCGGCGACCTCGCCGACTGGGGGAGCGACGCGGCGGCGATCCTCGCCCTCGAGCGCGCCGATCCCGCGCTCGCGACGCGGCTCCACGACCGGCTGCCGTACCGCCGCTCGCAGGTCGTCTTCGCCGTCCGCGAGGAGTTCGCGCGCACCGTGGAGGACGTGCTCGCGCGACGCCTGCGCGCGTTGTTCCTCGACGCGCGCGCCGCGTCGGACATCGCGCCGGCGGTCGCGGCGATCGTCGCGACGGAACTCGGCCGCGAGGCGAACTGGATCGAAGCGCAGGTCGCTTCCTTCCGCGCGCTGGCTGCGGACTACCTTGTCGGTTGAACCGGGAACCGGGCGAAGCACCGTGGTTGCATGCGGCGCTTGCAAAGCGGAGGGGGACGCTATGCTCGGCCCCCTTCCAAGAGGTCATAGCAGACATGCGTAGCCCAACGTTCCTCCTTTCCGTCCTCACCGTCGTCGCCCCCGTGCTCGCGCAAGAGATGCCGAAGCCGGCCGCGGCGATCGCGAACTTCGATCCGTTGCTCGGCGCCTGGAAGGGCGAGGGCACCTACCGCGAGAGCGCCGAGGGCGAGTCCAAGCCGTGGACCGCCACGATGTCGTTCAGCAAGGTCCTCGCCGGCTTCGCCGTGCAGGAGGATCTCGTCATCGACGTCGGCCAGGACTCGCCGCTCGTGATGCGCAGCGTCTACGGCTACGACGGCGAAGGCGCGCGCGCGCTTGTGCTCGCCATGTCGAACGACGGCAACGCGCACCTCATGGACTGGGCGTTCCCGCAGAAGGGCGTGATGACCGTCTTCGGCGCGGCCCAGACCCCGATGGGGATCTCCGTCGGTCGCAGCGTCGTCGAGTTCACGAAGGACAGCTACCGATTCCGCCACGAGGGCTGTCGCGACGCCGGCAAGTTCTTCACCGAGGTCGAGGGTTCGTTCACGCGCGCTGCCGACGCGACCGCGAAGTCGGCGGTGAACGCGTCGTTCATGGACCTGCCGATCTCGGCAGAGATGACGGCGCTCGCCAAGATCAACGGTACCTACCGCGTCGCCGGCAAGATGAAGATGACCGCGGAGGCGCCCGAGATGGGGATCGCGGGCGTCGAGACGATCACGCCGCTCTTCGGCGGCCACATCCTCGTGTCGTCGGTCGTCGGCGATCCCGACCCGATGGGCCAGTACTTCGGCCAGACCTACTTCAGTTGGAACCCGGCGACCTCGTGCTACGACGCCATCGGCTTCGACAGCATGGGCATGGCCGGCAAGATGACCTGCCGCTGGTCCAAGCCGGGCGCGCAGCTCGTCAACAGCACGTCGAACATCGCGATGGGCACCCTCAACGCGATGCAGATGATCGTGAACGTCGGCGAGCACGGCGTCTCGTCGGTCAAGGGCTGGGCGATCAGCGGCGCTTCGGACCCCTACGTCAACTTCGAGGCGACCTACACGCCGAAGAAGGACTGAGAGCGACCGGGCAAGGGGGCTTGGCGGCTGCCCTCAACGGCGGTCCGCGCTCCCGACCAGCGCCACGATGAAACGGTCGAGCGCGGCCTTGGCGTCGTCCGTGCTGCACGTGAAGTCGTTGAGCAGGACGACGAAGACCAGCGGATGCTCGGCGTCGTCCGCGCGCGGCACGTAGCCCGACAGCGCCGTCACCGCCGAGATGTTGCCGGTCTTCGCCACGACGCGGCGCTCGGCGGGCGTGCCGCGGAAGCGCGAGGCGAGCGTGCCGTCGACGCCGGCGATCGGCAGCGTGCGCACGACGTCCGCGCGCAGGTCGCTGCGCCAGATCCCGGTGAGGAGTTCGCCGAGCTGGCGTGGGCGGACGAGGTCGAGGCGAGAGAGCCCCGAGCCGTCGGCGATGCGCATGCCGCGGGGGTCGACTCCGAAGCGCTGCAGGACGACCTTCGCGTGGGCGGCGGCGGCGGACATGCCGTGATCGCCGGGCGCCGCGGCTCGCAGCACCTGCTCCGCGTAGAGGTTCTGGCTCACCTTGCCGAGCGTGACGAGGACCTCGCGCAACGGCGCCGACTCGTGCACGGCGAGGATCGTCTCGTCGCCGTAGCGCTCCGGTCGTTCGGGACGCTCGTCGCGATCGGCGGCGATGCCCGCGACCTCGACACCCTGCGCGCGGAGCGTCTCGAGCAGGACGGTCGCAGCGAAAGCGGTGGGATTCTCGACGGACAGCTTCTCCGACCACGGCTTCGCGTCGGACGCCATGCTGCCGCCGATCCGGATCCGATTGCGCGCGCGCTCCCGCCGAGCCCAGGGCCGCGCTCGTGCATTGCCCTCGACGCAGAGCGCGTCGCTCACCGTCTCGAGGTAGCTGCTCGGCGGCGACAGGGCGACGCGCGGCGCCGAACCCGGCGCCGAGGGCGTGAGCGTCACTCGCACGCAGTTCTCCGCGAAGCAGAGCCCCGAGACCTGCGCGGCGTAGTCGTCGCCTTCGTAGTTCCAGGACCAGCCGTCGCCCATCACTTCGTCGGGCTGGAAGTCGTCGTCGCCGAGGACGTCGCCCGTCACGCGGCGCAGTCCGTTTTCAAGAACGGCGGTGGCGACGAGGCGTTGGAACACGGCGCGCGGGTCGTCGCCCTCCTGTCGTCCGCCGAAGGTCGGGTCGCCGCTGCCGACCAGGACGAGGTCGCCCGAGAGGACGCCGTCGCGGACCGGACCGGTCGCGACGAGCGAAGTGCGGAAGCGGAACTCGGCGCCGAGCGTCGCGAGCGCGACGGCGATGCTCACGAGCTTCAGGTTGGATGCGGTCATGAAGCCGTAGTCGCTGTCGTGCTCCACGACGACCCGATCGTCGGCGAGGTCACGGACGAACACTCCGACGCGGGCACCGTCGAGCGCGGGATCGGCGCGGAGCTCCGCGAGCGCGGCCGCGGGGTCCTGCGGCACCAGGGAAGCGATGCAGACGACGAGAGCTTCGACGATCACGGAGCGGTCCTGCGGGTTGTGGGGCGAGAACCGGCGCACGAGTCGCCGCGCGGCGCGCGCGGTGTCGACGACGTCGCCAGGCATCGGTGGGGGCCGTCGATTTTCACGAACTGGCCGAAAGTCGGACATGGTGCGTTGCCGAAAGAGACGGTGGCAAGGGCGCGCAGTCTCCCTCTCCCGAGACGGGACGCAGCGCGACCGCGAATCCGACGCAACTGCGATGAAGAACCTCAACTTCCCCGGTCTCCCCCGCATCCTGGTCGTCGACGACGAGGAAGCGATCCGTGAGGGCCTGCGCTCGCTGCTCCAGGGCGAGAGCGTCGCCGTCGAGACCGCCGACGGCCTCGACGTGGCGCTGGCGCGCATCGAACAACGGACCTTCGACGTCGTGCTCTTCGACGTCCACCTGCAAGGCGCCGGCGGCTTCGAGGCGGTGTCGCGCCTGCGCCGCCGCGCGTCGCCGCCCGACGTGATCCTGCTCGCCGGTTACGGCACGCAGGCGAACACCGTCGAGGCGATGCGCTCGGGAGCGTTCGACGTGATCGAGAAGCCGATCCACCGCGACCGGGTGATGGCGACCATCCGCCGCTGCCTCGAGATGCGGCAAGCGAGTCGTGAACTCGCGTGGGCGCAGGAGCGCCTGCGCGACGTGACCTCGACGGAGGTCCTCGGTCTGTCGGCGCCGGTCCGCGCCCTCGAGCAGCGCATCGAGGAAGTTGCCCAGTCCCCGGACACGACGGTGTTGATCGTCGGCGAACGCGGCACCGGCAAGGAACTCGTCGCACGACGCATCCACGAGAGTTCCGTGCGTCGCCACGGTCCGTTCGTGACCGTGAACTGCGCCGCGCAGACCGAGAACCTGCTCGAGTCCGAGCTCTTCGGCCACGAGGCGGGCGCGTTCACCAACGCCGGTCGCGACGGCAAGGACGGCCTCTTCGCGCTCGCCGCGGGCGGCACGCTCTTCCTCGACGAGATCGGCGACATGGGCAAGGCGTTGCAGGCCAAGCTGCTGCGCGTCCTGCAGGAGCGGACCTTCCGCCGCGTGGGCGGCGTGCGCGACATCGCCGCGGACGTCCGCATCGTCGTGGCGAGCACGAAGGACCTGAAGAAGGAGGCCGAGGCCGGCCGATTCCGCGAGGACCTCTTCTTCCGGCTGAACGTGATGACGGTCGAGACCCCCGCGCTGCGGACCCGCGCGCAGGACGTCCCGCTGCTCGCCCACTTCTTCCTCGATCAGTTCGCCCGGCACATGGGCAAGAACCTCACCGGCTTCACCGAGGAGGCGACCGAGACGCTCTGCGAGTACGAGTGGCCGGGCAACGTGCGCGAGCTGCGCAACGTCATCGAGCGCGCGGCGATCGCCTGCCCCCTCGGGATGATCGACGAGTGTCACCTGCCCGCGTTCAGCGGCGGTCCGCTCGACGGCAGCGACGAGATCGCGCGCAACGTGATCGTGCTCAACGGCACCGACTGTTCGATCCGGACGCTCGAAGGCCAGCTCGTCCGCAAGGTGCTCGAGTCGACCAACTGGAACATCAGCCGCGCGGCGTCGCTGCTCGGGATCAACCGCACGACGGAGGCCGCGCGCGCGCTCGGCATCGACCGGACGACGCTCTACAACAAGATCCGCGTCTACGAGATCGGCCAGCGGCCCGGGCGGGAGACCGTCGAAGTGTCGTGATCCGCGACGGTCGTCGCGGGGAGGCGTTCCCCGGTTCGGGTCCGCCCGTGACCGGGGACTTTCGCTCGCGACGGACGTGTGCCGAAGAGGGAGACACGACCAGGTGTCGGATCAGCTGCTGATCCGCACCGCGGAGGTGTTCGGTGACGGAGAAGATCGAGCTCGGCGAGAACCCGTTCGGTTCGTTCGTCGGCGCGGATGACGCGCGACCGACGGAACCGAAGGACGACCCGTTGCCCGAGCTGATGAAGCTCGGAAACGCACCGTCGTTCCGGGACTCGCCTTCCGAACTCACGATCGAGCCCGCACGTCCGCCTGCTCGCGAGCCGGCACCCGCGCCGAGCCCGCCACGCGAACCGGCGCCGTCGCTCGCGGCGGACGACGAACTCGAGCGCAGGGAACTCGAACTGGTCGCGCGCGAGGCGCTCCGCAACCAGGCGACGGCGGCGGCGCGTGAGGCCGAGGTGGTCCTCGACGAAGCGTCGCTCACCGGAGAGACCGCGGCGACGACCGCGCGACCGCCGGAGCCGTTCGATCAGCGCAAGCTCTGGTTGCTGCGCATCCTGCTCGCGAGCAACCTCGCGATGATGCTGGTGATGCTGCTCCTGCCGCATCCGATGGAGACGCGGACGGAATACGTGCCGGCGGGGCCGGCTTCGTCGGTCGACGATGGCGTGCCGCGCGTCGTGAGGTCGTCGAGCCCGACCGGACAAGGGCCGTCCGCGCCGCAATCGCCGCGCACCGCATCCGAGCCGTTCACGACGCCCGCGCGACCTACGACGCTCGGGATGCCTGACGATCCGCAGTACGAACGCGCGCTGCTGCAGGCGCTCGACGGCGACTTCTCCGGCGCGAGCACGACGCTGCGCTCATTCCTCGCCGCGCACCCGTCGCTCGACCCGTCGCTCGAACGGCTCGTGCACGCGCACCTCGCGTACTACCTGCGCAAGGCCGGCGAGGTCACCGGCGCGATGGAGCACGAAGCGAAGGCACGGCAGATGACCGGTCGAGCGTTCCTGCCCGAGGAACTCCTGCGGACCGCGCGCGACGCCGAACTCCGCGGCGACGGCGACGGCATGCGCCGCGCCTACGCGCAGTTCCTCCTGCAGGAGGATCAACTTCCGCCCGCGCTGAAAGCCCTGCTCCAGGAGGCGTACCTGAAGCTCGGCGACGCCTACCGTGTCGACGCCGAGCGCGCCGAACGCGCACTGCACGAGGTTCCGTCGCAGCCCGGCGAGAGCGGAGGCGTTCGCCGGTGATGCTCCGCGCGATCGTCCTCGCCGTCGCGACGTTCGGCGGTTCCGGCGATCCGCTCTTCACCGTCCACGACGACGGGAAGGCGCGGACCGTGTCGGCGAACCGCGCGGCCGTTCCCGGCGACCTCGCGCTGCGCGAACTCTCGCGCGCGATGGGGTGGACGCTCCGCTACAGCGCGCAGGCGTTCGAGAAGACGCTCGCCGACTCGCTCGTCGATCTCTCGATCTCGGCACGTGGTCCGCGCACCGTTGCGAACCTGATCGCGATCGCGGCCGGCGCCGACGTGCTGTTCGTCGATCGCGAGGTCGACGGCAGCACGGCGACGGAACTGGTCGTCGTCGCGGTCCCGGATCCCGCCGCGCAGGAGGGCCGACGTCGTCTTCGCGAGTGGGCGATCGAGTGGTATCGGACCTTCCTCGACGAGGACACGCGCGCCGGCGGTGAACGCCTCGCGGACGCGTTGCGAGTCCGCATGCAGCTCTCGGAGTTGCTGCGGTCGCAAGGCGCGCTCGTCGAAGCGGCGAGCATCCTCGAGAAGCTCTACGAACTCGCGCCCGAGCACGACTACGTGCCCGCCGCGCTCCTGCGCATGGCGCAATGCTGGTTCGAGGCCGGTCCGGAGACGTGGCCCGACGCCGAGCGTCGCGCACGCGATCTCACCCGCCTGCATCCAGCGCGACCGGAAGCAGCGCAGGCGACGGTCCTCTTGGGCCGCATCCTGATCGCGGAGGCCCGTTGGTCGGAGTGCGTCGCGACGCTGGAGCGCCACACGCTCTCGTTGGCGGGGACCCCGGAGATCGTCGACCTCTATCTGCTGATGGCGACGGCGCAGTTCCGGCTCGGCGATCCGGATGCCGTGAACCGGACGTTGTCGACACTCGAGGACGGCCATCGGCCGGAGCAACTCGGCGGCGAGCAGCGACGCGATTGGTTGTTCCTCCGCGGCTACGTCGCGGCGGAGCATGCCGAAGGCAAGCGAGCGTCGCGGTTCCTCGAGCAGTACGTCGCGAGCGCGCCGGACAAGGACGAGCGCAAGACCATCGCGTTCGTCCTGCTCGCCAAGGCCTACCTCGTCGAACAACGCTACGTGCAGGCCCGCGCCTCGGCGTTGGCTGCGCGCCGCGAACGCTCGCTGCTCGACCGCACTTGGAGTCGCGCCTCGGCTGAGGTGTGGGCGTCGACGGCGTCCGCGCTCGGCGAGGAGGATCGGGCCCTGCTCGAACTCGAGGTCGAGGTCCGTCACGACCCGGACGCCGATCCCGAACTCGTGCTGTTCCTCGCCGATCTGTTGCGCGGTCACGGCCGTCACCAACGTGCGCTCGGACTGCTCGCGAAGGTCGAGGAGCGTCGCGACGAATTCGGCGATCGCGCGCGTCTGCTTCGCGTCGAAGCGATGTACGAACAGGCGGTCGCGGGCGGAACGCTCGCGCGGTTCCCGGCCGAGGCGATCCTCGTCGCGCCGTCCATCGAGGACCCGACGCGGCAGCGTCGCGTCGCCGAGCTGATCGGGACGGCGTACGAACGACTCGGACAGGTCGAGAAGGCGGCCGACGCCTTCCGCGGGGTGCTGCGATGAAGCCTCTCGCGGTCCTCGGCATGTGCGCCGTCGCCGCGATCGCGTGGCCGGCGCGCGCCGCGGCGCAGACCGATCGGGGCGCCGCGAAGCTCGAGGCGCGATCGCTCGAGCTCGAACGGCACGCCGCCGAACTCCGCGACCTCGTCGAGCGCCACGCGCGCGGCGAGGACGTGCTGCGCACGCACTGGTTGGAGCGCGGCGATCCGCGCACGTCCGACGCCCGTGATGCGGCGCGCGACCTCCAGCACAGCGAGACCGATGCACGCGCGCTCCGCGACGAACTCGCACGCCTGCGGGCGCTGCGCGAGGAGCGGCGTCGCGACGCGGATCGACGTGCCGCGGGCGACACGAAGCCGCGCGAGGAGGAGACGGACCGGGCGCCTCGACCCGAACCGGACGCGCGCGTGCGGTCGAATGCGTCGAAAGCGGCGCAGACGGTCGCGTCGACCGGAGCCGTCGCATCGGACGCCGTCACATCGAACGACATGCGGGTCGTCGGCTCGGTCGATCACCGCCGCGTGGCGCACGCACTGCTGCGCGCCGGGATCGAACTGCGTCGCGACGCCGCGCGGTTGTCCGCCGAGGGTCGCGTCGCGGCGGCGGCCGCGCAGGAGAACGCAGCGCGCGCGCGCCTCGCCGATGCGCGCGGCGAGCTGCGCACTCTCGTCGATGGCGGCGGGAGCACGCGCGAGGATCACTTCGCGCTGGCGCGCTGCGAAGAAGCGCTCGGCGACGTCGAACGTGCCGAAGCGCTCTACACCGAAGTGATGGCGCGCGACCTGAAGCCGATGCCCGACGGGTCGTCGCGCCATGGCGTGTTCGGTCGCGCGGCGGCGACGGCGCGCTCGGTTCTCGCATGGTCTCGCGACTGCGGCGAATGGCGACCGCGACGGAACGTCGACGACGTGCCGTTGCCGGGTCGCTGAGCGGTAGCAGGACTCCGCTGCCAACGGCGATTGCGCATCGCCGTGCATCGTCCGCGAACCGTCGCACTTCGTCGGAGAACCGGCTGTGTCGATGCATGCATCGACACGTGACCAGTGCTTGACGCGGTACTCGTGGTGCGTTGGAGAATGCGCGCCCTCCCTCTCTTCGGCGTCTCGTTCGGAGCCCGCACTTCCGGGTCGTTCAAGACCGCCGCGTTCGCCTGTCGAGAAACCGCGCAGCGATGACCGCCCTCGAACCGAGGATGCAGCACTTCGACACGGCGCCGTTGGCGATTGCCACACCGGCGGCCGATCGACTCCGCTCGTGGCCCGTTCGGCGACGTCCGTTGCTGCGAGAGATCGCCGACATGTTCGCGGTCACGCTCAACCGCGCGCTCGACGCGATGCCGTGGGCCCACGCGCTGCATCGGCGCGCACTCGCGCGGCTCGAGTACACCGAGGTGGCCTTCAGCGTCGGCGCGCGGCCGGACCTCGACGGCCTCCGCATCGCGTTCCTCACCGATCTGCACGTCGGCAGCTTCCTCGACGAGGACACGCTCCTCGACGTCTGCGAGGACGTCGTGCGGCGCGGCCCCGATCTGATCTGTCTCGGCGGCGACCTCGTGAACTCGCGCGAAGAGGAACTCGACCTCCTCGATCGACCGCTGCGCGCGCTGCGCGCACCGCTGGGCGTCTACGCGGTGCCGGGCAACCACGACCACCGCTGGATCGCCGACATGGGCGACTGGCAGGACTTCCTCGAGCGGCGCGGCGTGCAGGTGCTCGCGAATCGCGGCCGCCGCGTCACGCGCGGCAGCAGCGGCTTCTGGCTCTGCGGCGTCGACGATCTCACCGACGGCCGGCCCGATCTGCGGCGCGCGCTGCACGGTCGATCGGCGGGCGAGCCGACGCTGCTCCTCGCCCACCAACCCGACCACTTCCCGGAGGCGGCCGAGCAGGGCGTGGATCTGGTGCTCTCCGGTCACACGCACGGCGGCCAGGTCGGACTGATGGGTTGGACGCCGATCACACACACGCGCCACGGCCTCGTGCGCGGCGACTTCCGCCGGGCGGAGAGCAGGCTCTACGTGAGCCGCGGCGTGGGGGCGACGGTGCTGCCGTTCCGCGTCGGCGCTGCGCCGGAGATCCCGATCATCGAGCTCGTCGCCGAGCGGTGAACCGCGGGACGCGCGACGAGCGATACTCTCGCGCGCTCGTCGACCGGCACCGATGCGTTCGCCGCTCCGCACCGCCATCCTGCGACTGATCGCCATCCCGCCGACCCTGCTCGGTCTGAGCTTCGTCGTCTTCCTCCTCCTGGATCTGGTCCCGCTCGACCGCGCCGAGGTCGCGCTGCTCGGATCGCCGCAGGCACGGACGGCCACCGAGCGCGTGGCGACGGTCCGAGCGCTGCGCGCGCACTGGGGCATGCTCGATCCGACGACGGGCGAACCGCTCCCGTTCACGACGCGCTGGGTCCGCTGGCTCGACCACGCGGTGCGACTCGACTTCGCCCCGCCGAGCGAAGCGCCCGCGGCGTTTCGCGAGCGGTTCGTGCGCGCGATCGCGATCAGCGCCCTGCTCGGTTCGCTCGCGCTGATGCTCGCGATCGCCGTCGGCGTACCGCTCGGTTGGTGGCTCGGTCGCCGCGTCGATACGGTCGCGGACCGGCTCGTGTCGGGCTCGTTGCTCGGACTCGGTGCGTTGCCCGAGTTCCTCGTTGCGACCCTGCTCGTGCTGCTCTTCGGCGGACCGCTCCGCGGACTCCTACCCGCCGGCGGGTTGCGGACGCCCGGCGCGGACGCCTGGTCGCCGATCGACCAGGTCGCCGACCTGTTCCTCCACCTCGCGCTGCCGGTGGTGGTGCTCGCGATCGCGCCGGCGGCGTGGATCGCACGCCTGCTGAGGGCGTCGTGCGCCCGGACTGCCCGTGCGGAGTTCGTGCATGCGCTGCGCACCCTGGGCGCGAGCGAGCGCTTCGTCGCGCTTCGCATCCTCCGCAACTCCTCGAGTCCGCTGTGGACCTTCCTCGGCGTGCTCGTGCCGTGGATCGTCGCGGGCGCGGTCGTGGTCGAGAACGTGTTCGGCATCCCGGGCTTCGGTCGCCTGTCGCTCGACGCGATCCGCGCGCGCGATCCGTCGACGGTGCTCGCGGCCACCTTGCTCGTGGCGAGTCTCGTCGCGATCGGCGGCATCCTCGGCGATCTCCTCCACCGGGCCGGCGATCGGCGCGTGGCGCTCGGATGAAATCGCTCGCCGCGCCCCTGCTGATCGCGATCGCGGCGATCGCCGTGTTCGGGCCGTTCCTCGCCAACGACGTCCCCTTGGTCGCGCGCGTCGACGGTCGCTGGCGATTCCCGGTCGTGGAGGACGCGCACGCCACGCTCGGCCTCGCTCCGAACGGCGGCACGTGGCGGGAGTGGTGGGTCACGCGCGCCGAGGACGACGACGACTTCGCGGTGATGCCGCCGTGGTTCCTCGGTCCGTTCGAGGTGCATGCCGACGCCGTGCTCGACGGACCGAGCCGCGCGCATCCGTTCGGCGTCGACGACGCGGGCCGCGATCAGCTGGCGCGACTCCTGCACGGCGCGCGGACCGCGTTGCTCGTCGCGTTCGGCACGGTGCTGTTGTCGGTTTCGATCGGACTCCTGGTCGGCGGGCTTGCCGGCGCGCTCGGCGGGCTCACCGACGCGCTGCTCCTGCGCGTCATCGAACTGTTCGCGAGCTTCCCGGCGCTCCTGGTCGCGATGTCGTGCGCGGCGCTGTTCGGCGGCTCGCTCACCGCGATCGTCGTCGTTCTGGCGATCGTGCAGTGGACTCAGGTCGCGCGCGTGGTCCGCGGCGAGCTGCTCGCGCTCCGCGGGCTGCCTTTCGTCGAAGCCGCGCGCGGCCTCGGGGTCGGACCACTCCGCTTGTTGTTCCTCCACCTCTTGCCGCAGCTGCGTGGTCCGCTCGCGGTGACT
>JACRLW010000053.1:26201-54573 GCA_016235155.1 Planctomycetota bacterium
GGCGACCATGTCGTTCCTCGGTCTCGGCGCCGGCCTGACCACGGTGTCGTGGGGTGCGATGCTCGAGGCGGGGCGCGCGCACGCGTTCGCGGGCGCGTGGCACGCCTGGACGTTCCCCGCGCTCGCGCTGGCGATCACCGTGCTCGGCCTGCACGGACTCGCGAACCGGATCGGTCGCACGACCGCGCCGACTCGGGCCAGGTCAGGGTAGATCGAACAGCAGCAGCTCGGCGTCCTCGCTCGCGGTCAGCTCGATGCGCGCGACGTCGCTGATGCCGAGGCCGTCGCCGGCGCCGAGGGCCTGGTCGCCGCACCGCACCTGCCCGCGGGCGATCTGGAGCCATGCCCCGCGGCGGTCGCCGAGCTCGTGCGCGAGTCGGCGTCCCGCGCCGAGCAGGGACGCGTAGACGCAGGCGTCCTGTCCGATCTGCAGGCTGTCGTCGCGTGCATCCCCGGACGCGATGGCGCAGAGCCGGTCCGTGCGCGCCGCGATCGGGAAGTGGCGCTGCGCGTACGCCGGTGCGGCGCCGCGCCGGGCCGGGAAGATCCAGGTCTGGAGCAGGTGCACCGTCTCGCTCTGCGAGTGGTTGAACTCGCTGTGCACGATCCCGGTGCCCGCGGTCATGACTTGCGCGTCGCCGGGACGCAGCACGCCGCGCTCGCCGGTGCTGTCCTCGTGCTCGAGCGCGCCGGCGAGGATCCACGTCACGATCTCCATGTCGCGGTGCGGATGGTCGCCGAAGCCCTGCGCGGGTTGGACCGTGTCCTCGTTGATCACGCGCAGCGAGCGGAAGCGCTCCCAGCGCGGATCGAGGTACGACGCGAACGAGAAGGTGTGGCGGGCGAGCAGCCAGCCGTGATCGACGATGCCGCGCTCGGCGGCCCTACGGAGGAGGAACACGTGGGGATTCGTGGTGGAGGGGCCGGGAGGGTACGGCGCACAGGCACGGGTCCCAAGCCGGACCGCTCCGGCGACCTTCGGTTGCGACCCTGGTCGCGATCCGCCGATGATCGCTCGCGTGGTGACCCGCGAGTTCGTGCTCGACGTCGTGCTCATCGTGCTGGACCTGCTCGGTCTCGTGCTGGGCGCGCGCCTGCTCGGTCGGCGCGGGGTCGAGGACGCCGCGCTCCTGCGCGACGCCGCCATCGTCGTGGGTTTCGGCCTGGGGTGGACGCTCACGATGACGGCGTTCGTCGCGTTGGGGCTGCACACCCGATTCGGCGCGATGCGCGCGGCCGTGCACGGGATCGTCTTCGTCGCGGCTCCGCTGGCGATCGGCCGCGGCGTTCTGTGGTGCATGGGAGGGCGCGTCGTGAGCGGCATCGCCGGGATCGCCGCCGGCGTGATCGTCGGACTCGTCTACGCGTGGTCGCACCTCGTCGAGCCCTACCGGCTCGAGATCACCGAGCATCGCATCGTCACGCCGCGCGCGGCGAAGTTCGCGCGCACGATCGAGGTCGCGCTGGTCGCCGACGTGCAGACGGACGCGGTCGGTCCGTGGGAGGAACAGGTGTTCCGCGCTGTCGCCGATGCGCGACCGGACCTCGTCCTGCTCGCAGGGGACTACGTGCAGCACGCCCAGCGCGAGCGCTTCCTCGTCGAGCGGGAACGGTTCCGCGCGTTGTTCGACCTGCTGGATCCGTGGCCGCCGCTCGGCGTGATCGCCGTCCTCGGCGACGTCGATCCGGACCCGACGATCTTTCACGGCACGCGCGTGCGTCTGCTAGAGGACGAGACCGCGTTCGACGGCTACCCGATCGTGTTGGGGCACGCGCCCGACTTCGCGATCCCCGTGATCGACGGTCGCGTGAAGATCGAGGCATTGCTCCTCGCCGGTCACACGCACGGGGGACAGGTCGTCGTGCCCGGCTTCGGACCGCCGGTCACGTTGAGCAGCGTCCCGCGCGACGTCGCCCGCGGCGACTTGCACGAGTACGGCCTCGCGCGCGTGTGCGTCAGCCGCGGCACCGGCATGGAGCGCGGCATGGCGCCGCGCGTAAGGCTGTTCTGCCGGCCGCAGCTCGTGTTCTTCACGATCGGACCGCCGACCGCGCAGGACTGACGCCGGTCACCGCAGCGCCTTGCACATCTCGAGCAATCGTTCCGCGCGTTCGTCGGACAGCACCACCGGCTTCTCGGGATCGACCAGCGGCTCGCCGAGCGCGAGCAGGCGTTGGAGCGCCCAACCCGCGGCGTGCAGTCCGTTCGCCGGCAGTTCCTTGTCGCGCAACAACTCGACGAGGAGCTTGCCGACCTGGCGGCGGTTGCTGCGCGCCAGCGCCTCGACCACGTCGTCGTCGACGACCGAACGCGACAGTTCGCGACGCAGCTCCGCGAGATCGGCGCGGTGGACGAGGTCGAGCGCGCGCGTCGCGATCTTGCCCTCCTGTTCGGCGACGAGTTCGAACACCTTGTCGACGTTGTCGCGGAACTCCGCGCCGACGGCGAGGCTCAGCACCTGCTTGAGGATGGTCTCGTCGCGTTCGGCGTTGACGCAGGTCCCGCGCCCCGCGCGCGCCAGTCTCTGGAACGACCGCAGGACGTCGCGCTCCGGCTGACCGCCCAGGTCGCTCGAGGTGATGATCGCGTGCACGTAGCCGTTCCCGTCCTGTCAGAAGCGGCGCACGCGGCGCTCGAGTTCGCCTTCGGTCTCGCGGTGCGCAGGGGCATCGCCGATGACCACGACCACGCGCCGCGCGCGGCGATCCCACGATTGCGTCATCGCGACCTCGAGTGCTTCGAGGATGGCTTCGGGCCGGTCTCCGCCACCGTCGGCGTCGACGGTCTGCAGGAACGCGAGCGACCGGTACAGGTTGCGATCGAGAGGGACGGCACGCGTGACGTACCGCTCGCGTTCGCCGCGGTCGCGATACGTGACGACTCCGATGCGCGCGTCGGGCACGAGCGCGTGGAGCGCGCGCACCATCCGCGTCATCCGCTCCTTGGTGGCCTTCAGCACCGGACCCATCGAACCCGTGCTGTCGAAGGCGAACACGATCTCGAGCCCCGACATGCGCAGGCCCGCGACCGTCTTGCGGAAGCCGGCGCTGAACTTCTGCGCGCCGCCCTTGCCGAGGATGTCGCCCGCGCCGCTCTCGCCGGTCACCCGTTCGAACATCGCGTCCAGGTTGCCCAACGCGAGCAGAGACGACGCGGAGTCTTCGAACGGCGAAGGCAACTCGACCGGCTCGTCGCTCGCGATCACCGGCGGCTCGATCAGCGGAGCCGGCGGCTCCTGCACTTCGATCTGCGGTTGCTCCGCGTCGGGCGGCATCGGCAGGTCGCTCGTCCCGTCGGCCTCGTCGATGCTGAAGCGCACGACGGTCGCGCTGCGGTCCTTTGGCGGCGGGACGAGCAGCCACAGCGCGAGGAACGCGATCGCGTGCAACGCGGCGGAGAGCAGGAACCACGGTGCGCGGCGCAACTCGTGCGCCATCAAGTCGCCGAAACCGGGTTCATGGCGCGCGACCGGGGGCGTCACGGCTTCCGCGGGCTCGCCGACGCCGAGCGTCACTTCGATCGACCCGATCCGGAGCCGAGCCCCGGCCTCGAGCGCCAACTCACCGCGCACCGCGGTGCCGTCGCACAAGGCGACCGGCGACTCGCCGACCGACTCCACGACGAAGCGCCCGCGGTGGAACGAGAGCATCGCGTGCGAGGGGGCGATGCTCGAATGGACCAGCCGTACGCTCGCGTGATCGCCCGAACCGACGACATGGATCGCGTCGGCGTCGAGCCGGAAGCGACGTCCGCCGGCTTCGACCCATGCCGCGGACTCGACCGTGTTCTGGGGCGTGGCCGTCATGCGGTGCGCAGGGCCTTCATCGGCTTCGCATGGTCACGCAGGTGACGGCTCGATACGCGAGGCTTGTGGCGGGGGCGGAACGGCGCGGTAGTGTATCGGCCGACGCGGATGGCCTGCGGGCGGTGGTACCGGGCGGTCTTCCTCGTCGTTCCGGCATGAGTCTCCGCATCATCGGCGGCGAGTTCCGCGGTCGCGTCCTCCAGTCGCCCAAGGGTGCGTTCACGCGCCCCCTGCTCGGGCAGGCGCGTGAGGCGATCTTCGACATCCTCGGCCCGCGGATCGAAGGCGCGGAGGTGTGGGACCTCTTCGCCGGCACCGGGGCGACGGGAATCGAGGCACTGTCGCGCGGCGCCGCGCGCGTGAGCTTCGTCGAGAAGGCGCGCCAGGCGATCGACGTCCTGCGCGACAACCTCGCGCTGCTCGGCGAGTCGGCGCTGGCGCGATCGCGCGTGGTCCGCGGCGACGCCTGGGACCCGCCGCTCGCCGCCGAGGACGGCACGCCGCCGGCGCCGCCCGATCTCGTCTTCCTCGATCCACCCTATGCGCTGGTCGCCGAGGACCCGAGCAAGGCGGTGTGGCGCGCGCACGAGTTGCTCGCGCGGACGACCGGCCGCGGGGTCGTCTGCTTCCACTTCGAGGCCGGCCAGCTCGACGAGGACGACTTCGACGGCGCGGTCGACCTGCGCCGCTACGGTCGCTGCGGGATCGCGCTCCTCAGCCGCGCTGCGGCGGCCGAGGCGCCCGCCGCGGACTGATCCGCAAGCCGTGCGGGCGGAGCCGGAATCCCGCCGGGAAGGGCGAGTCAAGCGACGGCGGGTCGGTGGCCGATAGCTGTCGTCGAGCCGGCGGACGCGGCTCACGTGTCCGCAACGCCACGATTCGAAGGGAGCCATGAAGAGAGTCCTGTTTGCCGCTGCGTTCCTGTCGACGCTCGCACCTGCGACCGCGCAGGGACGCTTGACGGACCCTGACGCCACCGTCGTCGACGTCGACCTGGACACGTTGCGCCGTGCCCCGGAAGCGTTCATGAACGTGCGCGTCCGGTTCGACATCCAGTTCTGCTCGCTCGGTCGCATCTGGAACCCGTTCTTCACGCGGTTCGTGCCCAGCGAGTACGCGAACTTCTACGGGTGGTCCGGCACGCAGCCGATCTGGCAGAAGGAGAGCTACGACGACGTCTTCGGCATGCTCTTCCTCTCCAAGTCGAGCACACAGCTGGGCGATCTCTACCGCTACCGCACCTACGACCGGCTCTCGATCGAGGGCATCGTGCAGAACACCTTCCAGGGCAACCCCTGGATCGAGGTGCTCGCGGTCAGCCCGATCTCCGGTCGCGTCGACACTCCCACGCTCGCGCACCTCTACCGCGCGCAGCTCCACATGGAGAAGCGCGAGTGGCAGAAGGCGATCTCCGAGCTCTCGCTGGCGCCGGGCAACGACCAGCCGTCGCACGTCCTTGCCGCGATCAACAAGGGTCTCGGCGTGTGCTACCTGCGCACGGGCGAGTCGCAGAAGGCTTCGGTCTACCTCGCGACCGCCGACCAGTTGATGGGCGGGACCGACATCGAGACCAGTCGCCTCGCGCAGGCCGCGGTGCAGGATCCCGCGAGCCAACTCGACCGCGCCATCGACCGCAGCAAGGTGAACGAAGCGAACCGCCCGATCTGGGAGGCCTTCGACGACGTCGCCGGCCAGCCGCAGCAGAAGACCGGCGACCAGACCGCCGAGCCGGCGAAGCCGCAGCGCTGAGGGCCGTTCGCGGCCTGCGCCGTGCACGGTAGATCGGCCCGAGAAGGAGTCGCGGGTTGCGGTGGGGGAGGCGGCGGGGAAAACTCTCCGCCCCTTCGGCATCAGGACGGGCTCCCCGTCCGCGACGCCCCCGCACCGTGACCACGACCCTCGCGCCGTCGCAGGCTGCCCGCCCCGCGGCCTCGACCTGGCTGTTCCGCTTCGCCGCCCTGTTCGCGGTGCTGACGTTGCTCCACATCAAGTGGGGTGCGCTCGTCGTCAGTTCCGGATCGGGGATGGCGTTCCTCGACTGGCCGCTGTCGCGCGGATCCCTGTGGCCGGAGGGCATGACGATCTTCGAGTTCGTCGAGCACTCGCACCGGGTCTACGGCGCGCTGCTCGGCTTCCTCGCGATCGTGCTCGCGGGGTGGACGAACCGCGTCGACCCGCGCCCGTGGCTGCGCAAGCTCACGTTCTGGCTGGTCCCCTTGTTCCTCGTGCAGGGGCTGCTCGGGGGACTCGGTGTGACGCTCGGTCAGGCGGGCGGCATCACGCACGCGGGCATGGCGATCGCGCACGGCGTGCTCGGCCAGGTCACGCTCTGCGTGCAGGTCGTGGTCACGTTCGCCTTGTCGCACGCCTTCGACAGCACGACGGAGGGCGACCCCGACGCCGTGCGCGCGACGCGCAAGCTGGCGACAGCCGCCCTGGTCGCGGTGTTCGTCCAACTCCTGATCGGCGCGATCTTCCGCCACACCAACGTGCAGGGCGTGCTGTGGGTGCACATCACGATGGCGCTGGTCGTGTCGGTGCTGATCCTGCTCGCGGCGGCTCACGCGAGCGCGCGATTCGGTGACCGGGCACCCGGCTTCCGCCGGACCGCCGTCGCGTTCTACACGCTGCTCCTCGCGCAACTCGTCCTCGGCTTCATGGCGATCGCCGTGCGGCGCTTCAAGGATCGCAGCAGCATCGAGGACCCGGTGCAGGTCCTCCTGGTGTCGACGCACGTCCTGGTCGGGGCGTCGATCTTCGCGCTCGCGACGTTGCTCGTCGTACGCGCCTGGCGCAACCTGGTCCCTGGAGGCCCTCGGGAGTGACCGTGGTGGGCCAGCCCGCACCGACCGCGTCCCACTCGATCGTGCGGCTGCGTGCCTTTCTCGAGCTGGGCAAGCTCCGCCTGTCGAGCCTCGCCGTGTTCGCGGCAGTCGCGGGCTTGTGTCTGGGCGCGTACCCGGGCGCGCCGCCATCGGCCGCGCTCATCCTCACGACGACGATCGGCGCCATGCTGATGGCCGTCGCGGGAAGCGCGCTCAACATGTACCTCGAGCGCGACGTCGACCCGCTGATGGAACGCACGCGCGATCGTCCGCTGCCGACCGGTCGCCTGACTCCGACCCAGGTCGCTGCGTTCGGGGCGATCTGCGCCGTGCTCGGCACGACCGTGCTGCTGCTCGGCACGAACCTGCTCGCGACGGCGCTCTGCGCCTTCGTGTTCGCGTCGTACGTCTGGGTCTACACGCCGCTGAAGCGCGTGACGGAACTCAACACGATCGTCGGCGCGGTGCCCGGCGCGCTGCCGCCGGTCGTCGGCTACACGGCTGCGCGCGGCGAGATCGACACCGCTGCGGTCGTCCTGTTCGCGATCCTCTTCCTCTGGCAGATCCCGCATTTCCTCGCGATCTCGTGGCGCTACCGCGACGACTACGCGCGCGGTGGGTTGAAGATGCTCGCCGCCCGCGATCTCGACGGACACATCCTGCGGCGACAGATGCTCGTCTACACCGTGGCGATGATCGCCGTCTCTCTGCTGCCGTACCGCGTCGGTGTTGCCGGCGGCGCGTACCTAGCGAGCGCGGCGTTGTTCGGCGCCATGTTCGCCGTGCCCGTGTTCTGCGCCGCGGTCCTACGCTGGGAGTCGGCGATGCGACCGACGTTCATCGCCTCGATCGTCTATCTCCCGCTGTTGCTCGGCGTGATGGTGCTCGATCGCGTCTGACGCGCGACCCACCATGAGCCCCGCCCAGGAGTTCGCGATCGACGCCGCCGGAGTCGCGTTCCGCTATGGCGAGCGCACGGCGCTGAGCGACGTCTCGTTCACGGTGCCGCGCGGCGCCGTGCACGGCTTCCTCGGACCCAACGGGTCGGGGAAATCGACGCTGTTCAAGCTGCTCGCGACGATGCTGCCGCTGCGCGAGGGCCGCGTGACCGTGCTCGGCCTCGACCTTCGGAACGCCGCCGCCGCCCTGCGCGCGCGCCTGGGAGTCGTGTTCCAGTCGCCGGCGCTCGATCGCAAGCTCAGCGTGCGCGCGAACCTCCGCTACGGCGGCCACCTCTTCGGACTGCGCGGAGCGGAGCTCGAACGCCGGATCGACGAGATGCTCGAAGTCGGGGGACTGGCGTCGCGATCCGGCGACAAGGTCGGCGAGCTGTCCGGCGGGTTGCGGCGGCGCGTCGAGATCGGCAAGGGCCTGCTCCATCGTCCGGAGCTGGTCCTGCTCGACGAACCCAGCACCGGTCTCGATCCGTCGGCGCGCCAGGAGTTGTGGAAGTTCCTGCGATCGCGCCCGGGACTCACGGTGCTGTTCACCACGCACCAGATGGAAGAAGCCGACGACGCCGACCAACCGACCATCCTCGACGGCGGCCGCGTCGTCGCCCGCGGCGCTCCCGATGCGCTGCGCGCCGAACTCGGCGGCGACGTCCTCGAGATCACCGGCGGAGAGCCCGATGCGTTGGTCGCCGAACTCCGCTCGAGGCTGGGCATCGAATCGCGCGCGTTCGGGCGGAGCGTGCGCATGCAGGTACCGCGCGCCCACGAGCTCGTGCCGCGCATCGTCGAGGCGTTCGGCGCACGCGTGCAGCGACTGACGCTCGCTCAGCCGTCGCTCGAGGACGTGTTCCTCCAGAAGACCGGCCACCGCCTGATGGAGGACGGCGACTGAGATGTTGCTCGCCGCATGGTCCCTCTGGCACCGCGAGATCGCGCGCTTCCTCGCCGATCGCCCGCGCGTGTTCAGCTCGGTCGGCCAACCGATCGTGTTCTGGTTGCTCTTCGCCGGTGCGCTGCGTGGGTCCTTCCGGCCGGGCGGACTCGACTACGGCGAGTACTTCTTCCCCGGCACGCTCGCGATGGTCGTCCTGTTCACCGCGATCTTCGCGACGATCACCGTCATCGAAGACCGCCGCGACGGCTTCCTGCAGGGCGTGCTCGTCGCGCCCGTGCCGCGTGCGGCGATCGCGCTCGGCAAGATCGCCGGCGGCGCGACGCTCGCCGTGTTGCATGCGCTGGTCTTCTACGCGCTCGCGCCGCTCGCCGGCGTGCCGGTCGATCTCGGTAGCGCGGCGCTCGTGTTCCTCGTGCTCGTCGTCCTCGCCTTCGCGCTGACGGCCGTCGGCTTCACGCTGGCGTGGCTGATGGACAGCACCGCGGGCTACCACGGCGTGATGATGGTCGGCTTCATGCCGATGCTGCTGCTGTCGGGCGCGTTCTTCCCCGCCGGCGGTGCGCATCCCCTGCTCGCGGCGGTGATGACCGTGAATCCGCTGAGCTACGGCGTCGCGCTGTTGCGCCACGCGTTCTACGGCGCGTCGTCCGCGGCGACCGCGGGCCTGCCGTCGCCCGGTCTCTGCGCCGCGGTCACCGTCCTGTTCGCCGTCACGGCGTTCGCGATCGGCACCGCCGTCGTGATGCGACGCACCGCGCGCGACGTCACCTGATCCCCATGCTCGCATCGTTCGACTTCCGCGTCCTCGCCGACGTCAATGCCGTGCTCAACTCGATCGCGCTCGGCTTCATCGTCGCGGGCCTGATCGCGATCAAGCGTCGCAACGAACGGCTCCACGTGCGGATGATGCTGACCGCAGCGGGGGTGTCCGTCCTCTTCCTGGTCAGTTACCTCGTCTACCACTTCAACGGGGAACCGGTGCGCTACGGCGGGACGGGGTTCATGCGCGTCGTCTACTACGCGGTCCTCATCAGCCACGTGATCCTCGCCATCGTGCAGGTGCCCCTGATCATCACGACGATCACGCTCGGACTGCGCGACCGGCGCGAGAAGCACCGCCGATTCGCGCGGATCACCGCGCCGATCTGGCTGTACGTCTCGACGACCGGCGTCGTCTACTACGTGATCCTCTACTGGCTGTGACCCGCCTCCCTACCGCCCACCCCGACCCTCGAACTCCATGACATGTCCCTGCGGAAGCGGCTCCGCCCTCACCCAGTGTTGTGGCCCATACCTCGCCGGCGAACGCTGGCCGGAGACGGCCGAAGCCCTCATGCGGGCGCGCTACGCCGCGTTCGCGAGCGGCAACGTCGACTTCATCCTCCAATCGCACGATCCGGCGACGCGCGGCGAACTCGACCCGAAGCTGATCGAGCAGTGGTCGAAGCAGTCGGAGTGGCTCGGCTTCGAGTTGATCGAGTCGCGCAACGGCGGCGTCGACGACGACGAGGGCAGCGTCGAGTTCGTCGCCCGCTACGCGATCCAGGGCAAGCAGCAGGAGCACCACGAGCTCGCCACCTTCGCGAAGATCGACGGCAAGTGGTTCTTCGTCGACGGACTCGTCGCCGGCGGATCGACCTTCCGCCGCGAGACGCCGAAGGTCGGTCGCAACGACCCGTGCGGCTGCGGCAGCGGCAAGAAGTTCAAGAAGTGCTGCGGCAAGCCGGGTGCGACCGTCGCGGAGTGAGGGCGCGCGGTCCCACGCCGCTCACGACTCCTTGCCGAACAGCTTGGCGTCGATCGCCTGACGGGCGCGCCAGAGGATCTTCTGCGCGTTCGCCTCGCTGATGCCCTCCGCAGCGCCGATCTCCTTGGCGGTCTTCCCCTGCGTGCCCAGGCGGAGGATCCGCTGCTCGCGCTCGGGCAGGCGGGCGATCTCCGCTTCGGCGCGGTCGACCATCTCGCGCCAGACGACGATGCTCGCCGGACTCGCACCGGGCGCGGCGAGGACCTCGTCGCCGAGCGACGACGCCGTGGTCTGATCGCGTCGGACATCGCGGCGCTTGGCGAGATGGCGTCGCGCACGGGCCGTGATCTTGGCGACGAGGATCGCCTTCACCAGGCCGCGCAACGCCAGCTCGCCGCGGTACTCGAGCTTGCCCTCGTGCATCAGGATCTCCGCGACGACCGACTGCGCGAGATCCGTCGGCGTTTCCTTCGCGCGCAACGGCGCAGCGAGGCATCGGCGCGCTTCGTCGTGCGCGATGCGCCACACGGCGTCGATCACGCCGCGAAGGTCGGGTTCTCCCGGGCCCTTCGGCCCCGTCTCGTCCGGCCCGGGTTTCGCACCGGGCGACGTCGGTTCGTCGGGGCGCATCGTGTCAGGGTCCTCGGCCGGCCGGCCGATGGCGGGGCCTCAGAAGTTGAGGCCCATGCCGACTTCGAAGAACACCGCAGGGTCCTGCGTGCCCCGCAAGTCGGCGAGCAAGCCGCCGCCGGTCGCGTTGGCAGCCCAGTTGTACTGGCCGAACAGCGTCGAACCGCCGCGTGCGTAGATGCCGAGGTTGTCGTTCATGCGCAGCGTCGTCTCGACGTAGGCGCGGAACTCCTGGGTGTGCACCGCGAACTGCTGCTTGGTACCGGGCGCGCGCACGTTGAACTCGTCGCCGTCGAGGTCGATGCCGACCGACCAGATCCACGACGCGCTCGGCAGCCAGGAGAACTCGAGGTTGCGCGGCAGCAGCATGTCGACGCGGAAGCTCTCGCCGATCAGCCACGACACGCCGAACAACGGATACACCGCGAGGTCTTCGAAGGTCTCGTCGCTCGCGACGCCGAAGGTGAGGAACAGGCTCTCGTCCGCGCGCCAGATCGCCGAGGCGTCGCCGTAGAACTGCCAGTCGCGGTGGTTGAGCGTGCCGTCGAGGTCGCTGTAGACGCCGGGCAGGAGCTTCAACTGCACGAGGACGTCCTCCTGCAAGAACCAGCCGAGGCCGAGGAGCGCCGAAAACTCGTGCAGGTCCTCGTTGCCGGGCACCGGCGACGAAGGCGAGAAGTCGTAGCGCCGCATGCGACCGGTCGCGCCAAGCAGGAGCATGCGGTCCGGATCGACGACGACCGGCAGGTACGCGTCGCCGCGGAACGACTGCCACTGGAAGGTGCCGGGATCGCTCTTCACCTCGGTCTCGAGCTGCTGCTCGTAGGCGATCCGCAGGTTCGGTTGGTAGGGGAAGGCGTTCTGCACGAACGAGCCGTGCAGGTCCTGGAACAGCTTCCACGTCGAGTAGTCCGGGTCGTCCTGCGCGAGGCGCAGGAGCCGTTCGTCGGCGAAGCGCTCGCGGGGGACAGGGGCGAAGAGTTCGCCGGTGTCGACGTCGAGACGACTCGGGGTCGATTGCGCGACGGAACGCGCCGCGGTCAGCGCGACGGCGCAGGAGACGGCCGCGAAGCTCGCGGCGCGACGGAACGATTGGATGCGCATCTGGACACGGGGGCGCTGCCCGCCCCTCCGGAGGATCAGACCTGGATGGAAACCCTGGCCGCGCCGACCCGCCCGGCCGACGCGAGCCCGGGACTCTAGCGATCGCAGCGATGGAAACGAGTCCGCCGGTGCGCAGACTCTGGCAGGTCAGGCAACCCAGGCACGTCAGGCCCACCGACCCACCGCGATGCTCCACAGCCTCCACATCCGCGATCTCGCGTTGATCGGAACCGCCGAGCTGCGTTTCGACCGCGGGTTGAACGTCCTCTCCGGGGCGACCGGCGGCGGCAAGTCGCTCGTGGTCACCGCGACCAAGCTCCTGCGGGGCGAAAAGGCCTCGGCCGACCTGGTCCGCCACGGCTCGTCCGAGCTGCGCATCGACGCGGAGTTCCACCTCGGTTCCGGACCGCGCTGGGCGCCGGTGATCGCACGGGTCCGCGAGCTGTGCGGGTCCGTGCCGGAGGAGGGCCCGCTCGTCGTCACGCGGATCGTCGATGCCCGCGGCAAGAGCACGGTCCGCATCGACGGCCGGCCCGCCACGCTTCGCGACCTCCGCGAACTCGGCGAGCACCTGATCGAGATCCACGGCCAGGGCGACAGTCGGGCCCTGATGCGCCAGGACGCCCAGGCCGAAGCGCTCGACGCGTTCGCCGGCACGATCGCCCTCCGCGACGCCTTCGCCGACACACTGGCGCGCGCCCGCGAGGCGCGCCGCCGCCGCGACGACGCCGCGGGCGCGGCGCGCGATCGGCTCGCGCGTGCCGGGTTCCTGTGCTTCCAGCTCGCGGAGATGGACGAGGTCGGGCTGGTCGCCGGCGAACTCGAGACCTGCGAGGCGGAGCACCAGGTGCTCGCGCACCTCGACCGTGTGCGGGAGCTGCTGGTCTCCGCGCTCGACGCGCTCCGCGAAGCCGAACCGAGCGTGGCGGAGCTGCTGGCGCGCGCGGATCGCGCGCTCACCGAGGCCGGCGCCATCGACAAGCGCCTCGTCGAGACCGCCGAACGCATCACCGAGGTCCGAGCGCCGATCGACGACGCCGCGCGCACGGTGCAGTCCCGTCTCGCCGATCTCGACCTCGACCCTGCCCGCCTCGGCGCGATCGAGGACCGACTCGCCGTCCTCCGCCGCGCGCTCGCGCGATTCGGACCGTCGGAGGCGGACTTCCTGGCGCGCCGTGCCGACGTCGCCCGCGAACTCGAAGAACTCGACGCGGACGCCCAGAGCCCCGAGCAGCTCGAAGCCGGGCTGCGCGCCGCGCTGGACGAACTCGGCGCCGCGGCGCGCAAGCTCGTCCGAGCGCGACGCAAGGCGTCGGCGCCGTTCCTGAAGTCGATCGAGCACGAACTCGCCGATCTCGGCATGGCCGACACGCGCGTCGAGCTGCGGTTCGACGACGAGGTGCCCGCGGGCGAAGCGTTGCTCGAGGCCGCCACGCCGTTCGGACCCGGCCCGCTCGACTTCGCGGTCCGCGTCAATCCCGGCGAGCCGTTCACGCCGATGCGCGAAACGGCGTCCGGCGGCGAGGCAGCGCGCATCGTGCTCGCCGTGAAGAAGTGCCTGGCCGATCAGGACCGCGTCCCGTTCGTCGTCTTCGACGAGATCGACGCCGAGATCGGCGGCCGCCTCGGCCTCCAGGTCGGCCGCAAGCTGAAGGACGTCGCGCGCGACCACCAGGTGCTGATCGTGACTCACCTTCCGCAGGTCGCCGCCTTCGCCGACGCACATTGGAAGGTCGACAAGCAGGTCAAGGACGGTCGCACGTTCACGACGGTCGAGCGACTCGATCAGAAGGCCATCGAACGCGAGCTCGCCGCGATGTCCGTCGGTGAAGGTGCGGACCCGCTCGCCGTCGCCGAAGCACGGCGTCTGGTCGAGCGCGCGAGGCGCGGGGACTCGAGCAGCGGTGCCGGCGGGTAGAGTCGCTAGCCGATCAGGAAGTTCTCATGACATCACGAAGCGTCTGGTTCTCGTTGATACCCGTGGCGATCGCGTTCTCGGCCTGCCACGGTCCCGATCTCGTGGTGACGGATCACGTGGTCAGATGGTCCGCCACTTCCAAGTCCGTGATCACGCGGGTCGGGAACATCGGCGACGAGGGCGCGGGACCGTTCCAGGTCTACGTCACCGGGGACGAGGATCCGGTGTCCGCGAACCACCGCCCGCAGGTGCGTCACTCGGTCTCGGGACTCGCCGTGGGCGCGTCGATCAAGCTCGCGTCCGACTTCCTGCCGCTGGCCCACCCCGACAACCTCTCGCTGGCCAACGTGCGCCGGGTGAGCATCGCGGTGGATCCGAAGAACCAGGTCGCCGAGACCGACGAGACGAACAACCTGCGGAGTTTCGGAGTCGGGCCGTGTGTCGCGGTCCAGTCCTGCCTGTCGGTGGCGGGGAGCGTGTATGTGGGAGACGCGTCGGCAGCGAGCGGACCCCAGAAGGTCGCCCAGACGTTCACGGTCCCACAGGACGGTCAGCTCTGCGGGATCGAGCTCAGCTTGGGTCGCCAAGTCGCGTCGACGTCCGGCGAGTTGATTCTCCGCGTCTTCGACGGCGACACCTTGCTCACGACGGCGACGAAGTCGGGGGCGAGCATCCCGATCACCCAGGCCAATCCGCTTCCAGCCCTCGATCCGGTGGTGACGGGAATCGGCCACTTCGACCTGACCGCTACGAACGTCTTTCTCGCGAGCGGGCACAGCTACCGGTTCGAGGCATCCTTCGCGAATTCGGCGACGTTGAGCATCGGCATCTGCTCCTCGGACTACCCGGGCGGCGTCGGGTTCATCGGTCATGGCGACGAACCGTTCGTCCCGTGGAATCACGATCTGACCTTCAAGGTCCTGATGCGGTAGGCATTCGTCGTCGACGGCGATGGCGGCATTCGCGCGGGCTCGCTACAAGCTCGCGCGATTCCGCGTGATGCAGCCCCTTCGTCCCGTCGTCCTCGAGCGCCGACTCGTCCAGAAGCCCTGGGGCGGTCGAGCGCTGGCGGAGTGCCCAGGCATCCCGCTGCCGGCAGAGCAGATGATCGGCGAGAGCTGGGAGCTGTACGACCGGCCGGACGGTTCGAGCGAAATCCGCGAGGGTGGCACGCTGCACGAACTGCTGGCCGCGGACATGCGGGGCGTGCTCGGCGCGCGCGTGGCTGCGACGCGCGACGGGCGCTTCCCGCTGCTCCTGAAGTTCATCGACGCGCGCGAGCGCCTTTCGGTCCAGGTCCACCCCGGCGACGAGCAGGCGAGGAAACACGACGACTCCGGCAAGAGCGAGGGGTGGGTCGTCCTCCATGCCGGGCCGCGAGCGTCGATCGTGCGCGGCTTCCGCGCCGGCACGACGCGCGCGCAGGTCGAAGCCGCCGCGCATGCCGGCGCCGCGATCGAGGGCCTGCTGCACTCGTTCACTCCCAAGGTCGGCGACGTGATCCCCGTGCCGCCCGGCGTCGTGCACGCGATCGGTCCCGACGTCGTCGTGTTCGAGGTGCAACAGAACTCGGACCTGACCTTCCGCTTCTGGGACTGGGGCAGCGGCCGCGAACTGCACGTGCGCGAAGCACTCGAGGCCGTGCGCGTCGGCGACGAAGGCCCGCCGACCGTCGTGCCGACCCCGATCGACGCGCGCGGCGAGTGGCTGCTGCGCACGCCGCAGTTCCGCGTGCGCAGACTCCGCTTCGACAGCCCGGCGACGATCGGCACCGAGGGTTCGTACAAGGTGATGGTGGTCGTCGACGGCATGGCCGCGATCGGCTGGCGCAGCGGCGGCGAACATCCGCCGATCCCCTTGCGCAGCGGCGAGACGCTCCTCGTCCCCGCGGCGGTGTCGGCGATCTTCGTGTCGCCGATCGGACCGATGACCTGTTTCTGGATCGACGGCGAACGAGGTTGACGATGGCGAGAGAACGACAAGATGCGCGGCGCAGCAAGTCGCCGGCGGGCCGGGGTGCTCCGGTGCGCGGACCCGTCCGCCCGCGGCGAGGGCCGAAGAAGAAGCGCGCGATCAAGGTCACGCCGATCGACTCGCCGTCGCCCGATGCCGACGGCAAGTTGCGGCTGAACCGCTACCTCGCGTCGTCGGGCGTCTGCAGTCGTCGCGCCGCCGACACGTACATCGCCGGCGGCCGCGTGACGGTGAACGGCGACATCGTCACGCAGCTCGGTACGCGCGTCGACCCGGCGACCGACGACGTGCGCGTCGACGGCTCGCGCGTGCAGGTCGAGCGGAAGGTCTACATCCTCTTCAACAAGCCGAAGGACGTCGTCTGCACCAACGCGACCAACGAGCAGCGCCGTCGCGTGATCGACTACCTGCCGCAGGTGCGGGGCCGCGTGTTCACCGTCGGCCGGCTCGATACGGAGTCGCAGGGGCTGATCCTGGTCACCAACGACGGCGACTTCGCGTTGCACGTCGCCCACCCGCGCTACGGACTCGCGAAGACCTACGCCGTGCTCGTCAGCGGGCGTGTCGAGGACGAAGCGCTCGGCAAGGCGCGCGGCGGCGTGTGGCTCGCGGAGGGCCGCACGGGCGGCGCCAAGATCGTCGTCGAGAAGCGCGGTCGCGACCGCAGCTACCTCAAGGTGTCGATCAAGGAGGGCCGCAACCGCGAGATCCGCCGGATCTTCGCGCAACTCGGTCACCCGGTGATCTCGCTGAAGCGAGTGCGGATCGGCCCCCTCTCGTTGCACGGTCTTGGCGAGGGGCGATGGCGCTTCCTCCACCGCGACGAAGTGGCGTCGGTGATGGCGATCACCACGGCCGGCAACTCCGTCGGCGGCAACGAGCCCGAAGGGGGCGACGAGTGAACCCCGGACTGGCCAATCCGAACCTGCGCGAGGTCGTCCTCGACAACGGCATGAAGGCCGTCCTGGTCGAGCGTCGCGGGCTGCCCGTCGTGGCGACGGCGTTGTTCTACCGCGTCGGTTCGCGCGACGAACGCACGGGGGAGTCGGGCCTCGCCCACTTCCTCGAGCACATGATGTTCAAGGGCACCGATCGCTATCGGAAGGGCGAGATCGACCTCATCACGAGCAAGCTCGGCGGCAGCAACAACGCCTTCACCGACCAGGACTGCACGGCGTACCACTTCTCGCTCGCCGCCGACCGATGGGAAACCGCGCTCGAGATCGAGGCCAACCGCATGACGGCCTGCGCGCTCGACCCGGCCGAGTTCGACGCCGAGAAGCAGGTGGTCCTCGAAGAACTCGCCATGGGGCAGGATGACCCCTGGAACCAGCTCTGGCAGTCGACCGAGGCGCTGACCTTCCAGGTCCATCCCTATCACCGGCCGGTGATCGGTTGGCGCGAGGACCTCGAGCGCGTGTCGCGCGACGCGATGCACGCCTTCTACCGGCGGCACTACGGACCGAACCGCGCGTTCCTCGCGGTGGTCGGCGACATCGACGCGAAGGCCGCGGAGAAGCGGCTGCGCGCGCTGTTCTCCGGCATCGCGCCGGTCGAGGAGCGCGCGCTCGTCGTCGCGGAACCCGAACTGCGCGCCGAACGTCGCGGCGTGGTGCGGGCGCCGGGAACGCTCTCGCGCGTCGCGCTCGCCGCGCGCACGTGTCGGGTCGGCGAGAAGGACGACTGGTCGCTCGACATCCTTGCGCACGTGCTCGCGCTAGCGCGTTCGTCGCGCTTGCATCGCCGTCTCGTCCTCGACGAGGAACTCGCGACGCAGGTCTCCGCGCAGAACGAGACCCGGCTCGATCCCGGCCTGTTCTGGGTCGTCGCCGAGCTGCGACCGGGGGTGAGGCCGGAGCGGGTCGAGGCCGTGATCCGCGACGAGGTGCAACGGATCGCCGAGGAGGGCGTCACCCAAGCGGAGTTGAAGCGCGCCCGCATCCACATCCGCTCGTCGTTCCTCTTCGAGGACGAGACCGTGCTCGAGACCGCACTCAAGCTCGGCCGCTACGAGACGCTCTCGACCGCGGGTTGGCGGCTCGTCGACGCCGTGCTGGCCGGCTACGACGCGCTGGACCGCCGCACGCTGCGCGACGCCGCGGCGCGCTTGTTCGCCCCGGAAGCCTGGACCGCGGTCTGGTCCGTGCCGCACGACCATCAAGTCGAGCGACCGAGGGTGCGCCGCCGCAAGGCCGCGCCGCGCGCGCGCACGAGCGCGCCTCGCGATCGGAAGGGAGCCCGATGAGGAAGGTCGAACTCGAGATCGCCGAGCGGGAGCTCCCATCCGGCGTGTGCTGCGTCGCCGTGCGGAGCCAGGGCGTGCCGACGTTTGCGGCGTGCATCGCGCTGCGGAGCGGCCAGGTCGAGGAGGGGCCGCGCGAGCACGGGCTCGCCTACCTCACCGGCAGCCTGCTCGAAGAAGGCACGCGGCACCGTGACGCCGTCGAACTCGCCGAAGCGATCGAGGGGATCGGCGCGTCGATCGACTGCAGCTCTTCCGGGGCGACGATCCAGTGCCCGGCCGAGGAAGCGCAGAAGGCGGTGAGGCTCCTGCGCGAGGTCGTCCTCGAACCCGCCTTCGATGCGCGCGAGGTGCGCCGGGTGCAGGGCGAGATCGCCGCCGAGATCGAGGCCGAGGCGGCCGACCCGCGCGCCGTCGCCCGCAACCGCTTCCGCGCCGAGGTCTACGGCGCGCATCCGTTCGCGCGGCCGCACTACGGTTCGCCGGACGAGATCTCCGCATACCGCTCCGCGGACCTCGCGCGCTTCCACCGCCGCTGGTTCGTCCCGCACGAGACGATCATCGCCGCGGCGGGACCGATGGAGACGGAGGAGTTGCTCGACCTCTGTGCGACGACCTTCCGCAGTTTCCGCGGCGCACGTCCCGATCGTCACGAGACGCCGCTGCCGGCGATGCCCCAGGCGCGCCGCGACGTCCACCTGCCGATGGACCGCGAGCAGGTTCACGTCATGCTCGGCCACGTCGGCGTGCGCCGCACCGACCCGGACTTCGTCGCGTTGGCCGTGATGGACCACGTGCTCGGCAGCGGTCCGGGTTTCACGTCGCGCATCGGCAGGAAGCTTCGCGACGAACAGGGGCTCTGTTACTCGGTGCATGCGTCGATCACGAGCGGCGCCGGCCTCGAGCCGAGTCTCTTCTACGCCTACATCGGCACCTCGCCCGAGCACCGGCAGAAGTCGATCGACGGTCTCGTGCGCGAGGTTCGTGCGATCCGCGACGCTCCACCGAGCGCCGACGAACTCCGCGACGTGCAGGACTACCTCACCGGCAGTTGGGTCTTCGGCCTCGAGCGCAACGCCAACCTCGTCGGCTACGTGATCCGCGCCAGGCGCTACGGCCTCGGCTACGACTGGCTCGAGCGTTACCCGGGGCTGGTGCGCGCGGTCACGCGCGAAGAGGTGCAGCGCGTCGCGCATGCGCACCTCGATCCCGAGCGCGTGGTGGTCGTGAGCGCGGGCGCCGGCGGGAAGTGAGCGACGGGATCAACGCGGGATCATCCCGACCCGCCTCAGCGCATCTTCGAGCTGTGCTTCGCGCGTCGCGAGGTCGCCGGTGTAGCCGATCGAGATGCGCACGAGGCCGGGGCCGATGCCGGCGGCGCGGAGCGAGCGATCGTCGAGTTCGCTCGAGGTCGAGCTCGCGGAGCACGACATCAGGGTCTCGGCGTAGCCGAGGCTGACGGCCATGAAGCCGAAACGGTGCTCGTTCTGCAGGACCTCCATGAATCCGTAGGCGCGGTCGCGATCGCCCAGATCGATCGTGAAGAGACCGCCGGAGCCGTAGCCGGCGTTCACCTGGCGCGCCATGAGCGCGTGCTGCGGATGGCTCTTCAGTCCGGGATAGCGGACGGGGACCTCCAGCGCTTCGAGGCGCGCGCAGAGCCGGGCCGCACGGCGCGAGTGCTCGGCCATCCGCAAGGGAAGGTGGGGCAGGCGCATCGAGACCTCGAACGCGGCGCGCGGGTCCATGGTCGGTCCGAGCAGCATCAGCGAGCCCTGGTGGAGATCCATGAGCCGGCCGATGAAGTCCGCGCGTCCCAGCACCGCGCCGGCGACGAGGTCCGACGCCCCGTTGACGAACTTGGTCAGGCTGTGGATCACGACATCGGCTCCGAGCCGGTGCGGCGTCATCAGCACCGGCGTGAAGGTGTTGTCGACGACGAGCGTCACGCCGTGCCGGTGCGCGATCGCGGCGAGTGCCGCGATGTCGCTGACGACCAGCGTCGGATTGGAGAGGGTCTCGGTGTAGAGCACGCGCGTGCGCGGGCCGATCGCCGCCTCGACCGCGCGGAGGTCGGCGATGTCGACGAAAGTCGTCGTCACCCCGGTCCGCTGCGGGAGGTACTCGTGCAGGAAGGCGTGCGTGCCGCCGTAGACGGCGTTCGACGACACCCCGTGACCGCAGAGCTGGAGGATCGTCGCCGAGATCGCGGCCATGCCGCTCGCGCAGCAGTAGCCCGGCTCGGTGTCCTCGAGCGCGGCGAGTTCGTGGCCGAGCGTGTGGACGGTGGGGTTGAAGTGCCTCGCGTAGAGGAAGCAGCCGTCGCGATCCGCCGTGCGGTGGCCCGCGAAGATCTCCGGCATCGTGTCGGCCTTCATCACGGTGAAGGTCGTGGATGCCTCGATGCTCATGTTCGCTCCGCCGTGTTCGCCGAAGGTGTGTTTGGAACGGGCGAGGGCCGCGGCAGGATCGAAGTTGGTCGGCGACATGCCATGACGAATATCGTTCGAGGCATGCCGAAGCCTTCGAATCCTCTTCGCTCGAAGCCCGTTCCAGCCGCCCTGGACCGAATCGACCGCGCGATCCTCGCCGAGTTGCAGAAGGACGTTCGGCTGACCAACAAGGAGCTCGCCGTGCGCATCGGCCTCGCACCGTCGAGCTGCCTCGAGCGCGTGCGCTGGTTGCGCGAGATCGGCGCGCTGAAGGGCGCGCGCGCCGAGGTCGATCCCGCCGTGCTGGGCATCGAACTGCAGGCACTGGTCGCGGTGCAGTTGCGCCATCACGCGCGCACCGAGGTCGACGCCTTCCGGAAGCACGCGCTGTCGTTGCGCGAGACCGTGAGCGTGTTCCACGTCGCCGGCGCCGTCGACTTCCTCGTCCATGTCGCGGTCCGCAGCGCTGCACATCTCCGCGATCTCGCTCTCGACGGCTTCACCGCGCGTCCCGAGGTGGCGCGCATCGAGACCTCCTTGATCTTCGACGCGCTGCACGCGACGCACCTGCCGGACTACCTGATGCCGGCGGCGGAGTCTCCCGGTCGCGAACCAACCGGATCGCGAGGCCGATCCGGTCGCTCGTAGGTCGCCTTGCTCCGCCGCGCCGGTGACGTCAGCGTGCGACCGGCGCGATGACTGCGCTCGTCACGGCGATCGCGCCCTGGAACACGAGGCGCAGGTCCGCGCCGCCGTTCTGCCGGTTGGAGAGGCGCGCTCGCGGCAGGCGAAACACCGCCCGGTCCGCGCTGCGCTCGATTCCGAGTGCATCGGCGTAGGCGCCGGCCAGGGGTGCGCTGCGCTCGTGCGAGTCGAAGTGCACCGTGATCGAAGCGAGGCCCGCGCCCTCGAGCACGAGTTCGAGATCGGCGTCCGTGTCGAAGCGCCAGGCGTCGGCGACCTGGAAGTAGACGTAGCTGCACGGCCGGCCCGCTGGGCAGTCGGCGTGCGCGGCGTCGGAATCGATCTTCACGGGACCATCCTCCCACGCGATCGGGCGCAGTCCCGCCGTCGTCGCCGGCGTCCATTTCACGCTCGCGCGATCGCGCGCGTCTCCGCCCCAGGACGGATCGGGGCGCGGCTGCGGAGCGTCGAAGCGGAGTGGGACGAGCGGCCCGGGCTCGCCGCGATGCAGGCGCTCGACGGCGTCGCGCGTCATGCGCAGGTAGGCGTCGCCGGTCTCGACGGTGCGGCAGACGTCGGTGCCCTCGTGCATCTCGTTCCAGGTCTCGATCACGACGAACTCGGGTCGGCTCGCGATCGCCGCGTGCCACGACGACCGGTAGAACGCGCCGTCCTCGCGCGGCCGGATCGGCGTGCGCCGGCCGGGAACCGGCGAGTCGTCGTAGCCCGGCCCGACCTGCGCGACCGTGATCCCCTTGGGCTGTTCGTTCACCAAGGCACCCGCGAGCGCTGCACCCCACGCGGTCGTCGCGTCCTGACCGACGTCGCCCCAACTCGCATCGGCGACGAGGAACGGGTGCTCGCCGTCGAATCGCTTCGCGAAACGCGTGCGCAAGGTCTCGCCCAGCGAGTCGTCCCAGCGCGCGGCGAAGCCGCTGGTGTACAGGACGACGAGCGGTCGCCCGCGATGACGACCCCAATGGCGGAGCGGAACGCGCTCGAAGAAGCCGATCACCGTCTCGCAGAACAGCGCGCGTCCGGCTTCGGTCGTGAGGTCCGTGCGTTCGCCGCGTGGTGACGCGCCGCGCACGTCGTTGGCAAGCGTCGAGGTGTCGTAGAACAGACCGATCCTCGGATGCGCGGCGCGGTCCTGGTCCATCGCGTCGAGCGCGGCAACCAGCGGCGGCAGACCGACGACGGAGAACCGCACGTTCCCGCGGTCCTCGCAGCCGGGGTAGCCCCAGTACACCGCGAGCGCGACGTCGATCGCCGCCGCCGCCATGTCGGCGAGTTCGCGCCGATGCCACGCGCGGCTCTCGTAGCTCACCGCCTCCGGCTCGACGAAGCGATGCAGGAGTCCCTCGCGACCCTCACCGCCGCAGTGTTCGTCGGGATGGCGATACCAGTAGAAGTACGCGGCGCCCACCGTCGCACGCTCGGGAGCCGGATCGTGTTGTGCCAAGAGCGCGGCCGCCGACAGCACGATCGCCGTGACCGTCGTGAGGAGGCGCGCGCCGTTCATCCCGATGCTTCCATGGCCGCCGGTCAGCCGCGCCGTTTCGGCGGCTGGCGGAAGCCCTTCCGCGCCGTCCGCAACTCACCCATGCTCGCGGGCGGGTGCTCGAAGCCGAGCGCGTACCACGGCACGCCGAAGGGCTTCATGTTCATCTTCTGGTCGTTCTGCAACCGCAGCAGGTTGTCCGAGCTGGCTTCGTTGGGCTGCTTGAGGATCAGTCGATTGAGGACGGCCATCGCGTCCGCGCGGCGATCTTCGCGATTGAGGAGCCAGGCGTAGACGTTGTGCAGCAGGACGTGCTTGCGGTTGAAGGGCAACGCGTCGGCGAAGCGCTTGAACGCCTCGTCCTTCTTGCCGTCGCGGAAGCGGATGCTGGCGAGGAGCAGCTGCGCGTCGCCGGAACGACGACCCGCCTTCTCGAGGCTCGCGACCGCTTCCTCGCGCTGCTGCGAGTGGAACAGGAGGAAGCCGATCTGCGCGTGCAGGTGGCCGGCGAGGAGCGGGACCCAGCGACCGAGCGGGAGGATGCTGCGCAGCGTCGCGATCGCCGGTTGCACCATGCCGGCCTCGATCTGGCGCTGGACCTGCTGCATCGCCGGTTCGAGGCGACGTCGCAGCAGGCGGCCGCCGGCGATCCAGGTCGCGACGAAGGCCAGGACGCCGAAGAACGGTCCGAAGAACCAGCCGGCGTCGAGGAGCACGGACCCGACGGCGACGCCGAGCCCGATGACGATCGAGAGGATGGTGAGATACAGAGGAGTGCGCGGGGCTTGGGCCGATCGGTGTACGGGGGCGGCGAGGATACGCGGCCCCTCGCGGGATCGGCAGCGTTCAGTCCCGGCGAGCGGACCGGCCGCGGGCGTCGAACGCCGTGAACAGCCCGTCCTGCGAGAAGCCCCGGAACCAGTCGGCGACGGGTTGATCGGGGCCCGCACCGGCGAGCGCTTCGCCGAGCGGTCGGCCGCCGGCGAGCGACGCGAGGACCCGGTGCGCGGGGCGGGTCAACCGCTGCCGCCAGACGCGATCGTCGCGGCGGAAGACGGCGAGCCAGGTCGGGCGCGGCTTCGGCACGGTGATGCGCTTGCCCTCCTTGTGCGCCTGGTAGACCTCGTCGACCGGGAACCGGAACGCGAGGAGTTGCAGCGACGGATTGGGAACGAAACGCAGTCGGCTCCAGCGATCCTCGGGCACGCCGGCGGTCGCGTCGGGGGCCAGAGGGGTGAACTCCTCGGCGTCGAAGGCCGTGCACAGCGCGAGTTCGAGCGCGGCGAGTTCGGCGAGGAACGCCCGGTGTCGCAGGGCGCGTTGGCCGCGGACGAAGGCGGGAAACGGTCGTCCGAATCGATTCAGGTTCGGGTGGCGGCTGGGATGGCGGCGAAGGAACCGCGCGACGAGGGCGCGGAACCCGTCCTCGCCGAGGACCGCGCGCGACGCGCCGTAGTCGCCTTCCATCACCTCGAGCAGTCGCGCCAGGTATCCGCCGTTGTAGACGTCGAGCATCGCCGCGGGACTCAGGCGGGGATTGGGTCGGATGACCCGACCAGCGGCGACGTCGCGGGACTTCACCAACGCGTTCGCGGGGCGACTCGCGATCGCGACCGCCGCCGTCGACGGATGTTCGACGATGGCCGCGAACCATCGCTGGAGGCGGCGCAGAGCGGAGGGCTGCGTCATGCGCGCACCGGCACGATGGACTGCTCCGCGATCCCGCGGTACCTCGCAGCCTTGCGCGCCTCGCGATGGACGGTCGCGAAGTCGGGGATGTTCGCGTCCCACTCGAGCAGCGTCGAGCGACCGCCGCTGAGACGATGCGCGAGGCGATAGAGCTGCCAGACCTCGCGACAGACCGGGCGGTCGTGCGTGTCGAGCCGGTGCGTCGGGTAGGTCGTGTGCCCGGCGAGATGGAAGTAGACGACGTGGTCCCACGGCACCGCGCGCAGGTACGCCTCGGCTTCGAAGCCGTGATTCTGCGCGCACACGAACACGTTGTTGACGTCGAGCAGCAGCCCGCAGCCGGTGGCGTGGGCGAGCTCGCCGAGGAACCGAACCTCGTCGAGTTCGGCGTCCGCGAACTCGAGGTAGGTGCTCGGGTTCTCGAGCACGAGCGGTCGTTCGAGCAGGTCCTGCACCTGCCGCACCCGCTCGACGACGTGGCGGAGCACCGCCTTCGTGTAGGGCAGCGGCAGCAGGTCGTGGAGGTTCTTGCCGTCGACGCCGGTCCAGCACAGGTGATCGCTGATCCACACCGCGCGGCAGCGCTGCTGCAAGGCGCGCAGCTCCCGCAGGTAGGCGCGATCCAACCGGTCCGTGCCGCCGATGTTCATCGACACGCCGTGCATCGCGACCGGGTAGCGCGCCGCGATCTCGTCGAGCACGTGCACCGGGCGTCCGCCGGTGTGCATGTAGTTCTCGGAGAGGATCTCGAACCAATCGACGGCCGGTCGCTTGCCGAGGATCGTCCCGTAGTGCGCGGTGCGCAGGCCGACGCCGATCCCCAGGTCGTTCCCTACGAGGTCCGAGAGTGCGGTCATCGTCGGCCTGGTCCGGGCTGGGAGCTCGGGGATCGGCGCCGCGCGCCCATCTCAGTGCTTCACCGGCACGGCGCAACCACCCTTGCCCTTGCAGCTGTTCTTGCCCGCGCAGCCGTTGTCGCCGGACTTGCAGCCGCCCTGACCCTTGCAGGCGTTCATCGCCTTGCAACCGTGGTGCTCGGCCGTCGCGCAGCCGCCCTTGCCCTTGCAGCTGTTCTTGCCGGCACAACCGTTGTCGCCCGCCTTGCAGCCGCCTTGCCCCTTGCAGGAGTTCATGCCCTTGCAGGCGTGTTTCGCCATCTGCATGTCGGAGGAGGACGCGGACATGGACGTGCAGGACGTCAGCGAGCCGGAGACTCCACCGAGCATCAACCCGGCGACGGCTGCGGACACGAGTGCGGACTTGGACTTCTTCATGGCTGGTTCGGGGTTCGTGAACCGCCGGCCCGATCCTCGACGTGAGAGAGCGGAGCACGGCGGGCGCGCTCCTACGGAACCTTTCCCCGAAAGATCCTCGCCGGAGTCGTAGGTCCGGCGAGCGTCACGGCTCCGACCCCGGCGACCACGATCGCGGCCCAAGAGACGATGGCCCGGTGGCGGTTGCAGCCCGCCCGGTACCGCGAGCGGGTCCGTCAGCCCCGTGGGGTCGGAGATTCGCCGCGGCAGTGCACGCGCGCCGTGGATCTCGTCGAGGAACGCTGCGCGATGAAGCGCTCCCTCCGCTCCGCGGCTCTTGTGTGTCTCGCCGCCGCGCCGTGCTTCGCCCAGGACGACGCGACGGAGACCAAGGCGCTCAGCGGCACTTTCGCCCTCGACCTGCCGAGCGCGTACTTCTTCCGCGGCATCCGCCAGGAGGACCAAGGACTGATCATCCAGCCCTCGCTCGAACTCGCGTGGCGCGTGTACGAGTCGGCGGACGACCAGGCGCCGCTCGCCGTCGACCTGCTCTTCGGCACCTGGCATTCGTTCCATCGCGGACCGACCGGCGCGCGCGGCGGCGGCGACGCGTGGTACGAGGCCGATCTCTTCACCGGGGTCTCGGTCGACTTCGCCGAGCGCTGGAGCGTCGCCGCGCAGTGGGCGCGCTTCGGCAATCCCAACGCGACCTGGACCTCGATGGAAGAGTGCACGATCGGTCTCTCCTTCGACGACTGCGGCTCGCTCGGCGAGGACTTCGCCGGTCTCCAACCCTCGCTCGTGTTCGCGGCGGAACTCGCCGGACAAGGTGACGGCGGCAGCGCGCGCGGCACCTATCTCCAGCTCGGCGTCGAGCCGTCGCTCGAACTGACCGGCGACGACGCGGCACAGCCGTTCACGCTGTCGATCCCGTTCGCGATCGGACTCGGACTCGACTCGTACTACGAGCGCCCGTCGGACGGCGCGGACCGGCGCTTCGGCTTCGCGGATCTCGGCGCCGTGCTCAGCACGCCGGTGCCGTTCCTGCGCGGCGCGTGGGAGGCGAACGCCGGCGTCCACGTGCTCTGGCTCGGCTCCGCGACCGAGGAGATGAACGGGGGCGACGCGTTCCAGTTGATCGCGTCGTTCGGCGTCAGCGCCGCGTTCTGAGCCGGATCAGCGGCGGCGGGAGCTCTTCGAGATCGGGTCGTCCGCTCGCACGTGGAAGCGGCGGATGCGCGTGCCGACGTGGCGATGGGCCGGAGCGCGCGCGACTCGCAGGACGATCTCGTGGCGGAGGTCCTGCGGCGCGGCCGGAACGATCGGTGACGACCAGGACGCGAGGACGGCGAGGACGAACGAAGACAACATCGTGGAGGAGTCTACTTCGCCCGTAGATCAGTCGACGTAGCCCCGGCCACAGCGCGCGGACGCGTCGCGCAGCACTCGTCAGTACCGGAACGGCAGCACGAGCCAGTCGAGTTCGAGTGACGGCGGCACTGCGTCGAGCGGCACACGAGCGCGGTGCGCGGGCTGCGACGCGTCGAAGTCGCGGAACAAGGTGATGTCCCAGTGGACGAAGCGCACCGGATGCGTCCGCAGCTAGTCGAGGAACGCCGGGGCGCGCGAAGCCCGGCATGCCGCGGCCGTCCCACGCCGGCCAGCGCTGGGTGATGGGATCACCGTGCGGATCGGTGGTGAAGGCGAAGCCGAAGCGCAGGTTGGCGCGTGGCTCGCGGGTGCCGGGCGGCGAGCCGGGTCGCGTGCGGCCGAGCGTCGCGCCGCCGTTGCTGAGCGCGCCGGCGAAACGCGCGATCACGCGGGCGCGGATGCCGCTCGCGGGGAATGCGCCGTCGGGCGCCAGTTCGACGCTCGTGCCGTCGTGCGCCAGGATCCGGAACTCGCCGCGGGACTCACCGAAGCGTCCGATGAGCAGCAGGCGGTAGCCGGCGTAGCGATCGCGTTCGCCGCCGAGCGGCATGTCGAGGTCGACGTGGTAGCTCGGCCGTCCGTCGAAGGAGGCGCCGGTGCGCGCCGCGAGCACCGCGCGTTCGTCGAGGCCGTCGATCGTGACGACGGCGGGGCGATGCTCGCCGCTCTGGTCCCAGGTGAGGAAGCCGGCGTGCGGGCCGTCGGCATGGATGTCGGCAAAGCCGAGCTGCGGATCGCCGAGATCGGGGAGCGGCGCGTTCTGCGGATCGGTGACGACGACGCCGGGCACGCCGGGACCCGGCGCCTCGTCGACGCGCCGGCGTGCGACGCCGCCGAGGTCGATCCAGCGCGAGCGCGCGCGCGTGACGGTGTCGAAGGGCAGCGGCAGGAGGATCGGGCTCGGACGCATGTCGCCTTCGCCCTCGAGCCGCGCCAGGACGCGACCCCGATCGTCGACGCGCGTGCCGTCGGGCTGCGCCCAGCCGCGCCAACCGAGAAGCGCGGTCTTGCGCGCCGCGCTGACTTCGAAGGGGAAGCCGTTGGCGTCGACGTCGAGGAAGCGGATGTGGTCGTCGAAGGCGCAGCCGGTGCCGTCGGCGTCGTCGCCCGGCGGCACGTGGAGCTGGATCAGACCCATGCCGCCGAAGCCGCCGATGGGACGTTGGGGGTAGATCGAGGGTGGGTACTTGCTCTGGATGGAGGTGCCCGCGAACTCACCCTGCGTGCCGGTTCCCCCGTCGGCACTCAGCGCGAACGAGTAGTCGCGTTCGCTGTAGGTCCCGCCGTG
>JACRLW010000053.1:54692-62280 GCA_016235155.1 Planctomycetota bacterium
CATGAGCACGATCATCCCGCCGGAGCCGGCGCCGCCGCCGCCGGCGTCAGTGTTGCCGCCCGCTTGCTCGCCGCCGCCGCCGTTGCCTCCGTTGCTCGAGATCGTGCCCTGGCGCCCGATGCGGATCGTGCCGAGGCACTTCACGATCAGCACGCCGCCGCCCGCGCCGCCGCCGCCGGCACGAGGGTCGTTCGTAAAGCTCGGATCGAGGAGATTGCAGCCGCTGATCGAGCGGTTGCCTCCGCCGCCACCACCGCTGCCGCCACGCGGCGAGACGAGTTCGCCGGGGATCCGGACGCCCCTGAACGGATCGATGGCCACACCCCAGAAGTCGTTGTCGGCGCGCGCGTCGATGAAGGCCGTCGGTCCAGGAGCGCCGCCAGGCAGAGTCGGTGACGTGCTCACGCAGCCTGCTCCACCGCCACCGCTTGCCATCGAGGGTCGATTGAACGTCGTGCCGGAGGGGAAGTTCGGATCACCGCGCGTCGCGAAGGACCCTCCTCCGCCGGCGGATCCGCGATTGCACCCGCTCTCGCATGAGAGCCGACCGGGTGCACCGCCACCTCCCGCGATGCCCGGCGCGGATCCTGCCTCACCGGCCGCGCTCCGGCGCTCCGGAAGGTCGGGCGATCCGCGACCGCCGCGCGCTCCGCCGCAACGCGACGAACCGCCGGGAATCGACGAGTACGCGTTGTTGCGGTACTGCCCGCCGCCCACCAGCAGGCTCCCGCCGTTTCCCCCATCCACGCGCAACTCACCGTCGACCACGAAGTCCCCGGTGACGAGGAAGACCACCGGGCGCGAGCCGACGCACGTCACCGTCGTGCCGAACGGGATCTCCACGTTCGCGAACTGGAAGACGCCGCCGCGGACCTCGTAGGTCGGGCCATACTCCGGCTGCACGTCGGTCCGATCGGTGTCGAGGATCACTTCGCGCTGGGTCGGACGCCAGGTGCGGCGCCACTCATTGCCTTCGAAGGCGAAGTCGGCGTGGAGCCGGCCGTTCCGGATCGAGGCGGGCGGTTCGAGGAACACGGCGTCCGGATCGAGGGTGTCGTCGTTCTCGAACGCCTCGAGCCAGACGTCGAACTGCGGTTCGAAGCGCGGCTGCGTGCGGAAGCGACGCACATCGCGGTCGTAGTTCGGATCGGCGACGTTGCTGCCGCCGCCGAGGTCGCGCAGCCGCTCGTTCACGCGCAGCACGAGTTCGGCGTTGTTGGGGAGGATGCCGGCGGGCCGCAGCACGAGGAGCGCGCCGTCGCGTTGGTTGACCTCGAGATCGACGCTCGCGGGCACGCGCAGCGCGATCGCCTGCGCGGCGGGGTCGTCGTACTCGACGACCACGTGGCCCTGGGCTTCGCGCGGTGCGTCGATCAACGCGGCAGCGCTCAGGCGCGGCAGGTTGTCGGCGCGCGGATCGAGCGGACGATCGAAGCGCACGCGGAGTTCGACGAGCCCGCGGCCGAAGCGACCGAGTCCGGCGCCGCTCGCATCCGAGGGCGACACGACGAGATCGACGACGCGCGGGCCGTGCTCGCCGTAGCGCGCGAAGAGCGTCGATCCCGGAACGTCGTGCGGGGTGCTGAACTCGAAGGCGAAGGCCTCGGCGAGCGGGCGGCCGCGGAGGTCGCGCAGGGCAGGGGCATCGGGCGAGGCCGGCGGCGCGAGGCTCACGCGGTACCGGCGATCGGCGCGCAGTCCGCCGTCGCCGAGATCCGCCGCGCGCGGCAGCGCCGGCTCGAAGCGGAGGAGTCGTCCGCCGTCTCTCAGGTCGAAGCGCCCGGCCGGCTGTTCCTCGAGCGGATGGCCGTCGCGGTCGAAGACCGTGAACGCAACCGCGCCCTCGGTCACGCTCGCCGGGTCGAGGGCGTCGCTGAAGACGACCGCGATCGTGTCGTCGAGCAACGCTTCACCGCCGTGCGGCGGCACGGCGGCGAGGGCGCGCAAGGTCGGTGTGCCGAGCGAGCCGGTTCCCGACCCTCGCGGCCAGCACGCGGTCAATGCGAGTCCGCAGAGCAAGATGGTGCCGGAGACTCCCGACGAGCGTGGCATGGCCGTCCATAGGCGGCGCTCCGGCCGCCGTAACGGCGTTCCGACCGGGCTCAGGAACCGGACCAGCCGTGGATGCGCGACCAGACTCCGGCGAGTTCCTCGCCCGCGACGACCTGGTAGGCCGGAAAGGCGGAGCAGGTCATGCACGCGTGGTTGGGAACGATGCGGACGCGCGCGCCGAGGCGCAGCCGTCCGAAGTCGATCGCCGAGCCGTCGCGGCTCTCGATCACGCCGTGCTCCTGATAGACGTCCGCCACGCGCAGCGACGTGAAGTGCTCGCGGCCGCTCGCGTCGAACACGAGGCCGTAGCCGCAGTCGCGCGCGGGATCGAGCGCCCTCGTGCTGCGGTCCTTCGACAGCGCGAGTCCGCCCGCGTCGACGAGCACCCGGCCGTGCGCGCGCTGGTGGCCGATGACCGTGGCGAGCACGGTCGTCGCGACGTCGTCGAGCGTGCAGGACGCGATCGCCGCCTGGAAGGCGTCCTGGAACACGTAGACGCCGGCGCGCAGTTCGGTGACGCCGTCGAGCGTCGCGGCGTGCGTGGCGGTGGGCGTCGAACCGACGCTGACGATCGGCGGCGCGAGTCCCGCGGCCGCGAGGCGATCGCGCGCCGTGCACACCGCGCGGCGTTCGTCCGCCGCGATCGCGCGGATGCCGGCGACGTCGGGCGCGCCGTACGAATGCCCGGCGTGGGTGTAGATCCCCGCGAAACGGGTCGTGCGGCCGTCGGCCAGCTCGCGCGCGAGCGCGACGAGTTCGGGGCGCGCCGGTTCGATCCCCGAGCGGTGCTCGCCGCTGTCGATCTCCAGCATCACCTCGAAGACGACGCCCTCTCGGCCGGCGGCCGCGTCGATCCAGCGCACGGCGTCGGCCGAGTCGGCGGCGAGGCGGACGCGCACGCCGTCGCGAACCAACGCCGCGAGCCGTGCGAGGCGGTGCGGCGCCACCGCGACCGCGTAGAGCTGGTCGCGGAAGCCGTGCGCGGCGAAGTACTCGGCTTCCCTCGTCGTCGAGACCGTGATCCCGTACGCGAGCGCCGAGGGGATCCGCCGCGCGACGTCCGCGCTCTTGCAGGTCTTGAGGTGCGGTCGCAACGCGACGCCGAGTTCGCGGGCGCGCGCTTCCATCCGCGCGACGTTGCGCTCCATGCGCGCGGAGTCGAGCAGGAGCGCCGGCGTCTCGAGCTCGTGGATCGTCGTCATCCGCTCGCGGCGGGACCGGGCGCGACCGTCGCGCTGGTCAGCGACGCCTTCCGGTAGCGGATGGCGTGACTGAAGAAGTAGTTCACGACCGGCAGGCCGAGCACGAGTCCCCAGACGCCGAAGAGCTTGCCCGCGACCGTCAGCACGATCAGCACGAGGACCGCGTTCATCCGCAGGTGGTGCCCGTAGATCCTCGGGTTGAGGAAGTAGGTCTCGACGAAGTGCACGATCAGCACCATCGCGATCGCGGCCAGCATCAGCGGCGCGCCCTCCTGCGAGAGGGCTTGGAGGCAGATCGGCGTGGAGCTGATGAACACGCCGGCGACGGGGACGAAGCTGCAGAAGAAGACGAGCGTCGAGAGGAACACGAGGTTCGAGCTCATCCCGAGCAGCCACAGCCCGAGCGCCGTCAGGATCGTGTTCGCCATCGCGATGATGAGCTGGGCCTCCAACGCGCGCCCGAGCGTGAGGCCGAAGTCGCGGATGTTGTCGGCGACCTCGTCGTAGATGAAGCCGAGCTTGGTGTTGGCGAGCCCCTGCACCGCCTTGCTGAGGTGAGCGAGATCGAGAACGATCAGGAACGAGAACAAGAGCGACAGCAGGAACGCCGAGCCGATGCCGAGGATCGGGCTCGCGATGTTGTGCAGGAGGTCCATCGCGCCGGTCAGGCTCGCGCGCGACTCCTCCGTGCGCCGTTTGATCTGCGTCTCCGACGGCGTCGTCGGCGCCTCGGGCGGCCCGATGAACTCGGCATCCCCCTGCGGCAGCTGCGGCGCCACCTCCGGCTCGACGCCCTCGCCGGGCTTCGGAACCCAGTTCAGCAGGTACTCGACGAGATCGATCGCCTTGAGGTCGGACGGGATCTGCGCGCGCGCCCACTCGTACTTCTCGCGTGCGCCCGCGATCTCCGAATCGATCTTCTCGAGGTAGCTCGGGTACTCCCGCGCGAGTTTGTTGGCCTGCTCGCGAAAGGCCGGCGCCAGCGCGATTCCGAGCGAGATCAGAGTGCCGACGAACACCACCGACACGAGCGCGACCCGCACGACGCGCTTCTTGATCCGGTGCTGGAGCCCTTGCACCCCGTGTTCCAGGATGTAGGCGAACACGAAGGTCAAGAAGACCAGCAGGAAGAAGGGCCGCAGCAGGTAGAGGATCCCCGCGAGCAGCGCCCACACGAAGACCCGCGTGCCGAGCGAGAAGATGCGATCCCAGGGCGGCGGGAGCGGCGAGGACGCGGGCGCGTCACCGGCCTTCGCGGGCTCTTGCGCGACGGCCGGCTCTGGTTCGTGCGTGAGGGTCTCGGTCACGGTCGCGAGCACGGTAGCGGGGCGTGCGGGGAGCGGCCAGGAAGGTGCGCGCGTCGTTCGCGATCACTTGCGAAGCGTGCGCTCGGTGAAGGCGCGCACCGCAGCCAGCACGTCGTCGCGTCGCCAGACGTCCTGGACCTTCCGGTCCTCGGCTGCGCCGTGTTCGGCGAGCGCTCGGCGTGCAGCGGCCTGGAGTTGCTGCTTGGTCGTCGCGAAGGTCGCGGGCGGGATCGCGGCGAGGCGCTGCGCCGCCGCGAGCGCGGTCGCGGGGAGCGCTCCCTCCGCCGCGAGTTCGTCGACGAGCCCGAGTCCGACGGCATCCGCGAACGGGACGGTCCGGCCGGAGAGCACGAGCGAGCGCGTGACCGCGTCGCCCGCGCGCGAGCGGAGGATCGCAAGGCCGGCGGCGGGGAAGGGCACGCCGACGCTCGACTCGGGCACGCCGGTCCGGCCGTTGCCCGCCGCGGCGACGACGTGGTCGCAAGCGATCGCGAGCAGGCAGCCGCCGGCGATCGCGTGACCGTTCACGGCGGCGACGGTCGGGTAGGTCGTCGTCCACAGGGCGGTGATCGCCACCGAGAGTGCCTGCAAGAAGCGCTCGACGTAGGGCGCCCCGCCCGCGATCACGCGCGGCAGGTCGACGCCGGCGCAGAAGATGTTGCCCTGCCCGGTGACGACCAGCGCGCGCGGCCGTCGTCGCTCGAGCTCATCGAAGGCGGCCTTCAACGCTTCGCAGAACTCGAGGTCGAGCGCGTTGGCCTTGCCGTGACCGAGATGGAGGAACTCGACGCCGTCCTGGGTCTCGCGACGCAACATGCCCGGGACGATACGTCGCGTTCAGCGCGGGAGATGCAGGTCGGCGACGAGCGGCAGGTGGTCCGAGGCGCGGCGCGCGAGCGGCAGGCGTGAGGTCGCGATCTCGACGATCTGGATGTCGCCGCGGACCCAGATCGAATCGAGGGCGCGCAGCGGTGCCCACGCCGGAAACGTCCGTGGCGGGCGCGACGAACCCCGGAAGCCGGCGCGGCCGAGATGCTTCTCGCCGAGCGACGCCCACACGTCGTTGAAATCGCCGGCGACGAGGATCGGCGATTCCTCGTGGAGTCCGGCGAACGGATGACTGGCGAGGAAGCGCGCCATCTGGAGGTCGCGCACGCGTTCCGTCAGCCCGAGGTGCAGACAGAAGACGTGGACGGTGCGCGAGCGACCGGCGGGCGTGCGGACGCGGATGCGCGCGTGGAGGACGCTGCGCCGTTTGGTGCCCGCCACGGTCAGGTCGATGTTCGCCGTGCTCGCGATCGGCCAGCGCGAGAGGATCGCGTTCCCGTACTCCCCGCCGCGGCGGAAGCGGTGGTTCGCGAACCAGGTGCGGTGGCGGAAGCCGAGCTGGTCGCCGAGCAGGTCGACCTGGCGATGCCAGTCGTTCCTTCCGGCCGTATTCGCGACCTCCTGCAGGAGGCAGAGGTCGGGTTCGTGATGGGCGACCGTCGCGACGATGCGATCCGGCTCGTAGCGACGGTCCATGCCGCCGATGCACTTGTGGACGTTGTAGATGAGGGCCCGCAGACGCATGGCGAGGGACGAACGCCGGGAAGCGGCGGGATTCTCGCGCCGGCAGCGCGCTTGCCAACGATCGTCTGGTGACCTGGCCGGAGTGGAGAGCTATCCGGGCCGCCATCCGGCGTGCACGATGCGCGTCCCGCCATCCACCGGACTCGATTCCATCATGATCCAGAACACTTTCGCGACGCTTCGACTCGTCGCTCTCGGCCTCGCTCTCCTCTGCGGCAGCGCCGCGGCCCAGGTGACCCCGATCCCCGGTAGCGGCTGCCCGGGTGCGCCGGTTCCGCAGTTCGTCGGCAGCACCAGCATCGGCCAGGCGCTCGGCGTGATCTGTCCGCCGTCCCCGCCGCCGAACATCGACTTCGTGGTGCTCGGCGTCGCCGGCCGCGCGATCGTCTTCAACCCCCCGCTGGCGTGCGTGCAGCGCTGCGTCCTCGCCTGCGATCCGCTCGACATCATCACGGGAAGCGCGTGGCGCGGTCAGATCCCGAACGACCGCTCGCTGATCGGCGTTTGCATCTGCGTGCAGTGCGGCACGGTCCAGATGAACGCGATCGGCCGCGGCTGCCTGCTGCTGAGCGTCGCGCTCCAGATCTGCATCACGCCGTGACGGCGTGACGAATCGCGCGTCGCGACGCGCGTCGGAGCGACCGGCCGCATGGCGGCTTCCTCGACACCTCGTCGCAGGGCTGTACGAACGTCTCGTTCGCGGCCGATGGAGTGTCGGGGGAAACCACCGTGAAGTGCCGCTTGTTGCTCGATCATCCAGTCGGTCTCGACCGACTTCCCGCGACCCGGACGACTCGTCGTCGCGCGCGTGCGAGCGTGTTGCTCGTCGCTGCCGCGATGGCGACCGCGATCGACGTCGCATCCTTCGCCGCCGCACCGAACGCTCTCGGTTCGGCCTTCGTCCTGACGGCGATCGCGCTCGCGCTGATCGGCTGCGGGGTCGTCGCTTGGACCGAGCGGCGCAGCGTGATCATCGACGCCGCGCGCGTCGAGAGCCGGCGCATGACGTGCCTCGGGACCTCGACGTGGAGCGAGCCGCTCGCGACGTATCGCGGTGTGCTGCGGCGCGAGATCCTCGTGCGCGGGCGTCGTGAGGCGTCCGTCGTCCACGAGGTCCGGCTCGTTCACGACTCCGACGCGCGCTCGGTCACGCTGTTCGCGACGCGTGACGCGGCAGAAGCGCAGGCCTACCAGGCACGCGCGTGCCACGTGCTCGGGATGAGCGAGTTGCGCGTCGGGGCCGACGGCTTCGTCGCGACGGCGGCATCCGCGACCGTGCCGGCGCCCGCACCGGACGAGCCGGTGCGGACCTCGGCGGCGCCCCCCCTTCGCTTGGATCGGATCCCGGGCGAGTTGCGCGTCGAGCCGCGCGGCGACGGCGTCGCCGTGACGATCGACCGCTGCGAGATGGCGTGGATGTCGTTGCCGCTGATCGTCGGCTTCCCGCTCGCGCTG
>JACRLW010000053.1:62297-142357 GCA_016235155.1 Planctomycetota bacterium
GCCGGGTCTCATGCGTTTCGTCCTGTGCGGGTTCGCGGTGGTCCTCGCGGTCGTGCTCGCCGGCATCTTCGTGCTCGATCGGATCGGGCGTCGCCGCATCGAGGTCGACGGTGATCGCGTCGAGTACTTCGTGCAGACCCCGTTCGGCAACCTGCTCCGCAACCGCATCGACCTGGGCGACCTGCTCGGCGCGACCGTCCGCCGGGACGGCAACGGCCGACCGGAGCTCGCGATCGAGGCGAAGGAACACAACGTCGAGATCGGCGGCGGCCTGCCGCTCGAGACCCTCGAGTGGCTTCGCGCGCTGCTGATCGAGAACGCGCGGCGCGCCGCGCAGCCGGTGCGAAGCGCTGGAGCCGTGCTGCCTGTGGCGGCATGCTCCGGCGCATGACCAGGACAGCGTTGTTGCTCGCGCTCGTGCTCGGCGTTCCGGCCTGCACGGCAGTTTCGAACTCGCGCCCGGCGACGGGCGATCCGGCCGGAACCGCTCAGGACAGACCAGCGGCTGCCGACGACGAAGCGGACCTCGGACGGGATCTCGAGGAAGCCCGCATCGAATCGACCGCGACCGAGCTCTCCGTCGAGAAGCGTCGCCGCGACTCGACGCACGAGATCGAGAAGGCCGAGCGACAGGTCGAGACGGCGCGCCACGCGCAGAAGGTGTTCCTCGAGATCGAGACGCCGCTCGAGGTCGACGAACTGCGCCTCGACCTCGACCGCGATCGCGGTCGCCTCGACGACCAGCGCGCCGAACTCGTCGAACTCGAAGCGATGTACGCGGCGGAGGAGTTCGCGAAGACGACCAAGGAGCTGGTGATCCAGCGCGGTCGCCGTCAGGTCGCGCACGCCGAGCGCGACCTCGAACTCACCGTTCGCCGCGGTCGCCAGAAGGAGATCCAGCGCGAACGCCGCGCGATCGAACTCGCCCGGGAACTCTCCGACGCGGAGTTCGGCCTGGCTGGAGCCCGCGCCGACGCGCAGAAGCTCGCCATCGATGTCGACCTCGAACTGCGTCGCGCGCGCAACAAGATCGCCGACCTCGAGAAGAAGATCGCGGCGAAGCAGAAGGCGAAGACCGAGGCCGCCAAGACGGAGCAGCCGTGATCCTGCGTTCGCTGGTCGCGACGGCGCTCGCGTGCGGCATGGCGTGTGCGCAGGAGACCGCGCCGGCGCCGACCGCGGCGGTCCGCACCGACGCCGAGGCGCAGGTCGCGATGGACCGCGCGCTCGCGTGGCTGGTCGCGGCCCAGTTCGAGGACGGTGCGTTCGCGGCGGGCGTGCTCGACACGCTGCACGAGCACGGCTTCTCGGTCGAGACCTTCCATGCCTGGCAGGTCGCCGCACACGCGCTCGCCTGCAAGGCGCTGCTCGAAGCGCGCGAGACGCCCGAGCGCCGCGCCGCGCTCGACCGCGGCCTCGAGTGGTTCGTCACGAATCGCATGCCGCTGCGCGGCAGTGACTGGGACAACGACGCCGTGTGGGGCTGGCTCTACGGCACCGTTCTCGCGGTCGCCGTCGCACAGGACGAGCGCTACGCGAGCACGCCGCTGGGAGCGCGCGTGACCGAGCGCGGCAAGGAGCACATCGCGTCGCTCCTCGCCAACCAGATCCCCGAGGGCGGCTTCGGCTACTACGACGATCCGCCGTTCACCCGGCGACCGAAGTGGGCGACCAGCTTCTGCACGGCGCTCGCATTGCCCGCGCTGAAACAGGCCCGCGATCGCGATTGGTTCCAGGACGATGCCGCGATCGCTCGCGCGCTGAAGTACGTGCGCCTCTGCAGGCTCCCGAACGGTGCTTATGCCTACGACCTGCGCGCGGTGCCGCGCAGCTTCGCCGGCGAGAGCATCGACGCGACGAAGGGCAGCCTCGGTCGCATCCAGGTCTGCAATTGGGCGCGCTGGTCGCTCGGCGACCCCGGCGTCGACGTCGACGCGATCCGACTCGGGATCCAGCGCTTCTTCGCGCAGCACGAGTTCCTCGAGGTCGCTCGCATGCGGCCGATCCCTCACGAGGGTTTCTATGCCAACGCGGGCTACTTCTTCCTGTTCGGTCATCACTACGCCGCGCAGACCATCGAGCTCCTGCCCGACGACGAGCGCCCGTCCTTCCGCGCACAGTTGCGCGAGCGGCTCTGCGCGACGCAGCGCCCGGACGGTTCCTTCTGCGACTTCGGCTCGTCGAGCTACCAGACGGCAGCTGGGACTGCGTTCGCGGCGTTGGCGCTGCGCGCGGGGCTTCCGCGCGAGTGAAAGGCACGCCGGCCCTCAGTCCGCGATGCGACACAGCGACCACTCGAGCGGGCGGTGGAACGCGAGCACGGGGTGCGGCGACGACGACGACAGGACGGGCTCGCGACCGCGCGAGGCGTCGTAGCGGCAGAACGACACGCGGACGAGGTCGCCGGGCGACGCCGCGAGCGGCACACGCGCGGTCGCGCGCCAACCGTAGACCGTGCGCGCTGCGATCGATTCGACGAGTCTCGGGTCGGCCGCGACCTCGGCAATGTCCGCGATGCGCGCCGCGTGACCGAAGTCGTCGAATCGCAGGTGCAGCTTCACGTTGTCGGGAGTGACGTGCACTTCGACGTAGTGCTGCGAGTCCTCGCGCCGCGCGAAGATCTCGAAGACGTCGCCCGTCTCCCAGGTGCGCTGGTTGTGCGCCGTCGCGTCGTTGAAGACCTCGTCGTCCGTCAGCTCCGCGGCGACGTGCAGTTCGCCGCCGGCAAAGGTGACCGCGACGAGCGTCGGTCGCAGCTCGGGCTGCGGCTTCGCGCGCCACGCCTGGCCGAGCGTGAAGATCGTGGGCTCGCCGCGGTGCAGCGTGCGGATCGCGTGTGGCGCGGTCATCGCCCGCGGGTGACGAGCGTGTCGTAGACGGCGACGCGCTCGACGTGCGCGAAGAAGCGTTCCTTCATCCGGTCGTGGATCGGTTCCGTCTGCCATGCGAGTTCGGCGTCGCTCGACGCGAACACGACCGTCGTGCCCACCGTGAAACTGTCGTCGACGACGTCGCGCTCACTGGGACGCGGCACACCGGCCGTGACGGACACGACGCCGGGCGCGTGCGCGACCTCGCTGCGGTAGTAGGCGACCATCTCGTTCGCGGTCCCGGCAGGAGCGTCGGGTTTCAGCCAGAAGAACACGGTGTGAGCGACGCGGCCGGGTTCCTCCACCGGCGCGACGACGCCGCATGCGGGCAGGAGCAGGAGCAGGACGGTGAAGAAGGAGCGGGTCATGGGGCCGCGCAGCGTGCCGAGCGCCAACAGCGGTGTCGAGCCCGACGCGGGAGCGACCGCGCTATCGTGCGCCGCCGGATGAACGACGACGGCAGGTGCCCAGGCTGCGGTCTCGCGATGCCCGCGAGCACGAAGCTCTACGACGGCTACTTCCACTGCTCGCCCGAGTGCTGGTCCGTCTTCGGCGAGGTGCTCGAAGCCGAGTTCGGCAACGTGCTCCTCTTCCGCAAGGTGCATCAACTCACGGTCGACACGTACGCCGTGCAACACGCTGGCGGTCCGCACCCCGACAAGTCGGTCGGCGTGCACGTCGTCGGCCTTTGCCTCGCGCATGTCCACGGCATCGCGTCGCCGGACATCGCGCCACGCCTCCAGGTGCTCGCCTCGCGCACGAAGGAGTGGCCGCACTTCGAAGCTCCGGTCGAACGCGTCGCGACGACCATCTTCGATGTCGCCGCGGCGTCGACCCTGGACGAACACGTCGAGCGAGTGCGCACCTGGTCGCGAGAGGTCTGGTCGAACTGGGCGCTGCACCACGGTGCGGTGCGCGCGCTCGCGGCCCGAGCGCTCGGGGGAAGATGATGGACGCCGCGGACCTGGTGGAGCGCGTCACGATCGCCCCGACGGACTTCGAGTGGTACCGCTTCCTCGTGCAGCGGCCGCCGCGCGACGAGGTGAACTACTGGAAGCCGTCCGCCGACAAGCGTTTCCTCGCCGAACCGTTCACGCCGTTCCTCTTCAAGCTGAAGGCGCCGCGCAACGCGATCGGCGGTTTCGGTTGGTTCGCGCGCTACGCGCGACTGCCGGACTGGCTCGCTTGGGACTGCTTCGGGGAAGGCAACGGATGCTGGTCGCTGGCGGCGATGCGCGAGCGGCTCGCGGGGATCCGCAAGCGCATCGATTGGCGACCGACGCGGCATGGTGACCAGATCGGCTGCATCGTCATCGTGCAGCCGGTGTTCTTCGCGGAGCGCGACTGGATCGCGCAGCCGAACACTTGGCCGGCTCGATCACTGACTCCGGTGACCCGCACGATGGAGGATCCGGAGTGGGCGCGCGTATGGGCCGAGTGCCGGCGACTCGCCGCGGCTGCACGGCCCGAGATGGTCGCCGAGGCGAGCCCGCGCTTCGGCGCCGCGCGACTCGTCCAGCCACGGCTCGGTCAGGGCGCGTTTCGCGTCGCGGTGACGGACGCCTACGGCCGCGCGTGCGCCGTGACCGGCGAGCACTCCTTGCCCGCGCTCGACGCCGCGCACATCCGCGCCGTCGCCGACGACGGACCGTACGAAGTCCGCAACGGAATTCTGCTCCGCGCCGACCTTCACCGGCTCTTCGACGTCGGTTACGTCACGGTCGACGGCGAGAAGCGCTTCCGCGTCAGCCCGCGCCTGCGCGCGGACTTCGCCAACGGCAAGTCCTACTACCCGCTCGACGGCAAGCCGGTCAGCCTGCCGGAAGCCGCCGCCGAGAGGCCGAGCGACGAGTTCCTCGCCTGGCATCGCGAGCGGCGCTTCCTCGGGTAGGGACGCCCATGCCAAGGGCCCGGCGGCTCGCCGGACGGGGAATTCGCGAGCTTCATGTCCAGCCCGATCCCGTCGCGGTCATTCCGATCCTGTCACCCCTGCCCGTATCGAAGCCCACCGCCATGACCCGTCTGCTTCCCCTTCTCGCCTGCCTGCTGTTCCTCGCCGCGAAGCCCGCGGCCCAGACCACCGGCGTGCCCTTCGTGAACGACCTGAGGATCCTCCTCCCGCCGACCTACGTGCCCGCCGGCAGCGGGACGACCTCGTGCGGCGCCGGCACGAACCAGGGTTTCATCCCCGGTGCTCCGTTCGTCGTCGCCTACGACACGACCGCCGCCACCTCGACGGCTGCGATCCTGCTGCTCGATTTCTTCAATCCATGCAACGCGCCGGGCTTCCCGCTCTTCCCCGCTCAGCCCGTCGGCTGCGCTGGTCCGATCGCGGGCGGCACCAACCTCTGGTACGCACTCGGTTTCGCGCCGCCGCCGGTCCCTGTCGTCGGCTTCACCAACGCCGCCGGCTACACGCGCTGGAACTTCAACGTGCCCCTCGGCCCCGGCACGGTCTGGGCGCAGTGCGTCTTCCTCGATGCCTGCTCCGTGCCGTGGGGCTTCAAGTTCTCGCAGGCGCTCGGCTTCAGTTGGTGAGCGAGCGCGCGGCGGTCACTCGCGCCGCGGCTCCACGCCCCACAGGCTGCGCACGAAGAAGTCGCGCCGGCGGCGCTGTCCGTACGGACTCTCCCCGGCGCCGTGTCCCGCGCCGGGAAAGACGATCAGTTCGAAGTCCTTGCCGGCGGCGATCAGCGCGCTGACGACCTGCATCGTCGACGCCGGGTCGACGTTGCGGTCGAGTTCGCCGACGGTCAGCAGGAGCTTGCCGGTGAGCAGGTGCGCGTTGGTGACGTTGCTCTGTTCCTGGTAGTGCGGGCCGACGGGCCAGCCCATCCAGAGTTCGTTCCACCAGACCTTGTCCATGCGGTTGTCGTGGCAACCGCAGTCGGCGGCCGCGGCGTCGTAGAAGTCGCCGTGCGCGAGCACCGCGCGCAGGGCACTCTGTCCGCCCGCCGAACCGCCGTAGATGCCGACGTGCTCGAGGTCCATCCAAGCGCGCTCCGTCGCCGCGGCCTTCAGCCACGCGATCCGATCGGGGAAGCCGGAGTCGGCGAGGTTCTTGTGCGCGACGTCGTGGAAGGCCTTGCCGCGCCAGTTGGTTCCCATGCCGTCGATCTTCACGACCACGAAGCCGAGCTCGGCGAGGCTCTGCGGCTCACGCCACGCCGCGAACGACTTCGGCACGTGCGCGCCGTGCGGGCCCGCGTAGATCGACTCGATCACCGGGTAGCGGCGCGCTTTGTGGAAGGTCGTCGGCTTCCAGATCACGCCCCAGATGTCGGTCGCACCGTCACGCCCTTTGGCGACGAAGCGCTCGGGGACCTGCCAACCCGTGGCGAGGAGCTCGGTCCAGTCGGCGCGTTCGAGGGCGAGGACCAGCGACCCGTCCGACGAACGCCGCAGCTCGACGACCGGGGGCAGGTCGACGCGCGACCAGGTGTCGACGTACCAGGCGCGATCCGGCGAGAAGACCAGTTCGTGCATGCCGTCACCGTCGGTCAGGAGCACCGGATCGCCGCCGTCGAGCGGGAAGCGCGCCCAATGCACGTGGTAGGGGTCCTGACCGGCGTGGTAGCCCATCGCGCGGATCACGACCGCGCGCGCCGCTTCGTCGAGATGTTCGACCGCGCGCACGACCCAGCTGCCCGCGGTGATCCTGCGCTTCACCGCGCCGGTGCGCGCGTCGCACAGGTAGAGGTGGTTCCAACCGTCGCGCTCGGACATCCAGACGAACTCGTTGGTGTCGTCGAGCCAGCGGAGGAAGGTCTTGTGCGCGTAGTCGACGAAGGTCGCCGCCATCTCCTCGACGAGAGTCGTCACCGCGCCGGTGAGAGCGTCGATGGCAATCAGCCGGAGCACCTGATGGCCGCGCTGGTTGTAGAGGAAGGTGAAGCGGGACCCGTCCTTGTCCCAGCGCAGTTCGGTGATGCTCCAGGGATTCGCGAACGCCGCGGCGTCGACCGCGATCGGGAGGCCCTTCTCGACGTCGAACAGGACGGGCCGCTGCACGGGCAGCGGATCGCCCGGCTTCGCGTAGTCGATCTCGTGCAGCTTCGGCTCGACCTGGTCCTTCGGCGACGACTCGACGAAGCGGACCTTGTGTTCCTCGCCGCGCTGCGTGCGGATGGCGACGCAACGCTTGCCGTCGGGCGACCACGCGAGCTCCGCGGCGTATTCGTCGCCCGGTTTGCCGTCGGCGCTCAGGCGTCGCTCGTCGGTCGAGGTGCGATCCCGCAGCCAGAGGTCGTGGTCGCGCACGAAGGCCGACCAGCGGCCGTCGGGGGAATCGGTCACGCGCCGCGCGCCGTCACGTCGACCGCCCGCTTCGCCACGCCGGCGGCCGTCACGACCCTCGCCATCGGTCTCGGCCGGTGCGCCCTCGGGCGGCGCGGGGACGACTTCGCGCGTCCCGCGCCCGGGATCGACGAGCACGAACTCGTGCTGGCCCGAACCGATCTCGACCCGGTACCAGAAGCGCGGACCGCCGTCGATCCAGCGCGGTTCCACGCGTGCCCGCGCGACCTTGCCGTCGACCAGCGTGCGCAGACCCTCGCAGCGCGCGTAGTCGGCGCGCGTGCCCTGGGCCGGAAGCGCGGGCGCCGACCAGGCAAGCGCGGCGAGTGCCGCGGCGACGACGCGATGGACGGTCCGAGACATGGCCGCGGATCATGCGGCGCGGGATCTCCCGTTCCATCCGCGCGGCGTCGCGCGACGGGAGCGGGACAAGGACAAGTTGGCCCGCCCGAGGCGTCGCCCGCCGTGTCCGAAGCGCGCCGAGCGGAGCGGCGATGACCGTCGCATGGACCGGAAGCGACCTCCGCCCTAGCCTCGCTCGGTTGGAGTCGATCCCCGTCGTCGACCTCCGTCCGAAGTCACGATCCATGTCAGCACACTCTCGCCGCGCCGCGATCCAGTCGATCTCCCAGAAGCAGCCGCTGTCGCCGGGCAACGAGCCCGAGAACCTCGAGGATCTCTTCGGGAGGAACGTGTTCGGCCTGCAGCAGATGCGGGCCCGCCTGCCCGAGTCCGCGTACCGCGCGCTCGAGTCGTGCATCGAACGCGGCCACGATCTCGATCCGGCGCTCGCCGATCTCGTCGCGTCGGCGATGAAGGAGTGGGCGGTCGAGCGTGGCGCCACGCATTTCACGCACTGGTTCCAGCCCATGACCGGGCTGACGGCCGAGAAGCACGACTCGTTCCTCGACCTCGAGAACGGGAAGATCCTCCTGCACTTCTCGGGCAAGCAGCTGATCAAGGGCGAACCGGATGCGTCGTCGTTCCCGTCCGGCGGTCTGCGCGCGACCTTCGAGGCGCGCGGCTACACGGCCTGGGATCCGACCTCGCCGGCGTTCATCCGCGAGAACGAGAGCGGTGCGACGCTCTGCATCCCGACCGCGTTCTGCTCGTGGACCGGCGAGGCGCTCGACAAGAAGACGCCGCTGCTGCGCAGCTGCGAGGCGCTGAACCGCTCGGCGGTGCGGATGCTCAAGCTGCTCGGCGACGAGAAGGTGAACTTCGTCTATCCGACGGTCGGCGCCGAGCAGGAGTACTTCCTGATCGACCGCGAGTTCTTCCTGCTGCGACCGGACCTCATCGCCACCGGCCGCACATTGTTCGGCGCGCGACCGCCCAAGGGGCAGGAGCTCGAGGACCACTACTTCGGGTCGATCAGCCCGCGCATCCTCGCCTTCATGCACGAGTCCGAGAGCGAACTCTGGAAGCTCGGCGTGCCGGTGAAGACCCGCCACAACGAAGTGGCGCCCTCGCAGTTCGAGATCGCGCCGATCTTCGAGCGCACGACGCTGTCGACCGATCACAACATGCTCACGATGGAGGTGCTGCGGCAGGTGGCGCAGAAGCACGGCCTGGTCTGCCTCCTCCACGAGAAGCCGTTCGCCGGCATCAACGGTTCCGGCAAGCACAACAACTGGTCGATGGCGACGGACACGGGCGTCAACCTGCTCGAGCCCGGGCAGACGCCGGAGACGAACATGCGCTTCGTCGTGGTCCTGACCGCGGTCATCCGCGCGATCGATACGCATGCGGACTTGTTGCGCGCGTCGATCGCCCACGCGGCGAACGACCACCGCCTCGGCGCGAACGAAGCCCCGCCCGCGATCATCTCGATCTACCTCGGCGAGGAGCTCAACGCCGTGGTCGAGGGTCTCGTCGCCGGCGTCAGCGGACCGAACCGCGACCCGAACCGCAAGACGATGCGCCTCGGCGTCGGCACCCTGCCGCCGCTGCCACGCGACGCCACCGATCGCAATCGCACCTCGCCGTTCGCGTTCACCGGCAACAAGTTCGAGTTCCGCGCGGTCGGTTCGAGCCAGTCGATCTCGCGGCCGAACATCTTCCTCAACACGATCGTCGCCGACTCGCTCGACCATCTCGCGGCGGAGATCGAGAAGTTGAAGGGCTCCGCCGGTCTGGAGGGCGCCGTGCAGCAGGTCGTGCAGCTGACGCTCGCCAAGCACAAGCGGGTGATCTTCGACGGCAACGGCTACTCGCCGGAGTGGCACGCCGAGGCGGCGCGCCGCGGACTGCCCAACCTGCGGACGGCGGTCGACGCGATCGGTGCGTACACCGGGCCGGGCAAGGTCGAGATGTTCGAGCGGCACCGCGTGCTCTCGCGCAAGGAGGCCGAGTCGCGGCAGCACGTGATGTACGAGGCCTACATCAAGGCGATCGCGATCGAAGCCCAGAGCGCGGCGGGCATCGCGTCGTCGATGATCGTTCCGGCGGCGACGACGTACCAGCGCCAGCTCGCGGAGAGCATCGAGGCCGCGCGGCGAACCGGTGCGAAGAGCCTGGTGCGCCAGGAGCGCCGCCTGCACGAGACGAGCGAACGCATCGAGTCCGCGTTGGGCGCGCTCGAGAACCTGCAGCACGCGTTCGAGAAGGCCGAGCGTCACGAAGGCGGTGCGTACGAACACGCCCGCACGTTCCGCGACACGGTCGTTCCGGCGATCAACGCGCTGCGCGAAGCCTGCGACGCGCTCGAGGTCCTCGTCGACGACGACCTCTGGCCCTTGCCGAAGTACCGCGAGATCCTCTTCGTGCACTGATCCCTCGGGCATTGATCCCTCGGGCATTGGCCGATCGCATGTTCCACACGCGTTTGATCGCCGTCTTCCTCGCCACATCCATCACCCTCCTGGCGCAGGAGACCTCGCCGGACGCGAAGCCCGTCGAACGCGTCGTGCCGCCGACGCCGTGGCGCAACCTCTTCGACGGCAAGACCCTCGACGGTTGGACCACGAGCGGCGGGCGCTACGACGGCACCGCCCGCTGGAGCGTCGAGGACGGCGCGATCGTCGGCCGCGTCGGCGACAACAAGTCGGGCGGCCTGCTCTACACGGCGCACGCGTGGCACAGCTTCGACTTCACGATGCGCACGCGGATCGACTGGCCGTTCGACAGCGGCGTGTTCGTCCGCATGGCGAAGAACGGCAAGGGTGCGCAGGTCACGCTCGACTGGCGCGACGGCGGCGAGATCGGCGGCATCTACGCCGACGGCTTCCTCCAGCACAACCAGGTCGGCGCGACGAAGTTCAGGAAGGACGAGTGGAACGACGTGCGCGTGCGCTGCACGGGACGTGACCTCCGCCTCGAGTTCTGGCTCAACGGCGAGAAGCTCACCGACTACCGCCTCCCGCCCGGAACGGAGGGCCACGCGCCGACCGGCCTGATCGGCGTGCAGGTCCACGGCGGGATCGAACCGGAGGATCACGCCGCGCGGTTCTTGGACCTCAGCCTGCGCGAGTTGCCGGTCTTCGATCTCGCCGACTTCGACTGCGACGACGACGGCTTCCTCACCCCACGCAAGGACAGCGGTTGGACCGCGTTGCTCGACGCCCAGCTCGGCAAGTGGCAGGCGAGCGGCGGCGACGGGCAGGGCTTCTCCTGCGACGGGCGGATCCTCGATCTCCTGATGGAGGGCGGGGCTCACGAATTGCGGACGCGCGAGGACTTCGAGGACTTCGCGCTGCGCCTCGACTTCGCGATGGTGCGCGGCGCGAACTCCGGCGTCTTCCTGCGCGCGGACCGCGCGCGCGACGACTCCGCGTTCTCCGGCTGCGAGGTCCAGATCCTCGACGACTTCCACTGGGAAGAGGACTCGAACAGCAAGCTGAAGCCCTGGCAGTTGAGCGGCAGCCTCTACGGCGCCGTCGCCGCCGGTCACCCCGGCACTCTCCATCCGCTCGGCTGCTGGAACAGCTACGAGATCCGCTGCAAGGGCACCAGGATGAGCTGCGAACTGAACGGCGTCCTGCTCTGGGACGTCGACACCAACGACGTGAAGCCCGAACAGGGCGCCCCGTTCGGCGAGCGGGCGAAGCGGGGCTTCCTCGGGATCCAGCGTCACGCTCCGTCGCGTGCGATCGAGGGCGGCGCCTATCTGCGGGTGCGCAACGCCTTCGTGAAGAGCCTCTGATCGGCGGGGCTCGGCCGGCTCGAGGTGTGGCGAGCCGGAGGGAACATGGCGACCGGGTCGTGACGTCGCAGCTACGCTTCGATCCGTCCCTCTCTCCGCTCGCCCGAACCGGTCTCTCGATGCGAATCGCTCGATCTCTCGCCGCGGCAGCCGTGGTGGCCGTCGCCGTCTCCGCACAATCACCCCTGACGACGCTCTACTCGGGCGGCAATGGGGGCGCCGCGGAGTGGACCAACTTCTTCAACCTCACGCCGGTGGCGGGGCTCGCGGTCACGCAGTTCGACCTCAACGTGTCGAGCGCGATCGGTACGCCCGGCACGATCGACGTCTATCTCACCGCGCCCGGCGGGACCTACTCCGGCAACGAGTTCAACGCGGGGGCTTGGACACTCGCGGCGAGCAGCGCGTCGTTCACGTCCAACGGACCGGGCGTGGCGACCTCGGCGATCCTGACGGCGCCGATGCTGCTCAGCCCCGGCCAGATCGGCGTGGCGATCCGCTACCGCGGCGTGGCGATGAGCTACACGAACGGCACCGGCGCCAACCAGCTGTATTCCAACAGCGAACTCACGCTGTCCGCGGGTTCGTCGAGTTCGTCGACAACGGGCCCGTTCACCGGCGGCATCAACAGCCCTCGCGTCTGGAACGGCGCGGTCCACTACCTCGTCGGCTCGGGATTCGCCCGGGCGACTGCCTATGGATCCGGCTGCGGCGCCGGCGCTCCGTCGACCATGTACGAGTTGTTCAACGGCTCGACGAACGTCGTCGATCTGTCGAACACGGCCTACCAGATGCTCTGGGTCGGCAACGGCTACGTCGTCCTCCCGAGCCTGGCGACGCTCGTGACCCCGACGGCCGGCCAGCTCACGCTCACGGACGACTCGATCACGACCGTGACCCTGCCCTGGCCGTTCCCCACGCAGAACGGGAACGTCACGAGCGTGTCGGTCGGGTCGAACGGCTACGTCCATTGGGGGACGTCGAGCTTCACCGGCTACGTCGAATCGCTCGCCTTGATGCTGAGCAACCCGAGCGGGGTCTACGGCCTCTGGGACGACCTGAATCCCGCCGCGGGCGGCACGGTGCACGCCGAGCAGGATCCGATCGACCCGACGCAGTTCCACATCACCTGGCTGGGCGTCTACGAGTACGCGACGGCGAACCCCAACACGTTCCAGATCACGCTCTCGCAGTTCGGGAACGTCGACGTCATCTACGGGGCGCTGGCCTGCCGCGACGCCCTCGCCGGCTACTCCAAGGGCGCGGGCGCGACGAACCCGGTGGCGGTCGACCTCTCGGCCGTCAGCGGCCACACCATCGGCAACGGGAACTGGACCCTGACGATGAGCTCCGTCGCCCGACCGGTGATGGGCCAGACCGGCATCGTCCGCACCAACGGCATCCAGCCCGGATCGGTCGGCGGCGTGATCGGCTACGGCATCGCGCAGACCAACTTCGATCTGTCGATCATCGGCATGACCGGCTGCACGCAATACGCGACCCTCGACGCGACCTTGACCTTCGCGACGCCGGGCGCCACCGCCGACCACCCGCTCCCGATCCCGATCATCCCGTCGATCGCCGGCGCCTCGCTGTTCCTGCAGTCGTTCGTCGTGACGCCGGGGGCCAACCCGTTCAGCGTCGTCGCGACCAACGGCATGCAGTGGGTGCTGGACGTGAACTGACGGCGGCTGGTCGAGACAGCCCTGTGGTGCAGAAAGCTGCGCCGTGACGCTCGGTCGCGGCGCCGCTATGACGGGCCGAGGCAAGGCTTCGATGACTGAGCGATTCGTGCGGATCTCCGTCGTGGTCGCGCTCGCGTGCGCCGTTGCGGCGAGTGCGCAGCAGGTGACCGTCGTCCCGAGGAGCATGACGGCGCCGGGAGGGACGTCGATCAGCCGGCCGGGCTCCAGGGACCTCCGCTGGTATCCGTTCGGCTACGGCGTGAGCCGGCAGATGCAACTCTATGAGCGGGGCTACATCGACGTGCCGTCGGGAGCGTCGTTGACGCGAATCGGCTTCCCGAAGGACGACGGCCACTCATCGGACGCGCGCCGCGTGCTCGTCGACTTCGACGTCGGACCGACGACCCGAACGCGCGACTCGATCGCTCTCGACTTCGCCGCGAACTTCTCGGCTCCGCCGACCCGTGTGATCACGCGCCGGGTCGTGGACCTTCCTGCGCTCGTGCCGGGGGTGCCGGGGTTCTGGGTGGCGTTCGACCGACCGTTCGCCTTCGACGCGTCGCTCGGTTTCGTCACCGATGCGCGGGTCCACGCGAACTCGTACTCCAACGTGCCCTTCGACTACTGGGTCGACGCCGGGTCCTACGCCGGGCAGTACCTCGGACTCGGCTGCGTTCAGTTGCCGCGTATCGATCTGTGGAGGAACCCTGCACTCTGGAGCGCGCAAGGTTGCGTGTTCAACACGTGGTTCACCTCCACGCTGCCGAGTCCATCGGGTCCGGCGGTGTTGGCCGTGGGTACGACTGCGGTCCCGGCCGGTATCCCGCTCGAACCGATCGGCGCTCCAGGCTGCTGGCTTCGCATCCAACCGCTGGCATTCGTCACGCCGACGACGACCTCACCCCTTCGGTTCGTCCTCACGTATCAGGTGCCGTACTCGCTCGTCGGATCCGAGCTGCAGATGCAGGGCTTCGTGTCGGCACCGGGCGCGAACGCGCTCGGTTGGTTGGCTTCGGGCGCGGTGAGCGTGCCCATCGCCCTGCGCACCGGGTCGCGCATCCTCCTGGCCACCGGCGATGCCGAAGCAGTGACCGGTTGGCTCGGCGACGACGTGGGTCCCATCACGTGGTTCCAATGGCATTGATCGCAGTTCGCGCTGCAGCCGTCGCGGCCGTCATCGTTCTTGGTATTCCGGCGCAATCCGTGGCAGTGCATCCGTCCTACGCGGCAGGTCCGCCGCCGCGATACGTGTTGCCGTCCGTCAACTCGCAGAACGGATTCCCGTTCAGCGCCGGGTTGTCCCGCCAGATGGTCGTGTTCGGCGTATCCGAATTGCGGCTGGCGCACGGCGCGGTGATCGACGCGATCGGCTTCCCTCGGGACGACGGCACTTGGACGAGCACACAGTCGGTCGACGTGAGGTTCCGCATAGGCTCGGCTGCGCTGCCCTTCGTTTCGGCGCCCACGGTCTTCGACGCCAACTGGCACGGCGTTCCCAGCGAGGTCTTTGCCCTGCGCACTCTCGCCCTGCCGGCGTTGTCGCCGAACCTCGAGGTCGTCTGGATTCCCTTCGACCATCCGTATGGCTTCGATGGCTCGCGTGACCTCGTGCTCGAGTCGGTCGTGACGGCCACTGGCACGAACGGTTATCCATTCGACTATCGCCTCGAAGCGTTCGGCGCGGGGCCGGGCTCCGTCGCCGTCGGCCAACCCTGTCCGACCTCGGGCGGTTGGACGCCGGGGCTGAGCGGCTTCATCTCGCCCGTGACGCAGCGGCTCGAATACGGCGTCAACCGGAGCGTGGCGGACACCGGCGTTGCGTTCCTGTTCGCTCTCCAACCGCGAGCGACGCCGCTGGACCTCACGGGGATCGGTGCTTCGGGTTGCTCGCTGTACCTCGATCCCCTGGTGACCGTCACCGGACGGACGCGATCCGACGGCGTCTACTGGGCTCCGTCGGCTGACATCGGCGGGTTGCGTTCGTACACCAACCTCATCTGCCTGCAGGCAGCGATCGGCGACTACTTCGCCAATCCGTTGGGCGTCATCACCACCGTGATGCTCGAGATCCGCTTCCGAGTGGATCCCTTCGCGATGCACATCGTCGCCCAGGGTTCGCCGAACGCGAGCTCGGGAGCGAGCTTTCTGTTCTGGGGCGGCGCCGTGTTGTTCCGCCACTGATGCGCCGGTGGCGTCGTCACGGCAGCGCCGCGCGCACGAACTGCGGCGCCGGCAGTCCTGATAGTCGCCGCCGAGCTCGGGCTCGGCTTGCAGGGCGTCCTGCCAATACACGCGGTGGATCTGATACGGACCGATCGCGAGGCCGCCGTCGCCGTCGGGCGGGTCGGTGCGGTCGCCGGACTCGACCATGCGGATCGCGTCGAGGACCTCCTGGAGTGACCAGGTGCTTCGACGCGGGACCATGACCATCGAGGCGATCCACGCGGCGATCACGAGGACCGCGCCGAGCGTGGCGCGGCGTCGCAAGCGCACGCGCAGGCGGCGTGGGCCGGCGCAACGCTCAGCGCGCCGGGGCATCGGTCGCGAGCAGGCCATCGGATGCGAGGCGCGCGATCGCGGCGCGCGCGGCCTCGGCGCGAAGGGCAGCCCAGTCCACGTCGCCGCTGCCTGCGACGCCGACGCTCGCGACCCAGGTCACGTCCTCCTTGGTGACGTCGAAGAGGCGCACGTCGATCGTCGCGCGCGGACGCGAGATCGTGTAGCCGCCGGCGACCCACGACGTGCTGTAGCCCCAACCCCAGGGTCGCCCGCGGCCTCCATAGCCGCTGGTCGTGATCGACGGCGGGACCCACTGCTCGTCGGTCCACGAGCTGATCGGCTTGAGGACGAGGAAGCCGTCGGCGCCGGTCTTGCGGACGGTCTCCGCGATCTGGTCCTCGCTGTGTTCCTTGCCCGGGAAGAGGAGTTCACCGAGCCGCGACGTCGCCACGCCGTGTCCGCTCAGCGCCTCGCTCATCGCGATCTCCACGACGGTGCGCATGCGCAGGTCGCCGTCGGGAGCGGACACGCAGATTCGCTGGTAGCGCCGCCCCGCGAGGTCGGGCGAGAGGACGGCGGCGACGTCGGTCTCGATGCCGCGGCAAGCGGCGAAGGTGAACAGGAGCACGCAGGCGAGCGCGCGGAGCATGCGCGGAGGATAGGCGGCGCGATGGACAGGCGCGCGCGCGCCGCCCACGATCGCGCCGATGAAGTTGCTCGTCCTCGACGTCGTCGGACTGCGCGGCAAGGACCTGGCGCATGCGCCGAGTTTGCGCGCGCTCGGCGAACGCGGCTTCGGAGCACCACTGCGCACCGTGTTTCCCGCGGTCACATGCACGGTGCAGGCGAGCTTCCTCACGGGCCGGCTGCCGCGCGAACACGGGGTCGTCGCGAACGGTTGGTACTTCCGCGACCTGGCACAGGTCTGGCTCTGGCGCCAGGCCAACGGGCTCGTGCAGGGCGAGAAGCTCTACGAGACGGCGAAGGCTCGCGACCCACGCTTCACCTGCGCGAAGCTGTTCTGGTGGTTCAACATGTACGCGGACGTCGCGTGGTCGGTGACGCCGCGTCCGGAGTACCACGCGAACGGGCTGAAGAAACCCGGCCTCTACAGCGAGCCGCCGGACCTCCAGGCGGCGTTGCAGAGCGACCTCGGGCCGTTCCCGCTGTTCCAGTTCTGGGGACCGGGCGCGGGCATCGCATCGACGCGATGGATCGCCGACGCCGCGCTCGAGGTGATCCGCCGTCACGACCCGACGCTGTGCATGGTCTACCTGCCGCACCTCGACTACGACCACCAGCGCTTCGGACCCGACGACCCGCGTTCGGTCGCGCAGGTCTCCGCCCTCGACGCCGAGGCCGGCAGGCTGATCGATGCGGCTCGAGCGCGCGGGGCGGAGGTCATGGCGCTCGCGGAGTACGGCATCGAACGCGTGGAGCTGGCGATCCCGATCAACCGCGTGCTGCACGAAAAGGGCTTCTTGCGGGTGCAGGAGACCGGCCACGGCCAGCTCCTCGATTGCGGCGCGTGCCGGGCGTTCGCCGTCGCGGATCACCAGTGCGCGCACGTCTACGTCAAGGACGCGCGCGACCTCGCCGCCGTGAAGGCGCTGCTCGAAGCACAGACGGGCGTCGAGAGGGTGCTCGACCGCGCCGGGCAGCAAGCACTCGGCATCGACCACGAACGCAGCGGTGAACTCGTGTGTGTCGCGGCGAAGGGCGCCTGGTTCGCCTACCACTACTGGCTCGACGAAGCACGCCGCCCCGACTTCGCCACGACGGTCGACATCCATCGCAAGCCGGGCTACGACCCGACCGAGCTGTTCGTCGACCCCGCGCTGCGCTTTCCGAAGTTGCGCGTCGCGAAGAACCTCGCCAGGAAACTGCTCGGCTTCCGCTACCTGATGGACGTGATCGGCACCGATCCGTCGATCGTGCGCGGCTCGCACGGGCGGATCTTCGAGGAAGCCGATGCCGGACCGGTGTTCCTGTGCTCGGACCGGCGCGACGCGGCGGACTTCGTCGACGCGACGGACGTCGCGCGGCGGATCCTCGCGTTGTTGTGAGGGCCCTGAGCCCGCGAGGAATCCGAGGCATGCCATCGGCAGCGGGCGCACGAGTTCCTACGCTGCGCGGATGCCGAGCACACCGACGGTCGCCGACGGCCGCGTCGTCACCCTTCACTACAAGCTGCAACTGCGCAGCGACGAGATCGTCGTCGACACGCAGGCCGAGGACGCCCCGATGAGCTACCTGCACGGTGCCTCGAACATCGTGCGCGGGCTCGAGGTCGCGCTCATGGGCAAGCGCGCGGGCGACGTGATCGCGGTCGTCGTCGAGCCAAAGGACGGCTACGGCGAGCGCGACGAGGACGCGGTCGACGACGTGCCGCGCGACGTCTTCCCTGCCGACATCGAGCTCGCGGTCGGCCTTCAACTCACGGCGGAGGACGAGGACGGCATGGTCGTGCCGTGCGTCGTGCGGGAGATCCACAAGGACCACGTGGTGGTCGACATGAATCACCCGCTCGCGGGGGAGCGCCTGCGCTACGAGATCTTCGTGCTCGACGTGCGCGACGCGACGCCGGAGGAACTCGAGCACGGCCATCCGCATGGCGAAGGTTGCGAGGACGAGTGACGTCGTGCGAGTGACCCGCCTCGCGGTCGCCTGTGGCGTCGCGTTGGCGCTCGGCGCGTGCCGCGGCGATCCCGCGCCGCGCTCACCGCACGAGTTCGTCGGCCGCAAGCCCGACGGCCGAACGGTGACTCCCGTCAACCAAACGCTTGCGCCGTTCGGAGGATTCGTCGACCTGCCCGGGCTGCGGCCGCAAGCGATCGGGTTCTCGCGCGACGGCGCGAAGCTCCTGGTGTCCGGCAAGACCGCCGAGCTGCTCGTGCTGGACGCGGACGACGGCGCCGTGCTGCAGCGCGTCGCCTTCCCGCACGACGATCGCCGCGAAGCGTCGGTCGAGCCGGTGTCGCCGAACATCCAAAAGCCCGACACGAAGGGTCAGCTCAGCTACACGGGCCTGCTGATCGCGGACGACGGCAAGCGCGTGTTCCTCAGCAACGTGCGCGGCTCGATCAAGGTCTTCGCGTTCGGCGACGACGGCGCGCTCGCGCCGTCGCACACGCTGCCCTTGCCGCCCGCGAACGCTCCGCGTCGTGACGAGGAGATCCCGACCGGTCTCGCGCTCTCGCGTGACGGTGGGACGCTCTGGGTCTGCGGCATGCTCGGCAACCGTCTGCTCGAACTCGACTCGAGCACGGGCGACCTGCGGCGGACCATCGAGGTCGGCGTCGCGCCGTGGGACGTGGTCCTCGCCGGCGAACGGCTCTTCGTCAGCAACTTCGGCGGGCGGCGACCCGCGGCAGGCGATCTGGTCGGACCCGCGGGTCGTGGCACCACGGTGCGCGTCGATCCCGTGCGACACGTCGCGAGCGAGGGTTCGGTCAGCGTGATCGACCTCGCGAGCGGAGCGGTCGTGCGCGAGACACCCACCGGCCTGCACGCCTGCGATCTCGCGCTCTCGCCCGACGGCCGTTTCGTCGTCTGCTGCAACGCGGGCAGCGACAACCTCAGCGTGCTCGACGCGCGCGACGGCACGCTGGTCGACACGATCTGGGCGAAGCCGTCCCCCGCGGACCTGCTCGGCGCGACTCCGAACGCGCTCGCGTTCGCGCCGGACGGCGAGCGGCTCTACGTCGCGAATGGCACGCAGAACGCGATCGGCGTGATCGACTTCGACCCGGACGAGCGCGGTGACAGCCGGTTGCGCGGACTGATCCCCGTCGGGTGGTTCCCCGGTGCGCTGCTCTTCGACGCCGCCCGCACGCGGGTCGTCGCCGCGAACGTGAAGGGCATCGGCTTCGGCCGCGAACGCCGCAGCGACGGCGAACCCGAGTTCAACTCGCACCAGTACCACGGCTCGGTCTCGCTCTGTCCTTTGCCGGACGACGAACTGCTCGAGCGACTCACCGTGCAGGTCGACGTCGGCTTGCGCCGGGATGCGATCGAGCATGCGCTCTTGCCGCCGCGCCCGGGCGTGCCGGCGCGCGCGATCCCCGAACGCGTCGGCGAGCCGAGCCTGATCCGGCACGTCGTCTACGTGATCAAGGAGAACCGCACCTACGACCAGGTGCTCGGCGACCTGCCGCAGGGACGCGGCGATCCGGAACTCTGCGTGTTCGGCGAGCGCATCACGCCGAACCAGCACGCGATCGCGCGGCAATTCGTCCTGCTCGACAACACCTACTGCGCGGGGATCCTCTCGGCGGACGGCCACCAGTGGAGCACGACGGCGTTCGCCACCGACTACATGGAGAAGAGCTTTGCGGGCTTCCCGCGCAGCTACCCCGACGGCATGGGCGAGGACGAGGACGACGCGCTCGCATACTCACCCGCCGGCTTCATCTGGGACCACGCGTTGGCTCGGGGGATCACGCTGCGCAACTACGGCGAGTTCTGCGGGCCGAAGGTGCGCTGGCGCGATGCGTCGCGATCGGGCGAGCCCGACTTTTTGGCCTGCTGGAAGGCGTGGCAAGGGGAGACCGACGACGTCGTCTTCCAGTGCGCGCCGATGGTGCCTCCGCTCGAACCGCATTCGCCGCCGCACTACGTCGGTTGGAACATGTCCGTGCCCGACCAGTACCGCGCCGACGTCTTCCTGCGCGAGCTGGCGGAGTTCGAGAGCAGGGGCGAGTTCCCGCAACTCACGATCGTCTGCCTGCCGAACGATCACACCAGCGGCACCGACGAGGACTGTCCGACGCCCGCGGCATGCATGGCCGACAACGACCTCGCGTTCGGGCGCATCGTCGAGGGCCTGAGTCGTTCGCGCTTCTGGCCGAGGATGGCGATCTTTGGGATCGAAGACGACCCGCAGGCCGGTTGGGACCACGTGAGCGGCTATCGCACGACCTGCTACGTCGCCGGCCCGTACGTGAAGCGCGGCGTGACGGTCGGCACGCAGTTCAACACGACGAGCGTGCTCCGCACGATCGAGCAGATCCTCGGCATCCCGCCGATGAACCAGTTCGACGCCAGCGCGACGCCGATGCACGACGCGTTCACCGACGTCGCGGACCTCACGCCGTTTTGCGCGCTGCCCGCGAACATCCGCCTCGACGAGATGAACCCGAAGGCCGGGTCCCTCCTCGACGCCGTGCTCCGCGACGACGCCCTCGCCTCCGCGTCGATCGACTTCTCGGCGGTCGACCGTGCGCCGGAGGACCTGCTCAATCGCATCCTGTGGCGCGCGATGCGCGGGACTGCGGTGCCGTATCCGGACTGGGCGGTGACGAAGGTCGCGGACGACGACGACTGAGCGACGTCGTCACTTCACGGCGAGCGCCGTCATCCCCTCGCGCAGCTCCACCGCGCGCTTCTTCGCCTTCGCGTCGATCTCGACGAGCCACGAGCGGCGAGGGCGGGTGCGCGGGGCGTCGCCTTCTTTCGCTTCGCCTTCCGGCTTGTCGTCGGTCTTCTCCGCGTCGGACTGCTCTTGCGGCGAGAGCACCTTCAGGCCGATCTTCGAAAGGGTCTTCGCGTAGGGGAGCTCCTGCGTGCCGTCGACGTACTTGTCGAAGAACGAACCCATGCGCTTGCCGGCGACCTTCTCGCAGGCGCGTTCGAAGTCCGCGTCCTCGAAGCCCGCGCCGGAGGACATGCACTGCTCGTAGACGGCGCGCATGACGTCGTCGAGGGAGCGCTTGCCGTCGGTCGCGTCGCGGATCTCGACGTCGAGCAGGAGCCCGAGCAGCATGCCCTTGTTGTAGTAGTCGGGCGCGGTGCGACCGCGGCGCATGTAGGGCGCGTCCCAGACCGTCCAACTCGCGTCGGCGACGCTCATCTTGAGGCGGCCGGGGTTGTTCTGCAGGGTGCGGATCTCGCTCGCGATCGCGTCGAGCCAGAAGTGCTCGGCGTCCCAGATGCCCGCGCGCACGAGGAGGAGGTCGCCGTAGTAGCTCGTCACGCCTTCGCTGAGCCAGAGGAAGCGCGTGCGGTTCGGGCCGGCGTAGTCGAAGGGACCCAGCGCCTTCGGACGCAGGCGCTTCACGTTCCACGCGTGGAAGAACTCGTGGCTGGCGAGCGAATCCCACGCCGACGGGTCGTCGGGCCGAGAACCGCCCAGATCCATCATCCCCATGTCGCAGGAGTTGAGGTGCTCGAGGCCGCCGCCGCCGGGGAACGAGATGAGGAACACGTAGCGGTCGTACGCCGGCTTGCCCCACATCGCGTGGTGGGCACGGACCATCGTCGTGTAGCGGGCGACGATCGCGTCGCGGTCGTTGCGATCGTGCTCGAAGCCCGACCAGACGATCTCGTAGCGCGTGCCGTCCACGTCGAAGTCGCGCCGCTCGAACTCGCCGACGTGGAAGGGGCAGTCGGCGAAGACGTCGTAGTCGGACGACGCGAAGGCGAGTTGATCGGGTGCGGTGCGCGTCATGCCGGTCGCGACGTCCCAGCCCGCGGGCAGTTCGAAGCTGAGCTTGTGCGGGATGGCGATGCGACCGGGCACGTAGAGCCAGGTCGCGGGACCCTCGAAGCCGTAGGCGCGGAAGCGCGGCGGCGGCTTCTTCGGCGCGGTCTCGCCTTCACCGTCGGTCTTCGCTTCGCCGGCGGGCTCGTCGCCCTCCTTCGCGTCGCCTTCGGCCGGGTCACGGACCGGGCGACCGAGGCCCTTGCCGAGGCTGAAGCCGGGGCCGAAGCCCGACGACGCGCGCGTGCGGAGCGAGTAGTCGATCACGATCGACCTTGCGCCCTTGGCGTGCACGTGCCAGGCGTTCGCGTCGTCGCCCTCGACCTTCAGCATCGCGCCGTTGCCGTCGGTCGCGCTGATCTCGGCGACGTTCTTCCCGAAGTCGTGGAGCGTGTAGGAGCCGGGCTTCCACGCGGGCATGGCGACGTCGAGGCGCTCGCCCTGGCAGCCGTCGTATCGGACCCTCACGTGCGCGAACTCTTCCCCGGGGCCGAAGCGCAGCCGGAACTCGGCGCTGGTCTGCGCCGGAGCGGATCCGGCGGAAAGGGCGACCCAGGACAAACACAGGATGGCTCGTGGCCTCGTCGTCATGGTGCGGAGCGATTCGTGGATCGTTCTCGGCGAGGCGCGATCGAGCGGCGCCTCACGGCCGGATGACGAGTCGTATCCTTCCCGACGGCCGCGAGTCGAGTGAGCGCGCGTGCGGAAATCGTCCTTCTTCATCTCCTTCGTGCTCCTGGTCGCGACGCCGAGCGTCGCGCAGGTCCGACCGATCCAGGCGCCGGCGGCGCTCGCGGATCCACGGACCCGTCTGCCCGGAGGGATGGGCGAGGCGGTGAGTTGCGCCGTCGCGGACTTCGACGGCGACGGCCGGGCGGACTTCGCTCGCGCCGCGGCCGATCGCGTGCGCGTGCTGTTCCAGGAGGCGTCGGGCGTCTTCGCGGAGAAAGCCGGGCAGGTGCCGATCGTCTTCGGCGCCCTGGCGCGCTGCCGAGCGATCGCGGCGGGCGACTTCGACGGCGATCTCGACGTCGACCTCGTCGTCGGCCTGCTGACCTCGGCCGACGTTCTGCTGATCAACGACGGCACCGGCACCTTCACGCGCGGGCCGGCCGGCGCGATCCCGCCGACGCCGTTCGTCGCGACGCTGCGCCTCGTGGTCGCGAACTTCGACGGCCGCGGGCCCGACGCCCTGCTGGTTCTCGCCGCGAACGCGCCGCCGCGGCTGCTGTACGCGAACTTCGGCGGCACGTTCTTCGACGCCTCGGGGTTCCTGCCGTCGGTCGCGCTGCAGGCGCGCGAGGTCGCCGCCGCCGGGGATCTCGATCGCGACGGCTTCCCCGACCTCGTGCTCGGCGGGACCGCGCTCGCGCCGACCTTGTTCCTCTTCAACGCCGGCAACGGGGACTTCACGCAAGGCGTGACGAACACGCCGTTCGCGCTCACGACGCGCGACGCGGTGATCACGGACGTCGACGGCACGCCGCCGAACGAGGTCGTGCTCGCGCCCGACGCCGGCGTCGCTTCGTCACCGGTCGTGTTGCGCGTGTCGCGCACGAACATCGTGAGGATCCCGCCGCAGGCCGGCGGCTTCGTGCTCCAAAGTTGGCAGCGCATCACGCTCGGTGACTTCGACGGCGACGCGCTCGCGGATCTGCTGGCGCTCGACGGCGACGGTGCGCTGTGGAGCGGTCGCGGGCTCGGCAACGGCAACTTCATGGCCGCGGTCGCGCTGCTCGACGCTGCGAATCGCCGCGGTCCGTGCGTCGCCGACTTCGAGCCCGATGGCGACCTCGACGTGTGGGTGCCCGGTTCGACCCATCGCGACGCGATCCTGCTCGGCGGACCCGGCGGCGCGTTCACCGCGACCGAGGACTCGACGTCACCGGATCGCGGTGCGTTCGCGGGATGGCGTACGGCGATCGTCGACGCCACCGGCGACGGCGATCTCGACGTGATGCTGTGTTCGTCCACCGGTCGCTTCGCGCTATGGGCGAACGACGGCGGCGCGCGCTTCGCCGCGAGTCCGCTCACGCCGCCTGACCAGACGGGGCTCGGTTCGATCGTCGCGTTGCTCGCGGGGCGACTCGTGGCATCCGGAAGCGCGCGGGACCTGTTCGTCGTCGGGCAGCCCAATCCGCTGGCGCCGAGCGGTTTTGCGGTCTTCGGCCGTCCGAACGGCGGCGTCTGGGTCGATCGCAGCAGCATGATCGCCGGCACGCAGGCCGGTCGGGTGCTGACCGCGGCAACGCTTGCGACCTTCGGCGCGGCGACGAGCTCCGTCGCGCGCAGCGATCTCGTGCTGGGCGATGCGACCGGCAACGTGAGCGTGCACCACAACGACGGCTCGACGATCGCCGCGATCGCCGCCGCGATCCCGATCGTGCACTCGGGGAATGTGCTCGCCCTGTTGAGCGGCGACCTCGATCGCGACGGCGCGGCCGACGTCGTCGTGCTGCCGAGCGGCGGTCCGCCCGAGTTCCATCGCGCGTTGCCGCCCGATCACCTGCACTTCGGGCATGTTCCCGGCGCGTTCCCGACCGCCGTCCCGGCGCTCGCGGGCGTGATCGACGACTTCGACGGCGACGGCCGCAACGACCTGATCTTCGCCACGCCGGGCACGCCGCAGGGGCTGACGATGTTCCGCGGGGTCGCCGGAGGCTTCGTCGAGGTCACCTCGGCCGAACTCGGTGCGGTGCCCGCGGTGCAGGACGTGCGCGCCCTCGCCGCGCTCGGTCCGCCGGACGCGCGCCGCGTGGTCGTCGGTCGCGGCACCGGCGACGACCTCTTGATCGAGCGTCCGGCGGGGGGACCGTTCCGCCTCGTCGAAGCGCTGGCGGTTCACGGCAGCAACTCGACTCGCGAACTGCACGGCGCGGACCTCGACACCGACGGTGACGATGATCTCATCGTTGCGCGCGCGGACGCCTCACCGCTCGTGCTGCTGCGCAGCGACGTCGGTCTCGCCGCGCGCGGTCCGGCGCAGGCCGGCAACGTGGTGCGGATCGACGGCACGGCGCCGGCCGGACGGTTGGCCTTCCTGCTGTTCAGCCCCTTCACGATGCGGGTCGAAGTCCCGCCCTTCGGCGTGCTGCGCCTGGTCTCGCCCGCGACCTTCCTCGGCACGGTCGTGCCGCCGAGCGGCGCGTTCGCGGTCGAACTGGTCGTGCCGGCGGCGCTCCAGCCGGGCCTGCTGCCGCTGCAGCTCGTCACGCTGGACCCGCTGAGCGCCGCGATCGAGCTCGGCAATCTCGAAGTCGTGGTCCTCACGCGCACGTAAGCGTCCGCGGGATCGCACCTGCGCCTGCCATGCCGGTTCGGCGCAACACGTGAGCCCGATCGGACATGGCCCGAGGCGACCGGTCTCGACGACAATCGCGCGCCATGTTCCGCCGAGTCGTCGCCCCGTTGCTCGCTCTCGCTCCGCTCGCCGCGCAGTCCACGTGGGTCGTCGACGCCGATGGCCGACCGGGCGCTCACTTCGCCGACCTGCCGGCGGCCGTCGGCGCGGCGCAGACGGGTGACACGCTGCTCGTGAGGGCCGCGTCGTTCCCGTACACCGCGTTCGCGACGGACAAAGGACTGCGGGTGCTGGGGGTCGGCGACCCCGTGCTCTACGCGCCGCGCTGGGTGCCGGTGGTCCGCGTGACGAATCTGCCGTCGACGGCGACCTTCGTCATCGACGGCTTCCACGTTCCGCCCGAGAGTTCGTTCGAGGTCGTGCTCGCCGCGAACGCGGGGCTCGTCGTGCTATCGCACCTGCGCGCGCTCGAATCGTGCAACTGCGGGCCGGGCGTCATGCTTCCGCCGGGGTTCGCGATCTCGGACTGCGCGCAGGTCGTCGTCGATTCGTGCGAGAACTTCGGCAAGCCCGCGATCGACGTGTTGCGCAGCGAGGTCGCGATCACGCGCACGCGACTCGGCATGAACGCGATCGGAGTCGGGTGGGGGAACTGCCTGCACGTCGACGGCGGTCGCGTGGACGTCGCCGAGTCCGAACTCGACGCGAGCCTCGCGATGGACGTCCTGGGCAACGCGCAGCCGGCGGTGCGATTGCGAGCGGGACGACTGCGCGTCGGCGCGACGAACGCGAGCTACGTGCAAGGCAGCACGATCCGCGGCATGGCGTTCCTGCAACCTGCGATCGAAGTCGGCGGCGGCGACCTCGAACTCGACCTCGACGTGAGACTCAATCCGTTCGCCGGCGGCGGCATCCCGTTGCGCATGCTCGGTGGAACGCTCACGGTCCGTCAGACCGCGATGGCCGTCGTGCGATCGGCGGCGATCGGCGGCGTTCTCTCGGCCGACGCGATCACCACCGCGCTCGCACCGGTCGTCCTGTTCGCCGGGCTGCCGATCGCGCCGACCCCGACCGCGCCGTTCGGCACGTTGTGGCTCGATCCGTCGGCGAGCCTCGTCTTGGGCTTCGGAACCGCGCCTGCGAGCGGGATCGTGAGCGGCGCGATCGCGCTCCCGAACGGGTTGCCGCCGGGGTTGATCGTGAGCTTGCAGTGCGTCGCGGACCTCGGAGCGGGGCTCGAGCTCTCGAGCCCGTCGCTCGTCACGCTGCGCTGACGCGCGGCAACATCGTTCCGGGACGTCGCGGGCGCGGCCGTCGCATCGGGGGAACCGGGTCGTGACGAGGCGCCGTTGCGCGCCCCAGGCAGCTCGCTCCGCCGCATCCAGTTTGCGCTCCAGGGCTCGGTGTAGGGTTCTCGCCAACGAAGGACCACACCGGAAGAAACACCATGAAGCGCTTCACCATCCTCCTCGCGACCCTGCTCCTCGCCGGCCTTGCCGCCGCGCAGACCCCGCAACTCCAGAGCTTCGAAGACATCGGCACCTACAGCGCCGATGCCGTCATCGACCTCAGCTTCTCGGGCCAGACCAACGACGGCGGCGAGACCGGCGGGCGGCATCCGCGCCGTCACTGCCGGCCCGGCTATCGCCGCCACCACAACGGCTGCAACACCTGCCGTCGCCCCGAGCCGCGCTGCATCGACATCCGCTGCCTGCCGATCGTGACCGACGAGTGCTTCACGATCAGCGGACGCTGCCTCGACTTGATCGACGAGGTTCGCTTCGGCAGCCGTGTCCTCGCCGAGGGCGGCACGCTCGGTGACGGCGGTTGGGCCGTCTCGGAAGACGGACGCGAACTCGAAGTCTGTCCGCCGCAGTGCCTGCGTGCCGGCTGCTACGTGATCTCGTTGAAGCGGCGTGGCTGCGTGGTCGCGCGATTCGGCGTCAACCTGTTCGAGCCCCGCCGGCCGGCGATCGCGTGCGACGAAGAACTGAGCGTCGGCGAGACCCAGTGCATCTACGTCCACGACGGCGGCCAGGCCCGGCCGAACCGCATGTTCATCCTCATCAGCCCGGACAACACGCCGTCGGTCATCCCCGGCCTCGTCGAACTCGGCCTCGGCAACAACTTCACCAACTACTACTGCGGCGTCGCGCTCGACGGCCCCTGCGCGGTCGAGTGCATCGGCATCGTCCCGCCGGACTTCGTCGGCTTCCGCCTCTACTTCCAGATGGTCGTGCTGAACACGAGCGGCCAGTTCCTGCCGCTGCCCGTGACCGAGGTCTGCTCGACGCGCTACGTGCGCTGATCGAACCGGCGATGGACCCGGAAACGCGAAGGCCGCGCCACCCGCAGGGGTGGGCGCGGCCTTCGTCGTTCATGCGGCGTTCGTGCCGATCAGTAGTCCATGTCGTCCATGCCGTGATCGTGTCCACCGCCGCCGCCGCCGCCCTTCTTCTTCTCGGGCACGACGGAGACGAGGGCCTCGGTCGTCAGCAGGAGCGTGGCCACCGACGCGGCGTTCTGGAGCGCCGTCGTGGTCACCTTCGCCGGGTCGATGATGCCGGCCTTCATCATGTCCTCGTAGACGCCGGTCGCGGCGTTGTAGCCCCAGTTGGCGTTCTTGTTGTCCTTCAGGTTCTGCACGACGATCGAACCGTCGACGCCGGCGTTGACGGCGATCTGGCGGAGCGGCGATTCGAGTGCGCGGCGCACGATGTCGGCGCCGATGCGCTCGTCACCGGACAGTTCGAGCTTCTCGACGACCGCCTGAGCGCGAAGCAGCGCGACTCCGCCGCCGGGGAGGATGCCGCTCTCGACGGCTGCGCGCGTCGCGTGCAGCGCGTCTTCGACGCGGGCCTTCTTCTCCTTCATCTCCGCCTCGGTGGCCGCGCCGACCAGGATCTGGGCGACTCCGCCCGACAGCTTGGCGAGGCGCTCCTGGAGCTTCTCGGTGTCGTAGTCCGAGGTCGTGCGCTCGATCTCGGCGCGGACCGCGGCGATGCGGCCCTGGACGTCGGCCTTCTTGCCGGCGCCTTCGATGATCGTGGTGTCGTCCTTGGTGATGACGATCTTCTTCGCGCTGCCGAGCTCGCCGACGCCGACGGTCTCGAGGTTGATGCCGAGGTCCTCGAAGATCGCCTTGCCGCCGGTGAGCACCGCGATGTCCTCGAGCATCGCCTTGCGACGATCGCCGAAGCCCGGCGCCTTGACCGCGCAGCACTTGAACACGCCGCGGAGCTTGTTCACGACGAGGGTCGCGAGCGCTTCGCCTTCGATGTCCTCGGCGACGATCAGCAGCGGCTTGCCGGACTGCGCGATCTTCTCGAGCAGCGGCAGCATGTCCTTGACGGAGCTGATCTTCTTCTCGTGGACGAGGATGTAGGCATCCTCGAGCACGCACTCCATCCGCTCGGGACTCGTGACGAAGTGCGGCGACTGGTAGCCCTTGTCGAACTGCATGCCTTCGACCCAGTCGACCTCGGTCGTCAGGCTCTTGCCTTCCTCGACCGTGATCACGCCGTCCTGGCCGACGCGCTCCATGGCGCCGGCGATCATCTTGCCGATCTCCTCGTCGTTGTTCGCGGCGATGGACCCGACCTGGGCGATCTCGGTCTTGCCCTTCACCTTCACCGCCTGCTTGTTCACGTGCGCGACGATCGCCGCGGCGGCCTTCTCGATGCCGCGCTTGATCGACACCGGGTTGGCGCCGGCGGTCACGTTGCGCAGGCCTTCCTCGAAGATGGCTTCCGCGAGCACGGTCGCGGTCGTGGTGCCGTCACCCGCGACGTCGGAGGTCTTCGAAGCGACCTCCTTCACGAGTTGGGCGCCCATGTTCTCGTACTTGCCCTCGAGTTCGATCTCCTACGCGACGGTGACGCCCTCCTTGGTGACCGTCGGGCTGCCGAAACTCTTCTCGATGATGACGTTCCTGCCGCGCGGGCCGAGCGTGACCTTCACGGCGCGGGCGAGCTGGCGCACGCCGTCGCGGATCCGTTCACGGGCTTCCTGGTCGTAGGCGATCTTCTTGACTGCCATGGGTCGTGTTCCTGTTGCTTGCGGGTGCGACTGTCCGTGGGGATCAGCTGACGATGCCGAGGATCTCGTCCTCGGAGAGGATCACGTATTCCTCGCCGTCGACCTTCACCTCGGTGCCGGCGTAGGAGGAGAAGAGGACGCGATCGTTGGCCTTCACGCTGAATGGCGCGCGGTCGCCGTTCTTCAGCAGCTTGCCGGTGCCGAGCGCGAGCACGATGCCCTCGCGCGGCTTCTCCTTCGCGGAGTCGGGCAGGATGATCCCGCCCTTTGTGGTCTCCTCGGCGGCGACGCGCTTGATCACGACGCGGTCACCGATCGGAACGATCTTGGTCGCGGACTTGGTCTTTGCCATGGCTGTCTACGGGGGGCGGCACTGCGGCACGCCAGGGGAAGTGAGAGGTTCGGAATCGGTCTCGTTCGACCCGAGGGCGGATCGACGAACGGCACTCGGACCGGGGGCCGACGCTCAGCGGAGCGGACGGCGACGCGGGCGGGGCCAGAGGTCTTCGAGCCGTGCGGGCAGTTCGCTCGCCGCTCCGGGTGACGTCGCGGGTCCACCGGGGAACCCGGTGGCGTGGATGCGACGGACCAGGGCGTCGAGCGCGAGCCGCAGCCGATTCAGGTCCAGGGGTTTGCGAAGGAACTCGACCACGCCGAGTTCGAAGGCCCGGCGGGCCTCCTCGCGGCTCGCCTCTCCGGACATGAGGATCGAAGGCACCGGTCGGATCTCGGCGGAGATCCGGCGGTAGACCTCGAGGCCGCTCAGGCCGGGGAGGTGGAGATCGAGGATCGAGAAGTCGATCCGGATCCGGCGTGCCATCTCGAGCGCCTCGTCGCCGCGGCTCGCGGCGTGGACGTCCCAACCGCGCTGGCGCAGGAGCTCGAAAAGCACCGCGCGCAGCGGGTCGTCGTCTTCGACGAGAAGCACGGAGAACGGACTCGTCATGATCGGCCGGACTCTCGGGGGGGCGCCCGCGAAAGCAAGCCCCGTGCCGGTAGCAGCGGGGGAGATCGCGGCCTTGGCCGAAGGCGCGGCCGGGGCCATCCTGGTCGCGGCAGCTGCGCTCCTACCGCGGAGCTCGTGAGTCGGGACCTCGGCTCGGTCGACCTCGCCGGCACCGCTTCGCTGTCAGCGTGTCAGGCGACCCGAGGGCGTGCTGTCAGGATGACACGGGGCCGGCGTTGAGCATCGGCGCGGTTCGCACCGCGCTCACTCTTCCTCCTCGTCCTCGTCCTCATCCTCATCCTCGTCTTCTTCTTCCTCGGCGTCGTCCCAGTCGTCGGCCTCCTCGTCTTCGTCTTCGTCCTCGTCTTCGTCCTCGTCGTCCTCGACGACTTCCTCTTCGTCGGCCTTCTTGTCGTCCTCTTCGTCGGCGGCTTCCTCGTCCTCGTCCTCATCGTCGACTTCGTCCGCAGCGTCATCCTCTTCCTCGTACGACGCGAGGATGCGGTCCCAGTCGGAGACCTCGATGGGATTGTTGCAGACGAAACAGACTCCGTCGTTGTCGCGGAGGTCATCGATCCGGTCGATCGACTTGTAGACCTCGCCGCATTCCGGGCACCGGATGGCTTTTCCCATGGCAGTGCGTGGCTCCTGAGTGGTGGTCGTGCGTCGGTGGTGTGCGCCCTAGGGCGGCCTTGGCCCGCAGGCTGGCGGAGCGTCGGGGGACGCGACGAACCGCTGGGCGTAGGGCCCCGGCAAGCTGAACTACCGCGGTCTCTTCGGTCGTCGCGGGGGCGACGACGCACAACCATCGGTTGCGACCTCGGCTGCGATGGGTTCCTACCACGTCACTTTCGGCACGCAAGGGGAGGCTGGGGAAAAAACCTGAGGCGACGCCACCCTCGCGCGGGTCCCTGCCGATAGGGTCCGGCGTGGGTCGCACGAACTGGATCCTCGTCGCACTGGGCCTCATCGCCTGCCTGGCGCTCACGCTGTTGATGCAGCAGGCGCTCCAGGTCCGCAAGGAACGGGTCGCCGATCCCGTCGCGACGGAGATCCAGAAAGTGCTCGGCAGTCGCCTCACCGGTGCGGCGCGTTGGCGCATTCGTGACGGCCATGGCGGCGAGAAGACCGGAACGCTGACGCTCCAGCCGACGATCGGCCTGCGCGAGGACAACCTCGCGCGCGACGCAGGGGATGTCGTCTGGCGGCGCATGCGGAATCAGATCGGCAGCCTGATCGTGATCTGCGACGCCGGTCTCGGTGCGGCGAGCGCCTTCGCGGTTCCGCCGCCGTGGGAGCCAGGGCGCCCACTCGTGCGGATCGAGTCGACGGCGGACGGCGGCAAGGTGCAGGAGCCGCCGCCGCCACGCTCGGGTCCCGCGACTGCGCCGGGAACCGTGCGCCCGTCCGCGCCGCGCTGATCCGCCGCCCGACGGAGTTCGGCACGCGCGATCGCGCCGCCGCTCCGGTTGAATGCCCGCGTTGTTCCTCGTCGCCATCATGCTCGTCGCGCTCGTCGCGGCCGTGCAGGATCCGCAGGCCGTCATCCATGTCGGCGCGGCCGCGCCGCGCTTGGGTATCGCGCGGGTCGTCGTGCCGTGGCCACGCGGGCGACACCGCGAAGTCCTCGCCCTTCGCGTCGAGAATGACGTCGCGCCGTGCGTCACGCTGCTGCGGTGGCCCGACGGCTCGGTCGCGGTCTCGCAGGCGCACGCGCGCGTCGCCGTTCCCGGCGCGAGCGAACGGGAGATCGCGGTCGCGGTCGTTGCGCCCGCGGACCCCCTTCCGGTCGAACCGGCGTTCTCCTTCGACGGACCGATGCCGCTGCGGACGATCCTCGAGGATGCGTACGGTAGGCGCTTCGTCGCCGAACCGACTCCCGACCCGGCGGGGGCGATCGACGGCGACCTGTCGTCGAAGCGCGTGCGCGTGCGCCGATTCCGCAGCGTGCACGCGAGGGCCGCGGAGCGGGGCGTCGAGGTCCTGCTCGCGACGCAGATCTGGCTCGTCGAGTTCGCCGGCGAAGCGCGCGCCGAACTCACGCTCGTGCTCGACAACGACCCGCGCGACGGCGAACTCGTCGCCGGACCGGTGCGCTTCACGTCGTTCGCGGTCGAGACGACTCGCGGCGACGTCGAACTGTCCGTCCGTCATTCCGCGGTCCAGCGGATCCGCCCCGCGGTCGTGGTGCCCGACGGCACGACGCGTCAGGAGTTGATCGGCCCAGCCGAGTTGCCGTACCTCGGTGATCGCTCGGGCAAGACCTTCCGCATCGACCTCGTCCTCAGGTCTGCCGAGCCAGACGCCGTCCGCGACGCACGCGTGGCGCCGTCGACGCCGATCGTCGCGTTTCCCGATCTCGGCTACGTGCGCTCGACGCGGGCCTTCGGTGCGTTCGGCGGGCCGGCCCCGCGCTCGACCGCGCTCGAGCCGGACCCCCGCGATCGCCTGATCGCATGGCAGGACCGCAACGGCCGCGCCGGTCCATTTGCGCCCTTCGGCGACGTGCTCGATCCGTTGCGCGATCCGTCGCGCACGGCGCCCGCGGCGTTGCACGACGTGTTGCGCTGGCGATCCGTCGCGTTGCTCGACTTCGCGATGCTCGCGGTGTCGCAGCAGACCCTGCGACCGACGCCGGGCAACGTCGCGCGCGAACCTGAAGGGTTCGAACACCTGCGTGTGGGCCTCGGCCCGCGTGCGACGAGGCGACCGCACGGCTGGTGGCCGCTCGAGTACGAGTCGCTCGGCGTCGAGCTGCTCTACGACGCGTTCTGGCTCACCGGTGATCCGCTGGCACGCCGCGAACTCGCACGCATCGGTACGGCGTTGCCCGCGATCCTCAGGGCGGCGCCGTTCCGGACCTCTCGCGGCGAAGGACTCGCTCTGCGCTCAGGTGCCTTGATCGCGCGGGCGACGAACGACGCCGCCCTGCTCGCGGTGCTCGTCGACCACGCGAGGGCTTCGATCGTGCCGGCGATCGCCGCGGCGCCGCGCGGAACCTGTTTCCCGCAACCACCGCATCGACGGGTGTTCGGCGAGCCCGAGTCGTTCGACGCCGGCGAGCAGATGGCGTTGCTCGCGCTCGGCCTCGCCGCGCTCGGCGACGCCGCCGACGCCGCCGACCTGCGCGCGGCCGCGGTCGACGTCGCCGTCCGCATCGCGCGCGACGCTTGGATCGACGGGAGCGGGCCGGCGGCATGGGTTGCGGCGCGCGACTCTCGGGTTCGCGCGGCGCCGCGAACCGAGGCGGAACGCGCTGGTCTTTGCGGCGCGTTGTGCAGTGCGTTCGTCATCGCCCATGGGATCGCGGAGTCCGAGGACGACAGGAGACTCCTCGCGCGACGGGTCGAAGAGTTGGTCCAGGATCCCGCGGTGCCGCCGAGAGAAGCGGTTCTCCAGGATCCGTGGTTCCAACTCGTGTTCGACCGACGGCCGCCGATCCGGTGAGCTGCATCGTCTACACCTTCGCAACGGCGCCGGACCTCGATCCGCTGCCGGATGCGGCACCTTGGCCGGTGCTCGCGCGGCAATTGCCGCGGCAGTTGGTCGTCTGCCTGAACGGTGAAGCCGATCGCGGGGCTCGGTTCGTCCCGCTGATCGGGGTGATGGATGGTCGGCGTCGCTTTCTCGAGCCGGTCGGGCCGATGCCGCGCGAGTTCCTCCAACGGATCGCCGTCGAGGGTTCGACGGGATTCGTCGTCGCGGGCGAACTCGACGCCGACCGTCTCGTGGTCCACGTCTACGAGAAGCCGGGCTTCGGCGAACGGCTCGAACTCGCGCTCACGTTCGATCCCCGCGAACCATGGTCGGCGATGCGTCGCGCGGCCTTCGAGATCGGCGAGGCCTTCGGCGTGCGGGATCCACGTCACGGCGCGCCGCCGCTCGGTGGCTTCGCGTTGGCGCGTTGGTTCGAGGCACGCGACGCGTTGCTCGGGCTCGAGGCGAAACTCGTCGGCGTCGACGCGCGGCGTGCGATCGAGGCGGTCCGTGTCGCCCTCGAAGCGGCGCCCGCTGTCCGAGAGGTCCAAGAGGTCTTTCGCGATGTCGTGCGGCAGGTGGCGCGCAACGGCCTGCTCGACACCCAGGCCGCGCGCGAGATCGAGACGGCGCTCTATGCCACCGCGGCCCCGCTGGAACTCGTCGCGGATGCGGCGCGCCACGTCGAGGGGTCGCTCGGTCCCGGCACGGCCGGCGACCTCTGGCAGCGCGTTGCGCTCGGTTCGATCGACGACGCCGGGACCCTCGCCGAGGCCTCGTCGTCGCTGTTCACCGCCGGTCGGGTCGAACTCGTGCGAGATCTGCTGCGCAGCGCGGTCGAGCGGGGATGCCGCGATCCGAACCTCCGCGCACAACTCGCGGCGGTGGAGGACGTCGGCGGCGATCCACTGCGTCGCGATCACCTGCTCGGCGAGCTGTGGAACGAATCGGCCAAGGGACTGCCGCCGCGCGTCGCACGACTCGTCGCGTCGTGGCTCGTCGATCGTGACCATGCGGCGGAGGCGCTCGCGTTGATCGAGCGATCGTCGGATTCGGGAACGGCCGTGCCGGGGATCTGGCTCGAGCGGGGTCGTGCGCTGGTGGCGCTCGGTCGCGTCGACGATGCGCAAGAGGCTCTCGAACGATCGCTCGCGCTCGGGCCGAGCCCGGAGGCCGGTGCGGAGTGCCGCCGCCTCCTCGCGTTGTGCGCGACCGGCGAGCTCGTGCCGATGCTGCTGTCGATCGAGCGCCTGCTCCACGCCGGTGATCGCGCGATGGCGCTCGATCACGCGCGCCGACTCGTGCGCCGTCACGGGCGGGTTCCCGAAGCTTGGGTGATGCTGGGTGTCACGCGCCATGCGATCGGACATCGGCGGCGGGCCTTGCGCGCGTTCCGGCGCGCGCTCGCTCTCGATCCCCGGTCGGCTGACGCGCACGGGAGGATCGGCGCATCGCTCGTCGAACGCGGCCGTCCCGAGGAAGGGCTCACGCATTTGCGCCACGCCGTCGAACTCTCGCCCCACGACCCCGGCAACTGGCTCCATCTCGCCATGGCGCTGGCGATGCTCGGCCGCCGCGACGAAGCGCTCGCGGCCGTGTCGCGCGCGGAGAAGGAAGGTGCAACGGCCGAAGAAGTTTCGAGAGCCACCCACGCCATCGGTCCGAGCCTCGGTTCAAGTTCTCTCGACGGCGCGGAGTGATCTGCAGCCCGCGGCGCGGCACCACGGGTGGCGATGCGTCGAGCCGGATTCGCCGAACCTCGCCGAGGGAACGCGCTGTGGTCCGGATCCGTCCAAGTCCAGGATCCCGGCAATCGGCACGCAACAGCCTTGGCGAGGGTGGCTCGATCGCCTACCCCGACAGGCGGCGGAATCGCGACTTCCGGTCACGTTCCACGCTGCGCAACACGAACTAGGCTGTCCATGGCAAACTCCGAGGCCGGGGCTCCTGCACTCTCCAACCCCGGCAACTCTCCAAGCCGACCCCCTCTGTGACGAATCTCGCCATGCGCTCGCTCCTCACGACAGTGTCTGCGTTCGCGGCGTTGAGCTTGCCGCTCGCCGCTCAGACCACATTCCAGCGACTCGACGGCCTCGGTGCCGACAACGCCTACGGACGCTCGGTCGCTTCGATCGGCGACATCAATGGCGACCAGTTCGACGACTTCATGGTCGGCGCGGATTGGGTCGACTCGAACTCGCAGAACAGCGGCACGGTCTACGTCTACTCCGGCGCGACGCGCAGTCTGCTGTTCTCGATCGACGGCGATTCGATCGGCGACTTCTTCGGCTTCAGTGTCGCGGGCGGCGGCGACGTCGACGGCGACGGTGTTCCCGATCTCATCGTCGGCGCCTACGGCGATGAGCCGCTCAACAACCTCGACACCGGAGCGGTCTATGTCTTCTCGGGTCGCACGCAGGCCCTGATCCATCAGTTCCAGGGAGCCGGGATCGAGTCTCGCCTCGGCTACAGCGTCGGGGGTGCAGGCGACGTCAACGCGGACGGCTACGCGGACATCATCGGCGGTGCGTACTCCGACAACACCGCGGCGGGTGCCGCGGGACAGGCGATCGTCTGGTCGGGCAAGGACGGCAGCGTGCTGTGGACTTTCAACGGCCTGCTCGCCGGCCACTACCTCGGCTTCGGTGTGGACGGCGCCGGCGACGTCGATCGCGACGGCTTCGACGACCTGATCGTCGGAGCAGTCGGTGACCCCGCGAACGGATTCCTCTCGGGCACCGCGTTGATCTACTCGGGCCGCACCGGCGCGCAGAGCTGGCGATTCGACGGCCAAGGCCAGGACCTCCAGGGTGCGAGCGTCGCCGGCGCGGGCGATGTCGACGGCGACGGCCACGCGGACGTCATCGTCGGCGCGCCCTTCGCCGACGACGGCGGGCTCGACTTCGGTTCGGCACGCGTCTACTCGGGTCGCACGGGTGCCTTGCTCTACACGCTGACGCACGGCTCGGTGCCGGGTCTGTTGTTCGGCTATCCGGTCGCCGCAGCGGGCGACGTCGACGGCGACGGTCGCGCGGACGTGATGGTCACCGCGTTGCTGGGAACGGTGGGCGCGACGCCGGTGACCGGTGGCGTGTACGTCTACTCGGGTGCGACCGGCGGACTGATCCAGTCGCTCGGCCTCGGCGGCATCGCCGACGCCTTCGGTTGGGGTCTCGCGAGCGCGGGCGACGTCGATCGCGACGGCTTCGCGGAGATCCTCGTCGGTGCTCCCTTCGCCGACTTCACCGGCGCACAGGCCGGTTCGGCCTACGTCATCGACCTCAACAACGTCGGCACGCCGCCGCGCTGCTACGAGTTCGGAAAAGCCTGCCCGGGCAGCAACGGCAAGCTCCCGCACATCGGCTATCGCGGACGTCCAGGGCTCGGCGAGACACTCGAGATCACGCTGCGTGGCGCCCTCTCCAACGCGCCGGTCGTGATCAACCTCGGCCAGGTCGCGAACCTGCCGCTCGATCCCTACGGCTTCACGAACTGCACGCTCTACGCGACGAACGACGGCTTCGTGGTCGTCCGCCAGGCCGATCCGCTCGGGCTCTTGAACTTCGATCCGCTCGTCGTTCCGAACAGCCCGATCTTCATCGGCCAGTCGATCTTCGCGCAGTGGATCTGTCTCGACCCGCTCGCGAATCCGGCCGGCTACGCGTTCTCGAACGCGATGGAGTTCGCGTTCGGCAACTGAGCTTCGTCGACGACGCGTCGGGGGCCCGGATTCCGTGCGCGCGCTACGCTCCGCGCGCACGACGCACATGGATCCGACCATCGACGACCCTCTGCTCGCCTGGCGCTCGGAGTTCCCGATCGTCGAGCGGACGAACTACCAGATCAGCAACTCGCTCGGCGCGATGCCGCGCCGCGCCCGTGCGCGCCTGACGGAGTACGCGGACTCGTGGGAGGAGCAGGGGGTGCGCGCATGGGGCGATCGCTGGTGGAACCTCCAGTTCGAGTTCGCCGCCGAGATCGAGAAGATCCTCGGCGTCGCGCCGCGCACGGTGTCGATGCACCAGAACGTGGCGATGGCGTCACAGGCGATCCTGTCCTGCTTCGACTTCGCCGCGCCGCGCAACCGCATCGTCTACAGCGAACTGAACTTCCCGTCCGTGATGTACCTGTACGAGCAACAGGTCCGTCACGGCGCGGAGATCGTGCGCGTGCCGTCGGATGACGGCATCACGATCGACACGCAGCGCATGGTCGACGCGATCGACGAGCGCACGCTGCTGGTCCCGATCAGTCACGTCCTGTTCCGCAGCGGCTACGTGCAGGACGTGCGCGCGATCGTCGCGAAGGCACGCCGCGTCGGTGCGTTCGTCGTCCTCGACGTGTTCCAGTCGATCGGAGCACTCCCGCTCACGCTCGCGGACCAGGGTGTGCACGCGGTGGTCGGCGGCGCACTCAAGTACCTGTGCGGCGGTCCGGGCAACTGCTTCCTCTACGTCCATGAAGACGAGCGACGTTCGCTACGCCCGGGCTTCACGGGCTGGGCGGCCCACAAGGACCCCTTCGCGTTCTCGACCGCGGGCCAGGACTTCCGCGACGACGGCGGCCGCTTCCTCAACGGCACGCCGAACGTGCCGGCCCTGTTCGCCGGCATCGAAGGCGTGCGCATCGTCGCCGAGATCGGTCCGACGGCGATCCGACAGAAGAGCCTGCGCATGACCAAGAAGATGATCGAGCGCTGCGACCGACACGGCTTCACGCTCCGCTCGCCACGCCCCGCGGAGCAGCGCGGCAACCACGTCTCCGTCGACGTTCCGCACGGCTACGAGGTCTGCCAGGCCCTCAACGCGCGCGACGTCGTCTGCGACTACCGACCGGGCGCCGGAATCCGCTTCTCGCCGCACTTCTACACGCGCGACGCCGAGGCAGTCGCCGCGGTGGACGCGGTCGCCGAGATCATCGAGTCGGGCGCCCATCGGCCATGGATCGGTCAGCCGAAGAAGCCCGGCTGAGGCGACTTCCCCGGTCCGACGCCGTCGCTAGAATCCGCCCCGTTCCCGGTCGTGCGAAGCGACGGCAGGGACCCGCGATGCGGGGCCTTCCCATCCGATCCGCCGAGATGGACGACACGAGCCAAGATCACGACCGACGTCGCATGGATCCCGATCCGTGCAGCCGAGAGTCGGGCGCCGGACCGGGCAGCGCCGAAACCACGACCTTCCGGGAGCGCGCTTGGCGGCGACGCGCACCCTTCGTTCGCAGTGCGGGTGATCCGGCGCGTGCCCGATCCCCGGCGAGCCGCGCGGACCGGGTCGAAGCGGACATCGTGCCGCTCGGCGATCGCGGTCCATCCCTCGCGAGAAAGACCCATGGGAAAGCGACTCTTCGTCGGCAACCTCTCCTACGACACGACTGAAGACACCCTGCTCGAGCACTTCCAGAAGGACGGGCGGCAGGTGGCGAGCTGCAAGATCATGACGGACCGCGACACCGGCCGTTCGCGCGGCTTCGCGTTCGTCGAGTTCGCGACCGACGAGGAGGCGGCCGCAGCGATCACCGCGATGAACGGCGTCGAAATCGACGGCCGGCCGATGCGCGTGAACGAAGCCCAGGATCGTCCCGCGCGTCCCGCAGGTGGCGGCGGTGGTGGCGGCGGCGGTGGCCGGCGCGGCGGTGGCGGTGGTGGCGGCGGCGGACATCGCGATCGCGGTAGCCGCGACTCCGAGAAGTGGTGACCGCCGCGCGCGCGTAGCATCGCGCCGCCGATGACTCGCCGCATCTGGGACATCTCCGAGCCGATCTCGCCCGCGACCGCCGTCTTCCCCGGCGACACACCCTTCTCTTCGGAGTGGGTGCTTCGCATGGATGCCGGCGCTTCGTGCAACGTGTCGACGATCCGGATGTCCGCGCATTGCGGCACCCACACCGACGCACCCTTGCACTTCGCCTCGGGCGCGCCGTCGATCGCCGAGGTCGGTCTCGAGCGCTACGTCGGGCCGTGCCGCGTGATCGCGGTCGCGGGTCGTGGTGATCCGCCGCTCGTCCCGGCCGAAGCGTTGGGCGACCGAGAGCTGCGCGGCGCCGAGCGCGTGCTGCTGAAGACCCGCGATCGCCACGACCACACGGTCTTCGTGCCGGCGTTCACCGCTCTCGGGCCCGACGCCGCGCGCCGGCTCGCGCAGGCCGGGGTGAAGCTCGTCGGTCTCGACACGCCGAGCATGGATCACGCGACGTCGAAGGAACTCGCCGCGCATCACGTGCTGTTCACGGGCGGCGTCGCGATCCTCGAGAACCTCGATCTGTCCGCCGTGCCGCCCGGCGACTACGAACTGATCGCGTTGCCGCTGCGGATCGTCGGCGGCGACTCGTCTCCCGTACGCGCGATCCTGCGTGAGTTGCCCGAGCGATGACCCGACTGCTCGCTTCCACCGTCCCGTTCCTCGTCGCGTCGCTCGCCGTTGCCTGTCATCTGCGGCAGGAGAATGGCGAGACGACCCGAACCTCCCTGCTGCCGATCGCCCAGAGCGCACCGGGCACGGAACTGACGTTCGCGTTCTGGAACGTCGAAAACCTCTTCGACTCCGAAGACGACCCGTCGAACGCGGGCGACGACGAGTACCTCCCCGCGCGCGAATGGACGCCCGAGCGGTACGCGCTCAAGCTCGACCACGTGGCGGGGGAGATCAAGGAAGTGGCGCCGCACGTGATCGGCTTCGCCGAGGTCGAGAACCAGCGCGTGCTCGACGACCTCGTCGCACAGCCTGCTCTCGCGGGCCAGAGCTTCACCGTCGTCCACCGTGAGTCGCCCGACCCGCGGGGCATCGACGTCGCGCTCGCCTTCCGCGCGCCCTTCGAACTCGACGGCGGTGACGACGCCGTCGTCCTCCATCCCGTGCGACGCGCGAGCGGGCCATCACGCAGCGTGCTCGAGGTCCGCCTGCGCGCGGGCGATGCGCGACTCGTGGTGTTCGTCAACCACTGGCCGTCGCGCGGCAGCGATCGCGACGGTTCCTTCCGCGCCGTCGCGGGAGCGGTCTGCAAGGCCGCGGCCCTCGCGGCCATCGAACGCGAGAAGGCCGCCGGCCGCGACGCCGACGTGCTGATCGTCGGCGACTTCAACGACGACCCCTGGGATGCCTCGATCGTCACGGCACTCGGAGCGGTCCGCAGTCGCAACGCCGCGCTGAATCGCCGCGACGGCACGCCGCTCTGGAACGCGTCCTGGCCGCTGCTCGCAACGCCCGATCTCGGCACCCTCTACTACAACCCCGAGTGGACCTGGAACGTCTTCGACCAATGCATCCTCTCGCGCGGGATGCTCGACGCGACGGGCTTCACGTACGTCGACGGTTCGCTCCACGTGCACGCGCCGGACAAGTTGCGCGACGACTTGCGTCGCCCGAAGTGGTTCCGCCGCGGACGCGGCGGCAAGTGGGACGAGGGCTACAGCGATCACTTCATGATCGCGGGGCGCTTGATCACGAAGTGACCGAGCGCCGGCGGATGACGGCGGCGAAGAAGCCGTCCATTCCGTGCACGTGCGGTCTCAACCGCAGGAAGGTCCCGCTCGGATCGGTGATCGGCGCCGCGGCTTCCTTGCCGAGGATCTCCTTGACGCGCACGAGCTCGAGGCCCGGATCGCGTGCGAGCACGCGCTCGACCTGCCGTTCGTTCTCCGCCGCGAACAGCGTGCAGGTCGAGTAGATCACGCGCGCGCCGACCTGGAGGTGCGCGAGCGCACGGTCGAGCAGCATCGCCTGCGTCGCCTGCAAGTTCGGAAACGCGACGGTGCGCAACGACCAGCGCGCATCGGGACGGCGCCGCCACGAGCCGATGCCCGTGCACGGCACGTCGAGCAGGATGCGATCGGCGCTACGGGCGAACGCGGCGACCTCTTCCGGCCAGCCGTCCTCGGCGACGACGAGCGATCGCACGTTCGACGTCCCCGCGCGCCGCCGCCGCTCGACCAGGCTCGCGATGCGTTGGTCGTGCGGATCGACGGCGAGCACCTCGCCCTGGTTCTTCAGCGCGGCGGCGAGCGCGAGCGTCTTGCCGCCGGCGCCGGCGCAGGCGTCCAGCACGCGCCCGCGCGGAGGCGGTGCGACGACGTGGCACACCAGCTGGCTCGCCTCGTCCTGTTGTTCGAAGCTGCCGTCCTGGAACGCCTTGCTCGAGAACAGCGAGAGCGCGCCCGCGACGACCAGCCCGTGCGGCGCGTGTGGCGTCGGCCGCGTGGCGACGCCTTCGTCCGCCAGCCGCCGCGCGAGTTCGTCGCGGTCTTTGACCTTCAGCGTGTTCGCCCGCAGTGTCAGCGGCGGCTCCTCGTTCAGGCTCTTCGCGATCGCCGCGGCTTCGTCCGCGAACTCCTCGCGGAATCGCGCGGCAATCCAGTCATGCATCGACCAGGTCAGGCCGAAGCGCGTGTCGGGGTCGCGTGCGCGCGCGATGCGCGCATCGACGCTCGTCACGAACTGCCAGTCGATGCGCGGCAGGCGACGGCTCGCCTCGGGGACATCGATCTCCAAGTCGAGCAACATCGCGCACACGTGGCGCGCAGGCTCGACGAGTGCTTCCGGCATCACGCGCTGCTCGCCGCGCCCGCGCAACGCGCCGTCGAGTGCGAAGTCGAGGCGTCGCTCCTGCTGGAGCACGCGGTAGCAGCGGCGTGCGACGAGCCGTCGATCCTCGGCGGACAGTCCGAGCGCCGGCAACGCGTCGCCGAGGACTTCGCGCAATCGCCGATCCTCGCGCTGGCTCCTCAGCCGCAGCTCGACGGCGAGCTCATCCAGGCGCGCGTCCAAGTCAGCGCAGGCGGCGGAAGCCGGAAGCCCGCACGCGGCTGATCTGCTGCATCGGCTCGAGCGCGAAGTCGAGTCCTTGCAGATTCGTCGCGTCCGACGCGACGTCGACCAGCGCGGGCGAGTCGGAGTTGGGCCAGATCCCGAACAACTCGCCGTCATCGCCGATGAGGCCGTCGTTGTCGCGGTCGGTGCCGGCGACGAGCAGGTAGCTCCCGACGGCGATCAGCGACTGCGACGACGACTGCATGGTGAACGCGAAGCTCTGTGCCGCCGCGGTCTGGGTCTGGAAGACCGTGTCGAGCGTGTCGAAGTCGACGAGCAGCACGTAGACCGTGTCGGTGTTCGACGCCGTGCCGACCGACATCGACACCGTCACGCGCTTGCCCGTCGCGTTGGTCGACGCGACGTCGAGGAAGGCGTGGTACTCGCCCGCGGGCAACGAGCCGCGCGTCGCGACGAGGTCGACGCGATCGTGGGTGATCGGACCGCCGCCCGCCGCCGCGACGAAGGTCGCCGCGAGCCAACCGGTCGGCTCACCGGCCGCGTAGCCGATCGCGCTCGTGCCGACCGAGACCGCGAGCGTGCCCGTGCCGTCGTTGAACAAGCCGACCTGCGTGGCACTCGTCGTCGCGCCGAGGTTCACGCCGCTGGGGCTCGCGCGGAGCAGGGGTCCGATCGGAAACGAGTTCGCGGCATCGCGGAGCGCCGCGACCGGATCGATGAGACCGAAGCCGAAGGTGTTGTCGCGGCCGGCCGCGCCGAGGTCCTTCGCGTTGGTCGTGATCAGGGCTTCGAGCTGCGCCGGCGTGAACGTGCCGTCGATCGCGAGCAACAACGACGCGAGCCCCGCGACGTGCGGGCACGCCATCGACGTGCCGTTCTCGAACACGAAGATCGGGTTGCGGTTCACGTCGACGGAGCACGACAGCACGCCGTCGGGGTAGTTGTCCCCGTTCTGGTCGACGCTCATGTCGCCGCCCGGCGCGACGACGTCCACCGTCGGCCCGGTGTTGGAGTACGGCGCGAGCTGTTCGTCGAAGCGCACGGCGCCGACCGAGAGGTTGCTGGGATACGAAGCGGGGTACCCGGGCGTGCTGGTCGCGTCGTTGCCCGCCGCGCAGACGACGAACAAGCCGGCGTTGCGCGCATCGGCGTAGACCTGCTGCTCCACCGAACTGCTCGACGGCCCGCCGAGGCTCATGTTCAAGACGTCGGCGCGGCCGCGCGGTACCGCGGGTGCTTGCGGTGTCGTGCCCGATGCGTTGGGCAGACCCGCCGCGTACTTCACCGCCTCCATGATGTCGGCGGAGGTCCCGCCGCCTTGCCCCAGCGCGCGCAGCGCCATCAGCTTGCAGTTCCAATCCATGCCGGCGACGCCGCTGCCGTTGTTGCTGCGCGCGCCGATGGTCCCCGCGACGTGCGTGCCGTGCCAACTGCTGTTCGGCGGTTGCGCGAGATCGCCGGCATCTTCGGGATCGTTGTCGATGCCGTTGCCGTCGCGCGCGCGCGTCGCCGAGCTGATGAAGTCGAAACCCTGCACGAGCCGTCCCGAGAACTCGGGATGCGAACTGACGATGCCGGTGTCGATGATCGCGACGACGACGGACGAACTGCCGGTCGTCTCGTTCCAGGCCTGATCCATGCGGAGCTGCGCGTAGTGCCACTGCAGGCGGTAGTGCGGATCGTTCGGCTCGAGCGATGCGGCGGCGAAGCGCAGCCAGTTCGGACTCGCGGCGCGCACGCCGGGCCGAGCCTCGGCACGCAGCGCGGCGAGGCAGGTCTCCATCTCGAGGCTCCACTCGAGCGGTGCACCGCTCGTCACGCTCTGCAGCGCCGCGGATCCGACGACGCGGTGCACGCTGATCTCGCTCGCTCCGCACGGTGAGACCGGCTCGGACTCGAGACCCGCGGCCGCGAACTCGACGGGATCGATGGCCACGGCCGCGATGCGGCGCATCACGACGACCTCACCGCTTGCCATCGGGTGTTGGGCTCCGAGCCATGCGGCTTGCGCGGCATCGCGCCGTTCGCGCGTGTTCGCGGGCACCGGCACTTCGATCGCGGCGCCGTCGATCGCGCCGGCATCCGTGGCGAGAGCGTCGATCGACCATCGCGCCGCCGTCGGGCCGCCCGCGACGCAGAGATCGAGTTCCATCGCCTCACCGACCGCGAGCACGCAGGTCGCCCCCGGAGCGAGCCGCGCCGCGAGACGTCCGGTCGCGGTCTCGAGCAGGAACAGCGCCGAGCCGTCCCCCGCGTCGAACGCGATACGCAACCAACTTGGCGCGAGCGTGACGCGTCGTACGTCGCGCGGATCGTCGCCGCCGACCACGCCCTCGAGGTGACGCAGTGCGACCAGGGCACCGGCGTCTACGGCATGGGCGCGATCGTCGTCGCCGCGCTCGTCCAGGACCTGCCACCCGCCGCTGCCGCTCTGCGGGATCGTGAGCGTGCCCGACAGCCGCGGGCCCGACGGTCCGCCGCCGCCGCCGCCACCTCCGCAGCCGGCGAGGACGACGCAGGACAACGTCGCGGCGAGGAACGAAGCGAAGGGCAGTGTGGGGCGCATGGTCGAGTTCCCGTCGGGAGCGACGCGGCATTCAAGCGCGCGCGTCCCGAGTCGTCGACCGCCGCCTTGCCGCGGCACCTTCGCTCGCGCACGCTTCGCGGGCATGAAGCGTCCGATCAACCCCGGCGAACTCTGCAAGCCGAGCGGCTTCCAGCACGGCTGGCTCGTCGAGAGCGGCGGCGGCGCGCGCACGCTCTATCTCGCCGGTCAATGCGACTACGACCAGGCGGGCGCCGTGCGTCGTCGCGGCGACCTCGCCGGCCAGGTCCGCGGCGCGATGGAGAACATCGGCTTCGTCCTGCGCGACGCCGGCATGGCCTTCGACGACGTCGTGCAGCTCAATCTCTACGTGCGCAGTCGCGACGACTACGTCACCGCGCGCCGCGAGATCGGCGCCGCCTGGAAGCAGATCTGCGGTCGCCACTACCCGGCGATGGCGCTGTTCATGGTGATGTCGCTGCTCGATCCCGACGCGTTGGTCGAGATCCAGGGCATCGCGGCCCAGTGAACCGTCACGGCCGCAGGCCGATCGCCGTCGCGCTGAGGACGCCGCGTGAGCGATCCGAGGGATCGACGATCAGCGCCTGGACCAGCCACTGCTCCGGCACGTTCGCCGTCGCCGCAGGATCCAGATCGTGTCGGATCTCGAAGCGGCCGTCCGCGCGGACCGTCGCTTCGAGTCGCGGCAGGTCGAGCAGGTCCAGGCGCAGCGGCATCCATGCGCGATCGGCGAGCTGCAGCGGTCGATCGTGCGCCAGCTCGAAGTGACCGTAGCGGGTCGGCAGCGGCGCCGACGTGCGCACGGCGCCGAGCCATGCGAACACGCGCCACCCCGGGACGCCTCGACCCTCGACCACAAGGCACGCGCCACCGGCCCGGGGCTCGAGATGCGTGACGAGTTCGGGTCCCGCGATGGTCACCCGTCCCGCGACAAGGCGGCCGAAGTCGCCGAGGACCACCAACTCGTGTTCGCCCGGCGCCGTGCACGCCGGGATCGCGATCGTCGCGCGGTCGTGTGATCGGGCCGCGACGTCGACCTCGACGGAATCCAACCGGGCGCGGTCGATCCGTTCGAGTCCCCGACCCACCAGCGCGACTTCGCCCCCGGCGAGCGACGGGATGCGCATCGGGAACACCGAGGCGACGACCGGGACCTCGTCCTCACCGTCTGCGGCGCCGCGCCCACCGATCCGTTCGCGCGCGATCGCGAGCACCCGGGCCGCGATGAGCGAATGGCCGTGCGGCGTCGGGTGGACGCCGTCCGCGAAGCAGTGCGTGCGATCCCCGGGCGGCACGGGCTCGACGCGCGCGAGGGCATCGTCCTCCTCGTCGAACGTCGCCCGCGCATCGATCACGCGGGCGCCGGCGCTCGCGGCGAGTTGGACCAGGGCGTCGCGGTACTCGTCGCCGATCGGGTACTTCGCGCGCATCCCTCGCTCGATCGGCGGGATGACCACGCAGATCGCCCCGCCGAGTCGCGTCACCGCGTCGAACATGGCGAGCAGGTTCTCGCGGAACTCGAACGGCGACACGCGTCGTCCGTCGGGCGCCTCGCCGCGTTCGAACGCCGCGACGTAGCTCGCGCGATCCGCGCGCGCATGTCCTTCGATCAGCCGACCGAGTCGCGAGCCGCCGTGATCTCGGCGCTGAGTCCGTTCGCGGTCGGAGGTTCCGATCGCGGGGACGTAGTCGTTCCAGGCGCCGACGTAGAACACGGTCAGGTCCGGCGCGAAGCGCGTCGCCTCGCGCTCGAGCAGTCGCCGGTCCTGCCACGTCGACCAACCCGGCAGCGCGGCGACGATCGCCGCGACGCGACGCCGCGGCGTTTCGTCCTGGAGCGAGCGTTCGAGCACGCGCGGCCACGACTCCTCCTCGCGCACGCCGATCCCGAACGTCGAGGAGTCGCCGACACACAGCACGCGGAAGTCGCCGGCAGACTTCGCGCCGCGAGGGAGCGCACCGCGGAGACCGAGCTCGTTCACGCGCAGACCGGTTGCGCCGGCGCGGAGCCGCCAGAACAGCTCGTCGTCCGTCTCGAAGACGTCGGCCAACCCGAGTTCCGGCCCGAGGAACTCGAGTTCCGCCGCATCGGCCGGGATTCCCAGTCCGAGCAGCACGATCTCCGCCGCGCCGAGCGCAGCGACGAACCCGCCCAGTGCGAGCACCGCGCGTTTCACGGATCGGGAGAGCGACGACATCGCCGGATGGCTGGCTCCCTGCCGCGCTACGGCGAGCTTCCTAACGCTTCTTGTGTGAGTGCGTCAATCGCGTGCGTCGGACGTGTACCCGAACCCCCGATGCCATGCCGAGGCAGGACTGGGGTTCACCGCCGCGGCACGAGGTCGATCGCCCCGTCGAGCGCGGGCGCGAACGGCTCGAACTCCAGCGTGCGCAGCCAGCGCGTCTCGTCCGGCTTGCTCAGGTCGCCGAGCGGCAGATCGCCGATCCGGACCGTGACGCGCACCGACTCGCTCGCACGGATCGCGGCGAACGCATCGCCGTCGATCGTCCAGGGTGCGCCCGTGCGCGCGTCGACTGCGCCGCCGTGGACGATCGCGCGCGCGACTTCGCGCCAGTCGCCGGACTCGCCGCGGACGTCGACGCGGTACTCCGCCATCTCCCAGTTCGCGTCGCGCGGTTCCTCCATCCAGACCGAGAGCTGCCATTGCGCGCCGTCGCCCGCTCCGCGCGGCCGCAGCTTCGTGCGGAAGCGGCCCTGCTCGATGCGCGAGCGCGTCTCGAACGGACTGAGCGCCGGGTTGCGGATCCGCGCGCCCGCGATCACGAGGCCCTGAGCCGCATAGAGCGCGTGGTAGTCCCAGCCGACGACGAAGTAGCCGCGATCGCCCCACTCCGCGCCCCACGAGTTCTTCGCGAGGAAGCCGCGCTCGTCGTAGCCGCAGAGGATCACCGCGTGACCGCCGTACTCGTCGTCGGCCCCGAGCTTGCTCGTCACGAGCTCACCGCTCCGCACCGCGTCGACGAACGACTCGCCGCGTTGCGCGCAGTCGACCAACGCGTCGGCGTAGCTCTTCGCCTCCTCGCCGGCGCGCGCGAAGCGGAACATCATCCCGGGGTGGACGATCACCCGTTTGCCGTCGCCCGCGTGGTTGCCGTGTTCTCCGATCTTCGACCAGGTCGGTCCGTAGACCGCGTAGCCGACGGGGATCGCGACGTTGCCCGCGGCGAGCAGCGCCTTCAGGTGTTCGGCGTCGCGCACCGTCGCCGCGTCGAGCACCGTGCAGTCGCTCGCCGCGAAGCCGTACTTGCCGAAGCCGTCGCGCAGCGTCTCGAGGTCAGCCGGCGCCACGTGCGCGAGCTCGAGGTAGCGCTTCAGTTCGTCGGGCACCGAGTCGCCTGCGCGCTTCGGGTCGGGGTCGTAGGGGAGGAACGACTCGCAGCAGGTCCCGATCAGCTCGAAGAGCGGCGCGTAGACGTCGAAGAGATCGCCCTCCCCGATCTTCGCCTCGACGCCGAGCGTCCTCGACCACTGCACCACCTCCTTCTGGTGCAGCTTCACCGTCGCGTAGAGCAGTTGCTCGCTGAGGTCCCCCGGGATGCCGGGGAAGGTCTCGAGCGCCCCGCAGATCGCGAACGCCGCGCAGGTCCCGCGATGCCCCTGGTTCTTCACCGGCGACTGCGCGTCTCGCCAGTCGATGGCAGGAGGTTCGCTCCGAGCAGCGGCCTCTTGACCGGACGCGGGACCGAGGAGCGTGAGAGCGGTGGTGAACGATGCAAGTGCGACGCGGGTCATGGAGTCATGATCACCGTGCCTGACTGCGCAATCGATGGGTAGACTCCCGCGCCCGGCCGCGTCCGCTCCCCGACGCGCGCCGAGCACCTTGGCGCGCCGACCGCGAACCCGCAGCTCCGCATGTCCGATCCGAAGCCAAGCACAGGCTCGTCCCGTTTCCAGGAGACCGCCCACTTCCTCGAAGCCGTGCGCGAGCGCGTCGCGCGCGTGGTGGTGGGGCAGGACGTCGTCGTCGAGCGCATCCTGATCGCGCTGCTGACCTCGGGGCACTTGCTGCTGCAAGGGGTGCCCGGTCTGGCGAAGACGCTGCTTGTCGCGGCGATCAGCAAGACGATCCACCTCGCGTTCGCGCGCGTGCAGTTCACGATCGACCTGTTGCCGTCAGACATCCTCGGCTCGGAGATCCTCGACCAGCGGACCAGCGAGTTCCGGACGCACAAGGGTCCGGTCTTCACCAATCTCCTGCTCGCCGACGAGATCAACCGCGCCGCGCCCAAGGTGCAAAGTGCCCTGCTCGAAGCGATGCAGGAGCGCAAGGTCACGATCGGCAACACGACCTACAAGCTGCCGGCGCCGTTTCTCGTCATCGCGACGCAGAACCCGGTCGAGCAGTCGGGCACCTTCGAACTGCCCGAGGCGCAGCTCGACCGCTTCATGCTGCTCCACCGGCTCGAGTATCTGAAGCCGGAGGAGGAGAAGGAGGTGCTGCGGCGCAACGCGGCGCTCGGCATCAAGCGCGACGGCGGCGGCGCGGTGGCGCGCACCGAGTTCGACGTCATCGACGACGAGCCGGTCGGCAACATCGAGGACCTCGCCCAGGCGATGGAACGCGTGCAGGACGTCTTCGTGAGCGAGACCTTCCTCGATCACGTCGTCGAGATCGTGAACCGCACGCGGCGGCATCCCGCGCTCGATCTCGGCTGCAGCCCGCGCGCGGGGATCGCCTTGCTCAAGGCGTCGCGTGCGCGGGCATTGATCCACGGCCGCAACCACGTCGTGCCCGAGGACCTCTACGCGTTGGCCGAAGACGTCATGCTGCACCGCATGCGGCCCACCTACGAAGCGCTCGCCGAAGGCCAGACGACGGCGGGCGTGCTCGAAGAGATCCTCGGCGAGGTGCACGCGTAGGCGCGCGCCATGGAGGGACGGCTCGACGCTCTCGAACCGCTCGACGCCCGGCAGTTCGTCATCGCCGTGCGCCGTCTCGCCGATTCGTTGAACTACGGCACCGACCACTCGCGCTTCCTCGGCAGCGGGATCGAGTACGTCCAGTCGCGCGGCTACCAGTACGGCGATCCGGTGCGCTCGATCGATTGGCGCATCACCGCGCGCACCGGTCGCGTGCACGTGAAGGAGTACGACACACCCAAGACGATCCCGTGCTGGCTGCTGATCGACACGTCGGCGTCGATGACGATCGGATCGGCACCGCGCACCAAGTACGCGATCGCGCTGCAACTCGCCGGCGGGATCGCGCTCGCCTGCCTCGACCGCGTCAGTCCGGTCGGCGTGCTCGCGGTCGGCGGCCGCGAGTTCCGCGTCGACCCGACCTTGTCCAAGCCGCGCATCTTCCAGTGGCTGCTGCAACTGCGGCACTTCCGCTACGACGAGCCGACGACGCTCGGCCGTCGCATCCAGGAGCTCGTGCCGACGCTCAGGAACCGTGCACTCGTGATCGTGCTGAGCGATCTGCACGACGCCGACGCACTGCCGCGCATCGAACTGCTCGCGCAAGTCCACGACTGCGTGGTGCTCCAACTGCGCGACCCGGCGGAGGACGGCTTGCGCGGCGCGGGGCTCGTGCGCGCGCGTGAGCCCGAGACCGGCCGCCGCTTCGCGACGACCGGCCGCAAGAGCTGGACGGATCAGGCGACGGTGACCGCGCGCCTGCGCCGTGCCGGCGTCGATCACCTCGTCGTCCCGGTCGAGAAGCCCTTCCTGCACCGCGTGCGCGACTTCCTCGAATCACGCGGCGTGCTGTCGCGGGGGGCTCGATGAGGCGTCTTGCGATCGCGCTGGGGATGGCGGCCTTGCTCGCCGCGCCGGTGAATGCCCAGAAGCGCGACGAACGCGAGGCCAACGTCGGCATGCGTGCGCGCATCGAGCAGCTCGTGTTGCCCGGTCCCGAGCTGATCGCGAAGCCCGTCGACGATCCCAAGGCGCCGATCCTCTTGCGCGTCGTCGCGACTTGGCCCCACGGCGACGCCTTCCGCTACGACCTCGAGTACACCGGCTTCGTCGCCGGACGCCACGACCTGCGCGAGTGGTTCGTGCGCGCCGACGGTTCACCCGCGGAAGGACTGCCGGAGATCCAGGTCAAGATCACTTCGGTGCTGACTCCGCTGTCGATCCGTCCGCACGAGCTCGAACCCGTCGAACCGCCCGCGGTCGGTGGCTACCGCAGCTTGCTCGTCGCGGCGGGCATCGCGTGGTTGATCGGGTTGGGCGCGCTCCTGTTCTTCCGTCGCCGTCGCGCCGCGGCGATCGCGGACGCGACCGTGCCGCCGCCGACGCTCGCCGACCGCCTGCGGCCGATGGTCGAGGCCGCTCTGCACGGCCGACTCGACGACGCGCGCCGCGCGGAGCTCGAGCGACTCCTGCTCGCGCACTGGCGCGAGCGGCTCGCGCTGCGCGAGATGCGCCCGGCCCAGGCGATCGCGACGCTGCGCGAGCATGACGAAGCCGGCGCCCTCCTGCGCCAGCTCGAGCAGTGGCTGCACGCGCCGCCGTCCGACGCCGCGCGCGCCGACGTCGACGTTCAACGCCTGCTCGCGCCGTACCGCGACGTCCACGATCCGCTCGACGGTGCCTCGCGTTGACCTTCGCGCAGCCGCTCTTCCTCGTGCTGCTGGTCCTGCCGGCACTCGTGCTCCTCGCGCTCTGGCAGCGCGAGCGACCGGCGATCGCAGTGCCCTTCGACCATGGCCGTGCCGGCACCGGGCGCTGGCTCGCGGTCCTGCTGCGCATCGGCGAGTCGTTGCCCGCGCTGCTGCTGTGCGTCGCGATCGTGATGCTCGCGAACCCGCAGCGTCTCAGCGTGCCGCGCACCAAGCGCGCGCTGACCAACATCCAGTTCTGCTTCGACGTGTCGGGCAGCATGACGGCGAAGTTCGGCGAGGGCAGCCGTCACGACGCCGCGATGAAGGCGATCGACCGATTCCTCGACCTGCGCAAGGGCGACGCATTCGGCCTGACCTTCTTCAGCGACCAGGTCCTCAACTGGGTGCCGCTCACCAGCGATCCCTCGGCGTTCCGCTGCGCGCCCGCGCTGATGCGTCCCGAGTTCCGTCTGCCGGGTTTCGGGTCGGGCACGCAGATCGGCAAGGCGCTGCTCGCCTGCCGCGAGATGCTCGTCTCGCGCGAGGGCGGCGACCGCATGATCGTCCTGGTCAGCGACGGCCAGAGTTCCGACCTCCACAGCGGCCGCGCGCAAGAGATCGCGAGCAGGTTCCGCAGCGAGGGCATCGCCGTGTGGGCCGTGCACATCGCCGAGCCGCCGATCCCCGACGACATCATCGACATCACGCGCGGCACCGGCGGCGACGCCTTCAACCCCGAGGACCAGGCTGGTCTCGACGCGGTGTTCGCGCAGATCGACAAGATGCAGGAGGCGAAGCTCGAGCAGATCTCGGGCGAGTTCCTCGACGACTTCGCGCCGTGGTGCATCGCCGGACTCGTGGTCCTCGGCCTCGGCGTGATCGTCCTCTTCACCGCGAGGCCGACGCCGTGGTGACGACCGCCACCGGGCTCGCGGTCGCCGCCGCGTTCGTCCTCGTGCTCGCCGCCGAGTTGCTGCACGCGCGGCGCATCCGGAAGGTCGCGCGCCTCGCGTTCGGACCGCAGGGCCGTCCGGCGGCGTGGGTGCGCGGCCTGCCGGCGTTGCGCGCGCTCGGGGCAGCGCTCGCGGTCTTCGGCCTCGCGACCCTGCTCCAGATCGAACCGAAGGTGCACGCGAGCAAGGGCGAGCGCGAGCGCGACCCGCGGCACCTCGTCGTGCTGCTCGACGTCTCGCCGAGCATGCGCCTCGACGACGCCGGCCCGGCGCGCAAGCAGCGCCGCAACGAGCGCAGCAAGGAACTGCTCGAGTCGATGTTCCAACGCGTGTCGATCGGCGACTACGCCGTCACGATCGTCGCGTTCGCGAACGGCGCGAAGCCCGTGGTGATCGACACGCACGACGCGGGCGTGATCGACAACATCCTCGGCGACCTGCCGCTGTATCAGGCGTTCCAACCCGGGAAGACCCGGCTCTTCGACGGCCTCGTCGAAGTGGCGCGCATCGCGCATGACTGGCGACCGGAGAGCGCGATCCTCGTGGTGATGAGCGACGGCGACACCGTGCCCGCGACAGGCATGCCGAAGATGCCGCCGTCGATCGGTTCCACCCTCGTCGTCGGCGTCGGCGATCCCGTCGCGGGGCGCTTCATCGACGGCAAGCAATCGCGGCAGGACGTCGCGACCCTGTCCCAGGTCGCGGTGCGTCTCGGCGGTCGCTACCACGACGGCAACGAGCACCACGTGCCGACCGACACCGTGCGCGCGTTGACCGCGGGCGCCGTCGACGAGAAGCGCGAGAAGCTCACGTTGCGGGAATACGCCCTGCTGGCCTTGGCGCTGGGGGCCGCGCTCCTGGTCGCGTTGCCGCTGCTCCTTCAGGCATTCGGGACGGCGTGGCGACCCGGCCTCAGCGCGCCGAACACGTCGCCCTTGCCGCGGGCAGACGAGGCACCAGACGAGGGACGAGACGAGGGGCGAGACGAGGGACTGCTGCCCGGCGCCGCCGAAGTTCGATAGGATCCCGGCCCGTCACGCGCCGCGATCCACGCGGCCGGCACGACGACGCCCCCTCGGAGACACCCGATGCGGAAAGCCCTCCTGGCACTCTGGATCCTCCTCCCGGTCGGAGGCTGGGCCTACCACGAAGGTCCCGGTCAGGACCGACTGCGACTCGACGCCGTCGATGGACTCGTGGCGACGGCGCATGCCGCGGCGATCGCCGGTGATCACGCGACGGCGGCGGGCAAGTACGACGAAGCGCTCGCGAAGCTGCCGTCGGGGAACGACCCGATCGCGCGCGCGATGCGGCTCGAGCGCGCGAAGGCGTGGATGCAGTCGGAGAAGCTGCCGGACGCACGCGCGGATCTCGAGCGGCTCGTCGGCGAACTCGAGAAGGACGGCACCGACGCCACGATGCTCGCCGGTGCACGGCGCTCGCTCGCCAACGCGCGTTACTACTTCACCTGGTTGATGCGCCTCGAGGGTCTGCCGCGCGAGACCTGGGAACCCGAGATCGACGGTTCGCGCCAGCTCTACCGCTTGCTCGCGGAAGCGTCCGCCGGCGGCGACGACCAGAAGGCGCTGCGACGAAGCGAGCAGGATCTCGAAGCGGCGATCCTGCTCGAACGCCTCGCACTCTCCGACCTGCAGGGCCTGCCCCTGCCCAGTCAGTGAGAAGGTTGCGGAACCGGCCGCGGTCGCGGTCGAAAGCCCAACCAAGGCAAGCAGCCGAAGGATGCACGCGGCGCCGGACTCGGCGCGTTGCCCGACGGCGCAGGTTCGTGAACGCGAACCGCGTGTGATGCACGGCGAACGGGAGGCAATGGCCTCCCGTTCTCGTCTCTGGATCTCGACTCGATCGCCCCATGGTCGCCCGTTGCCCCTCGTGTCTCCTCGCACTCGCGTTCGCCTCGACGGTAGCCGCGCAGGTGCCGTCCACGCGGATCCGGCTCGTCGCTCCCGAGCCTGGGCCTGACGACGCCGCGTTGTCGCCGGCGCTCGTGCAAGCGCAGGATCCGAGCAAGCCCGCGCAGCCGGGCACCGCTCCGACGGTGCCGACTCCACCGAGCCCGCGATTCGCGAGCTTCAAGCAACAGGTCTTCGATCGCCGGTCGTCGGCGACCTTGAAGGCCTGGGCTGCGACGGAACTCGAAGTGATCCCGCCGGAGCCGGCTCCGGCTGAGCAAGCAGCGCCAGCGGGGCAACCAGCGCAACCGCCGCAGCCGGTCGATCCGAGCGCGCCGCCGCCTGCCCCCGACCCGGCGGCCGCGGCAGCCGCGGCGACCCAGGCCGCGGAGAAGCAGGCGCGCGAGCAGAAACGTCTCGTGCGCGAGATCGAGATCGTGCAACGCGACGTCACGCTCGGTCGCTGGGAGAAGGTCGGTGCGTGGATCGCGACGCTGCCCGAGCCCGAGCGGATGAACGCGTGGGAGCATCTCGTCCGGGTGCTGCCGAACACGCCGCCGGAGCAGAATCAGAACAACGGCGTGCCGTCGAACCTTCGCGAGCAGAACCGCTTCGCGTTCGACGACCTGCTCGCGGTGTGGGCGGCGGCGCCGAAACCGCCCGAACGCAAGCAGATCGAGCTGCTCGCCGGGATCGCGCGCAAGGCACTGGACGCCGGCCACGTCGTCGAGGAACTCGTGCGCATGCTGCGCGCGCGCACGCAGGTCCCGGCCGATCAGGGTGGACTGCCGCAACGCGGTGCGGCGTGGCTGTTGGCCGCGCTCGGTTTCGACTTCGAGCTCGACGGTTTCCTGCCGTCGCTCGACGCGGCGGTCGCCGCGAACGACCGTGACGCCCTCAACCTCATGGCGCGCCGCGAGCTCGCGGCGTGGAACCAGGAGAAGCAGCCCGCGCATCTCGAGTCGGCATGGCTCGTCACGCAGGCCGCGCTCGCGATCGGCGAGGTGAGCGAGGACGCCAAGGCGGAGGCGCTGCGTCGCGCCGTCGAACTCGCGCCGAAGGTGAAGGACGAGTTCGGCGGGGCGTGGCTCGCGGAGAGCTTCACCACGCGGCCCGAACGCGGCATGGAAGTCATCGCCACGATCGGCGGGCAGTCCGCGCGCGGTTTCGCCGAGCGGATGGGCGATCCCGAGTTCCGTCGTACGGGACTCGAACTCCAGAAGACGGCGGTCGACGCGCTGCTCGCCGCCGCTCCCGAACGCGCCGACGGTTGGCGCAGGAGCCTCGCGATCCTCGCGGAGAACTGGCTCGCCGAAGCGCAGCACGCCTACGAGTACTCCACGTCGAGTTCGCGAGGGCCGCTGATGCGCCGCGACTCGTTCGGCAACATCTACTGGGTCGACACCGGCGGTTATCAGCGCACGCCGGTGCAACCGATCGAGCCAGGCAAGCTCCTCGAGCTCGCACCCGGCGGACGCTGGCTCGAACTCCTCGACGATGCACTCAAGCCCCGCTTCTCGACGGTCGTCGCCAAGCTCTGGCTGAAGGTCAACGAAGAGGAGAAGGCCTTCCCCTACATCGAGCAGTTCGCCGCGACCTTGCCGCGCAACGCGAAGGAACTCGCCGCGGAGTTCCTGCGGGTGTGGATCAAGAACCACAACCCGAACGCGGCACAGCAGAACACCGACGCCTACATGTTCATGTATGGCTTCGACCAACGCTCGGCGGGCATCCCGCTGACGCGTTCGCAGCAGGAGCGCAACCTGAAGGACCTCGCCAGGTGGGTGACGCGCCTGCGGGCGTTGCCCGGCGAGATCGTCGACTCGCGCCAGCTCGCGCAGGCCTTCACGGCGGCGCACAGCACGGCGGAGGTCTATCGCATCGAGTCGATCGAGTCGGTGTTCGGCAAGCTCGACGCACAGGAGCCCGCGATGCTGGCGAGCCTCGTGCAGGGCATGCGCGCCAACCTCGGCAACGTGTGGCGGAAGCCAAGCACGCAGGAGGACAAGAAGACCAATCGGCGGCAGAAGGACATCGAGCGCGAGGTGATGCGGGGCTACGCGGTCGCGCGCGAGGTCGTCGAGACGGCGCTGAAAGGGGGGAAGGACGGCGCGAAGGGCGGCGCGGAGGACTGGAGCCTGGTGCTCGCCCACGCCGCGGTGCTCCACGACGAGAACGGCTTCCGCCAGGAGGTCGAGAAGGACACCGGCTTCGCCGCGCGCCGCACCGAGGCGATGGAGCGTTTCGCGCGCGCCGCGGAGCTCTACGCGAACAAGGCGCCGTCGCTGGCACTCGACGAGGAGAGCACCGAACCGTTCGAGATCTGGTTCTACGCGGCGCTCGGCGCGAGCGACCTGCCCGCGGTGAGTCAGGACACGCAGCTCGACGAGCGGCAGCTGGTCAAGATCCAGCGTGCGATCGAGGGGCTCGGCGGCGATCGCAAGGAGCGGCACCTGTCCCGCTTCGCGAACCTGCTCTTCAACCGGATGAGCGCCGTCAACCCCGCGGTGAAGTCGCGCTACCTCGAAGGCGGCTTCGCGATCGTCGGCGATCACCCTCAGGCCGGCGAAGCGCGCAAGGTCTGGTCGTACTACAAGGACCTCGTCACCGAGATCCGGCTCGTCGCGGAGATCGACGGCGACGCGACCGTCGGCACGAAGCCCTTCGGAGTGCGCGTGAACCTCGTGCACACCAAAGACATCGAGCGCGAGGCGGGGGGCTTCGCGAAGTACCTGCAGAACCAGACCAACCAGTACTACGCCTACAACTACGGTCGCCCGCTGGAGAACTACCGCGACAAGTTCCAGGAGGCGGCGCAGAAGGCGCTGCAGGAGCAGTTCGAGGTGATGTCGGTGACGTTCAACGCCGCCGACGTGAACAGCAAGGCGACGGCGGAGTACGGCTGGCGCGTGACGCCGTACGTCTACATCCTGCTGCGCGCGCGCGGCCCGCAGGTCGACAAGCTGCCGCAGCTCCGCTTCGACCTCGACTTCCTCGACACCTCGGGCTACGCGGTCCTGCCGATCGTGTCGGCCTACGTGCCGATCGACGCGTCGAAGGAGCCGGGCGAAGCGCGTCCGTACCGCGATCTGGAGATCACGCAGATCCTCGACGAACGCCAGAGCAAGACCGGCAAGCTCGTCCTCGAGATCAAGGCGCAGGGCAAGGGCCTCGTGCCGGACCTCGGCGAGATCCTCGACGTGCAGCCGGCCGACTTCGAGATCACGTCGACCGACGACCCTGGTGTCGCCGTCTCGTCGTTCGACGACGACCGCGAGCAGATCGTGTCGGAGCGTCGCTGGACGATCGCGATGGCCGCGAAGGCAGACTTGCCCGAACGGCCGGAGACCTTCCGCTTCGCGTCGGCGAAGGACGGCAGCGCCAAACTCACGCGCCAGCGATGCGTCGACGCCGACCTGATCGAAGCGGCGGAACTCGTCACGCTCGGCGAACGCTACGGCGAGCCGGCGTTCCCGTGGCTCACCGTCGCGCTGCCGCTCGCGATCGTCGTGCTCGGCGCGAGCACTTGGTGGTTCGTGCGGCGTCGCGGTCCGCACGTCGTGGCCCTCGGCCGCCGCCTGCCCGCGCGGCTCACGCCGTTCACGGTGCTCGGGCTGCTGCGCGACATCGCGGGAAGCGAATCGCTCGACCAGCGCTCTCGCACCGAACTCGGTGAAGTGATCGCGCGGATCGAGGCCTTCTACTTCGCGCGTCCCGACGGCGCGGAGCCGGACCTCCGCCGCATCGCCGAGGACTGGCTCACCCGCGCGGGATGAGGTCGCTCGGGTGGGGCGGCGCGCTCAGAACTGCACGCCGCCGCCGAGCGTGAGGAAGCCGCCGGTGCCGACGGTCTCCGTCGGCCAGCCCCACAGGTATGCGCCGATCGCGATCTCGCCGATGGCATGTTTCGCGACTTCGATGCCGAGGACGGCGCGGCCGATCGCGAGCGCGCCACCGGTGTCGCGCACCGCGGAGTCGAAGTCGAAGATCGCCGCGCCGACGCCGGCTCCGAAGCGCGGCGTGAGCGCGAACGCGTCGCCGCCGATGCGCACGCCGATCGAAGCCATTCCGCCGAGCAGGTGCGTGTCGACTCCCGCGCCGGTGAAGGCGTCGGTGTGACTCGTCGTCGCGTAGAAGGGCTCGACGGCATAGAGCACGGCGTCCTCGTCCTCCTCTTCGGTTCCTTCGAGCCGCGCGGAGATCCAGATGCCGTCGCCGGCGTCGAGGTCCGCGTCGAACTCGATCCCACCGTTCAGCTCGAACTCGTCGATGTCGGCCTCGGCGCTCAGCGCCGGGATCCAGGCGACGGTGATCGCGTGGCGGTCGAAGCCCGTCGCGCAGGCCCCGAGCGGCAGGACGATGGCGCAGAGAAGACCGCCGGCGGCGACGCGGGACATGCGCGCACGTTCGCGGGCTGCCGCGACCGCCGCAAGCGCGCGCGTCAGAGGATCCGCACCTCGAGCCCGTTGCTCGCGCTGATCGCGCCGCTCGGTGCGGCGGGATCGGCGCAGACCACCTGGACGAACAACGATCCGGCGGCCAGCGAGGGCGGGAGAGCGAAGGTGAGCCGCGCGCGGCCGTCGGCGGCGAGCGCGAAGCCGGCGCTGAGAGGTGACTGCACGAGCAGGTTGCAGGCGCCGAGGATCGGCGTCTGCGCGGCCGCGGTGCCGAGCAGCAGGATCGAACTCGCGCCCGCGGCGCCATCACCGACGACGAGCGCGAAGGTCTCGCCCGCGGCGGGCCGGCCCTCGCCGGCGAGGATCGGCGTGCGACCGTTGCCGCCGGGACAGCCCTGCCCGTAGCGGACCGTCGCGACGGGATCGAGGCGGAAGGCGACTGCGGTCGTGCCGTCCGCCGAGCGACCGGTCCCGACGATCTGACCGTGGTCGTTGATCGCGCGCGCTTCTTCGAGCGTCCAACCCAGCACATCCGCGGGTTCGATCATCGCCGCGAGTTCCTGCATGCCGCGCGTCGGAGTGTGCAGGACCGCGCGCTTGCCGACGGCGCCGCGCCGCGCGGAGAACCCGACCGACTGGCCGTGATCGTTGATGCCGAACGCGAGGCTGTGCACGTCGCCGGGCAAGGCACCGAGGTCGACCATCGTGCTGCCGTCGACGCGGAACGCGTGCGGCGCGGAGAACCCGGTGTCCGCCGAGATGCCGCAGATCTGACCGTGCTCGTTGATGTCGTAGGCCGTCGACCACGCGTGCCCCGACAGCACCCCGAGGTCGCGCATGGCCGTGCCCGCCTGCCAGACGAAGGCGCGTCGGCCGGCGCTGGCGACGAACGAATCGCCGACGACCACTCCGCGCCCGTTGATCGCGTACCCGTAGCTCGCCGAGCCGCCGAGGAGCGTGCCGAGGTTGACCATGCCCCCGGACTGCGTCCACACGTACGCGCGCCCGTAGCCGAGAGTCGAGTAGCGCGTCGTCGTGCCCACGACCTGGCCGAGGTCGTTCACGCCTGCGGCCGTCGAACTCGTGAACCGTGACTGCGGCACGCCGGTGTACGGGACGAGATAGACCTCTTCGTAGTTGATGCCGCCGGTGATCAGGCCCGATGGACTGATCGCCGTGACGTCGTTCGCGGCGAGCACGCGCTGGAAGCCCGCGTAGTCGGAATGGAAGAACGCGCCGCCGACGTTGCCGACCGCGATGCCGTCGTCGTTGATGTCGCTCACCGTCACCGACGAGTACGGCGCGGTGCCGATCACACGCAGCGCGTAGGTCGGACCAGCCCAGACCTGGAAAGTCGCCGTCTCGCTTCCGACGCTCGACGTCGCCTGCACGGTGACGGTGCCGTCGGGTGCGGTTCGCGCCACCGTGATCGGGAACGCCGCATGCAGCGAGCCGGGCGGGATGAACACCGTCGCGGGGACCGTCGCCGACCCGTTCGGGGTCGCACTCAGCACGACCAGCACGCCGCTCGCGGGAGCCGGTCCGTCGACGGTGATCGTCGCCGTGTGCGACGTGCCGCGCCGCGCGCGCGTGACGCCGAGTCCGAGGTACGCGAGCCCGCTGAAGGCGTCGTCGACGCGTACGACGAAGCCGTCGCTCAGGGCGCTCTTGATCGGTTGATAGGCACCGGGCGTCGGGGTGATCGCGGAAGCGGACGAAGCGCCACCCGCCATCCACGCGGAACCGGTGGAGTCGATCGCGAGACCCGCGAGCGCATGCGAGCCGATCGCGAGCACCTGCTCGCTGCACCAGGCACGACCGTCCGGCGCCATCCTCACGACGCGCGATCCGTTCTGCGTCGTTCCGCCAGGCAGTCGTCCGGCGTGCAACAGCACCGGATAGCCGGCGGCATCGACGCGCATGTCGACGATCCCGTCGCCGAGGTTGGCGACTCCGACCAACGTGCTCCAACGCAGGGTCGAGAGCGTGAAGTCGAGTCGCGTGAGGAAGCCCTCCGCGTCGGCGGAGGTGTCGCTCGCGCCCGGCCAGTTCCAGACCATCGCGTCGGGCGTCCGCGGGAAGTCCTTCCGCCGCGTGCCGCCCGCGACGTAGACGTCGCCGCCCGTGCTCGCGAACGCGACCGCATTCGGCACCGACGGGAAGCGCGTCGAGGCGAGGATCGACGACAACGCCGGGTCGAAGATCGTCACGTAGCCCTGGTCGGCGAGCGTCGTGTCGAACGCGCCCGGCGTGACCGGGTGGTCCGGCGAACTCGTGAGGCCGCCGACGAGCACGAAGCCGATCGGATCGAGACACAGGGATTCGGCGTGGTCGCTGCCCGTGCCGCCGAAGTAGCTCAGGGTCTGCAGGACACCGGTCGGTCCGTACTTCGCGATGTAGGCGTCGTCGTAGCCGCCGAGCGACGTCTGCATCGCATTGAGCACCGGCAGGTCCGTCGACAACGTCGAGCCGATCACGATCGCCTGACTCGAGCCGTCGAGCGCGATGTCACCGCCGAACGCGAGGTTTCCCGAGAGTCCGCTCCACAGCTCGCGACCCGAGCCGCCGAGGTAGGTCGAGAAGACGAAGCCGCTGCCGCTCGCGTTCAACCGGCAGACGAATGCGTCGTAGTTGCCGCCGATCGCGGGCTGCGCGGCGTTCGCGGTGACCGGGAAGTCGGTCGCGTCGGTGTAGCCGGTGATCACCGGCTCCTGCGCGCCGTCGACCGCGACCGCGACGACCGCCTCGAACTGGTTGTAGACCGCGCCCGAGCCGCCGAGGTATGCGGACCAGACCAGCGCACTGCCCGACGGATCGAGCTTGGCGACGAATGCGTCGTAGACCCCGTTGATCGCGCGCCCGAGTCCGCCCTGCTGCGGAAAGTCGAGCGACGCCGTCTGCCCGACGACGTACGCATTGCGCTGCGGATCGACCGCGATGTCGAGCACGTAGTCCCAGTTGCTTCCGCCGAGCCAGGTCGCGTAGCCGACGACCGGATCGATCACGAGTGGGAGCGCCGGATCGACTGCCCCGAGCGCGAAGCCGAAGGCGTGTTCGCCGCGGAGTTCGTAGCGCGCCGCGACCGGGATGCGCCGGTCGCCGTCGGGCTGATACGCGATCGGTGGAGCCTGCTCGACGACCCCGTGCGCCGTGACGATCTGCAGCGCGCCGTCCGCAAGGCGCAGCACGCCGCCGTCGACGTCGATCGTGATCGAGTCCGGCGAAGCGCCGCGGGCGAGTTCGAAGTCGTACTCCGCGCAACCATCGCCGTCGCGGAGCACGAGGTCGACGCCGGGATACACCTCGTCCCAACGCAAACGCGCGCAACGCGGGACGTCGCGGACCCAGGCTGTCGGGTCGCTGCCGCGCAGGTAGTGCGCGACCCCCGCGAGCGCGGACTCCTCGATCGGCGCGCCATGCCGGCCGTCGCGCGGCGAGAAGCGCAGCACGCTCGTGTTCTCGCCGGAGGTTCGCACCGTGAAGCCGTCGCGCGCGGCGAACATCGCGTAGCCCGGCGCCCGCGCGACGTGCGTCCAGTGCGCATCGGTCTGCCCGAGGTTGCGCTCGAACGCGAGCGGGATGCGGACGACCTGCGACTCCTGAGCGGAGGGCAAGGCGGCGAGGAGCACGGCGAAGGTCGGCGCGAACAGGGGGCGTGCGGTCATGGTGTTGGGGCGGCGCCGAGCGCAACGCGCGTGCCCCTCGCTCGCGGGCGCGATCTCCGGCAAGGACTCCGCGATCTACGTGCGGCGAGCGGGCAGGGGCCGTGCGCAACCCGCACGCCCCGGTCCCGACACGGCCGCGGGCTACCATGCGCCGCCGCCTCGAACCGCATCGCATGTCCGCGCGTCGCCCCGCATCCCTCGCCTTCGCGAACATCGTCGTGTTCGTCGCGAGCGCACGCGCGCATGTCCCGCAGGAGCCCGCGATCGCCGTGCGCGAGGTCACGCGCATTCGCGCGATCGAGACTCCTGCCGGTGAGCTGCGCTTCTCCATCGGCGACGAGCTCCCTGATCCGACCGCGCACGACCCCGCTCGGCCGTGGCTGACGACGCTCGACCGCTTTCTCGACGGAGCCAACGAACTGCCGCCGCCGCCGATGATCCTCGCGATCGCGAGCGGCGGGCCGACGGCACGCTCGGCCGTGCACCTCGCGCGCGAACTCGATCTCGACGCGTCCGCGCGCGGCGTCTTCCGCGCACTCGCTCGCGCCGGCGAGTTGTCGGTCATGCGCCGCGAGCTCCTGATGCGCGTCGCGGCGGAGCAGGACCTCGTATCGGCCTTGCTGCGGCTGCCGGATCTCGATCTCCATCAGTTCGAACCGCACGCGCCTCGGACCGTGCCCACGCTCCCCGGCCGTCCGATCGACGCGACGCGGTGGATTCGCATTCGCATCGGGGATCCGGTCGCCGTCCGGACGCTCGCCGATGCGTGGGTCGACTCGCGCGCTCGGTTCGTCGAGTTGATCCATCGCCGCGGTGCCGCGTCGGTTTCGCCGGCGGAGGTCGCCGAACCGGCAGCCCAGGCGGTCGCGCCCGACGCGTTGGCGTGGCGGCTCTGCACCGAACTCGGGACCTGGAAGCTCGCGGAGGCGCTGCGCTCCGCGATGGAGACCAGGCGCGAGGTACTCGAGCCGTTCGAGACGAGTGCGGAGGACGACGGAGCCGCGCTGCGGATCACCTTCGCGGACGAACGCGCGGAGAGCGGCCAAGGGTTTCGCGCATTCGGACTGGCGCTCGAGCCCGCGAGCCAGCGGGCCTCGATCGAGTTCGGCTTCGACGCCAAGGACCGCGCCGTTGCACTCGAGGAGCGGCTCGAAGAGGTCGGCGGATGGGAGCTCGGTGCCGGATCCTCGTCACGATGGACGCACGTCTCGGAGTCGCTCGCCTGGGTCCGCGGCCGTGCCTCGCTGCGCGCGATCAGCGACGCGCTCGTGCAGTTGGAGCTGCGATCGCGGTGAGCTCACCCGAATGGAAGCCGATCTCTCGGCCCTCGCTCATGCGGTACCGGCCGAGCGGGTGGGCGACGTTGTGGTCATGGGCTGCCTGGCTCCTCGGACCGGGGAGTGTCGTCGTGGTCTGGACCGGGTGGCTGCGGGGCGGGTTGGAGATCCTCGCGCTCCTCTTCTGGTCCCAAATGTTCGCGGCCGTCGCGTTCCTCGCGTTCGTCCTGTCGCACCGCGAGTGGCGCCGGAGTCCCGCGTTCTGGTCACTCGGCGCCTACGGAGTGGTGTCCGTCCTCGGATGGATGGGGCTCAAGGCCTGGCCGCCGTGGAGCGCATGGTTCCTCGTCGCCTTGCTGGCATTCCCTGCGACCACGCTCGTTCGCCTCGCGCGGCGAAGGTAGCACGGCTCGGCGCCCGCCAGCCTACGTGCCCAGTCCGAAGCGCCGCATCGCCTCTAGGGCCCCCTCGCGCGTCGCGAACACCGCTACGAAGCGGTTCTTGTGGCAGAAGCGCGCGCCCTTCACGCCGACGACTTCTTCCAACGCGGCGTCGACCAGGCCTGCCCAGCTCGCGGGCAGAGGGACCTTCTGGCCGAAGCTGCCGGGTTCGGGGGGGATGGCGACGATCCGCCAAGCGCCTTCGACCGGCATGAGGACGAAGTCGGTCGGGTGTTCGTCGCCGCCGTGTTCGAAGTAGGCGCTCTTCCACGGCAGGAACTCGTCGAAGAAGAGCGTGCGGCGGCCGGCGACGCGCGCGTCGTCCATCGCGGCGTGCACGATGCGGCGGGCGCGGCGCTCGCGATCGTGACCGGCGCGGATGCCGCGGACGTAGCGCGAGGCGAAGGCGACCGCGTCGCGGTAGCGGGCGTCGAAGTCGCGGGACGCATCGGGATCGTCGTTCATGGCGCCGACGATCGAGGTGAAACAGGGGACGTCGTGGGCCGGTGCCCGCCGTCCGTTGTCGATCGCGTCGACGTGATCGACGAGCTGTTCGCGAAGTCGATCGGCGAGTGCCGGATCGACGTCGCCGCGTGCCGTGAGCCACTCGAGCACCATGCCCGCGGAACTCAGTTCGCCGCGGTACTCGACCTGGTGGTGGTCGAAGCGGCCGCGTGACGGGTCGAACTCGCCGCCGACGTCGAACACGACGTCGCAGCGGGCGAGCAGGGCGAGGTCACGGGTGCGGACGATGCTCGCGTCGCGGTCGAGGAACTCGCGGATCAGGGCGAGCGCGAGAACGTCGTCGGCATGGAAGCCGCCGGAATGGGTACCGCAGAGGAGGGGCATTCGTCGTGGTGCGCCCGTTCCGGAGCGCGAAGGGCGCGCTATTCTGCCGGCCCCGATGCGTTGCGCCTCCGCCGTCGCGCTGTTCTTGTCGTCGTTCGGCGTCGCGCAGGCGCCGCTCGGTTCGCCTGCAGCGATCCGGCTCGACGTCGCCGGCGCGGATCCCGCCCCCGATTCCCCGGGCGCGACCCGTCTCGAGGTCGGCGAACGCGCGATGGCCGCCGGTCGCGCGGCCGACGCACTGGGCGACTTCCTCGCGGCGCTCGAACTGCATCCCGCGTCGCCGGCGATCCTGCGCGCGATGTTTCGCGCCTCCGCTGCCGACAACGATGCCGACGCCGACGCGCGCGCGGTGTTCGGCGCGTGGCTCGCGCTCGCGACGCTCGACGACAAGGGTCGCCCGCAACCCGACCGCGACGACAAGGACCTCCTGTTGCAAAAGGACACCGCGCCGGCGCGCATCGCCGCCGCGCAGTCCGCGGCGTTCGACGAACTCGCGCGCGAACTCGGCAAGCTCGAGGCCAACGGTCGCAACGCGCTGGGCAACGGGCTCGTCGCGCGCTGGCTCGCCGATCTGGCGCTCGAACTCGGTCGCGACATGCCGCACGTGCTCGCTGCCCGCGCGGCGGAGATCGACGGCTCGCTGGCCCGGCACGCGGCGGACCACGCGACCGTGTTCGCCGCGCTGCAGCGGACCTTCGATCTGCGCGCGGGTCCGACCTCCACCGGCACCCCGGCCGCAGACGTCCGTCGCCAGGCGATCGAGAAGTCGATGCGGGCGACGCGCATCGCGCTCGGGCTCGCCGCGCAGGTCGGCTTCGGCAAGGATCTCTACGGCCCAGAGCCGCCGGATCTCGGCACGCTGCCGCGCGACGCGCGCGAGGCGATCGACGGGTTGCGTCGCGAGGTCGGCGAGCTCGCCGGCGAACCGTGGACCGTCGAGAAGCTGCGCGCGCTGAGCCCCGTCGAGCGCGAGGAGTTCACCGCCGCGCACTCGACGTGGGCGAACCCGGGCATCGCGATCAGTCCGAAGGGCCGCTATCGCATCGAAACGGTCTGCGGCTTCCAGACCCTGCTCGGCGCGGCGGAGACCGTCGAGAAGCACCACGCGCGGCTGGTCGCGTGGTACGGCGTCGATCCCTTCCTCGAGCGGCCCGGTCTCGTACGCATCGAGCCCGAACACGTCGGGCTCGAGAGCAACGGCGCGCCGTTCTGGTGGGCCGGCGGGTTCCAGGGCGGCGACGTCACCACGCTGCGCTTCGCGTGGGGATCGATCCCCGGACTCGGGCGCGGTCTCACGCACGAACTCACGCATCGCTTCGACGGCACGCTGATCCCGTTCCAGTCGGCGTGGTCCGTCGAAGGTCGCGCGGTGTGGACCGGCGCCAGCTACGGGCGCATCGGCGACCCGAGCTTCGCCGAGGACCACCTCTCGCCGTGGTCGATCCAGACGCCGTTCGTGAAGGGCTACGGCGGCGTCGACAAGCTGACCAAGCTGCTCGACGGCACCATCGAGGACTACCGCGACAACTACTCGGCGGGTTACGCGCTCTTCGTCTATCTGCGGGGCTGGCTCGGCCCCGACGGCAAGCCGATGTTCGCGAGTCGCCTCGACAAGTTCTTCAAGAACGCGCGCGGCGGTCGAACGGAGCCTGTCGCGTACTTCACCGACCACTTCGCCGACGGCAAGGAGGGCCGACCCGAAGGACTCCCCGCGTTCGCCGACGGCTTCCGCGAGTTCATGCACCAGTGCTATCGCTGGTGCTGGAACGAACGCGACGCAGCGAATGCCTGGATCGGTCGCTACCGCCTCGGCCTACCGGGCGACGAGGGCTACGGCATGGTCACCGATGCGCCGAGTCTCGGTTGGTCCCGCGGTCGGGCGGAGCCGTGGTTCGGGCAGGGTCACGCGGGCGAAGCGGCGCGGCTCTTCGAGGAACTCGGCGACGTACGTGCGGCGGCGGCCGCCGCGTGCTGGTCGCTGCTCGTCGACGGCCCCGACGTCGAGCGCTTCGATCGCGCCGCGCGCATGCTCGACCTCGCGCAACGCAAGGACGCGGCGTGGGTGGCGCGGCTCGAGGGTGCGCTGCGCTTCGCGTCGTTGCCCCTGCCCGCCGATGCGCCGCCGATCACGGCGCGGCTCTCGAAGACGCGCAAGCTGCTCGACGTCCTGCGCGACGTCGCCGCGGAACAACGCACGGCGGAGCGCCCGCTCGCCGCGGCGACCTTTGCGGAGCGTCGCGATCGCCTCGCGCTGCGGCTCGGTCTGGGGGTGTACGCGGACGACGCTCCCGCCGCATCGCCGTCGCGCCTGCCGCGTCTCGAACCGCCGCACGTGCTGGGCGCCTTCGGCTGGGTCGAGGACGGTCTCACCGGCTACGAGGAACGCCGCGTGCCGAACCTCTGGTTCGAGACCGCGTACGGCGACGTGCACGTCGGTCGCGAGAAGCCGCGCGACGACACCGGCCTGACCGATCGCGCGGCGCACCAGCGTCATGCGTTCACGCGGAGCGCGGAGTGGCTCGCACCCGGGCGTTACGTCGTTCGCATGCGCGTCCACTTCACGACCTCCTTCGTGTCGGGCGCCGTCGTCGTCGGCTACACGCGGCGCGACCGCAACCTGCGGGTGAACTTCAGCGCCGGCGACTTCCTCTACTCGATCGGGCGCAAGGAGGAAGACGGCAAGACCAAGGCGGTGAACCTCTCGCTCGACGGCACCTTCGAGCGCGAGGGTCATCTGCCGCGCTCGATGCAGGCCGACAAGGTCGAGTTCGACAACCCGTCGTCGTTCCTCGATCTCGAGCTGCATGTCGACGGTCCCACGCTCGACGTCTACGCGATGGGCAAGCTGAAGCTCCGCCACACGACGACCGACCTCGCGCCGATCGAGGGTGCGATCGGCTTCGCGATGGGTCAGGGCGCGGTGCGCATGCAGACGCCCACGGTGCAACGCCTCGACCGCGGGGCACTCACGCCGCCGTCGCAACCCGCGGCGACTTTCGGCGACCTGTTGCACCGGCCCTTGCACGGCGTGCCGCTCTCGCCGGTGGGAACGCTGGTGCTCTGGGTGCCGCGGAGCGACGACCCGGTCTGGCTCGGCGACCACGTCGCGCACTGGTTGCGCACCCTGAGCAAGGCGATGCGCGACGCGCTCACGTACCCGCAGCCGTGGGTGCTGATGGTCCCGCCGAAGCTCCCGGCTGAGACGCTCACCAAGATCCAATCGGTCGCTCGCGAGACCTACGGCAAGGAGCTGCTCGTCGTCGTCGATCCCCGCAGCGACGCGCCGGAGGACGACGTGCACGTCCTGTTCGTCGACGCGCGCGGTGCCTTGCGCGCGGCGGGCAGCGGCGGGGAGATGGCGCTGCCGGGCGAGGTCGCGACCTGGGCGCGTCTCTCGCGTCCGCCGCGGCGGGAGTAGAGTCGGCGCCCCTTCGCTCACCGCACGGACGATGCCATGACCACGCGACGTGACTTCCTCGGCGCCCTCGCACTCCCGGCACTCGCTCCGGGCCTCCGATCGACGTCCCGCCCGCGAGAGCTCCCCGCGCCGGACGGCACCCCCGACGAAGTCGCGCGCGACGAGGACTTCTGGACCGCGGTGGCCGCCGAGTTCGACGTCGATCGCAGCATCGTCAACTTCAACAACGGCGGCGTGAGTCCGGCGCCGCGACCGGTGACCGCGGCGCTCGCGCGACACCTGCAGGCCGCGAACGAGGCGCCGGCCTACGTGATGTGGCGGCATCAGGCGCCGAATCGCGAAGCGGTGCGCGCAAAGCTGGCGCGCTTCCTGAACGTCGACGCGGAGGAACTCGCGTTCACGCGCAACGCGTCGGAGAGCCTGGAGATCTGCCAGTTCGGGATCGATCTCGCGCGCGGCGACGAGATCGTCTGCTGCGACCAGGACTACCCGCGGATGCTGACCACGTTCCGCCAGCGGGTCGCGCGCGAGGGCCTCGTGTTGAACCTCCTGCGCATCCCCGTGCCGTGCGAGGAGCCGCAGAAGATCGTCGACGCCTACCGCGAGCGCATCACCGAGCGCACCAAACTGATCCTGTGCAGCCACGTGATCAACCTCACCGGGCAGGTCGTGCCGGTGAAGGAGATCACCGCGCTGGGGCGCGAGCGCGGCATCCCGGTGATCGTCGATGGCGCGCACGCGTTTGCGAACCTCGAGTTCGACCTGCGCGAGCTCGACTGCGACTACTACGCGACGAGCCTGCACAAGTGGTTGTTCGCGCCGATCGGCACCGGGTTGCTCTTCGTGAAGCGCGACAAGATCCTCCCGACCTGGCCGCTGATGGCGTGCGACACCAAGCAGGACGCCGACATCCGCAAGTTCGAGGAGATCGGCACGCACCCCGCCGGCTACGCGCTGTCCGTCTCCGACGCGCTGAGCTTCCACGAGCGACTCGGCCCGGCGCGCAAGGCGGCGCGGCTGCGCTATCTGCGCGAGCGGTGGGTGACGCCACTCGCGCGCCATCCGCGCTTCAAACTGAACACGTCGCTGAAGCCGGGTCTCAGCAACAGCCTGTGCAACTTCGCGATCGAAGGAGTGGACTCGACGGCGCTCGCCGCGCATCTGTTCGAAAAGCACCGGATCTTCGTCGTCGCGATCGGCCATGCCGATTGCACGGGCATCCGCGTGTCGCCGAGCGTCTACACGTCGCTCGAGGAGATCGATCGCTTCCGCGACGCGCTCGACGCGGTCGCAGCGAACGGCCTGCCGGGATGAGCCCCGCCGCGCGCACGGGGATCACCGCGCTCGGCGTCGTCGTCCTCGCGATCGCCGCGTTCCTCCTTCTCGACCTCGCTCCATCCGGCGACGAACCGCAGGACGCTCCGCGTGACGCGCCACCGGCCGCGACCAGATCGCCCGCGCCGCGCGAACGGAGTGCATCGCGCTTTGCGCTGCGCGTCGTGGTGCTTCGCGACGACTGGTGCACGGCATTCGCGGGCGCGACGCTCCGCGCATTCCGCTTCGACCCGCGGCGCATGGAACTGCCGAAGAACCCCGTCTTCCTGCGCGCAGGCGACGACGGGGTCGCGGTCTTCGAGGATGCCCCGGACGGTCCGTGGTTGATCGTCGCGCCCGGGGCCGAGCCGGGAGATCCCGCGCCCGCGACGGCACGCGCGACGACATCGCGCGACGCAGAATCACCGCTCGTCACCGTCGCCGCGGTCGCACCGGCGATCGAGGTGCGCTTCGACGTGCTCGCGCGGTTCGCGCCGCGCGACGGCTTCAGCACGCGCCTCGTGCTCGTGCGCGAGGACGACTTCTCCCGCCGCGAGTATCCGTTCCCGCGCGTCGTCGAACCCGGCTCGAACCAGGTCGTGCTGCGCGTGCCCGCCGGTCGCTACGAGGTGACGACGCGTCCGCTCGGCGATCTCGTCGTGCGCGACGACGAACGGCTCGTGAACCTCGCCGAATCGAGCGGACCGCAGACGCTCCACCTCGACGAGAACCAAGGACGCATCACCGTCGTCCTCGAAGGTCTGCCCGACGACGAACTGCCGGCGCGCGTCGTTCCGTCCGCCGTCGATCGCGTGCTCGACGATCGTCCGACCGACGTGTGGTGGGGCCCCTTCCGCTGGCATGCCCGCACGATGGTCGTGTCCACGCTCCGCGGAACCCATCGCCTCGCGGTCCACGGTCGCACGCGCACCTACCTCTCGCGCGACGCCGCCCGACTCGACGGCGAGAAGCTCGTCGTCCAGCTCGTTCCCGCCGTCCGCCTCCTGGTCGACGTCGGCACATGGCAGAGCGCCCGCGACTCCGGCGCGACGATCGACGTCACCGCCGGCGATGAACGTTTCACGCGGATGCTCGTGCCGGTCTTCGGCCCCGAACGACCCGATCTCCCCGCGCCCGTGCTCGGCGGCGAACTCGTCGTGCCCGCGGGCGCGAACCTGACTATCGAATGCGTGCGCGCCGACGGTTCCGCGGCCTGGACGAGGACCGTCGCGGCCGACACCGACCCGCTGCGCGTGCGAGTGGAGGCGATGGACGCGGCGAGGAACTGAGACCCGCGCTCGCGGATGCGGCCCAGTACCCGGTCATCGGCCGCAGAAGGCACGAAGCGCTGCGCGGGCCGTCGTGTGCGTCCGGCACGCTGTCGGACAAGCCGAAGAGGTACGGCCACGTGCGGCTCGACCTGTGGGCCTGCTGGCCGTGGACCGACCGCCTACGAACCAAGCGCATCCGCCAGTCTTGAGCGGTCGCGGCAACCCTGGGCCTCCGGTGCGATGTCCCGGTTGGTGGGCTGCTGCGGCGACACGAACCAACACGGAACTGCCTTTCCGGTCGCCGCGCCTTCGTTCAGGCGCATCGTCACTTCGGGTTCGTTGTGGCTCGTGCGAACGCCGAGTTGCAGTGTGATCGGGTATCCCCACTGTGCCTGATCCTCGCCGGGCACCGGATTCGGCAACTCGGGCACGAAGCGCACAGGCACGTCGGTCATGCCATCGGGTGGCCACGCGACATGCCAGCTGTCCTGGCGCGACGCCACCATCGAGCCCGAGTCCAGCACGACCACGTCGCGCGACTGGCCCAGCCCAACGCGCACGAGGCCTGGGTCGAGCAGTAGCAGCCGGTGGTAGAAGGTGCCCATCCACGAGTGAAGCGCGGTCGCGCCATTCTTCGCGCCACACGCGATCACGGAGTGCCCGCCGGCCCAGGCTCCAGCGGCGCTCCAATCCGCATGATCCGGATTCTCCTCATGTACGTCGGGCCATCGCGCGGACTGTTCGGGGTGTCTCACGAGGTAGGCCGCATGGGCTTGGCAGCCGCGACTCAGTTCGGCGTCGAACGAGATCGGCGGCACCGGGTTGAGCCACGCGCTGGCGGCACCAAAGGCGTTGGCCCGCAGGGCATCGAGGGCCTGAAGTGTCGACTGCACCTCGCGGTCCAGCTCCGTGGGCTTCTGCTGGAGGCGTTGGACCAGTCCGGGCGGCAGTCCCACGAGCCAGGTTCGCCATCGTTCTTCGAAGCTGGCGAGCGGTTCGTCCAGCGCCGTGCCGACGATCTCGGGCAGAGTTCCCGCGGTTCCGACCTTGAGCAAGCTGTCGTTCAAGGCGAGCAAGCGCCCTTCCTCGACCAGGAACTCGGCGACGAACGTTGCCTTCAGCAGATTCTCGCCCTGGATCTGCCCGAGCTTGGGCAGCAAGCCGGCAGACCACGGTGGGTCCTCACGCCGTGCGGCGAGATAGCGCAGGTACGCGCGACCGCCGGCCAAGCCGGCCTCGCTGAGCCGCCGGAACTCCTCGCGTTCGGCCGCCGCGCGCCCATCCTGGGCGGACGTGCGCGCCAAGTTGTCGGGTTCGTACTTCACATCGTCCCACACGTAAGTCGGGATGGGTGTGCCGAGCACCGCCTTGCACACCCAGTTGAGATGCCCGGCCGTAAGTGCTTCCTGGCACAGACGCTGGCGGTCGATTGCCACCAGCAGCGCCGATTCGGCCTGCGACTCAGTGATCCCGTGGTCGACCAGCGCGCCGCTCGTCAAATAGAAAGCACCGAGCTTCCGCGCTTCGTTGGCGTCATCGAGAGCGAGCCAGCCACGCTGAGCAGCGACCTCGATGCACCGTTCGTAGACGATGCGGCTGTCGACGATCACGGTCTGGAGCGGCGCCAGCGCGGGGATCTCGAGCTTGCCGTCGAGTGCGAAGCGAGCGAACGCATGCGCGCGCAGCGTTTGCACAACGATTCGCCGCGTCTGCTCAGCGCTGCGTGAGCTGTGAACCGTGAGATTGTCGAACGTGACCTTCACGACCGGGCGCCCGAGCACCGCAGCCAGCAGCGCGGCGCCGGTCCGCTGCGCATCGGCTTCGTCGCCCTTGCTCTCGCTCATTCCCACCGCCACCGGCCGTCGGCGCACGTCCTGCAACGTGCGTTGGATCGCGTCGCGCTTCGCCTTGCGCGCCATCTCTTCGGCCACGACCCAGTGGGTACCGATGCGCGCGTGACCGAGCGCGACGTTTGCCGCTTCGATGTCTGCATCGAGCGCCAACAGCTGCCGTGCGAAGTGAGCAGCCGGCTCTCCTGTCGCCACCTGCGGCAACCGCGACGCCAGCAAGGTGGCCGCCTCGCGCAGCGCCTTGGCGGGCCGCGACCCGTCCTCGAGCGGCTTCTTCTGCTGCGCGAGGGACTTCTCGCCCGCTGCCCGGAGTTTCGCGAGGTCCTTGCCCGGCATTCCGAGTTGGGCGAGCACAGCGATCAGGTCGCTCCACTCTTCGGGACGGCCGGATCTCGCGAGCTCCACGGCGGCGTGCTCGAGACCGCGCAAATCGGCGCGAGGAACCAGCGGTTCCTGCGCGGGCAGCAAACCACCGCAGACCAGCGCTGCCGTTGTCCGCATGGCTTCCGAAACCTTCATGCAGCAATGTGAACACCGGCGCCTGCGCTGCGCCAGCCATGAGCATGGAGCGTTGAGCGAGCGCTTGGCCACCCTGCGTGGAACTGCGATGGACTTGCGTCTGTGGGGTCCCGAAAGACCGGCGTGCCTAGGCGAATCGTGGTCGCGCTGCCTGCAGTAGCGCCGGCGCGCCGGCGCGCGTCGGGTGGACGCGCAAGCGTGGGACGTGCATCCTGCGGCCATGCTGCATCGTGCGCTCCTGCTCGTGGCGCTGTCGCTGGCCTCGTCACTGACCGCGCAGGTCTTGTTCGAGGGGCTCGGCGCTGCGCTCGAACAGCCGCAGCTCGCGGTGCGCGACGACGGTGCGCTCGCGCTGGTATTCGTGCAGGATCGACGCACGATCCGCATTGCAGTGCGACCGTCGGGCGGCGACTGGGGTGAGCCGAGAAAGGTGTGCGACGCACCCGACGTCGCCGTCGGCATGCGTCGCGGACCGCGCGTCGCCTGGTCGGGCGACGTGCTCGTCGTGTCGATGATCGAGTCGCGCTTCGATGCGAAGGCGCGCAAGGCGCTCGGCAGCGGCAACCTGCTCGTGCGACGCTCGGCCGACGGCGGCAGGCGCTGGTCGAAGCCGGTCCGCGTCAACGGGGAGGACGGCAGTGCGCGCGAAGGACTGCACGCGCTCGCGGCGCGCGGGGAGCACGTCGCGCTGATCTGGCTCGATCCGCGCGGCGACACGCCCGGAACCAGGTTGTTCGCGGCATGGTCGTCCGATGCCGGCCGGAGCTTCGGAGCGGACGCAGCCGTCCACGAGTCGCCGTCCGGTTCGATCTGCCCGTGCTGCCATCCATCGCTCTGCCTCGATCGCGATGGGCGCGCTGTCGCGCTGTGGCGCGACGCCATCGAGGGGGACCGCGACATGTTCGCCGGAGTCCTCGACCCGGCGGGGGAGCGGATCACGGATCCCGCGCCGGTGGGCGAGGGCCACTGGAAGCTCGACGCTTGCCCGATGGACGGCGGCGGTCTCGCGCTGGACTCCGACGATCGGCTGATGAGCGTCTGGCGGCGCGACGACTCCGTCTACTGGTCGCTCGGTCGTGGGAACGAGCGACGACTCGGGCGCGGCAGCAACCCGTCCGTCGCGGTCTCGGGAGCGACGGCGCTCGCCGTGTGGCAACGCGACGAGAGTCTGGTCGCCTCGCGCCTGCCGCTCGACGGCGCGTCCACGGCGCCCGAGGTCCGCGTGCTCGGCGCGGGTGGCTACGCATCGATCGCGGCTTCGTCCGGAGGGCGCTTCGTCGTCGTCGGCGAACGGCGTGACGGCGATCGGTGCACGCTCGTCGCCTTCGAACTCTGACGTGTGCGCGGATCCGCGCGCACGGCCAGCGCCCATTGCCCGCCGCGCCGGGAGAGCCCGAGGAAGTCGGCCGGCGCCCGCCACCTCCTCGATTCCGACGGGACCATCCACCGCATGGACGACAGGCACGTGATCACCAACGGCCTGCTTGGTCGGTGCAGATGTGCCTCGCCTCGATAGGCCAGACTTCCCGGAATCGAGCGGCCAGACTTCCCGGAACCCACCTCCGCGGGGACCTCGCAAGCGTGCCTGTTATTGCCCTAGAAAACGACTCGACTCAGGTCAAAAAACAATAGTCTTCCAGACGTGTTCCGACTCGCCGAAGACCAGCTCGCCACCTGGGCGAGCCGACCCGACCGCCTGCCCTTGGTGCTGCGAGGTGCCCGCCAGACCGGCAAGTCCTGGCTGATCCAACACTTCGGCGAGCGCTTCGAGGACAACGTCGCCGTCGCCAACCTGGAGCGAGAGCCAGGACTCGCGGCCTGCTTCGCCTCGAACGACCCGGCCGCAGTCGTCGCCCTGCTGGAGGCCCGCCTCCGGCGCAGCATCGCCCCAGGCCGGAGCCTCTTGTTCCTCGATGAGATCCAAGCGGCACCCGAGCTCCTCGCGAAGCTGCGTTGGTTCGCCGAGGACCTGCCGGCGCTGCATGTCGCCGCGGCGGGTTCGCTGCTCGACTTCGCGCTCGCCGACCACAACTTCTCGATGCCCGTGGGCCGGATCACCTACGGGCATCTGGAGCCGATGACGTTTGCCGAGTTCCTGCTCGCGTGTGGCGAGGACCGTCTGTTGGCCGCCATTGCCGCCTGCACGCCGGCGGTCGGTGTGGCGGCGGCGCTGCATCCGCGTCTGGCAGAACTGGCGCGCACCTACGCCTTGGTCGGCGGCATGCCGGCCGCGGTCGCCGACTGGGCCGAGCACCGCTCCTTCGTCCGCATCGCCAACCTTCACCGGGACCTGCTGCAGACGATTCGCGACGACTTCGGCAAGTACCGTCGCGGAGTCGACACCGCTCGGGTTGCGAAGGTGTTCGCGGCCCTGCCGCGTCTGGTCGGGCGCAAGTTCCAGCCCTCCGCGATCGACCGCGAGGAGAAGAGCCGGTCGCTGAAGGACGTTTTCCGCCTGCTGTCCCTGGCCCGCATCGTGACCCCGGTTCGGCGTACGACTGCCAATGGCGTTCCGCTCGGGGCCGAGGTCGACGAGCGCTACCAGAAGGTCTGCCTCCTCGACACGGGGTTGTATGCCACCATGGTGGGTGTCGATGCAGCAGCGGTGACGAACCTCGGCGACCTGACGCTGGTCAACGAGGGGCAGCTCGCAGAGCAGCTGGTGGGGCAGGAGCTGCGCGCCAGCCGCCCCTTCAATCAGGAACCGGGCTTGTTAACGTGGGTCCGCGAGGCCCGGAACAGCAACGCCGAAGTGGACTACGTCCTGCAGGTCGGCACGCGGGTCGTACCGGTCGACGTGAAGGCCGGCGCGACCGGCACCCTGCGCAGTCTGCACATGATGGTCTTGGAGAAGGGGCTCGACCTCGCGGTGCGCGTCAACTCCGAGCCGCTCTCGCTGAGCACGGTGACGACGTCGCTACCGGTCGGAGAGCAGCGCAGCTTCCGCTTGCTCTCGGTGCCGTTCTATCTGGTCGGCGAACTGCCGCGTCTGGTTCGGGAGCTCGACAGCAGCGGCGGTCGCTGATGCGCGCGGCGATCGTGATCCGCGATGCAGGCAGGACGGCACGTCGTTGCTCGACCCGGAAGCCGCCGACGAGGGCTTCGCGTGGCGGTGAGACGCTTCCCTCGTTGACATCAAGCGTCGATGGTTCTTGCGCGCGACGCCCCGAGGAAGTCGGCCGCGATGTCGAGTATGAACACGCCACTCCGGCACACGATGAGCTCCCCTCCGACCGATCCGACGGCGACCTACCCGAGCTTGCGGGGCCGCGCTGTTCTCGTCACCGGCGGCGGCTCCGGGATCGGCGCCGCGGTCGTCCGCGCGTTCGCGCGCCAGCACAGCAAGGTTGCGTTCCTCGACATCGACGACGATGCGTCGAAGAAGCTCGTCGCGGAACTGGCCGGCAAGGACTGGCCGAGGCCTCTCCATGTGAACTGCGATCTCCAAGACATCGGTGCGCTGCGCGCCGCGATCGCTCAGGTCGAGGGTCGGCTCGGACCGATCGACGTGCTCGTCAACAACGCCGCGAGCGACGAGCGGCACGAGATCGACGCCGTCGAGCCCGCGTATTTCGACGACCGCATCGCGGTCAATCTGCGCCACTACTTCTTCGCGATCCAGGCCGTGCGCGCAGCGATGGCGAAGAACGGCGGCGGCTCGATCGTCAACCTCGGTTCGATCGTCTGGCGGCTGCCTTTGCCCGAAGTCGCGGTCTACGCCACGGCCAAGGCCGCGATCGCGGGGATGACGAAGATCCTGGCGGCCGAACTCGGTCCGCAGCGCATCCGGATCAACTGCGTCGAGCCGGGCTTCGTCGCCACCGAGCGCCAGAAGAAGCTGTGGCTGACGCCGGAGCTCGAGTCGCGGGTCCGCGCCGGACAGTGCCTACCGGACCTGATCGAACCCGACTCGATCGCCGACCTCGTGTTGTTCCTCGCCTCCGACGCCGGCCGGATGTGCACGCGCCAGACCTTCGTCGTCGACGGCGGCTGGACCTGAGCCGACATGAGCGAGACCCGATGCGTCTGGAAGGCGGAAGCGAAGCTCGGCGAAGGGCCGGTGTGGCACGCGGGTGAGCGCGCCCTCTACTTCGTCGACATCGAGCGACCGGCGATCCTCCGCTTCGCGATCGAGGACGGTCGCACCGACGAGTACCTCATGCCCGAGAAGATCGGTTGCATCGCGTTCCGCGAGCGGGGCGGGCTGGTCGCCGGTTGCAAGTCGGGCTTCGCGTTCGTCGACCTCGAACGCCGGGAAACGACGCCGATCGCCGATCCCGAGGCGGACCTGCCGGGCAACCGCTTCAACGACGGCAAGTGCGACGCGCGCGGCCGGTTCTGGGCCGGAACGATGGACGCTGCGTGCCGGCAGCCGACCGGCGTCCTCTACCGCCTCGATCCCGACCGGACCGTCCACCGCATGGACGACGGCTACGTGATCACCAATGGCCCGGCCTGGTCACCCGACGGCAGGACGCTCTACCACAACGACACGATGCAGCGCACGGTGTTCGCGTTCGACTGCGATCCAAGCACCGGCTCCATCGACAACAAGCGGGTGTTCGTGCGCATCCCCGATGCGGACGGCTACCCCGATGGAATGAGCGTCGACAGCGACGGCGGCCTCTGGCTCGCGCACTGGGGCGGTTCTCGCGTGACGCGTTTCACGCCAAAGGGTCGCGTTGATCGGGTCGTGCGCCTGCCCGCGTCCCAGGTGACGAGCTGCACGTTCGGCGGATCCGAGCTGCGCACGCTGTACATCACGACGGCCCGCATCGGCCTCGACGCCGCGACCCTCCTCGACGAGCCGCTCGCCGGTGGCCTGTTCGCGGTCGACGTCGACATACCCGGGCTGCCGGCCCACCGCTTCGGAGGATGACGACGATGAACGAGTCAGGTCGCCCGCACCGCTCGACCGCGTGGTTCGGCGGCAAGGACAAGGACGGCTTCATCCACCGCAGTTGGATGCGCAACCAGGGCCTGCCGCCGCATTTGTTCGACGGCCGGCCGGTGATCGGCATCTGCAACACCTTCTCCGAGCTGACGCCGTGCAATGCGCACTTCCGTGAGCTGGCCGAGCGCGTCAAGCGCGGCGTGTACGAAGCCGGCGGGCTGCCCCTCGAGTTCCCGGTGTTCTCGCTCGGCGAGACCAACCTGCGCCCCACCGCGATGCTGTTCCGCAACCTCGCGAGCATGGACGTGGAGGAGTCGATCCGCGGCAACCCGATCGACGGCGTCGTGCTCCTGTGCGGTTGCGACAAGACGACGCCCGCGTTGCTCATGGGTGCCGCGAGTTGCGACCTGCCCACTGCCGTCGTCTCCGGCGGACCGATGCTGAACGGCAAGTTCCGCGGCGGCGACATCGGTTCGGGCACGCACGTGTGGAAGATCGACGCGGAGGTGCGGGCCGGCAAGATGTCGATCGCCGAGTTCATGGACGCGGAGGCGTGCATGTCGCGATCGGTCGGCCACTGCATGTCGATGGGCACCGCGTCGACAATGGCTTGCGTCGTCGAGTCACTCGGCATGGCGTTGCCCGGCAACGCCGCGATCCCCGCGGTCGACGCGCGCCGCAACGTGCTCGCCCACATGACCGGCCGGCGCATCGTCGAGATGGTGCGCGAGGACCTGCGCATGTCGAAGGTCGTCACCCGGGACTCGCTCGCCAATGCGGTGCGCGCGGTTGCGGCGATCGGTGGCTCGACCAATGCCGTGCTCCACGTCCTCGCTCTCGCCGGTCGACTGGAGATCCCGTTCACGCTGAACGACTGGGACGAGATCGGCGCGAACCTGCCCACCCTCGTCGACCTGATGCCGGCCGGTCGCTTCCTGATGGAGGACTTCTATTACGCCGGCGGTCTGCCCCCCGTGCTCCGCGTGCTCGACGAGCACGGGTTGCTCGACGGCGACGCGCGGACGATCTCCGGCACGACGCTTCGACAGCAGAATGCCGGCGCCGAGATCTTCGACGACCGCGTGATCCGACCCTTCGACCAACCTCTGCACGAGAACGGCGGGATCGCGGTCCTGCGCGGCAACCTCGCCCCGCGCGGGGCGGTGATCAAGCCGGCGGCCGCCACCGCCGAACTGATGCAGCACCGCGGCCGCGCCGTCGTGTTCGACAGCATCGAGCAGTACCGCGAACGGATCGCCGATCCCGCGCTCGCGGTCGAGCCGTCGTCGGTCCTGGTTCTGCGCGGTTGTGGACCGAAGGGCTACCCGGGGATGCCGGAGCTCGGCAACTTCGGGTTGCCGCAGAAGCTGCTCGAGCAGGGCGTGCGCGACATGGTGCGCATCTCCGATGCGCGTATGAGCGGCACCGCGTACGGCACGGCGGTGTTGCACGTCGCCCCGGAGTCAGCCGACGGCGGCACGCTCGCGCTCGTGCGCGACGGCGACGAAATCGAACTCGACGTCGCCGGCCGCCGCCTCCAACTCTTTGTCGACGACCGCGAACTCGCGCGGCGCCGCGCGCTCTGGCAGCCGCCGCCGCCACGGATGGCGAGCGGTTACCAGCGCCTCTACCACGATCACGTGCAGCAGGCGGACTCCGGCTGCG
>JACRLW010000054.1 GCA_016235155.1 Planctomycetota bacterium
CTCCTCCTGTGGCGCACGCAGCGTGCACTCGCGAGCCGCGGCACGCCGACGGCGATCGCGCGCTTCGCGACGATCGACGCACCGGAACTCCTGGCCGGCACCGTGCAGGACGGCGTCGCGCGCGGCGTGATGGTCGCGCTCGAGGAGACGCTCAGCCTTTGCAGCGGTGCGGAGGAACGACCCGCGGAGGAGCTGCCGCTCGACGACGGCGCCGAACGCTTCGTCGACCGCGAACTGCGCCGCAAGAAGGACATCCTCGTCGCGTCCGGCGGCGCTCGCGTCCGCTGGTCGCGCAAGGGCGGGGTGCAGTTCGTCGACCGCGACTTCGACGTGAACGAAGAGGACTGCATCCGCTTCGAGGATCGCAGCGACCGCGGCGATCTCGACGGCTTCTCCGCCGATCCCGACGAACGGCCGCGCTGGTTCTCACCCGCGTTCCTGCGGCCCGTTCTCCTCGCTCACGGTCCGACGCAGCATCGCCTCGAACTCGCGGGTCGGCTCGGTCGTCGCGCCGACGGCTACCCGTGCCGCATCACGCTGATCGGACGGCCCGATGAATCGTTCGTGCGGATGGTGGTCCGCGTGCACAACACGCGCGACGACCATCGGTTGCGCATCCGCTTCCTCGGTTGCCGCCGCGCCGACGCGATCGACTCCGACGGCACGCCGGGCTTCGTCGCGGTGAGCAACGACGCGCGTCACTTCGTCGCCGCGACTCTCGTGCGAGCGTGCGGGCGCTTGCGCGCCGGCGATGCGACCGTCGCGGTGCCGGCCGCGCAGTGTCGGCTCGAGCTTCGCCACGAGTTCCGGCTCGGCGGTCGTCCCTGGCGTGATCCGACGTGACGCGCTCACCACGCGTCAAAAGTACGACCTGCATGGACAGTACGAGTCGGATCTTGCGGCGAGACCGCGGACCCAGAGACTGATCCGCCCCTCTCCCTCGTCGTCCGCCGTCCTTCGTCCCTCGATCGCCTCGTCCGGGAGGCTCGACCTTGCCGCAGTTCCTCTGGTTCCTCGCCGGCGTCGCCGTCACTCTCGCGGCGCTGCTGTGGTTCGTGCGCAGCCGACGTCGGTCGGTCGCGCAACACGACGTCGCCGCTCCAGAAGCGTCGATCGCGTTGCCGCCGGTCGAAGCGCTCGACGACGGGGAGCGCGCCGAGTTGATGCTCGCGCGCCGCATCCTCGACGAGACCGTCCGCGATCTCGACGGACTCGCCGCCGGACTCGGCAGCGAGATCGCGAGCCTCGCGACCGCGATCGAAGGTCACGCGTTGTTCCTCCTCGAAGCGAACGACGCCGAGGCCGAACGCTTCGGGCGCGGCGCGATGCGGAACCACGCCTCCGTGGAGAACCTGCGCAGCAGCCTGCGCCGCTTGCGGACCTTCAGCGAGAAGTTCCTCTGCTTCGCGGGCGTCGACGAACTGGTTCCCGAGCGCGTCGACGTGCGGCCTCTGCTCCGCAGCGTGGCGCAGGAGATCGGCGCGCTGGGCGCGAGCTTGTGCGTCGAAGTCGAGGCGGCGGAGTTCCTCCCCGCGGTGCTCGCCGACCGCTGCGCCTTGCGCAACGCCCTCGTCTTCCTCGTCGAGTCGCTGATGCGCCTCGACCGCCGCGCGACGCGTGTGTCGATGCTCGCCCGCGCCGAGATCCAAGAGGACGCGGCGACGCGCGTGGAGATCGAACTCTCCGTCGAAGCCGACGACGGCGCACCGCCGTCGCCGCCGAGCGATGCGTCGGTGCGGACGATCAACCTCGGCTACGTCGCCGCGCGCAACCTCATCGAAGCGATGACCGGGAGACTCTCGTTCGACGAGGTCGAAGGACTGTCGCTGTCGTGCTTCGTCAGCCTGCCCGGTTGGGTCGGCGCCGAAGCGGAGGACGACCCGAGCGCGCCGAGCACCTTCGGCCCGCCGATCGACGACCTGCTGGACGCAACTCCGCACCACTGGGGCGGCGTGTTGATCCTCGAAGGCGACCCGCAGGTCCGCGAGATGCTCGCGCACGAACTGCGACCCACCGGGCGCAAGATCGTGTCGTGCGTCGACGGCGCCGCGGCGCGCTCACTGATCGAGGCGACTCCCGAGCGCTTCGAAGTCGCGATCCTCGCCGAGGACTCGCGCGTCGAAGGCCTCGAGTCGATCGCCGGTCTCGCCGCCGAGCGCATCGCCGGCATCCGCATCCTCGTCCTCGGTTCGACGCGCACCCTGCGGCCCGGACTCCTGCCCGCGACGACCACGGTCCGCGCGCTGCGCAAGCCCTTCGGCGTCCCCGAACTGCGCCTCGCGCTGCGCGATCTGCTCGGTGTCCCGGCGGGAGACGGCGAAGCTGCGAGGTGAGGAGCGGGTCCATCGGCCGGCGGGCCTCGCCGGACCCGGCGCTATGCGCAGGCGACACCGACGCGCTCGGTGATCTTGCGCACGAGGCGCTCGAACTCCTGGCGGCACCGGGCGACGGCCTGGATCTGCCCACCGCCGATCCCGTCGCTCTGCCTCAGGTCGAACATCGGCTTGCGCGACTGCTGGGCAATCGGAACCAGACTCGAAAAGTGGCGGATCGAAGCGAGGCAACAGGGATCGTCGTCGATCGAAAGCCCTGCCGGTCCCTGGTCCTCACCGAGGACCTCCTCGTGGAAGACGCGCGGTATGAGTTCCGCCCACTTCGCGTAACCCTTGACGACCTGATCCTTGCGCGCGAGATGCTGCTGCACGATGTAGCCGACGGGGCGGAACTCATGGGCCAGGATCGCATCGCGCCGCTGTCCCCGAACGTGGCTCTCGCAGACCGTGCGCCAGTCGGTGCGCCAGTCGCGCAGAGTCGGGCCCACGTTTCGCATCCCCTGCAGACTGAACAGATCCGGAGCAAGCGGCAAGACGAGCGCATCGCATGCCAGCAGCGCCGCACGATTGAGCGCGCCGAGACTCGGGCCGACGTCGATGAACAGGAGGTCCGCATTCGCGCCGCGAGCCGCCAGAGTCGACAACGCATCCAGCGAGGTCGTCACGTCGAGAGCGCGCTCGTTCGGGGCAAGGCGGCGCGATATGCCTTCGCGGCCTCTTCGAGGTGCGCCGTGCGAGCGTTCGCGCGCGGCTGAGCGAAAGGTGCCCGGGCAGGATCCAGAGCTGATCACCGACCGGATGCAGAGTCGGATGCCGGATCTCTCCCTTGCCGCGGCGAACCGGTTCGAGACAGGCGGCCACGGTGCGTCCGGACGATTCGTCCGCTTCCCACGTGTCGAACAGATCTTCCTCCCGCAGGAAGATCGACGAGAGATTGCACTGCGGGTCGTAGTCGATCACGACGACGCGGAATCCCAAACGCGACGCCATGTGCGCGAGGTTGAACGTCAGGGTGGTCTTGCCGACGCCTCCCTTGTTGTTGAACAGGGCGAGCGACTTCATGTCCGGCTCCGCACGGTGACGCGCGTGAAGCCGTCGATCTCCGTCGAGAGCGGTGGATTCCCGTTCTGTTGGAGCAGCAGGCGGACCCGACGGATGCCGCGGCCGAGCTGCTGCACGTAGCCGAGCTCGACGAGCAGCTTCGTGATCAACGGGTTGCGGTAGTCGGAGTGCGAGCCGAACTCGCCCTCGGATGCCCTTCCGAACGGTCGGCCGGGATTGCTGAATTCGATTCGATCGTCGAACCACTCGATGCGACCTGGGGCATTCGTGCCCTCGTACGAGCGGTGCTGGGCGAGATTGCGAACGAGCTCCTTCAGCGCGTCGAGCGGGTAGCGCGGCAGGAACACTTCGCGCAGTCCTTCCGCCACTCCCGGCACGCTGTCGATCTGCGTCGCGAGCCAGTTCCAGGCGACGTCCAGTTGATCCGGAATGGTCCCGGTCGCGGTTCGGCGGGCCACGACGGTCGCGTCACGGTCCAAGCCGCCATACCTCACCATGTCGATGACCGCGCACGGGATGACGTCCTGTGGGCCCTTGCCGCGGATCAGGACGGCCGCCGCATTCGGTGTCCAAGCGCCGTCGATCACGCGGCCGAACTGTCGCTGCGTGAGCCATGCCAAGAAACTCGGGAAGCTCTCGTTGTGCTCGTCGAGTTCCTTCGCCGACTCCCAGTCCGGACGGAGGCGCGAGGTCTCGAGGTCGTCCAGCGAACAGCCATGGCAGAGACGGGTGTCGAATGGCTGGTGGCGTTCCGGACGTCGCTCGCGCAGGCGTTGCAGGTCCGCTTCGTTCGCCCGGCGCGTCGTCGTCCCGACCCGTACCCAAGCGACACCGTCGACCTCGACGACCGGCGGTACGGGGTACGGTGCGATCTGGATCAGGATCAGGGTCCTGCCATCCTGCTCCACGGCCTCGACGGAAGTGCTCGGCACCGGCTGGATCTTGGAGGATCGGATCCGGTCGGCGAGCACGCGCTGCACTTCGTCCACCGAGCTCGCATCACCTTGCACCCCGACGATGCGCCCGTGCTTGTCGGCGCCGACGATCACGCAGCCGGTACGCCGCGAATCAGAGAGGTCGTTCGCCAGCGCGCACACCGCTTGGAGGATGGGATCACGCTGACCCGGAGACTCCTTGAACTCGATGCGATCGCTCTCCGAAGCCAGCAGCATCGCGAGTTCGTCACGCGTCACCATCGGCGCGGGAGTCTAGCCTGGACCCACGACGTCGCGAGGCTCGAGAGTGGCCAACGAGCTTCGCCCCTCGTTATCCTCCCCGCCCCTCCGTTCGCGCGCGCGCCCGCGCGGGAACCCACGACGACCCCACGAGGACCAACTGGCACGCACCGATCGCACCAAGGAGGAGATCCGCCCGCTCGTCTTCGAGCGCGCCTACACCGCGCAGGCCGCGGGCTCCGTGCTCGTCACCGCCGGACGGACCAAGATCCTGTGCACGGTGTCGATCCAGGAGAGCGTCCCGCAATGGCTCGCGGGCAGTGACAAGGCCTGGCTGAGCGCGGAGTACTCGATGCTTCCCGGCGCAACGCGGCAACGGAAGTTGCGCGACGGACGCGCTGGACGCGTCGATGCGCGGAGTCTGGAGATCCAACGGATGATCGGGCGCGCTCTGCGGAGCGTCGTCGACCTGCGCCTCCTGCCCGAGGTCACGCTCTGGATCGACTGCGACGTGCTCGACGCCGACGGCGGCACGCGGACCACCGCGATCAACGGCGCCTGCCTCGCGCTGCACGACGCGCTGAAGTCGCTGGAGGCGGCGGGCCGCCTGCGCTGCTGGCCGATGCTCGGGCTCGTCAGCGCGACCTCAGTCGGGATCGTGCGCGGCGAGCTGCTCGTCGACCTCGAGTACCAGGAGGACGCCGCGGCGGACGTCGACCTCAACGTCGTGCGTCTGGCCGACGGCCGTCTCGTCGAGGTGCAGGGCACCGCCGAGAAGCGCGCGTTCACCGACGACGAACTCCAACGCATGCTCGGGCTCGCCGAGGCCGCGTGCGCGAGGATCGCCGAGCTGCAGACGGCGGCGTTGGGCGCTCGATGACCGTCGACCTCTGGATCGCGTCGGGCAACCGCAAGAAGCGCCTGGAACTCGAACGCCTTCTCGGGGGACTCGGCTACCGGATCCGCACGCTGGACGACGCTCCACCCGGCCTCGCATTCGTCGAGGACCGACCCGACTTCGCGGGCAACGCCGAGATCAAGGCGACCGGACTCGCGCGCGTCGTGCACGCTTGGGCACTCGGTGACGACTCCGGGCTCTGCGTCGACGCGCTCGACGGCGAACCCGGCGTGCGATCGGCGCGCTGGGCCGGCGAACACGCGACCGACGCCGATCGGATCGGGAAGCTGCTCGATGCCATGCGTGGACGATCGGATCGTCGCGCCCGCTTCGTGTGCAGCATCTGCCTCGCTGCACCCGACGGTTCCGTAGCCGCGCGCTTCGAAGACGTCTGCGAAGGCGTGATCCTCGAGCAACCGCGCGGGACATCGGGCTTCGGCTACGATCCCGCCTTCGCTCCGCTCGACCCGGCGGGGCGAGCACTTCCCTCCTCCTTCGCCGAGCTCGACGCCGAGGCGAAGGACCGCATCAGCCACCGGGGACGCGCGCTGCGTCGGCTCTCGTCCCACCTCGCCCGCCATCCGCTCGCACCGACGCCGTGACCGACATCAAGCTCATCCGCAACTTCTCGATCATCGCGCACGTCGATCACGGGAAGTCCACGCTGGCCGACCGTTTCCTGGAACTGACGAAGACCGTCGAGAAGCGGCAGATGCGCGAGCAGCTCCTCGACGACATGGAGCTCGAGCGGGAACGCGGCATCACGATCAAGGCGCGCGCCGTCGCGATGCGGCACAAGAGCGCGGTCGACGGCAAGACCTACCTGCTCAACCTGATCGACACGCCCGGGCACGTCGACTTCAACTACGAGGTGCAGAAGTCGCTGCAGGCCTGCGAGGGCGCGCTGCTGCTCGTCGACGCGTCGCAGGGAGTCGAGGCGCAGACGGTGGTCAACGCGCTGCTCGCGGAACAGGCGAAGCTCACGATCGTCCCCGTCCTCAACAAGATCGACCTCCCCCACGCGCGTCCCGACGAAGTGGCCACGGAGGTCGAGGACGCACTGTGCATCCCCGCGGAGGACGCGCTCCACTGCTCGGCGAAGACCGGCACCGGCTGCGCCGAGTTGCTCGAGGCGATCATCCAGAAGGTCCCGCCGCCCTCCGGTTCTCCCGACGCCAAGCTGCGCGCGCTGATCTTCGACGCCAAGTACGACGACTACCGCGGCGTGGTGGTCTACGTCCGGATCAAGGAGGGCACGATCGAGAAGGGCGACAACGTCCGCATGTGCGCGATCGGCACGCCGCACGAGGTCCTCGAACTCGGTCGGCTCACGCCGGAGATGACGCCCGAGCGTTCGCTGCACGCGGGCGAGGTCGGTTACCTCATCTGCAACATCAAGCGCCTCGGCGACGTGAAGATCGGCGACACGATCACGCACGAGAAGCAGGAGGAACGCGGCGCGCCGTTGCCGGGCTTCAAGAACCCCAAGCCGATGGTGTTCTGCGGCTTCTACCCGACGAACACCTCCGACTTCGAAGCCCTGCGCCACTCGCTCGAGAAGCTGCGGCTCAACGATTCGTCCTTCACGTACGAGCCGGAGACTTCCGAAGCGCTCGGCTTCGGATTCCGCTGCGGATTCCTCGGTCTCCTCCACATGGAGATCATCCAGCAACGCCTCGAGCGCGAGGAGGACATGGACCTCGTGCAGACGGCGCCGAACGTGACCTATCGCCTCGTGCTGGGCGACGGCACCGAACCCGAGGTGCGATCACCCGCCGAGATGCCGGACCCGTCGCGCATCACGGCCTACAAGGAGCCGATCGTCGAGCTCCGCATCGTCGTGCCGACCGAGTCGATCGGCGCGGTGATGAAGCTCGCGACCGACCGGCGCGCCGTCTACGAGAAGACCGAGTACTACGGCTCGCAGCGCGTGATGCTGACCTTCCGCGTGCCCTTCGCGGAGATCATCTTCGACTTCCATGATCGCCTGAAGTCGGCGACGCGCGGCTACGGCACCATGGACTACGAGCTGCGCGGCTTCGAGGAGTCCGACCTCGTGAAGGTGCGCATCCTCGTGTCGGGCAACGAGGTCGACGCCCTGTCGTTCCTCTGCCATCGCGGGGTCGCGGACCAGCGCGGCCGCAAGATCCTGTCGAAGCTGCGCGGCGAGATCCCGCGGCACATGTTCGAGGTCGCGCTCCAGGCCGCGATCGGCGGCAAGGTCATCGCGCGCGAGAACATCCGCGCCCTCGCCAAGAACGTCCTCGCCAAGTGCTACGGCGGCGACGTCACCCGCAAGCGCAAGCTGCTCGAGAAGCAGAAGAAGGGCAAGAAGCGCATGAAGCAGGTGGGTAACGTCGAGATCCCGCAGAGCGCGTTCCTCAGCGTGCTCTCGTCCGGCGACGACGACTGACGGCGCCGGGCGCGAACGAACCGCCGTCACGCCGACGACCTGCCACAACAACGAGCTGCCACGACATGACCGATCCGCGGAAGAAGAAGGGCAAGGTGCGCGAGCAGATCGACGCCTTCGCCATCGCGATCCTCATGGCGGTGCTGATGAAGTACTTCGCCATCGAGGCCTACCAGATCCCGACGTCGTCGATGCAGCCGACGATGATGGGGAGCAAGAGTGCCGGGGTGTACGACCGCATCCTGGTCGACAAGTCGCGGTACCTCTTCTTCGAACCGGACCGCTGGGACATCGCGGTGTTCCGCTACCCGATCCGCGTGCAGCAGAGCTACGTGAAGCGCATCGCCGGGATGCCGAACGACCGGCTGCGGATCGCCGGCGGCAACCTCTACCTCGTCACGGGCAGCGACCCTCGCAATCCGGATCACCTGTCTCCGCTGCCGCGGCCGACCGGCGTCCAGGAGGAGCACTGGAAGCAGATCTTCCCGGCGCGCGCGGACCTGTTCAGCGAGTCGAAGGTGCTCGGCAGCGCCTTCCAGGCGACGAGCGGCGAGTGGACGGAAGACGCCGATCGCAACCTCACGGTCCGCCCGCGCGGCGACCGCATCCGTGCGTCGATCGCCTACGCCGATTCGTCACGCGGCGGCCTGAGCAACCTCGTGCACGACGGGTACCCGCCGTGGATCGCCAAGGAGATGATCGACGCCGGCGAGTCCAACCCCGGCGACGGCTTCGCGAACGATCTCCAGCACGAGAACGTCCAGGACATCCGCGTCGCATTCACCGTCGCGCCGAAGGTCGAGATCGCCGAACTCCAAGCCGCGATCACGGTCGCGGCGCCCGACGCTCCGCCGCTCGCGTTCTCGCTGCTGGTCTCGGGCGGACAAGCGCGGATCGTGGTCGAGCGCGACGGCAAGGAGGTCGCCGCGGCGCCCGCGTTCCCGCTGTCCCTCGCCGCCGATTCGTCGACGCACCTCCGCTTCGCGCACGTCGACGACCATTGCCTGGTCGAGGTCGACGGCACGCGCCGCGCCGAGCTCCCGTGCGTCGCGTTCAAGACCCTCACGCGCCTGCTCCCCACCGCCACGCCGCGCGGGCAGACCTCGCTTCGCATCTCGGTGCGCGGCGGCGACGAGGTCGTCCTCTCGGACATCGTCGTCGAACGCGACCTTCACTACGTGCCGACCCTGATCGGCGGACGCGGCGAGACCGACGTGATCGAGGTGCCGGACGGTCACTACTTCATGCTCGGCGACAACACGCTCCAGTCGGTTGACTCGCGCGACTGGACCGCGATCGAACTCGGTCGCGACGACGCCGGACGGCTGGTCGATCCGAACGACCCGCGCGCCGAGAACGTGCTCGACCTGATCGGCAACTTGCGCGCGGTGCCGGTCGGTCGTGACGTCGACCCCGACGAGAACCCGGTCGTCGTGTCGGAGGAGAAGAAGGTCGTCTTCACCGACCGGCTCGGCGAGGTCTGGACACTCGCGGGCGAAGTCGCGATGAGCCCCTCGACCGGCCACACCTACGAGAGCTCGACGCCGTGGATGAACGGGCCCAACGGGCCCTGGTTGCCCAAGCAGTCGCGCATCCGCTTCGTCCCCCGCGAACACATCATCGGCCGGCCGTTGCTGACGTTCTGGCCCGGCTTCCGGCCATTCCGCATCGGCTTCATCCGGTGAGCCGGCCGGATCCATGTCGCATCCCGAACTGCTGCGCACCGACGGACTGACCAAGTCCTATCGCCGCCGCAAGGTCGTCGACGGCGTGAGCATCGGCGTCGGCGAAGGCGAGATCGTCGGACTGCTCGGACCGAACGGCGCGGGCAAGACGACCTGCTTCCGGATGGTGGTCGGGATGATCACACCCGATCGCGGCACGGTGTCGTTCGCCGGCAAGGACATCACGCGCATGCCGATGTACCGCCGCGCCCGCCGCGGACTCGGCTACCTCTCTCAGGAGCCGTCGGTGTTCCGGAAGTTGTCGGTTCTCGAGAACGTCACGGCCGTCCTCGAAGCGCGCGGCGTCGCGCGCAAGGAGCGCAAGGATCGCGCGCTCGGTCTTCTCGAAGAATTGGCGCTCACGCACCTCCTCGACAGCGACGGCGAGACGTTGTCCGGCGGCGAGCGCCGGCGGCTCGAGATCGCGCGCGCGCTGGCGACGCAGCCGAAGCTCTTGCTCCTCGACGAGCCGTTCGCCGGCGTCGACCCGATCACCGTCGAGGAGATCCAGAAGATCCTCCGGCAACTCGTCGGGCGCGGCATCGCGATCCTCATCACCGACCACGCGGTGACCGAGACCCTGCGCATCTCCGATCGCGCCTACATCCTCGACCGCGGCAAGGTGATCGCCGAGGGCATGCCGCACGAGATCATCGCGAACGAGACCGTGCGGCGCGTCTACCTCGGCAGCTCCTTCGGCGAAGGCGTCACCGAAGAGGAAGGCCGCGGGCTCGAGCTCGAGTGACGATCAGGACCCTGCCGGGTACCAGGTCGTCACGCTCGGCAGCAACGGGAGCGCCGTCTCGAACGACGCGGCGATCCCCCGGCCGAGGCGCGTGCTCCACAGGGTCGACGCGCCCGGCCAACCCGCGAACGACGCCGGCGGCGTGTACGGCAGGTTGACGTCGAGGATCTGCCCGTTCGCATCCCATGCGTGGTGGAGCTGCGTGAGGTCGAACGGATCAGGCGCAAAGCCCGCACCGTGGTTCTGCCCACCGAGTTCCATGAAGCCGACGACGAGCGTCTCGTTCGTGCCGCCCTCGGTGCGCAGCGACGATCGCAGGAGCGTCGACATCGTGACGCCGGTCCCCGCCTCGATGCGCGTGTCGAACACGCGCGGCTCGGTGCTGTTCGGATCGGCGAAGCGCGCGGCCGCGACGATCTCGCGCGTGCCGATGCCGGCCTGGACGGCGATCAGCACGGCTTCGGGTGTCGGCGACGTGCCGAGCGTGCTCGCCGCGTCGAGGAGGCCGATGTCGACGAACAAGGAGATCGCGCCGAAGCCCGCGCGGTCCGCCGGCAGGTCGGGAAACTCGGCATCGAGGAACTCGGGCGAGAGCGTCGTGGGCAAGCCCGTCGCGAACGCGATGGCGACGTGCATGCCGACCTCCCCGTCGGCGTCGAACTGACCCAGTTCGTCTTCGAGTTGCACGACCACGTAGGCGTCGCGTACGCGGGTGTGCGCGCGCGGCTGCGACGGATGGACCGGAACGCCGAGCGCGTCCCACAGCGCGAGGTCGATGCGCACGCGCCTGGTCCCTGTCGACGGCGGGCTGCCGGTCGTCACCGAGCGCTCGAAGCGGATCGTGTCGTAGGTGCCGGCGGCGAGGCGCGTGTCCGTGATCCGCGCCAGCGAGATCGACGTGTCGCTCGCGAGCATCGCCGCGCGGACGCTGCGATAGATCTCCCGCGGCACGTCGAGCCGCCCGAGCATCTGCCGCATCCCGGCTGCCATCTCGGAGCTGCCGATCAGCCCTTCGGTGTGCGCGTTGCCGATCATCCCGTCGAGTGAGTCGAGCGCGCTCGCGTCGGGGAGCTGGCCCGCGATCGATTGGCCGGTCTGCTGGAGCTGTTGCTCGAGCGTGAGCGAGTTGCCGCCGCTGCACGCGGCGAGGAGCGCGAGTCCGATTCCGAGGACCGGCGCGCGAAGATGGACGATGCGATCGTGAAACCGTGGGTGCTGCATCCGAGTGGTGTCTCCTCCGGAGCCGGGTTCGGACCGGCGCGCACCCTTGCTCCACCCGGCGGCGCTACGCCCCCTCGCACGGCGCGAACCGGAGCGTCGCCGAGCAGGGTCGATACCCGATGCCGGGCGGCGGTGTGATCGCGAGCGCGCGGCCGCCGTCGGCGAGTTCGCCCCCCGTGACGTTCACGACGCGACGCCCCGGCGTACGGATGCCGATCGTCGTCGTGGTGCTCAGCTCGAAGTCGAGCGCGACGGTGTCCGCGTCGACGCAGCGCCGGCCGAGGAAGCGCGGGCCGCAGCTCCCGGCGCCGGGTTCCAGCGGCGGCATCCCGATCGCGACGACGAGATCGGGGGTCGCGTCGAAGCGCACGCGCGTCATGCCCGTTCGCAGCGCGACGCGCGTGCGCGCGAGCACGCCGTCGCCGAGCGGCTCCTCGTGCATCGCGAGCGCGGCACCGTCCTGTGTGACACCGTGGATCACCACCGGCGAGGGGAAGAACGGCGCGAGTTCGAGTTCGCGCGGCTCGCCGTCGAGGGTGAGAACGAGGTCGAGCCCGCGGCCGTCGGCGTCGCGACGCACGCTGCCCGCGAGACTCGACGCGCCGATGCGCAACCCTTCGAACTCGAGCCCATCGACCGCGCCGGGAAGAGTCGGTTCGAGGATCACGCGCACGTCGTCGGGTGTTTCGCGAGCGCCGAGCAGGCCCTGCGCGAATCCCGCGAGCACCGCCGCGTGACTCCAAGCCTGGAGCGACGCGATGCCGCGCGGTTCGTAGGCGTCGCCGACGAAGACTTCCTGCACGCAGCCCGGCGCGAAGTGCTCGACGCTGCGCACGAGCGGCAGGAGCCTCAGCCACGCGCTGTCGGGACGACCGTGCAAGAAGTCGGCGACGGTCGTCCAGCCGGTGAAGAGCGGCCACACCGAGCCCGACTGGTAGGACCGCGGGTCGTACGCGGGATCGTCGTCCGGCAGCATGCGCGAGCCCCAGTCGGCTTGTGCGCGCGCGGTCGAGAAGCGGCGCAGTGCGTCGCTCTCGCGCCCGGGTTCGCCGAGCGCGAGCGTCCAGGGCACGACGGTCGTCACGGCGTCGCGGTCGTCGCGCGAACCGTCGGCGCGGATCGCGTGCGCGAAGCCGCCGTCTTCGCCGCGGAAGAATCGTGTCCGCAGCGACTGGCGGGCGCGTGACGCGAACGACGCGCAGCGCTTGGCGAGTTCGTCGTCGCCGACGGCGCGCGACAGCACCGTGGCCGCGGTCCACGCGCGGCACGCGTACGCGGCGAGGTAGACCTCGGCGACCATGTGCTCGGCGAGCGGTCCGCCCTCCATCCAACCGTGGCCGACGCCCTGGTTCTCGGGCAACGCGTCGCCGTCGCGGTCGCAGCGTTCGAGGAACTTCACGGCGCGACGCAGCGCCGGCCACAGCGACTTCACGAACTCGAGGTCGCCGGTCCACGCATGCCAACGGCCGAGCATGTCGACGAACATCGGCGTGGCGTCGGCGGCGTCGTGGTGCACGACGCCGAGCGGCGTGAGTTCGTGGTGGATCTTGCCCAGCGGGTCCTGGAAGCGGGCGGCGAGTTCGAGGTCCGCGCGGACGATCTCGCGCGCCCCGAACGGCAGCAGGGCCGCGTCGCAGGTGAAGGCGTCGCGACCGAAGAACCACGCGTAGCCGGGACGTCCGGTGAACCAGCCCTTGCGGGAGCGATCATGACCGGCGACGAGACCGGCGCTCTGAGCGTCGAACGGCGCGAAGCAGTCGAGCAGGCGCGCCTGCACGAGCGCGAGCGAGGCGTCGATCGAAGCGTCGCCGGTGCGGATCACCAGCGACGTCGTTGCACGGGTCGCCGGCGCGGGCGCACCGGCGCACAGCGTCAAAACGAGTTCGCCGCCTGGCCCGACGAGGAACTCGCGGACGAACGAGACCATCGCGCCGCCGTCGCCGTCGCGCACCGGCGCCGAGTCATCGACGATCGACGCACGCACCGGCCGAAGGCTCGAGACCAACGTCGCGCCGGAGTCGAACAACGGATCGCTCAGCGACAGCGCTTCGTCCTGCCGTGAACTCGACGCTTCGAGCTGCTCCGACGTACCGGCCGGATACGGCCAGAACGCGCGCAGGTCCGAGGCTCCGCTCAACTCGCAGCGCAGCGGCGCCCGGCCCGGATTCGTGAGCACGATGCAGAAACCGCCGCCGTCCGCCGTGCGGGCGAAGCGAAGCGCCGCGACGGCGTCGCCGCGACGCCAGGTCCAACGCACCTCGTCGGGATGCACGCGCGCGTCGACGGCGCCGTCGCCGACGGGCGCGAGTGCGTCGTCGCCGGACGCGATGCGCAGCGAGACGTCGCGGAACGCGCGGAACGAGCGCGCCCAGATCTCGCCGAGGAAGGTCCGTGCGCGACCGTAGGCGGCATGACCCCTCGCGGTCGTGAGCACGAACGTTGCGTCGGTCCGAAGGTCGAGCGCGCGCGCCGTCGATTCGTCGATCGGTGCGGCAGCGGGCGCCCGCGCTGTCGGCGCATCGCGATCCGCGACGGTCACGAACCGCACGCTCCGCTGTGACCACGGGCTCGGCCAGGCCGGGCTGCGCTCGGCCGCGAGGTCATCGACGAGATGGTCGATCAGGTCACCGGCGAAGCGCGCGCGGTGCTCGGCGAAGTCCTTGTCCCCGAACTCGAGCGGGAAGTGCGCGCCGAGCGCGATCACGCGGCCGCGGCCATGCCGCGCCTCGACGAGGATCGCGCGCGTCGCGTCGCAACCGATCGGCAGTTTCTCGACGCCGAGCACGCGCGCCCGGGCCGGCCAGTTGCCGCGATCCCACACCGTCTCGGCGAAGGGTCGATCGGGCTCCGCGAGACGGAGATACGGACCCCCGGGCGCGCGATGGAAGAGCGGGTGGCCGGGCAGCGCCATCACGCCGCGCAGCGCGCGCGGGCCGACGTCGGACGGCCACGCGCCGCGCCGGATCTCCGGTCGCACGGGTTCGACGCCGATGCGCGCGATCAACACCGCCGCCGGGCCGGTGAGGAGCAGCTTCTGACCCCCGGCGACGCGTGCGGCGAGCTGTTCGACGTCGACCAGCGGCGGATCACCGTGGATCCACAGGACGCTGCCCGATGCCGGCGTTGCGGCCGGGAGTTCGGCGCCGACCTGGAGCGGCAGGCGCGGGCCGAGTTGGCGCAGCACCGCGTCGCGTGCGCCGGCAGCGGTCGAGACGAAGTCGATCTGCATCGTGGGCCCGGAAGCGTGGCGGGCTGTGCGATCGGTCGCAACGACGCGTGGATCTCGGTCGATCCCGTCCTACAGACGGCGCCCGCACGCTGCCGACGGGCCGGAACGCGCGCACCCGACGTAGACTCCGCCGCCCACGACCCGGACGCCGCAGCACTCGACTCGCTCCATGAAGGTCCAGCTCGTCCACCCGCCGCTCTACCTCAACGTGCACGCGATGACCGCGCTGCGCCCGAGCCTGCCGCTCGGACTCGCGTACGTCGCGGCCGCGTTGCGCGAAGCGGGTCACGAGGTCTCGCTGGTCGACGCGGTCGCGCTCGCACCCGAGCAGGTCACGCGCAGTGCCTTGAAGAAGCAGCTCTTCGCGCTCGGGCTGACGGTCGAGCAGATCGTCGCGCGGCTCGATCCGACGGCGGACGTGTTCGGGGTGACGAACATGTGGACCTTCTCGTGGCCGCTCGTGCGCGAGCTGCTCGTCGCGATGAAGGCACGCTTCCCCGACAAGCCGATCGTGTGCGGCGGCGAGCACTTCTCCGGCCTGCCCGAGCTGTCGATGCAGCAGGCGCCGATCGACTTCGTCGTCCGCGGCGAGGGTGAAGAAGGCGCGGTCGAGGTGATCAATGGGTTGCGGCTCGGTCGCCAGCACGTCGACTGGTCGGCGGTGCCGGGCATCTGGTATCGGGACCAACAGGACAAGCCGGTCGCGAGCAAGCTGCCGCGCGAGCGCATCAAGGAGATCGATCGTCTGCCGTGGCCGGCCTGGGACCTGGTCGACGTCGACGTCTACAACGAGCAGGGCTTCATCTGCGGGCTCAACCAGGGGAAGACCGTCCCGATCCTCGCGACGCGCGGCTGCCCGTACCAGTGCACCTACTGCGCCTCCCCGAACATGTGGACCACGCGCTGGTACGCGCGCGACGCGAAGGACGTGGTCGACGAGATGCAGTTCTACAAGCAGCACTACGGGGCGACGAACTTCCCCTTCCAGGACCTCACCGCGATCCTCAAACGCGACTGGATCATCGAGTTCTGCAACGAGCTGAAGGCGCGGCGGCTCGGAGTGACCTGGCAGTTCCCGTCGGGCACGCGTTGTGAGGTCATCGACGACGAGGTCGCCGGCCTGCTCGCGGAGACCGGCGGCAGGTCGCTCGCGTTGGCACCGGAGAGCGGCAGCGAGCGCACGCGCAAGCTGATCCAGAAGCGGATGAAGACCGAGAGCCTGCTCGGCGCGGTCAAGGCGTCGGTCAAGGCAAAGCTCAACGTCACCATCTTCATCGTCATCGGCTTCCCCCACGACATCGACGACGACCTGCGCGAGACCAAGAAGCTCGTGCGCCAGCTCGGCCGCATGGGCATCGACGACATCGCCGTCGGCTTCTTCTTCCCGATCCCCAACACGCAGCTCTACCACGAGCTGATGGAGAAGGGCCGCGTCTCCCTCGCCGACGAGTTCCTGCTCACGCCGATCTTCGCCAACGAGGAGAAGCTCCTCCGCGAGAACAACTACTGCGAGCAGCTCGACCACCAGCAGCTCACGAAGTGGAAGTACCGCCTGCTCGCGAACTTCTACCTCACCTCCTTCGCCTTCCACCCGACGCGCCCCTTCCGCATCCTCTGGAACGCGCTCCGCGGCAAGGAGACCCGCAAGCTGGAGACGTATCTCGTCGACCTGCGCAAGAAGCTGGGGATCGCGGTGCGCAATCGGTTGGGGCGCGGGAAGAAGTCGGAGGAGCGGGCGGCGGCGGTGTGACGAGCAGGAGGTGCCGCTCGACGGCCGCCTTTGGCTTCATCACGAGGTCCGAAGCTTCCATCCCGGTGCAGCTGCGGCGCACGCCGCTGCCCCTTGGAAAGAGCCACGAATGAGCCGGAATAGGCCGGAAAGAGCCGACGCTCCCCATCACACCCGCCTCCACCGGGCCCCGAGCCCGTGTCTCTCCTTACGCGCCAGTTCGAGCATGCGCACGGTTGCCAGGTCCTCTCGGATCGGTCGCTCGGTGGCCTTCGATCCCGGTTGGGCCCGCATCGGCCGAAGGGCCAAGCCGACTCCCACCTGGGCGAGGCGAGAAGGTCGGAAGCGCACGGTCACAGCGCCTCCCGCGTCCTCGGCCGCAGGTCGCGGCAGTCCCGCGCGAATCAGGTCACCCACGACCTTCACGTCGAGGATCACGGCGGGCAGGAAGAACTTCGACTCTTCTGCGGGTCGAGATCGACGCGGTGCGGCAGACTCGGGCGGAGCGACTGCGATCCCTCACCGTTGCAGGGCGCTGTGAGGCGTGGCCCATGACGCAAGTCGACGAAATCCAAGTGCGCGCAGCCACGACGATGGCGTGGCTCCTTCTCTTCGCCGCCGTCGCCACGGCACAGACCACGGCGCCGATCGCCGTCGACGCGCGGTGCATCGGGCCGAACGGCGAGCCGGTCGAGGGCGTGGAGTTCGGCGATCGCTGGGGAGCGGCGGGCGGATCCTGGAGCTCGGGCTTCATCTGCCCGGACCCGGTGAACCCGTTGCGGCTCGTCAGCGATGCGGACGGACGGATCGCCGGGACGTGGACGTTCTCGCCGATGGAGACACCGCTCCTCGGCTGGAATCGCGAACGCACGCTCGCGGCGTTCGTGCTGCCGTCGCACGACCCGGTCACCCATGAGTCGTTCGTGCGCGGAGCGATCGCGATGCGCCGCACGGTGACGCTGCGCGGCACGCTGCGTACGACCGCCCCCGTGGCGCCGTTTCGGCTGGTCGTCAGCTGGACGGAGTCCTCGCCCACGCCGCGCGAAACCTGGTTCGCGTTCGGGTCGGACCGCGCGGACTTCGCGCTCGCGCTGCCGCCGGGTCGTTACGAACTCCGCGCCGGCGCCGGGCACGGCGGCGCCCCGCCGCGCACCATCGTGGTCGACGGGTCGCGCGACGAACTCGAGCTCGGTCCGATCAGCGTGCCGCTCCTGGCCTTCGACCTGATCGGCGAGGTCCTTCCCGACTGGAACGTCACTCAGGCGCGCAACCTCGCGCTCGAGCGCGCGAGCCTCGGCGAGTTCCGCGGCAAGCCGCTGCTGATCCACTTCGATGACTACGGCAACCCGTCGCACATGGCGCAGACGACGCGCGACGCTCTCGCGGCGCTGGCGACGCATCCCTCGCGCTCGTCGTTCCACGTCGTGCTCTTCGGTCCCACCCGCGATCTGCTCGCCGGCCTGCCCGAGCGCCCGGTGAATCCCGAGTTCGATCGACTCTTCCCGCGGCCCAAGCCGCCCGAGCCGCGCGTCGAGGCGATGTTCCCCCTGCTCTCCGACGACACGGGGACGACCGAGGCGCGCTACGGCGTGCTGTGGGGCACGGCGCTGCTCGATCGCGATGGACGCCTGCTGATGCACGGCGACCTCGCCTCGGCGATCGCGGCGCTCGATCGCCACCTGGGTGCGGCACGCTGAGCGCGACGGAACTCAGGGTTGGATCGTCACGAGTTCGGTGTTCGTGAGATCCGAAGCACCCGCGAGCGCCTGGAAGCGGATCGGAAGTCCGACGAGCGAACCGAAGATCGCCGGGTCCAGCGGCCAGACGAAGGCATGGCGGCCGGTCCGGTCCGCGACACCTTGCGCGAGGAAGAGGGGATCACCGATGCCGATCACGCCGTTGAGCCCCGGCAGCGTGATCGCCGCGGGTTGGAGACCCACGAAGAGGAACACCGCGGCACCCGGCGCCGCGAAGGTGTTCAGCGTCAACGTGCCGCCTGGTCGAACGATGCCCGTCGCGAGCAGCAGCGGGAGCGACGAACGATCGACGGCGGTCAGGCGCAGTCGATTGCCCGCGGTCGTGACCAGAGCGCCGGCCACCGTGATCAAGCCCGACGCTTCGCCGGTGACGATGCGATCCTCGACCACGACGTCGCCCGGCTGTTGCAGATTCGTGAAGCGGTGATGCGCGCTCGGCGCGCGCAGGTAGGCCTGTAGCCGTCGCGGCGTCCAGTCGACGGTCGCCGTGGGAGAAGGCGCGGCGTCGGGCAACGCACCGGTGCGCAGCGACGCGACCAGCGAGTGCGTCGTCGCGGTGTCGACGATCGTCGCGACGTCCCACGCGAGATACCCGTTCACCGTGCCGATCGGATCGCCGGAGGTCGGTGTGCCGTCGCCCGCGTCGTCGTCGATCGAGAGGTTCGTGAACGCAGGCACCGCCTGATGCACGCGCAGGCTCCACAACTCGTCGCGGCGGGCGTTGATGACCGAGGACCACGACCCGGAGCCCAGCGACTGGTGCGTGCTCTGGTCCCAGAAGAACGCCGACGGCTGGCGCGCAGCCTGCACCGCAGCGTAGGCCGGCGGCTTCTCCGGCCACCCGACCACGACGTCGTTGCGGCCGTTGAACATCGTGATCAAGGGACGATCGACGAGCGGGTCGACCACGCCGAGCGACGCGGGCGCGCGCGACGCGAGAAACGCGATCGACAGCCGGTCGTACACGCCGACTCCCTCGCTCGTGGTCAGGTTCTGCGCGGGCGTTCCCCACAGCGCGTCGCCGGTCGCGGGTTCGATCCAGCACTGGTTGCCCTGGCAGCCGAAGTCGAACTTCGGCACCGTGCCATGCGCCGCCGCGATGCGATCAGGATGCCGGTAGGCGAAGAACACCGCCCCCACCGCGCCCATCGACCCGCCGCGCGCGTAGACGCGTTCGCGATCGACCGGAAAGTTCGCGAGCACGAAGTCGAGCTCGGCGACGACGCGGCGATCGGTGTAGTCGACGTTCGGATGGCTCGCGGAGGTCGTCGCCGACGGGAACGCTGCGTGCATCCCGTACCAGAACGTGTTGCCGGGGTTCGCTCCGATCCAGTCGTCGACCGCGAGCACGATCGCCTCGGGATGACCGGGCTCCGCGGTGCCCGCCTGCGAGTACGAGCCGTTGCGTGCGTGGAAGCGCAGCATCAGCGGCCGCGGACCCGTCCCCGCGTTCGAGTCGAACAGCACGCGGAAGTGGAAGGCGCGGCTCGCGGTGTTCCACATCGCGGGCGCGAACGGCGTGTCGCGGTCGGAGACCCAGTGCACGTAGTCGCTTCGCGTGCCCGACACCTGCTGGAGCACGGCGCCCGGCACGGCAGGGTTCTCGACGACCGGTGCGGCAAGAGCGTTGCTGCCGACGGTGATCGCAGTGTTCTCCGTCGCGCCGGCGACGGCCGTCACCGCGTAGTGACCGGAGCCCGTGGCCGCGAACGTGTGCACGAACAGACCCTGCGTGCTCGCGAGCTGCGGACCGAGATCGACGATCCTGAAGTTCACGGTCGTGCCGGTGAGCTGGCTCGCCCTCACGTCGTTGCTCGAGTCCTGACCGACGCTGCCGAGGAGCTCGGCCCCCGCGAGCTGGGCGGAGGACACGATCGGCGTGGGACTGCGGTAGATGCGGTAGGTCAGGTTCGCACCCGCCACTTCGGTCCAGGTGAGGAACACCTGCCCGGGCCGGAGGCTCGCGGCGAGGTTCGTCGCCTGACCTTGGGCGACGAGAGGGCCGGAGATCAGCGCGAGGCCGAGGAGGAGCGACCGTCGGGGAAGGCTCATGCACGAAGTTGGGCCGAAACGGGGGCGCAGGGTACGGAAATGCTCGCGGGGCCCGTACCCCGGCGGGTGTTTCCGGCCCATCAGGCACGAAGCCATCACCGACCAAGACACTCATGAACTTCACCCACCGCTCGACCGCATTGCTCTTCGCGGCCCTTCTCGCCTCCGGACCGTCCGCGCAGGGCACGACCGACGGTCGCCCGCGCGGCATCTACTCGATGGGCCCGGCGCCGACTCACGACTTCGTCGACGGCGGAGTCGTCGCGTTGCCCTGGAGCACCGGCGAGACCGCGCCGGGTGTCTACGACTTCAGTTCGGTCGACTCGTCGATCGCTCATCACGAAGCGCTCGGCAAGCGCATGACGCTGATCAACTTCGTGTGGGACGTCCCCGCCGATCTCCTCGCGGACCCGGCGGTGGTGAAGTGGACCCACCCGCAGGCGGGAACGCAGCCGGTGCCGTGGGATCCCATCGCGCTGGCGCGCTGGCGCGCCTACGCCCAGGCGCTTTCGAGCCATCGCCTGCCGAGCTCGGCACTGGGTGGCGCGCTCGTCGAACTCCGCAAGCACCCGACGCTCGCGCAGGTCGGCTGCCCGGTGCTGGGGCTCCAAGGTCTGCGCATCATCAACGGCAGCGCGAGCTCGATGACGGGTTACACGCGCACGCTCTTCACCAGCGCGATGCTCGACAGCGTGCATGCGATGCGAGATCGGTTCGCGGGCAAGCACGGTTACCTCGCGGTGTTCCCCATGAACGACGGGAGCAACTCGCCGCCGCTGACCGATCATCTGCGCGCCGCGCTGCTCGCCGAGTTCGACGGCGTGCGCCATCCGCTGCTCGGGTTCTTCCAGGAGAACTGGTCGGCGCACCGCGACCAGCCCGGCGCTCCGGTGGTCGGCTGGCCCGACCCGAGCTCGGGCCAGGGCCTCAACGACCTCGCCGCCAAGCCCTCGACCTTCGTGATGTTCCAGGCGACGCAGGGTTGGAACTGCCCGTTCCGCAACCCCGCGAACGTCGCCAACGCCGAGGTCCAGGACGGCATCGCCTGGGCGAACTCCATCTACGACTGCACCTACTTCGAGGTCTACCGCTGCGACCTCGACGACCAGACCAACTGGGTGGCACTCCGAGCCCTCGCGACGCAGTTGCGCGCGGCGCCGCACGAGATCAACCGCGGCGCCGCGACGTTGTTCGTGAACGACCGCACCGGCTTCGCGCCGCTGGCACAAGGCGGCGTCGCGAACCTCGAAGTCCTCGGACGGCCCGGCTCGCTCGCGGCCGTGGTGCTCGGCGCGGTGCGCGAGCCCACGGGTCTCGGCACGACCTTCGGGCTGCTCGACCTCGATCCCGCGCTCGGGTTCGTCACCGCGATCGCGGGCGTGCTGCCGCCGACCGGGAGCCTCACCCACGCGGTGCCGATCCCCTCGATCAGTCTCTCGGGGCTCGGCTTCCAGGCCGCGGTGGCCGACGCCGGCGGCGGCGTGACGCTGACCGCTCGCACGACCATCACCGTTCGGTGAGGGAGTCAGCGCCGCAACCGCGCCAGCATCGGCTCGACGATCGAGCGCGCGCGCGGGTAGCGCGCGAGCGTCGCTTCGAGTTCGTTGATCGCCGCGTCGCGCTTGCCCGCCAACAGATGGGACTGCGCGGCACCGAGGTGCGGTCCGAAGTGGTCCGGCGCGCGCGCGGCGGCGCCCGTGAACGCGTCGAGGGCGAGTTGGTACGCCGGGATGCGCTCCGCGACGCCGCGCGCGCGCTTCAACTGCGCGAGACGAACGTGGCCCAGGGACTCGAACAGCCCCGGGCGATCGGGGTCGATCGCCATCGCTCGCGCGAGTTCCTGCTCCGCCGCCGCGAGGTCGACGGCGACGGCCGCGGCGGCGCGTCCGCTCAGCCCGGCGCGGTCGAGGTGCGCGGTGGCGAGACCGTGGCGGAGTTCCACTCGATCCGGCGCGAGCACGATCGCGCGCTCGAGGCCGGCGATCGCGCGTTGGAAGCACGAGTCGGCGCACGTCGCGTGCAGTCGTCGCGCCTCGCCGCCGAGCAACAGGAAGACGAGCGCGCAACGTTCGGAGAGCTCCGCGGTGGAGGGCGTCATCCCGATCACCGCGTCGAGGTCGGCGGCGATCGCGGTGAACGTCGCATCCACCGCCGAAGCGGTGCGCTCACCGTTCGCCTCCCACTGCGCCTCGCGCGACGACGCGCGCAGCACGAGATGCGGCGCATACCCGCGATCGCGCGCATGACCCTCGCTCGTCCAGCGGATCGCCGCGGCGTGATCCGAACGGCGCGCGGCCGCGACCGCGAGCCACGAGAAGACCTCTTCCTCGTCGGTCTGCGCGGCGAGTTCGTCCGGCAACGTGAACGAGGCGCCGTCGCGCAACTCGAGCGCTGCGGCGAGCGCGACGGCGAACGGCGTCCCGGCCAGGCGCAGGTCGTCGATCGCCGCGGCGACCAGGCGGTCGTCGAGGCGCTCGGGATCGGGTGCGTAGGACTCCTGCCGGGCCCGCGCCCAGCCGACCGCGCCGCGCCACAGGCCGTCGCGCAGTTCGGCGGCGCGGCGCTGTCGCAGTTCGCCGAACGCGGCCTGCAGGCGCAGCATGCCGAGTTCGAAGTGCACGCGCGGATCGGCGGGCGCGAGGCGCGCGGCTCGTTCCTGGTGCTCCAACGCTTCCGAGAAGCGCATCTGCGCGCGAGCCATCCGACCGAGGACGTAGTGCGGTCCGGCTTCGTCTTCGAACTCGCGCAACACGTCGTCGCATGCTGCCGCGACGACCTCCCCGAGCTGAGCGAGGCCCGCCGTGTCGCCCGCGCGACGCAACCGGATCGCCGCGTCGAGACCGAGCTCGCTCGTCGCTTTCATCCTCCGCTCGAGGTCTTCCCGGAGCGCTCGACGTTCCGCGACGAGGAACCACACTCCGAGCGCCAGGGTCAGCGCGCTCACTCCGCCGACCAGGGCGGCCGCGCGCAGCGGCTGGCGCCGCGCTGCGCGCGCGAGGCGCAGCGGCCACGGCATGGTGCGCGCCTTCACCGGCAGTCCCGCGAGCCACGCGTGGAGTTCCTCCGCGAAGCGACCGGCATCCGGGTAGCGATGTTGCGGAGCGCGGGCCAGGGCCTTCGTCGCGATCGCGGACAAGTCGCGGTTCACGCGCACCAGTCGGTGCGGCTCGGGCGGGTCATCGTCGAGCACCGCGCGCGCGAGGTCATCGCCGTCGACGCCCGCGAACGGCGGAGCGCCGACGAGGACCTGATAGAGCAGTGCGCCCAGACCATAGACGTCCGCGGCCGGACCGATCGCGCACTCGCCCGGCCGCCACTGTTCGGGCGCCATGAAGTGCGGCGTGCCCGCGCTGCGAGGGCCGCGGGCGACGTCACCGTCCGCGCGCGTCGCCAGCGCGAAGCCGAAGTCACAGACCTTCGCGCGTCCCTGTGCGTCGACGAGCACGTTCTCGGGCTTCACGTCGCGGTGCACCAATCCGTGCCGGTGTACCTCCGCCAGACCATCGGCCGCATCGGCGAGCAACGCGACGAGATCGCGCAGTGCGTGGCGGCGCGTGGCGAGCAGTTCCGCGAAGGTCGTGCCGTCGACCCACTCGGTCGCGAGGAACGGATGACCGTCGAGCGTCCCCGCGTCCAGCACGGTGACGAGGTTCGCGTGGCGCAGCTGCGCCAGCGCAGCGCCTTCGAGGGCCGCGGGATCGTCGACGGCTGTCGAGCTCGCGGTCGACTTGTAGACCTTGATCGCGACGAAGCGTCCGAGCATGCGATCGCGTGCGCGGTAGACGACCGCCGTGGCGCCCTCGCCGAGCCGCTCACCGATCTCGTAGCGCGGTCCCTCGGTCGGAGTGAGTTCCTCCGTCGCGAAAGCACGCGCGACGTCGGTCTCGTCGATGCGGCCCTGCTCCACGAGCAGTTCCTCGAGCAGGCTGCGCTCCCCGGCGTCGCGACGGCGCAAGACCTCGTCTTCCGCGGCATGCAACTCCGCGGCGGACATCCGATGCCGCGCGAGCAGGTGTGCGCGGAGCCGCTCGTCGCGGTGCGACGCGAGGCCCGCTCGCAAGCGCGCGTAGTCGGGTTGGCTCATGCCCGCACGATCTCCCGCAGCGTCGCGACGGCGTCCGACGGATTCGTCGTCGCCTCGCGCAGGGTCGCGAGCAGGGTCGCATGGAACCGCTCGCGCATCGCTGTGAGGTGGTTCTTCACCCAGTCGCGATTCCTGCCGAAGCGCTGCGCCGCCTCCTCGTAGCTGTCGACCGTGCCGTCCACGTCGTAGGCGCGGAACAGGGCGAGATCGACCTGCCGGTCGCCGGCCGCGCAGTCCGCGTCGAGGAGCGCGAGCGCCTTGCCGATCATCGTCGCGGCAAACGCTCGGTCGAATGCGGCGTCGGGACCCGCCTCGTCCGCGGCGCACGGCTCGTGCCCGTCGATCTCCGTGACCACGGCGTCGCGACGTCGCGCGCGCCAGTAGCGGCGTCGCTCCCGCGCGAAGTTGCGCAGCGCTCCCTTGAGGAACGCGCGGAGCCGGCCCCGCGCCGGATCGAACGCGGTGAGCACGTCTCGTTCGATCAGCCGCAGGAAGAACCCCTGGCAGAGGTCCTCGACGTTCTCGTGCCGGCCGAGCCCCGCCGCCGCCAGCCAGTTCGACACCGGACCCTGGTAGTCGAGGAAGAGCTCACCGAAGCGGTGCTTCCAGTGTTCGAGGTCTCGCGACGGGTCCGCGAGGACCGAACTCCAGCGGGTGTCGGGGACGGCGCGGAACGAGCGGTGAGGGGGCATCCGAGTCGGCGGAATACGGCGGAGACCACCGCCGGACCACCGCTGAGGTGCGATCGAAGTCGACGCTTGGTCCGGTGCGCCGCTCGCTACGCGGGCGAACCGGCCCGTACCGTCGAGTGCTGCGCCGCTTCGTCCTCGGCGATCACGTGGCGCTGCAACAGACGGCGCAATCCCAACTCCGCGGTCTGCATACCGAGGCCGAGGCCCTCGGCCATCAAGCCCTCGAGCAGTTCCGCGCGGCCGCGGCGGATCGCGCGCGCGACCGGTTCGTTGCGGACGAGGATCTCGAGCAACGGGACCTTGCCGCGGCCGTGACGGCGACGGATGAGCGTCTGGCCGATCATCGCGCGGAGCGCGTCGGCGAGGCGCACGAGGAGGTTGGCTCGCGAGGGCGGCGGGACGAGCTTGGGCAGCTCGGCGATGGCGCTCGCGATCGACGTCGACTCGAGGCCGGCGAGGACGAGCATGCCGCCCTCCGCGGCGTCGAGCGTCGCGAGCAAGTCTTCGCACGAACCGATCTCGCCGACCATCAGCACGTCGGCGCCGAGAAGGAAGGCCTCGCGCACGCCTTCGGCGATCGTCGCGACGTGCGTACCGACCTCGCGCTGGTGGATCACCGCGTTCTTGCAGGCGTGCACGAACTCGATGCGCCGCTCGAGCGTGACGAGGTTGACCGCGCGCTCCTCCACGATGCGCGCGACCAGGGCCGCGAGCGTCGTGCTCTTGCCGGAACCGAACGGACCGGTGACGAGCACGAGGCCGCGCCGCAGGGAGGTGAACGCCCCCAGCAATTCGGGCAGCTCGGAGTCGCGCAGCTCGGGCGCCTTCTCCGGCAGGCGACGGAAGACGAGTCCGAGTCCGTCGGCGTGGTTCAAGGCGCCGACGCGGAAGCGCACTCCGGCGTTCGACGCCCACACGACGTCGATCTCCTCGCCGCGCTCGATGCTCGCGAGGTGATCGGCGAAGAGCAGTTCGCCCGCGAGCGTGGCGAGCGCCGTCGCCGCGGTCGGTTCGTCGCCGGTCGGCACCGCACGGCCCGCGACGCGCACCCAGGGTTGGTTGCCCGCCGACAGGTGCAGGCTCGTGCCGCCCGAGCGCACGAGTCCGGCCAGCAGTTCTTCGAGTCTCTCGCGCGACATCGACGTCATGGCTTCGCTCCTGCGCACTCGCTCGCGGCGTCGAGGAACCAGCCCTTGTCGGTCGCATGGGGGAACGCGTCCTCGACCTTCACGCGTCCTTCGCCGACCAGTCGCAGCAGCGCGACGTCCATCGAGTGGCCGCACGCGGCGGACTCGACGCGCAGCAACGATCCGATGCGTCGCACGGCGCCGGAGCGCACGACGTCGCGCACGGTGTCGTCGAAGCGCAGGAACTCGGTCGCGACCACGAGCCCGCTCGCGTCGGCGATCGGCACGACCTGCACGCCGAGGATCGCGACGCAGGTCGCGGCGAGCACCGCGCGCGCACGGTCCTGTTCGTGCGGGGGACACAGCGACAGGATCCGCAGGATCGCTTCGGTGGCGCTCCGTGCGCGCACGCAGGCGACGACCAGTCCGGCGTGTTCCGCGGCGTGCAACACGAGCTGGACCGACGGTCCGTCGAGTTCGCCGACGAACATCGCGTCGGGTTCCTCGCGCAACGCGGCGCGCAGCGCGTCGTCGAGTCGGCGCGTGTGCGTGCCGATCGCGCGCCGCGTGACCATCGAGCCGGCGCGCGACGTGGGGTATTCGAAGCAACGGTCGAGCACGTGCACGGATCGGCCGGGCGCCGCCGACGCCTCGTGGAGCATGCTCGCGAACGTCTCGGTGACCCCGGAGCCGTGCTCGCCCGCGATCAGCACGAGCCCTCGACCGCCGCGCATCACCTCGACGAGCGACGCGTCGAGACCGCAGTCCGCCGGAGTGCGCAGTTCGAGAGGGTGGAGGCGGACGGCGACGCCGAGTCCGTCCAGGTGACGGAAGGCGGTCACGCGCCCACGCGCGGGCGTCGCCTTGGGAAGGGCACGCGTCAACGCGCCGCGTTGCGCGATGCGTTCGAGGGCGTCGTGGCCGAGCTGCGTCCGCACGAAGTCCCAGATCTCGGGGCCGGATGTCGGATCGTTGGTCAAACGCCGCAACGATCCGCCGATGCGGACCATCGGCGGGCGGCCTTCGCCGAGCACGAGGTCGTTCGCTCCGGTGTCGATCGCCGCCGTCAGCAGGTTCGGTGCGTTGGTCGTCGCCTGCGGTGCCGTGACCTCGTGTTGCACCCGCCGCCGTGCTTCCTGGATGCGGAGCAGGTCCGCGAGGGCTCGCGGGGTGATGACGCCCTGCTCGACGAGGATCTGGCCGAGTGGTCGCGAGCCGCCGGTGAGAGCCTGGATCTCCAGGCACTGGCGCAAGCGTTTCTCGGGCACGAGCCGCGTCTCGAGCAGGATTGCGCCGAGCCGGGTGTCTTCCACGATCTCTCCCTCCTGTCCTTCGCCGACGTCCGGGCCGATCGCGGCCCACGCCAAGCAGCATCGGCGTGCGGACTCCGGCCCCTTGACCTCGCCGCAGCGATGGACGATTCGGGACGCCGCGGTCGGTCGCGAAGGACACGATCCCGCCCGGAGTCCTCATGTCACGCACGCTCGTCCTCGCCACGCTCACCGTCGTGTTCCTCGGCATGGGCATCGTTCCCTGTTCGTTCCGCGGACGATCCGCGACGTTCGATGCGTGTCATCGCGGCATCGCGCTCGGACCGGCGGCGGGCTTCGTCGAGAACCTCGGCCAGTGGCCGGACTCGCTCCGGTTCGCGGCGGCACGCGACGGCCGGTGGCTGCACGTCGTCGATGGCGCGCTCGTCGCCGGCGATCACGGACGCGCGCTGCGCTTCACGCACGGCGGCGCAGCGGCCGCAATGCACGGCGTCGCGCCGCGGTCCTGGCGCTGCAACTTCCTGTTCGGCCCCGACCAGGCGGAGTGGGTGCGCGGTGCGCGCGCGTTCGCGAGCGTGCGGATCGACGACGTCGCGCCCGGCATCGACCTCGTCGTGCGCGAAGCGATCGACGGCGGGGCCTTCGCCTACGACCTCGTCCTCGATCCGGGTGCGGACGCCGGCGCGCTCGAGTTCACGGTCGACGGCGCGTCGCGCATCACGGTGGACGACGCGAGCGGTGAGCTGGTGCTCGACGTGTCCGGTTCGACGTTGCGGCAGTCCGCTCCGATCGCGTGGTCGCTCGACGCCGGCGGCGCCCGCGTTCCGCTCGTCTGCCGCTTCGAGCTTCGCGCCGCGGATCGCTTCGGCTTCCTCGTCGGCTGCTCCGATCCGCAGACCGCGCGCGTGATCGACCCGGATCTGCGTTGGGCAACCTGCGTCGGCGGAACGGCGATCGACGACGGCTTCGCGCTGGGCGTCGCGCGCAACGGCGATGCCTTCGTCGCAGGCTCGACGCAGTCGCTCGACCTGGCGACGAGCGCCGGCGTCTTCGATCCGACCTACAACGGTTCGATCCCGACGCCTCGCGTCGTCGGCGACTGCTATGTCGCGCGCCTCGCCGCGAGCGACGGCCGCCTGCTGTGGATCAGCTACCTCGGCGGCGTCGAGAACGACCGGCTCGTCGCCTGCGACGCCATCGGCGACGACCCGATCCTCACCGGCTGGACGACGTCGCTCGACTTCCCGGTGACGCCGCTCGCCTTCGACACGTCGCACAACGGCACGGGCGACGGCTACGTCTACTCGGGCGGCGATGTGTTCGTGACGCGCGTGACCGCCGACGGCACGAACCTCGTGTGGAGCAGCTTCCTCGGCGGAGCGATGCTCGAGTACCCGACGTCGATGGCCGTGCTTCAGAACGGCGAGGTCGCGGTGAGCGGGCACGTGCACAGCACGAACTTCCCGACGACGCCGGGCGCGTACTCGTCCGCACGCCGCGCGTTCAGCGACGCCTTCGTGACGCGCTTCGCGGCGGACGGCTCCGCACTGCTCGGCTCGACCTACTTCGGCGGCGCCGACGGCGAGGAGTACCCCTTCGCGATGGCCTTCGATCCGCAAGGTGGAATGGTGATCGCCGGTGCGACGGACTCGAACGACCTGCCGGTGACCCCGGGCGCGTGGGACACGACCTTCAACGGCGGCTCGCTGCACTTCGCCGATGGTTTCGTGGCGCGCTTCGATCCGACGGCGTCGACGCTGACCTGGTCGACCTACCTCGGCACGCCGTCGAACGAGTACCCGCGCGGCATCGCGATGGAGAGCGACGGTTCGATGACGCTCACCGGCGCGATCGACGGCCCCGGACTGCCGGTCTCGCAGAACGCGTTCGACCCGACGCACTCGGGCGGCTTCGACGGTTTCGCATGGCGCCTCTCGGCCGACGGCAGCGCGACCCTGTCCGCGACCTACGTCGGCGGAAGTGCCGACGACATCTTCGAGCGCTGCGCGCCGCTCGGCGGCGGGCGCGTCGCGATCAGCGGGAGCACGCTGTCCGCCGATGCGCCGCGGACGCGAGGTGCACTGCTGTCCTCGCCGCTCGGCGCGAACGACGGTTGGCTGGTCGTGCTGTCGAGCGACGCGTCGTCGGTCGACTACGCGACCCTGATCGGCGGGCGCTTCGGCGACCGCGGGCTCGACGTGCGGCAGGCCCCCGACGGCGCTCTCGTCACCGCGGGCACGAACTACTCGCCCGACTACGCGACGACCCCCGGCACACAGACCTACCGAGGCGGCGGCGACGCCTACTGCCAGGCGCTCGCCGCGTTGCCGCTCGGTGTCTCGCGTCACGGCGCACCGTCGGGCGCGTGCGCGCGGGGCGCTCGCGTGATGGCACGCTCGGGTCCGTTCGTCGGCGAGCCGCGCTTCGAACTCAGCGCCGGCGACGTTCCCACGGCGAGCCCGGCCCTCGCACTGGTCGCGCTCGGCGTGCTCGCCGCGCCGCTGCCGCTTCTCGGCATCGACGTCTGGGTCGACCCGAACTCGCTCGTCGTGTCCACGCCGGTCCTCGTCGACGCGCGCGCCTGCGCGCACCTGCCGCTCGCGGTGCCGGCGACATCGGGGCTCGCCGGTGCGACGATCGCCGTGCAGTTCGCATGGCTCGATGCGTGCCCCGGCTACGTGCTCGGCGCGTCGGACGCCGTGCGCGTCGTGATCCAACTCTGAGATGCGCACCCTTCTCTCCGCCGTTGCGGTCATCCTGTCGATCGGCGCGGCGCAGGGTCAAGGCGGCGCGAAGAAGGGCGTGACCTGCCCGGTCGATCTCGACGACGTCAAGGCACTCGGCGCCGCGCAAGCCGCGATCAACATCCAGCCGACGCACGCCTTCCTGCCGGCGACCGCTCCCGACCCGGCGACCGGGTTCGTGCTCGAGGTCGACGGCGTGCGCCTGCGCTTCGATCCGCGCTGGGTCGCGCAGCTCGACACCGAGGTGAGCAGGCTCACGTCGCTTGGCGTCCACGTGATCGCGATCGTCACCTGCGCGATCCCGCCCGGCGCGGACAACCGGCATCCGTTGGTGCACGAGCGCTGCGACGTCGTGCGAGCTCCGAATCACCTGACTGCGTTCCGCGTGAACGACGCCGCGGGCACCGCCCACTTCACCGGCTTCCTCCGCTTCTGCGCCTCGCGATTCCCCGGCATCGCCGGCTACGTCATCGGCAACGAGATCGACGCGCACTGGCAGTGGCACAACCTCGGTGAGGCGTCCGCCGGCGACGTGATCGCGCAGCACGCGCGGGAGCTCGTGCTCGCGTGCCGCGCGCTCCACGGCGTGCGCCCCGCGCTGCGCGTGTTCACGTCGCTCACGCATTCATGGGCGCTCCCCCACGCACTCTCCCCGCGCCGCGCCCTCGCCGCGCGCAGGCTGCTTCGCGCGCTGCTCGTACACGACGAACTGCGCGCGTTGCGCTGGGACGTCGCGTACCACCCCTATCCCGAGAACCTCTTCGAGCCGCGCTTCTGGACCGACCGGACGGCCTTCCTCGCTCAGGACACGCCGAAGGTGACGCTGAAGAACCTCGAGGTCCTGCTCGACGAACTCGCGCGCGATGGACGCGGCCGGCGCGTGATCCTCTCCGAGCAGGGCTTCCACCGCCAAGACGGTGACGACGGCGACGACGTGCAAGCGGCCGCGTACGCGCTCGCGTGGCGACGCGTGGAAGCGATGGCCGGCGTCGACGCGTTCTTGCTGCACCGGCACGTCGACCACAAGAACGAGGGCGGCCTGCGCCTCGGCCTGTGGAGCTGCGACCCCGCGTCCGCCGATCCGTGCAAGCCGTTCGCGAAGCGACGCATGCACGAGGTCTTCCGCGCGGCGGGCACGCCCGCGTTCGAAGACGTCGCCCGCTTCGCGTTGCCGATCGTGGGACTCGGTTCCTGGGACGAGGTCGTCGTCCACGAGGGTCCGGTCCCGGCGCACGCACGGGAGTGGCATCCGTGGCACCGCGACGGCGAAGGGCTGGACCTGCTCGACGCCCTCGACGGCGCAGGGCTCGACGACGCGCGGCTCGACGACGCGCTCGCCTTCGAGCACCGCTTCGTCACGACCACCGACGGCATCCTGCCCGGCGTCATGCTCCATCCGAAGACGACGCGGGCGCCGGGCCGCGCCAACGTCGCGCTTCGCGCCGCCACGAAGCCCGGTCAGCTTCGCTTCGCCGTCGCCAAGCTCGGCGAGGGCGGCGACGGCGTCCGCTTCGCCGTCGAGCTCGACGGCCGCGAGCTGTGGTCGTCCGTCACCGAATCGGCGCTCCCGCAGCGCTTCACCGTCGCGATCCCCGCCTCGTCCTCAGCCCGCACGCTGAGCTTCGTCGTGCACGCGCGCGGGGACTGCGCTTGGGACCATGCCTGCTGGCTCGCACCCCGGCTCGTCGACGGCTGAGTCCTTCCGCCGCCAACCGACGGTCAACGCATCGAGGCAGCAGTAGAACGCGCCCGCGGCGATCGGCGGGTTGAACGTCGCCATGCCGAACCACTCCTCGCGGGGCGCCCAGCGCCAGGTGCCGAGCGAGGTGCCGATCAGTTCCAGCACCAGCGAGAGGAAGAACATCGTGCCGTAGAGCGCCGGAGTCGGGCCGATGCTCACGAGCAGCAGCAACACCGCGAGGAAGAGCAGGCTCTGCTGATCGCCGAGGAACAGCCAGCCCGCGAGCGTGACGGGCACCGTCGCGACGACCAGCGCGCGCCGCGTGAACGACCCGAGCGTCGCGGTCACCCACACGCCGAGCTGGAACAGCAGTGCGTGACCGGGCGGGACGTAGGGGGGGACGAAGCCGAAGCGGTACTCGTAGAGCCCCCAGGCTTCGGTCAGGAAGATCTCGCCCGCCGTCGCCCAGACCACGCAGACGACGAGAGCTCGCC
>JACRLW010000036.1 GCA_016235155.1 Planctomycetota bacterium
TCACGGGGACCTTGTGGGGCGCCATTCCCTCGAAGGTCACGAGGTCGAAGCTCGCGCCGTCACCGCCGGCGCCGGCGGCCTTCTTGATCGCCCGCGTGATCGTGTCGTTCGAGACCGAGTGCTTGCGCGCCGCTTCGACCGCGACGCCGAGCCGCGCGTTCATCGCGGGATCGGGCACGCCCATCTTGGCCGCGACGGTGATCTCGCGGACGAGCTTGGTGACGATCTTCGCCCGCTTGTTGGCGTTGATCTCCTTGTTCTTCTGGAGCCACTGACGACCCATGGTGTCGATCTCGGACGGGCGGGATGGGCGGCGAAGGATGGCGGACCGTCGGACGCGGGGCAAACGCGCGCTCGCCGGTCAGCGACGCCCCGGCAGGATGCCGCGCTCGACGAGGAACGCCAGGGTCTCGTCGACGACGACTTCGGGGGCTTCGAGCTGCGCCGCATGGCCGATGGTCGGCAGACGCACGAGGCGGGCGTCGGGAAGGACCGCGACGAGCTGGTCCCCCATCGCCGGATCGAGGATCCGATCGCGGGAGCCCCACAGGATCAGGGTCGGAGCGCGAAGCGACGGATAGCGCGACGTGATCGCCTCGACCTCCGCCGCATCGGGAATCACCTGCCGCTGCTGCGCCACGAACGCGGCGATGGTTCCCTCGCGGACGACCTCGGCGGCGTAGCGCGTGACGAGGTCCTCCGTGATCCGGAATGGGTTGCCGAAGTTGGCGAGCATCGCGATCCGGGCGACGAGGTCCGGCGGCACGCGACCCATCACGGACTCGATCGAAGCCGGATGGCTCCAGACCCACGAACCGGTCCATCCGCCCTTCGGCCAGGCCGCCGGGCTGATCAGCACCATCGCGGCGACGCGATCGCCGTGCTCCATCGCGTAGAGCAGCGCCTCGCTGCCGCCGAGGCTGTTGCCGACCAGCACGCAGCGTTCGGCGCCCCGGGCGACGAGCGCCTCGTGCAGCCGCGCGACGTGCGCGCCCACGCCGTAGCTCCCGTCGCGCGGCTTCTGCGACCGGCCGGCCCCGAGCGCGTCGACGAGGTGCACGCGCAGCCCGGCGGCGCGGAGTTCGTCTTCGACGCGGTGCCAGGTCAGGGAGCTGTCGCCGAGCCCGTGGAGGAGAACGATGTCGGGTCCGCGCCCGGCGCTGCACACGAACACCGAGCCGCTCGCGGTCGGGACGAGCCCGGCTTCGTCGCGCGGCGCCGACGCGCAGGCGCTGAGCGCCACGAGAGCCAGCGGTCCGAAGCGCGCGCGCATGGCCGGGCATCGGACCGCGCGGCGGCGGGCGCGCCAAGGCGTCGACTCCGCGCGGTTGAGATGCCATCTCACGTCGGTATCCTCCCACCGATGGACCTCGACCAGTTGCCGCGGAACCGCAGCGCACGCCTGCGCGCGATCGGCGGCGAAGGCGGTTTCCGCCGCCGGCTGCTCGAACTCGGCTTCCTGCCGGGAACGACCGTGCGCATGGTGCGGCGGGTCGAGATCGGCGGCGTGATCGAGGTGGAACTACGCGGTTGCCACGTCTCGCTCAGCGCGCACGAGGCGCGCATCGTGCAGGTGGACCCTGTGCAGGCCGAGCCCGTGCAGGTCGAGAAGCCGTGACGACGGCCGGCGCTTCGCCGCGCATCGTGCTCGCGGGCAATCCCAACGCCGGGAAGACGACGCTCTTCAACGCGCTGACCGGCCTGCGTGCGAAGGTCGCGAACTACCCCGGCGTGACCGTGGAGTTCGAGAGCGGCGCGTGGCTGCTGCCCGATGGTTCGCGCGCCGAACTCGTCGATCTCCCCGGTTGCTACAGCCTGTCGGCGCTGAGCGCGGAGGAGAACGTCGCGATCCGCGCGATCGTCGGCGTGCCGCCGATGCCCGCGCCGGACGCGGTCGTGATCGTCGCCGACGCGACCGAACTGCCGCGGCATCTCTACCTCGCGTTGCAGATCAAGGAGCTCGGTGTGCCGTCCGTCCTCGCGCTGACGATGGTCGACGCCATCGCGCGCGCCGGCGCGTCGATCGACGCGGGCGCGATCGAGGCGGCGACGGGCATGCCCGCGGTGCCGGTGCACGGACCGTCCGGACGAGGACTTCGCGAACTCGGCGACACGCTCCAGCGCGTCCTCGCCGCCGGCGAGGTCGCCGGGGTCGAACTCGCGGACGAACCGGCGGCGCTGCGCGCCGACGTCGCGAGCGTCGCAGCGCACGTGCCCGGCGAACTGCACCACGACGATGCGGTGCGCGCGCGCGCGATCGCGCGATGGACGCTCAGTTCGATCGAGGAGGCCGAACTCCACAGCACCGTGCCGCGCGACGTCGCCGTCGCCGCGCGCGCGCGTCGCGACGCCGCACGCGCCGCCGGCCGCGACCTCGACGTCGAACTCGCGGGCGCCCGCTACGCGTGGATCGATCGCCACTCCCCGGCCTTCGTGGCGCGACGGCGACCGGCGGCGCGCCGGGCCACCGACCGCATCGACGCCGTCCTGCTGCATCCGCTCTTCGGCTTCGCGCTCTTCGCGGTCGTGATGACCGTCGTGTTCCAGGCGCTCTTCGTCGGCGCGGACCCCTTGATCGGCGGGATCGAGACGGCGGTCGGTGCCCTCGGCGATTTCGCGCGCGCGCAACTCGGGGCGGGGCTGCTGCGCGACTTCCTCACCGAAGGCGTGATCGAAGGCGTCGGCGCGGTGCTGGTGTTCCTGCCGCAGATCCTCCTGATGTTCCTGTTCCTCGGCCTGCTCGAGGACAGCGGCTACATGGCGCGCGTCGTCGTGCTGATGGATCGCGTGATGCGCAGCGTCGGACTCCACGGCCGCGCGTTCGTGCCGATGCTCTCGGGCTTCGCATGCGCCGTCCCGGCGATCCTCGCGACGCGCACGATGGAACGGCGTCGCGATCGGCTGCTGACGATGTTGGTCGTCCCGCTGATGACCTGCTCAGCGCGCCTGCCGGTCTACGGGCTCCTGATCGCCGCGCTCTACCCCGCCGACGGCGCGACGTCGTTCGGCCAGGGCGCCTTGATGGCAGCGATGTACCTGTTCAGCATCGTCGTCGCGCTGGTCGCGTCGCACGTGTTCGGCCGCACGGTGCTGAAGGGACGACCCGCGCCGCTCGTGATGCAGATGCCGCCCTATCGGCGGCCGCACCTGCGGACGGTCGCGCGCATGATGCTCCAGCGCTCGGGCGTGTTCGTGCGCGACGCCGGCACGGTGATCCTCGCCTGCACGATCGTGCTTTGGTTCCTCCTGTCCTTCCCGCGCGAGCCGGCGCTCGAGCGCGACTACGACGCCCTGCGCGCCGAAGCGAAGAACGCGGCGATCGTCGAGGTGAGTCCGGGCGCGCCGTCGCTGCAGGAACGCCTCGCCGCCCTCGACTCCGCCGAGCGCGGCGACCGCCTGCGGCACAGCTACGCCGGGCGTCTCGGCCGCACGATCGAGCCGGTGATCGCGCCGCTCGGCTTCGACTGGCAGATCGGCATCGGCATCCTCGGCGCGTTCGCCGCCCGCGAGGTCTTCGTCGCCACGATGGCGGTCGTCTACGGCCTCGGCGACGTCGACGACGCCGGCTCGCAGCCGCTCCGTGATCGCATCCGCGCAGAGCGCCGCTCCGACGGCACGCGCGTGTTCACGCCCCGCACCTGCCTCTCGCTGATGGTGTTCTTCGCGCTCGCGTGCCAGTGCATGAGCACGCTCGCCGCGGTCCGCCGCGAGAGCGGCACGTGGAAGTGGGCAGCCTTCCTCTTCGCCTACATGTCCGTGCTCGCCTGGGTCGCGAGCTTCTGCGTCTACCAGCTCGGCGGAGTCCTCGGCCTCGCGTGACGGCGCGACCGCGCGCGGTCAGTCGCCGAGGAAACCCTCCGGCGGGACCACCGGACCGCCGTTCTGCAGCGCGGACCAGAGCCGGCGTTCCGCGCGGCGGAACAACAACGCGGCCCTCATCGCGCCCGTGAACCGCGGGGCGTGCGCGAGCGGCGGACGAACCTGCGCGCGCACGTCGGCGTAGCGCGCCAGGAGCTGCGCGGCGCTCTCGCTCGCGCGGACGGCGTGGGGCATCGGTTCGCGCATCGCGAGGAGCCGCGCGTCGTCGAGGAGCAGCATCGCGAGCGAGCCGGGATCGTCGGGCGTGAAGAACAAGGACGCCGACGGATCGGCGTGCTCGCGGAAGGACGGCAGGTCCGACGCGATCAGCGGCAGCCCGACGCAGCGCGCTTCGTCGATCACGAGGCCGTAGCTCTCGTGGCTCGTCGCGGGGACGACCGCATAGTCCGCGCTCACGCGCGCGAGGTCGGCGGGCGTGAAGCGTCCGCGGAACTCGACCGGCAGATGCGCGCAGCGCGCGGCGAGGCGCTCGCGGTACGCGGGGTCGTGGACCTCGCCGAGCACGACGAGCCGCCAACCGCCGACCGAGGCCAGGGCGTCGAGGACGACGTCGAGGCCCTTCTCGCGGTAGATGCTGCCCCAGAACAGGAGCGTGCGACCGCGCGGACCGCTCGGCGCAGCGCGGCGCTCCGGCACGTCGAGCAGCGGCGGCGGCGTGGTCTCGATCGCGCCGAGCGGGACCCCGGCGAAGGCCTCGATCCCGCGCGCGTGCGCAGCACTCGGCGCGAAGCGCAGATCCGCCGCGCGCAGTTCGTCGACGAGGTCCGCGCGGTGCGCCGCGAACGCCTCCCTCCGTTCGGCCTCGTTCGACCAGCGTGGCCCCGCCGGCGGTTCCGGCCGATCGAGGCCGACCGGCCGCGTGGGCGTCGCGAGCTGGGTCCAGTAGTCGTGCAACGTGCAGGCGACGACGGCCACGCCCTCGCGCCGCGCGATGCGCACGAGATCGGTCGTCAGCCGCAGCCAATGGTGCACGTGCACGACGTCGGGCCGCTGCGCCCGCAGCAACGCCGCGAAGCGTTCGCCGACCGACGGCGACCACGCCTTCTCCCACGACTCGAAGAACAGATCCTCGCGCGGGATCTTCACGACGCGCAGATCCTCCACCAGTCCTTCGCGCAGCTCGCGCGCCGTCCCGCCCTCGATCGTCCCGGCGACGATCGTCACGTCGTGACCCGCGTCCGCCATCGACCGCGCCAGCGCGAACACCACGCGTTCGGTGCCGCCGCTCGGCGGCGAAGGGAACTGATGGACGACGTGGAGGATCTTCACGGCTCGGGTCCGATGCGCGCGGTGCCCAGGTAGCGCTCGACGTCCGCGCGCGTGACGCGATGGCCGCGAAACCCGTCCCAGGTGCCGCGCAGCTTCGCCCACGCGGCGCGCGCGCGCGTGCCGGAGAGGAAGGTCAACGGCAGCAGCAGGACGTCGAAGACGCAGAAGGCGGCCCACTCGGTCGCGCGACCGTGATCGCGGAGCCAGCGCACCGTGTTCACGGCGCTCATGTACTTGCGCAACGGCGAGCGGCCGCCGCCCGAGGACGAACTCGCCTCGTGGACGATGCGGACCCACGGCCACCACAGCAGCTTGCGACCGCGCGCGCGCAACCGTGCGCCGAGATCGACGTCTTCCCAGTACATGAAGTACGCCTCGTCGAGATCGCCGATCGCGGCGAGGTCCGCGAGGCGATAGAGGACGCACGCGCCGGTGAGGAAGGCGACCGCCTGCGGGCCCGACGTCGTCGGCGACGGCTCGCGACCCTGGTTGCGCAGTGCGACCAGGTTCGGCCGCGCGCGCACGTCGCCGCCCTCGCTCCACACCTTGCCGTCGGGCGTGACGATCGTCGGGGCGACTCCCGCGAGCGTCGGATCGTTCACGAGGCATCCGACCAGCGGCGCGAGGAAACCGTCGCTGAGCTGCACGTCGTTGTTGAGGAGCAGCACGTGCTCCGCGCCGAGTTCGCGCGCGCGCGTGAGGCCGCGATTGATCGCCCCGCAGTAGCCGAGGTTCTCGGCGAAGACCATCAGTTCGCATCGCGACAGCCCAGCGAGGCCGGCGCGGAGCTTGTTCACGGAGTCGTCGCCGCTGCCATTCTCGATCACGATCACCGTCGTCGCGTGCCCGCACCGGGCGAGCTGATCGACCACGCGCAGCGTCGCGTCCGCGAGGCGGAAGTTGAGGACGATCGCGACGACCTCAGCCACAGATCCTCCGCACGAGCGACCACCACGCGCGGTACGCGCCGTCGAGCGTGTGGCGCAGGACGGCCTTCGCGCCGCGATCGGCGAGGCCGGGGTTCGACGTCAGCGGCGACGCGCACAGGATCGCGCGGTCGGGGACGACCCGACCGCGTTGCAGCCGGCGGCGATGCAGCGTGCGCGGCAGCGCCAGCAGCGCGGCGCCGTGACCGCGCAGCGCCGCGATTCCCGCGCCGCGCGTGATCGCGAACGCGGTGTAGACGGCCGCGTGGAGCAGTTGCGCGGGCAGCGTGAACAGCAGAGTGCGCCACCGCGCGCAACGCGTCAGCACGAGCCAGCGGTTCCGCGCGTGCAGATAGGCGCGGCGCGGGGCATAGCGCGCGTCCGCGCCGCGGAACGACAGCCCCGCGGTACCGCCGGCGTGCTTGCAGATCGCGTCGGACGCGAGCCGCAGGTTCCAGCCGTGCATGCGCAGGCGCCAGCTCACGGCGTTGTCCTCATAGAGGATGAACAGCTCCTCGTCGAAGCCGCCGAGCGCAAGGAGGACGTCCTTGCGGACGAGGAAGGCGAGCGCGACGAAGGCGCCGACCGGTGCCATGTGCGCGTCCGCCGTCGCGCGCGGGGCATAGAAGCCGTGCAGCACGAGCGTGCCGAGGTAGTGCAGGTCCGCGGCGTCGTAGTGGCACAGGTCCGGCTGGTCCTTCACGACGCTGCGCGCCTGCACGAGCGCGCAGCGCGGATCGGCCGCGAGGGTGCGCTCGAGGGCCGCGAGCGCTCCGAGCTCGAGTTCGACGTCGTTGTCGAGGAACAGCACGAACTCGCCGCGCGCCGCTTCGAGTCCCCGGTTGCGCGCCGCCGCCGCGCCGAGGTTCGCGCCGGTGTCGATCACGCGCGCCGCAGGGAACGCGGACGCAACCATCTCCCGCGAGCCGTCGTCGCTGTGGTTGTCGACGACGATCACCTCGCCGGGCGGCGGCGCCTGCGCGAACAACGCGCGCAGGCAGGCTTCGAGGTAGCCGCGACCGTTCCAGTTGACGACGACCGCCGTGATCAAGGCGCGGGATGGTAGGCCGCGTCCCGGCGGCGCGCGATGATCGACGCCATGACCCCGATCCGCCGTTCCCTCGCATCGTTCGCATCCGGGTTGATCCCACTGCTGGTCGCTGGTTGTCGGGGCACCGCGAGCGATGACGCGCCGCCGTCGCCCGCGACGATGGGCTGGACCGGAGTGCTCGACGAGTCCTCGTTCGCGGCGCTGCACGATCTGCGGGCGGATGCGCCGCCGGCGAGGCTGAGCGGCGAGGAGATCGAGATCGACGGCGCGAAGGCGTACCTCGCGCTGCCCGCGGATGCCTCGGCGCCGCTGCCGGCCGTCCTCGTGATCCACGAGTGGTGGGGACTGAACGACCACGTCAAACACTGGACGGATCGACTGGCCGCCGACGGCTACGCCGCGCTCGCGATCGATCTCTACGGCGGCACGGTGGCGACGACCCGCGAGGAGGCGGCCACCGCGATGCGCGCCGTCGACGAGGCGGCCGCGCGCGCGACCTTGCTCGCGGCCCATCGCTTCCTCGCTCGGGACCCGCGGGTCTTGGCGAGACGCCGCGGGGTGATCGGCTGGTGCTTCGGCGGCGGCTGGTCGCTGCAACTTGCGCTGGCCGCGCCCGACCTCGATGCCGCAGTCGTCTACTACGGGCGGCTCGTCACCGACCCCGCGGCGCTGCGATCGATCCACGCCCCCGTGCTCGGCATCTTCGGCACGAGGGACCGCGGCATCCCGCCGGCGTCGGTCGACGCGTTCGAGTCCGCGATGCGCGACGCGGACCGCGCGTGCCGCGTGCTCCGCTACGACGCCGACCACGCCTTCGCCAACCCCTCGGGCGCGCGCTACGACCAAGCCAACGCCGCGGCCGCGTGGCGCGAGGTCCGCGGCTTTCTCGCCGCCAGGTTGCGCGACGCGTGAGCCCGCGCGCGCAGCGCCCGTCGGTATCATCCCGGCCCGTGGGAACGCGCATCGCGACCTCGATCCGGAACGCCGCCCTCGCGGCGTTGGTCGTCGCGATCACACCGCCGCCGATCGCGATGCAGGATCGCGGCGACGACCCGGTTCCCCAGCGAGCGCAGCAGTCGGCGGACAAGGCGTTGCGCTGGCTGCTGCGCGCGCAGAATCAGGACGGATCCTTCGGCGACAACCCGGGCATGCCCGGCGAGATCGGCAACACCTGCATCGCCGTGCTCGCGTTCATGGGCTTTGGCAGCACACCGACGCGCGGACCGCAGTGCCGTCCGATCCAGCGCGCCCTGACCTGGCTCGATCGGCGCGCGCGCGGATGGGGCGCGTCGAGCGAACACCTCGACGGCGGCACCCTGCTCCAGCGCAAGCTCGGCGCGAACATCGATCTCTATCTGCTGACGCTCCTCGGCAGCCAGTTGCTCGGCAACGGCGTCGACGGCCACGACGAGACGCGCTTGCAGCAGGAGATGACACTCGCCGTCGAGCGGATCGCGGCGGCACAGAAACCGAACGGCGAGTGGGAGACGAGTTACGAGCCGATGCTCACGACGATCTGCGCGTGGCTCGCGCTGCGTCAGGCGCACGACGCCGGCATCCGCATCCCGGCGGCCTCGGCCGAGAAGGTCGTGCGCTATCTGAAGCAGGACTGCTTCGAGTCGACGACCGGGATCTTCCATGACGCGAAGTGGGGTCGCGGCGTGCGCTTCGTGTCGCAGTCGGGCGCGCTGCGCGTGCTCTACGGCATGGGTGAGGGCTCTTCGCCCGACGCACAGCGCGCGACGCAGTACCTCCTGAAGATGAGCTTCGATTCCGACGTCGGCGGCCACGAAGGCGGCGAGGAGTTTCTCGCGGCGCTGTTCGCGACGCAGGCGCTCCACATCGAGCGCGACGCGAACTGGCGCGCGTTCCAGCCGCGCATCATCGACGCGCTGGTCGCCTGCCAGAACCAGGACGGATCCTGGGTCGGCCACCACTGCATCACGGGTCGCGTGTTCTGCACGTCGTGCTCGATCCTCGCCCTGCTCACGCCGCACCGCTTGCTGCCGATGGTCGAGCGGTGAGGATCGCGGTCGCGGCATTGGCCGTCGCGAGCGCCGGCGCGTGCGCGCGCTCGCCCGACGAAGCCGAAGCACTCGCCGCGCACTGGCTCGAGTCGCGCCAGTCGGACGACGGCGCCTTCCGCTCGCCGGCCTACGGTGTCCTGCGCGCGGGGCTCTCCACCACCGCACTCGTTGCGGCCGCACTCGACGCTACGCCGGGGCCCCTGCCGGCGCGGTATCGCGTCGCGATCGAGAAGGCGCTCGGGTTCCTCGGACGTGCGGCCGAGGACGAAGCGGCGTCGGACTACCCGAACTACACGGCGGCGCTCCGTCTGCGCGTGCTCGGCACGCGTCGGCCGGACGCCTGGCGCGTGTCCGCGGATCGCATCGTCGCGCGGCTGCGCGCCGTCCAGTGCGGCGAAGCGCGCGGCGTCGCGCGCTCGAGCGACGAGCACGGCGGATTCGATCTCGGTGCGACGACGGTCGCGTTGCCGCAGGGCGCCGCCGCGCCGGATCTCTCCACCACCGCGTGGGTCTGCGAGGGTCTGCGCGCCGTCGACGTCGCGGCGGACGATCCGCTGCTCGCTGACGCGCGCGCGTTCGCGTTGCGCTGCAGCACGCCCGACGGCGGCTTCTCGTTCTTCCCGCCCTCGCCGCATCGCCCCGGCAAGGCCGGCGACGGCATCGCGTACGGCACCGCGACCGCCGACGGCCTGCGCGCGTTGATCGCCTGCGGGGTTCCGCGCGACGACCCGCGCGTGCTCGCCGCGCGGCGCTGGCTCGAAGCGCGCGGCGATCCCTCGCGCGTGCCCGGCTTCGACGACGCGCACGCCGCCTTCGCCGACGGACTGCGCGCCTACTGGCTCGCGAGCGCAGCTTTGGCCTTGCGCGCCGCGGGAGGCACGCCGGCCCTGCGCGACGCGGTCCGGAGCGAAGCCGCGTGCCTGCTCCGCGGCGACGGTTCCTGGGCGAACCCGTCGTCGCTGATGAAGGAGGACGACCCGCTCGTCGCGACGTCCCTGCTGCTCTTCGCGCTCGCGCGCTGAGCCGCCGCCTCTGCAGTCCCGACTCGCTAACTCGTTTCTACATGGCAAAAACGAGTCGTGTTCGCGCGATTGCAGAAGCCGCCCGAGCGGAGCTTCTTCCTGTTCGGGCCCCGTGGCACCGGCAAGACGGCGTGGCTGAAGCAGACCTTCGCCGACGCCCTGACGTTCGACCTGCTGGAGTCCGGTGAGTTCCAGCGCCTGACCGCCGCCCCGCAGCGGCTCGGCGACCTGATCCCGAAGGGCTACCGCGGCTGGGTCGTCCTCGACGAGATCCAGCGCGTACCCGAACTGCTGAACGAAGTGCATCGTCTGATCGAAGGGCGCCGCCTTCGCTTCGCGATGGCTGGATCCGGCGCGCGCAAGCTCCGGAAGGGCGGCGTCAACCTGCTCGCCGGTCGGGCGCGAACCCTGCAGATGCACCCGCTGACGGCGATCGAACTCGGCGACGACTTCGACCTCGTGCGCAACCTGCCGGCGTTCACCCGCTTCCTCGAGACCGCGAGCTTCTCGCAGGGCGCCGTGCTGAACATGGCGTCGATCGCGCGTGAGTGCGCCGTCTCCGCGAAGCTCGCCGAGAGCCACTTCGTCCTGCTCGAGGACCTGCTGCTCGCGACGCGGATCCCGGTCTTCGTCCGGCGCGCGCGCCGCCGCATGACGTCCCACCCGAAGTTCTACTTCTTCGACTGCGGTGTCTTCCGCGCGCTCCGGCCGCGCGGCCCCCTCGACATCGAGGCGGAGATCGACGGGCCGGCGCTGGAGACGCTGTTCCTCGCCAACCTCCGCGCGATCAACGACGTCTTGGAGCTCGGCTACTCGATCCACTACTGGCGCACCGCGGTCGGCACCGAGGTCGACTTCGTGCTGTACGGCGAGCACGGCCTGCTCGCGTTCGAGATCAAACGCGCCTCGCGCCTGCGCGACGCGGACCTCGCACCCCTGCTCGCGTTCGGCTCGGAGTACCCGATGGCGAAGCTCTTCCTCCTCCACACCGGGCGCGAACGGCGTCACGAGCAGGGCGTCGAGATCCTGCCGCTCGCGACGGCGCTGACGGACCTCGACGCGATCCTGCGCGGCGACGCCTGACCCGGACTAGAAGCCCGCGGGCATCACCAGCGTCGGGCGCACCAGCACGAACAGCTTCTTGCTGTCGTCGGTGCGCCGCGGCGGCGCGAACAGGCGATCCAGCACCGGGATGTTCGCGAGGAACGGCACGCCCTCGGTCATCGAGGGCTGGCCGACGTCCTGCACGCCGCCGATCAACAGCGTCTCGCCGCTGTTCAGGACGAGCGCGTCCTTCATCGTGCGGCCGTGGGCGAGGAAGGGCACCTCGAGCTTCGTCGAGCCGACGCCGCTCACGGTGATCGTCTCGTGCGACTCGACGCCGACGCCGCGCGTGTCGAGGCGAACGATCAGGCTGACCTTGAGGTCGCCGCGGACGAACGACTGGACGTCGAGCGTCGGTCCGGTGCGCACCGTGGTCACGCTCGGGAACGCCGTCTCGACCGCGCTGCGGAAGTTGGCCTCGAGGTTGGGCAGCTCGGCGGTGCGGTCGTCGAGCATCAGCGCGGTGCGCTGGCCGTCGTAGAGGTTCAGCACCGGCGCCGTGAACGCGGTCGCACCCGCGCCCGTGCTGACGGAGGTCCAGAGCGTGTCGGTGCCGATCTTCCCGTAGGCCTCGCCGGCGACGCCGACCGCGCCGCTCAGGAACGGAATCGAGTAGCCCGCTGACAGCGTCCCGGTGAACGGCACGGCATCCTTGTCCGCGACGGCGAAGCTGCCCGGGCCGGGCAGCGAGGTCCAACCGGTGAAGACGTCCGAAGTCGAGATGCCGGCGCGGGTCGTGAGGTAGCCCGCGGGCAGGTTCCTCGGAACGAACTGGTACCCGGCGGAGATCCCGCCGAGCAGGCTGTTCCGAAGCACGAGGTCGATGTCCTCGCGGCTCCGCACCGGGAAGTCGATGCCGTCGAAGTCCGCGTACATCGCGAGCGGATCGACGGTGATCCCCAGTCCGCTCAGGTAGCCGGTGCTGGCCTGCACGATGCGGGACTCGATCCGCACCTGCGGCTCGTACTTCTGGATCGCCGACCAGTTCGGACCGAACAGGAAGGTGTCACGCTCGGGGCGCACGCTGCCGAACCAATCGTGCGGCGCGGCCTGACCGAAGTCGCCGCCGTGCTCGAAGGCCGTCGCGCGGAACTTGGCCGAGTAGATCATGTCCTCGTACTCGTCGTCCGGCAGCATCATCAGCAGCACGTCGTCGCAGGCGAGCATGATCGCCTCCGACACCCAGTTGGAGATCGAGCCGCCGCGCGCGTTCTGCGCGGTGAAGGTCCACGGCAGGTTCGGCTGCTTGCGGAACTGGAACCAGGTGTCGCTGCCGTTGAAGAAGTCGCGGTCGAAGGGTGCTGAGCCCTGGTAGTTGTTGCCGCGGTCGCCGTCGCGGTCCCACACGAACGCGTACTGGAAGTGCCGGTCCTCGACGGTCATCGGCGCGTTCGCCCGCAGGTTCATGTAGGCGAACGTGTAGAAGCCGGGATTCAGGGTCGCGCTCGGCATCGCGCTGTACCGCCAGGCGTAGGTGCCGTGGCCCTCGGGGAAGTTCGCGTTGAACGCGGCGATCGCCGTCGCGTCGAGATAGCTCCGGAGCACGCCGATCTGCCGGATGTCCGTCCGAGGATTGGGAGCCTTGTCCGGCACCCCGAGCGTCGAACTGCTCCACTTCGTGAGCAGCCCCGCCGCGTACTCGCGGCGCAGCATCGCGTCGCGCGACTGGAGCCTCAGGAAGTTCAGGACCGGCAGCTGGCCGTAGATCTTGGCGAGGGCGACGGCCTCGTAGATGCCGGAGCCGTTGCCGCGACACGCGGTGGTGGCGACGAGCAATGCGAGAGCGAGCAGGCGGACGTTCATGCGGTTCCTCGACGGGTTCGTGACGAAGGCGGTCGAACGAGCGCGCGCAGGATACCGAGTCACGCACGCGAGTCGCCCGCGGCGATCAGCGGAGATTCCCGTCTGCTGGCCTCGACACGCCGAGCACCGCGAGCCACTCGCCGACCGCGATCCGTCCGCCGTCGGCTTCCTCCGCCAGTCCGCCGATCACCTCCTCGTGCAGCAGACCCTTCTGCTCCAGCAGGGCGAAGATCCGCGCTTCGATCGTGTCGGCCATCCACAGCGAATAGACGTTCACCGGTTGCGTCTGCCCACGGCGATGCGCGCGGTCCTCGGCCTGCCACATCCACGCCGGATTCCACCAGTGGTCGAAGTGGATCACGTAGCTCGCCTCGGTCAGCGTGAGTCCGACGCCGGCGCTCTTCACCGTCGCGACGAATGCGGTGATCGACGGATCCTCGCGGAACGCGCGCACGGTCGCCTCGCGCGACGCCGCGTCGAGGCTGCCGTCGAAGGTGACGACGCCGAACGGCCGCAATGCTTCGGCGATTCGCAACACCCCGTCCTCGACCCATTGCGTGAAGATGAGCACCTTCTGGCCGCTCGCGGCGATCTCCTCGACCTTCTCGACGGTCGCCCGCAGCTTCGGACTGTTCGCGTTGCCGGGCGCGAAGTTGCAGATGCGCTTCAGCTCCGCGATCCGCGCGAAGACGTGCACGCGCGTCACGGCCGCACCGAGTTCGGCGAGTTCATCGCACGCCCGCGCTTCGGCCGTCTCGTAGGCCACCCGCTGGTGAGGGTCGAGCTCGAGCCACTCGTCCTGACGGATCTTCGGCGGCAGCTCCTTCATCACGTCGCGTTTGGTGCGGCGCTTCACGTAGGGCGCGCACAACTCGGCCGCGAGCGCGGGCGTGAGTCCCTCGGCGGGCAGCAGGCGCGGCTTCAGGAACGCGAACAGGCTCGCGAGGTCGTCGAGCCGATTCTCGATCGGCGTGCCGGACAAGGCCCAGCGCCGGCGCGGGGCGAGTTGCAGGACCGCACGCGTGCGACCGCTGTCCGCGTTCTTGATCGACTGAGCTTCGTCGAGCAGCACGAGATCGAAGGCGCGCGCGAGGTCCTGCGGCAGCAGTGGTTCCGCGCCGCGTCCCCCTCCGGCGAGATCGCCGCGCAGCACGTCGTAGGTCGTGATCCACACGTGCGCGGGACAGCGCCAATCCGCCCACCGCGTGCGGGCGTCGCCGTGGACGACGGTCACGCCGAGCTCGGGTGCCCACACCGCGAGGTGTCGGTCCCACACGCCGACGACGCTCAGCGGCACGACGATCAGCGCCCGCTGCACGCGATCGGCGCGGAACAACAGGCGCAGCGCGACGACGCTCATCACCGTCTTGCCGGTGCCCATCTCGTCGGCGAGCAACGCCGCGTGCGCGTCGCGCAGGAAGGTGATGCCGTCGATCTGGTAGCGGTAGAGGGGATGCGGGAGATCGCAGGCCTCGCCTTCGGCGCCGAGCGGCAGCGGCGCCTGCAGCAGGGGCAACACGAGGTCCCAGACGGTCATCGTCTGGCGCAGCACGCTGTTGGTGAGACGGTGCTCCTTGTAGGACTTGCTGTAGGACTTGCTGAAGCCCTTGCGCGGCCGACCGGCGCGCGGCCGCTCAAGAGCACCGGCGCGCGGAGGCAGTTCGGCGGCCGGCGTGAATTGCTTGCCGCGCGCGACTCCGCCACAGCCGCGCAGCGGACGGAGCAGGTCGGCGCTCACCGCCGGTGCCTCGCACGAGCCGCGCAACAGGTCCTGCGAAGGAGACGCCGGCTCACGCCGCAACACGACGTGCTCGCCGCGCAGCGGGATCTCGCGAACGACCGGGTCGAAGAGCCGTCGCGCGCGGCGCAGAGTGCGCGCCCGGACCGGGTCGTAGAGCGGCGCGACCATGCCCGTCAACGCGCCGGCGCCGCGTCGCGCGCGGGCGGCGCCGTCGTGATAGCCGAGCACGACCCGCGGCCGGCCGTCGGCCCGCGTCGACTCCTCGTCGCGCCCGATCCAGACGACCGGCTCCTCGCGCGACGCCTGCAACGCGAGCAGGGCCTGGTCGCGTACCAGCACGCAGTCCGGCCGCTCGCGCAAGGCCTCGAGCAGGGGCAGGCCGCACAGCTCGCCGAGCACGCCGTCGTCAAAGACCGCGCCGTACAACGCGCGCTGCAACGCGTCGACGACCACCGGGTCGGTGACTCGGAACTCGAGCGGTCGCGTCTTTTCGTCGGTGACGAGCGCCGCACCGCGCAAGGCGCCGTCACCGACCGCGACGGCATCGAGGAAACAGAGCCGCATGCCCCTCCGCTGGATCGAAGGCCACTGGAACCCCGCGCACTGACCTGCGCGGGGCGCGCATGGTGGCCGCGTGCACGAAAGGGTGCAAGCGCCCGCACGCTCCCGATAATGCGCCGCCCTTCGAGCCGCCGCACTCCACCGATGATCAAGAAGCCCTACCTCCTCTTCCTCGCCGACGCGCCTGATCGCAACGCGTGCAAGACCGCGTTCGGCGTCGCCTTCTGGCGCCCGCACGAGTGCGTCGGCGAGCTTCGCTACCCCGAGGCGAAGACCGACTGCGGCACGCCGGCGATGGACGTCCGCGAGGCGGCGCGACGCGGTGCGAAGACCCTGCTCGTCGGACTCGCGCCGTCCGGCGGAGCGTTCGCCCCGCGCTGGATCGAGACGCTCCTCTTGGCACTCGACGCCGGGCTCGACGTCGCGAGCGGCATGCACGTGCGTCTCGACAGCGTCGATGCGATCAGGGATCGCGCCAAGGCGCTCGGCCGTGTGCTTCACGACGTCCGCCTCCCGCCGCCGGGCATCTTGGTCGGCACGGGCCGCAAGCGCCCCGGTCTGCGTCTGCTCACGGTCGGCACCGACTGCAACGCCGGCAAGATGTTCACTTCGCTCGCGCTCGAGAAGGAGATGACGGCGCGCGGCATGAAGGCGACGTTCCGCGCAACCGGCCAGACCGGGATCCTGATCGCCGGCAGCGGCATCGCCGTCGACGCCGTGATCGCCGACTTCATCTCCGGCGCGGCCGAGCAGTTGGCGCCGGCCAACGATCCCGATCACTGGGATCTCGTCGAGGGTCAGGGCTCGCTCTTCCACCCGAGCTACGCGGGCGTGAGCCTGGGACTGCTGCACGGCGCGCAGCCCGACCTCCTGGTGATGTGCCACGATCCGTCGCGGAAGACGATGCGCGGCAACGTCGACCATCCGCTGCCGCCGATCCGCGAGTGCATCGCCCTCAACGAGCAGTGCGCGCGGCTGACGAATCCGAAGGCGACCGTGATCGGGCTCTCGGTCAACACGAGCCGGCTCGGCGAGGTCGAGGCGAAGGCGCTGCTGTCGCGCCTCGCCCAGGAGCACGGGATGCCCGCGGTCGACCCGGTGCGCACGGGCGTCGCGCCGCTCGTCGACGCGATCGCGCGCGGCCGACGATGAGCTCCGACCCGCTCTCGATCGACGTCCTCCGCCGCGAGAGCTGGCCGCTTCGCGCAGTGTTCGCGATCTCGCGCGGCGCGCGCACGCACGCGAACGTGCTCTACCTGCGACTCGCGCGCGGCGGCTCGCTCGGCCACGCGGAGTGCACGCCGTACCGCCACTACGGCGAGACCTTCGACTCGGTCGAAGCGCAGATCCGCGCGGCGGCGTCTGCACTCGGTGCGCGCGGCGGCCGCGCGGAACTCCAGTCGGTCCTTCCCGCGGGCGCCGCCCGCAACGCCGTCGACTGCGCGTTGTGGGACCTCGACTGCAAGGCGCGCGCGATCCGCTTCTGGCAGCTCGCCGGACGCGCGCGGCCGTCGCCCGCGACGACGGTCGAGACGATCGTCATCGATACGCCGGACGCGATGCGCGCCGCGGCCGCGCGCGCGGCGCACCGGCCCGTGCTCAAGGTGAAGCTCGACGCGCAGGACGTCCTCGCGCGCGTGCGCGCCGTCCGCGAGGGTGCTCCGCGCAGCGTGCTCGTCGTCGACGCGAACGAAGCCTGGACGATCGCCCAGCTCGCGAGCGTCGCCGCCCCCTTGCGCGAGCTCAGTGTCGCGATGATCGAGCAGCCATTGCCGGCGCACGCCGACGCCGAGCTCGAATCGTTCCGCTCGCCGGTGCCGCTCTGCGCCGACGAGTCCTGTCACGTCCGCGCCGACCTCGAACGCTGCGCGTCCCGCTACGCGATGGTGAACGTGAAGCTCGACAAGACCGGCGGACTGACCGAGGCGCTCGCGCTGGTCGATGCCGCGCGCGCGCGAGGGCTGTCCGTGATGGTCGGCTGCATGCTCGGCACCTCGCTCGCGATGGCGCCCGCGACCCTGATCGCCCCGGACGCGGACTTCGTCGACCTCGACGGCCCGCTGTGGATGGCCGCGGACCGCGCGCCGGGGCTGGAGATCGTCGACAGCAAGGTCGGACTGCCGGCGCCCGAGTTGTTCGGTTGAGCGCGGGCCTGGGCGATCCGCCCGGTTCTCGGCCGAAACGACGCGGCTACGCTGCGGACGATGCAGGTCCTCCTCGCGCTCGCTTCGGCTCTCGTCGCCGCCGCCGCACCTCAGGACAGCACGGTGCACACGCGGCGCGCCGGCGTCGCCAGGCTCGCCGACGGCAAGCCCTGGTCGCGCGCCACGGTGATCGCGCGCGAACGTGAGATCCCGTACGCCGCCGAAGTCGACGAAGTGCGCGCTTCCACGGACGACGCCGGACGCTTCGCGCTCGATCTGCTCGAAGGGCGCGAGTACGCGGTCTGGTGCGAGGCTCCCGCGGGCGATGGCCGCGCCCTCGTCTCGAGCGAGGTCGTGCTCGCGCCGTCGCTCGGCCGCATCGATCTCACCGCTGAACCCGGGCCACGGGGAGCGCAGCGCATCAAGCTGGAGGGCTTCCCGCAGGAACTCCTCGCGACCGCGCGCGCGACGCTCCGCGAGAGCCTGATCTCGCGTGTCACCGTGGTCGTGGTTCGCGATGGCGCGCTCGTCTTGCCGCCGCGGCCGGCCGGCGCAGCGACTCTCGACCTGATCGCGGCGGACGGCCGGCCGCTGCTCTTCACCGAACTCCCCGACGCGAACGGCGATCACGTCCTCGGCGCAAGTGCGCCGCGCTCCGTCCGCGTGCGCGTCGCCGCCATCGAAGGCGACCGGCCGTTTCCCGCGTCACGGCTGGTCTGTCTCCGCGCCGGCGTGATGTTCGACCTCGCGCACACGGACGATCAAGGCCTCGCGGTCCTCGACCTCGCGTTTGGCTTCCCCTCGATCGACGGAGTCCAGCCGGACTGGAACGGCTTCCCAGAGAACCTCGCCGCGATCGTCCCGGGGCGACAGCTCGGCCTCGTGAGTTGCGATGAGGCGCCGTTGCGGGACGCGGCGCAACTCGCCGCCGACGAGGACGTGCACGCATCCTGCCGTCCTCCGGAATCCCAGTGCCGCCTGCGCCGCGTGCGCCTGCTCGCCGGCGGCAAGCCGCTGCGCGGAGTGCTCGCCTCGGTCGTCGTCACCGCCTGGCACGAATCGGAAGCGGACGCCCTGGTCGGCGTCGGTTCGGCGCTCGCGATGCGCACCGATGCCGAGGGAACGCTCGACGTCGCCGGTCTGCGCGACGCCGACGACGGCGTTTCGCTCCAAGTCGACCAAGCGCTGCGCGCGGCCGTCCCCGCCGGTTGGCTCGACGGCGTCGCGGCCTGGTTGCCTCTGCCCCTACCCGCCGCAAGCGACGCAGAGGAAGTCACGATCGATGTCATCCGCGACCTGCGGCGCGTCGAGTTCTCCGTCCTGGCGGCGGCCGACCGCGCGCCGGTCGAAGGCGCGACGCTGATGCTGGGCAACCCCGACGGTCATGACGACGGCGCGTCCCTGACCACCGACCGCCTCGGGCGCGTCCGCACGCTGCTGCCGCGCCGACTCGACGCACCGCTCGCCGCCGGCGTCCTCGATGCGCGGGGCTGGCGCTTCGTCGCACTCGACGCCGGATGCCTGAACGGCGACGACGCGAAGGCCGCCGTCATCGAGTTACCGCTGCATTCGACGTCGCGGCTGCGCATCGTTCCGCACCTCGCGGCAGGGGTGGTGCGCAACGTCCCCTTCGCCGTGAGCGTCGGCACCGGCCACCTGCCGCCGGTCGGCGAAGGCGGCGATGTCGTGTCGGTCGAAGACGGCGTCCGAAACGGCCGGACGATCTTCCGTGAGCTCGGTCCAGGCGCCGCGCAGTGCTTCGCGTCGCGCTTCGCGATCGGCGGCACATCGCACGACGCCGACCTGATCGTCCATCTGCCCGCGATCCCCGGGACGTGGACGATCTCCGTCTCGGCGATGCAGGACGACGCGCTGTGGTCCACCTGGACGGAGTACCGGAACGAGGGCCGAGTCGATCTCGAGACCTTCGAAGTCGAACTCGTGCGCCGCTGAACCTCGCCACGGTCCTTGCGCTCGGACCCACGCCGCGCTTTCCTCCGACGTCCATCGCGAGGCCGGTCAGGGCGTTCGCGAACACGAGACCGATGCAGGGCATGGGTTGGGCGCAAGATCACGCGGCGCAGACCGCGAACGGAAGTCCAGGCGCGGAGCGGAGGCTCACGTGCTGAGGCGCTCCCCCTTCGGCGCTCCTGCCGATCCGCAGCCGAACAGCAAGCGCAGCGCGCTCGGCCCGCGCGGCCACAACGTGTTCGAGCGGCTGTTCGGACATGCGCATCCTGCGCCTCCGCCCGCGGCGCTGCGCGAGGCGCCGATCGTCGCGATCGCGAGCGGCAAGGGCGGCACCGGGAAGTCCTTCCTCGCGACGAGCCTCGCCGTCCTCCTCCACGCGCGCGCGTTGCGCACGGCGATCGTCGACTGCGACTTCGGCCTCGCCTGCGACCATCTGCTGCTCGGCGTGAAGCCGGCGCTCCACCTGCAGCACGTGCTCCAGCGCCGCGCGCGCGTGGACGAGATCCTGGTCGCGACGCCGCACGGCCCCACCCTGGTGCCGGGCGCGGCAGGAGTGCGGCAGATGGCGCGCCTCACCGATGCCGAGCTCGAGGCCTTCGGCAAGGCGCTCGCGACGCTGGCGGCGACCTACGACGCGATCCTCCTCGACGTCGGCGCGGGCCTCTCGCCGCAGAACGTGCTCACCTGCTGCGCCGCCGACTTCGTCGTGCTCGTCACGCAGCCCGAGATCGCCGCGCTCACCGACGCGTACGCCGTGATCAAGACGCTCGCCGCGCTCGGCGCGTGCAAGCGGGTCGGCGTCGTCGTCAACCGGGTGCTCGAGCCGGGGCATGGTGCTGCGACCTTCGAGAAGTTGCGCGACGTCGCGGCGCGCCACACGAGCCTCGAGCTCTGCGACCTCGGCTCCGTGCCGGACGACCCGCTCGTCACGCAACGCCGCCTGGGCCAGCCGCCGCTCTGCGTGACCGAACCGCGCAGCCCCACGGTCCATGCGCTCGTCGAGATCCGCGACCGGCTGGCGGAACTCGCCGGTCCGTTCCGCGCCCGCGACCGCGCGGCGGGTGAGGACGTCGCGGCGCGCTTCGCGGAGTTCCAGCGCGTGGTGTGAGGCGCGGGTCGGGCCGGACCTGTCCTTCGGCCAAGGCCCGATTCCGGCGAACCTGTCCTTGACAGAAGGACACCTGGACCAGACCGTCCCAGCGCATGGCCATCCATCCGGTCCTGGTCGAGAAGCTCGAAGCCGCGTTGCGCGCGGAGTCGACCCGGGGCCGCGCGGCGAAGCGCCGGACCGATCGCGATGCCCGACTGCCCGAGGTGCAGGACAAGGTGCACGCCGTGATCGGCATGCGCCGCGCAGGGAAGACGACCTTCCTCCATCAGATGCTCGCCGAGAACCGCGCCGAGCACGCCGCCAAACGCTCCTTCTACCTGAGCTTCGACGACGACCGCGTCGCCGGCCTCTCGGTCGACCAACTCGACGCCTTGCGAACGCTCCTTCTACCTGAGCTTCGACGACGACCGCCTCGCCGGCCTCTCGGTCGACCAACTCGACGCCTTGCTCGAGGAGTACTTCCGCCGCCACCCCACCCTCCGTTCGCACGAACGCGTCCTCTGGCTCCTCGACGAGATCCACCTCGTCCCTGGCTGGGATCGCTTCGCGCGGCGCGTCCTCGACACCGAGAGCGTCGATCTCGTCGTCTCCGGCTCGTCCGCGCGGATGCTCTCGCGCGAGGTGCACAGCTCGTTACGCGGCCGCGGCATCGCGACCGTGATCCGTCCGTTCAGCTTCCGCGAGTTCCTCCGCCACCGCGACGAGGAGCCGCCCCGCAGTCCGAAGCGCGCGACGGCCGCCGAACGATCGCTGCTCGAGAAGCGGCTGCGCGAGTACCTCGTGTCGGGCGGCTTCCCAGAGACGCTCGACCTCGCGCCGGCCCTGCGCATCGAGATGCTCCAAGGCTACGTCGACACGGTGCTGTTCCGCGACGTCGTCGAGCGCCACGCCGTCTCGCAGGTCGCGGCACTGCGCTGGCTCGTGCGCTTCTGCCTGCGCAATCCGGCCGGTGCGGTCAGCGTCCATCGCCTCCACCAGGGTTTGAAGGCGCAAGGCCTGGGCGTCGCGAAGGACGCGGTCCACGCGATGCTCGGCCATCTCCTCGACGCGTTCCTGTTCAGCGCCGTGCCGCTCGCGACGGAGTCCGAGCGGCAGCGCAACTCGAACCCGCGCAAGCTCTATCCCCAGGACCCCGGCCTCATCCGCGCCTTCGACGCGAGCGGCCGAAGCAACGTCGGTCACGCGCTCGAGACCGCGGTCGCCAATGAACTCGAGCGCCGCGGCGCCGAACTCGCATACGTGAAGACCTCCGGCGGCCACGAGGTCGACTTCCTCGCGCGCTTCCGCGACGGTCACGAGGAACTCGTCCAGGTCTGCGCCGATGCGTCGGCAGACGACACGCTCGCGAGAGAGTTGCGCGCGCTGACCGCGGCGTCCGCGCTGCATCCGCGCGCGACACGACGACTGATCGTGCTCGAGCGCTCGCGCGGCGCGACCGCCGAGGGCGTCACGGTCCAGCTCGCCCACGAGTGGCTGCTCGACGCTCGAGCGAAGTGACCGCGACGCGGCGGGGATCGTCGACTTGCGGAATCCACCTGGGTTCCGCGCGCCGCTCCGCGCTGGAAGGGACCGGACTAGACTCCCTTCGCCATGCCGAACGATCCCGACGACCTGCTGATCGCCTACGTGCGCGAGGCCTTGCTCGCGCGCGAGCGCGGCGAGGTGGTCGACGTCGCGAAGCTGTGCGCGGCGGATCCCGAGCTCGCGCCGGCGGTGGCGGAGGTGCTCGGGCTGCGGGGTGGCTTGCGCGACGGCGCGCGCGCGGCGGAGCGGACCGATCGCGATCTCGGACGCGTGCTCGGCGGGCGCTATCGACTGACCGCGCGGCTCGGGCGCGGAGCGATGGGCGCGGTGTTCGCCGCGCACGACCGCGAGCTCGATCGCGAAGTCGCGGTCAAGCTGTTCGACACGCTCGGCGTGCCGTCCGCGAGCGACGAGGAGCGCTTCGAGCGCGAGGCGAAGGCGCTCGCCGCGCTCGACCACCGCGGGGTCGTCGCGATCTTCGACCGCGGGCGCAGCGAGGACGGCACGCGCTTCCTCGTGATGGAACGGTTGCGTGGTGCATCGCTCGCCGGCTTGCTGCGATGCGCGGCGGATTCGCCGCCGCCCGAATCCGACTTCGGGAGCTGGCTCGCCGTGGCACTCGACGCCCCTGAACCGCCGGCCTGCGAGTCGAACTGGCTCCGCAGCGCCGCGCGTTGGTGCGCGCAGGTTGCGGACGGTCTCGCCGCGGCGCACGCGATCGGCATCCTGCATCGCGACGTCAAGCCGTCGAACGTGTTCGTCACGCAGGACGGCGACGCCGTGCTGCTCGACTTCGGCATCGCCGCGCGCGACGGCGACCCGGCGCTGACCGCCGGCGACTCGACTCTCGGCACGCCGTGGTACATGGCGCCCGAACAGGTCGACCGCGCGCGGCGCACGGGTCCGGCGATCGACGTCTACGGGCTCAGCGCGACGCTCTACCACCTGGTCACGGGACGCGCCCCGTACGACGGCGATGCGCTCGCGGTGCTCGCGGCACTGCCGCACGTCGATCCCGTGCCGGCGTCGCGCGCACGGCGCGATCTGCCGCGCGATCTCGGCGCGATCGTCGAGCGCGGCATGGAGCGCGATCCGTCACGGCGCTACCTCGACGCGCGTGAACTCGGCGACGAACTCACCGCGTTCCTCGCCCATCGCCGCGTGCGCGCGCGGCCGATCGGCGGGATGCGGCGCACGCTGCGCCTCGCCCGTCGCCATCCGGCTCGGACGAGTGCCTTCGCGGCCTCGATGCTCGCGCTGGTCCTCCTCGGCGTCGCGTGGCCGCTCTGGCGCGAGAGCCGTGCGCAGGAGCTCGCCGTCGAGCGAGACGATCTGCTGCGCACGATGCCGGCCCTGATCGCCATCGACGGCCAGTCCGACGCGCCGCTCGTGCACGAACTCGCTCCAGGTGGCGCCGCGCTCGGCGCGCTCGACCGCCTCCTCGCGATCGACCCCGGCGATCTCCCCCACCGGCTCTGGCGCGCGGTGCTTCGCCTCGACCGTTCCGAACGCGATCTCGCCCGGCAGGACCTCGACGAACTCGTCGCGCGTGCCGGCTCGTCGGCCTTCACGCGCGCTCTCGCGCAGCGTTATCTCGCGCTTGGCAGCGCGACCGCGACGACGGACGGCGACGGCACGCCGTTGCCCGCACCGGTCACCGACTTCGACCGCTTCCTCGCCGCGTTCGACGAGCTGCGCAATCGCCATCGTGACGGCGCAGCCCAGCGCGCCGACGACCATCTCGCCGCGTGCGCCGATCGCTACCTCCCCGCGCGCGATCTGCGCCTGATCGCGCTCGTCGAGCGCGGCGACGTCGAACAACGCCGTGAGTGCTTCCAGGCCGCAGCCGACCTCGCCCTCGAACTCGAAGGCCGCTACGGCCATCCGACGGCGCGCACGCTCGCGATGCGCGGCGCCGCGCTGCTCGCGTTGCGTCGCGTCGAGGAGGCGCGCGGACTGCTCGAGGCCGCCGACCGCCTGCGTCCCGATCGCCACGGAACGCTTCACAACCTCGGCATGTGCTATCGCCGGCTCGGTCGGCTCGACGACGCAATCGCAGCGCTCGAACGCGCACACGCGCTGCGACCGACGGTGTGGAACACGCCGTACATGCTCGCGCTCGCGCACAAGGACCGCGGCGACTGGAACCGCGCGAACGCCGTCGCGGATGCCCTCGACGCCGTGGAGATCCCGGCCGCGCACGCCTGGCGTCGTCCTGAACTCCGGGCGACCATCGCGTTGCGCTTCGCGATCGACACGCGCGCGAACGACGCCACCGCGGCGCGCGCAGCGGCGCAGGAGGCACAACGACACTTCGAAGCGGCGGCCGCGCTGGCACCGGCGGCGCGTGCGAACGACCTGCGCATCCGGGCGCGGTCCGCGGCGTCGTTCGCGGGCGTCCGACCGGCCGCCGCACTTCCCGACTTCCTCCTCGCCCTGCGGCGCGAGCCGGACGATCCGTACCAGATCTCGAATCTCGCGTCGCTCTTGCCCGACGCGGGGATCGAAGCGAGCGCGGTCGCGAACCTGCGCGCGTGGCTGCGCGCGCTGTCGATCGCCCTTGCCGAGGGCGATCCGGCGCTCCAATCACGCGAGCGCGACACCGACTCGCGTGAACGCAAACGCTGATCGCGGCTTCGAACTACCATCCTGACCCGTTCCCATCGATCGGAGCGACCATGTCCCGCTCGCCTCGCCTTCTCCTCGCCGTCCCCGCGATCGCCTTGTCGCTCGCCGATCCGCGCGTGTCCGCCCAATGCTCCGCCGGTCCGTTCATCGGCACCCCGTTCGCGATGTCGTTCGCGGACGGCGGCGGCGTGTATGCGCGGCACGAGATCTTCCACAAGCCGCTCGGGTTCGCGCCCGGAGCACCGGCGACCTGGAGCGGCCCGCCCGGCTCGCCGAACTTCAACTTCACGGCTGCGCTCACCAACTGCAGCGGCTGGCTCCTGCCGCTCGCCGACATCGACTCGATGTCGCTCGGTGAGGACTGGGTCCTCGCCGACGCCGCGGGGCGCGCGGTGGTCCCCGCCAATCGTTGGGGCGCGCTCGTGTTCTCCGTCACGCGCGGTTCGATCGGCGCCCCCAACAGCGCGATCCGCCGCGAGTCGGCGACCGGACGCGATCGCGTCGGCGCGGATCTCTTCAGCTACGTGTTGGTCGGGAGCGCGATGCCGCTCGAACTGGTCGGCGTGACCGAGCGCGTCCACGACAGCCGGGAGATCGACGTCGGCGCCGTCGCGCAGGAGCTCGACGCGCTCGACTCGTTCATGCCGCTGTTCGCATCGGAGCCGTTCGTGCAGGCGTCGATGAGCGTGCCCGCGCGGATGTTCTTCACCGTCTCGTCCGCGACCCTCGCCCAGGTGCATCCCTTCGTGTGGGCCGGCACGGCGCCGAGCGGGGCGACGATCCTCGTCTCGACACGCCAGACCAACGGCGCCTGGTCCTGCCCGCAGATCTGGAAGACGCACGCACAACTCGGCCTCGCCGCCGGCGAGGACATCGATGCGCTCGCGATCGACGAGCCCAATCAGTTGATGTTGTTCTCGACGCGCAGCCGCGTGCCCGACCAACTGATGATCCTCGACTACGGCGTCGACGTGGCGCTGCCGATCCCCTACCTCACGCCGGCCGGCATCCCGATCAGCGACCTGATGGGCATCGGCGAGGACGACGACATCGACGCGATCTGCGCCATCGATCCGTCGGTGCGCGGCGGCACCGGGGCCGTCAACGGCATGGCGTTCTTCATGGGAACGCCGCGCCCGAAGTCCTTCGCCGTGCTGCCGCCCGCCGATCTCGAGTCGAGCGCGTTCCGCGTGACGACGCCCGGCCCGGCCGACTCCGCCTACCGCTCCTTCGTCTCCGGCTGGCCGGCGACCGGGGTCGGGCCGGGAGTCGCGTCGATGTTCTGGTCGCTCGCGGATCAACCGAACACGCTCGTGCCGTTCGTCGTCGTCGCGCGCAATGCGCTCGATCCGATCTGCGGCAATCCGGTCGCCACGACGATCCCCGTTCCCGACGTGCCCGCGATGCGCGGCGTCCAGGTCGACCTGCGCTGGTTCGTCGCCGACGCGGCGCTGACGTCGATCCACGAAGCGTTCCCGATCCAGATCCGCCTGTGAGCGACGCGGGCGACTGGCGCGCGCTCGTCGCGCGGTGCCGCGCCGGCGAGCGGGCGGCGCAGGACGAGATCGTCCGGCTCTTCCAGGACCGCGTGCGCGCTCGCGTGCACAAGGAGCTGCAAGACGACTTCCGCAAGCATCACGCCTGGATGCTCGCGCTGTTCAGCACGCGCGACGTCGTGCAGGACGTCCTCTGCGCGGTGGTCTCGGCGTTGGGCAGCGGCGACTTCGGCGACGAGGACGCGTTCGCCGGCTACCTGGCGACGATGGCGCGCAATCGCCTGCTCGACGCCGTGCGCCACCACGAGGCGCAGAAGCGCGACGCGCGACGCGAAGTGCGCAATGTCGATCCCGAGCTCGTGCGCGCGCGGTCCGACCAGGACCTTCCGACGCCCGCGCTCGCGGCTCAACTCGCCGAGCAGGCCGGGCTCGTGAACGAGGTCCTCGACGCGCTCGACCCCCGCCGCCGCGCCCTGATCACGCTGCGGCTCGTCGACGAGAAGACCTATCCGGTCATCGCGCAGGAGCTCGGCTAGCCCGGCGCGATCGACCAACCCTGCGCGAAGAACACCAGGCCGACGAGCGACGGATCGCCGGGCAGCGGCAGGCCGAGGCGAGCCGGCAAGGGCACGCGCACCATCGACAGGGCGCCGTCGAAGGCGAGGTCGTTCAGCAGGACGCAACCCGTGAAGCCGAGGAAGTCGAGCGGCAGCGGCAACGTGAATGCGCCGAGCGTCTGGTCCGAGAAGCCGATCGCCAGGTTGCTCGCCACGGTGCCCGGGGGTTCGTTGTCGAGCGTCAACGCGAAGGTCTGACCGATGCGGGGCGCGGACGCCGCGGACAGCACGGGACCGCACGAGGTTCCGTACGCGCCGACCGAGCCGCTGCCGAGCGAGTCGACGTCGACGCGGAGGCGATCCATCGCCCACGACTCGTCGTTCAGGCTCTGGATGCCCTGCCCCTCGATCACGAACTCGAAGCGCGCGGTGCTCGCCGAGTGCGGGATCTGCGCGAAGACCGGGTCCGCGCCGAGGTCGTAGGCGCTGTCGGTGTAGTAGCTGCCGGGGCCCGAGAACCCGAGGTCGATCCGGCGCGCGAGTTGGACGCCGGACGGCGGCGCATAGCTCTGGATCTGGGACGCCGTCGCGTTCGCGAAGGACTCGCGGAAGATCGGCACGCCGTCGAGCGTGACCTTGAAGAAGTCCCCGGCCGGATAGCTGCCTGTTCCGTCGAGCGAATCGATCGCCGCGAACAGGAATGCGAGGCTGATCGCGTTGTGCGCCGGCAGGTTGGCGAGGTCGAGGCGGACGAGGTTTCCCGTCTCGCTGCGCAGGAAGTTCGTGCCGAACTGATTGCCCGTGGCACCGAGGCCGGCGTAGCCCTGTACGCCGGTGAGCAACGCGGTGCCCGGCGTGATCGCGGTCGGGAGCGCACCGTCGAAATCGGTCGTGAAGACGGTGACTTGGGCGATCGAGGCGCCGGTGAGAGCGAGGACGGAGAGGAATGCGAGGGCGGGTCGGTGCATGGGAATGGGTTCGGGAACGCGCAGCGGCGCCGAGTACTGAACCACACACCGGATCCTCGCGCCGCGGATAGAGTCCCCCGCCGCCGCCCCGCGAGATCCCACCGCCATGCGCATCACCGCCGCTCTCGTCGCCGTCCTCTTCGCCACGCCCCCGACCCTCGACGCCCAGGCGATCATCGCTCAGTCGTCCGGTCTGCCGAATCCGCAGCACGTCATCGACTTCGGCGCGAACCTCTACGCCAACTTCACGCCGATCACGACGCAGTTCACCGGCATCACGGTGACGCACTCGCGCTACTTCACGACGGGCGTGGTCAACAACATGGTCGGGGGCTTCCTGACCAACGACTTCAGCGGCGCGCCCGACACGCTGACGATCCGCTTCGCGTCGCCGCTGACCGACCTGAGCTTCGCCTACCACCAGATCGGCACGTCCCGGCCCTCCAACTTCCGCGCGATGTTCGGCACGACGGTCGTCGACTCCTTCAGCCACCTCGGCAATCAGTCGTCGCCTAACAACTACTACGGCTTCACCAACATCTTTTTCGACGAACTGCAGATCGACTTCGTCGCCGACTTCAACGTCGACACGCTCGCCTTCAACGGCCTCGGAGCCACGTGCACGTTCCGCAACGGCTCGGGGATCAACCCGCCCGACTTCCGCTGCGTGACGCTACCGGTGCTCGGCACAAACTGGCTGAGCACGATCGCGACCAATCCCAACACGCTGGTCGCCTACGTCGCGGTCGGCCTCGCGGGGCCTCACCCGGGTCTGCCGCTGCTCGGTTACGAGCTGCTGCTCGATCCGACGGTGGCGCCCGTCCTCATCCCAACCGGAGGCACCCTGTCGCTCGCGATCCCGAGCGGAAGTTCGTGGCGCGGCCTCGCGATCCCCACGCAGGGCATCCGCGTCGACTCCGTCGGCCCGACGGTGCGCGTCGTGCTGCTCAATGCGCTGGATCTGGTGCTGGGCGGCTGAGGCGCGCGGACTCGTAGAGCGAGCGCAACGCTTGGCGCAGATCGCTGCGTGCCTCGCGACAGACTTCGCGGACCTTCGCGACGCCGATCGTCGGGTCCAGCTCGGCGACGAGTTCGCACAGCAAGTCCGGCGAACCCGCGGTCCGCAGCACCGTCGGCAGGCGCCCGGCGCGATGCGCGGTGACGATCACGAGGCCCGCAGCGCGGAGCGCGCGGCGCAGGCACCACCACGACCACGGCGTGAGGTGGCCGGCGCCGTCGAAGAGGAAGGCGTCGCGCGGGCCAAGTGCGTCGCAGAGCGTGCGACGCTCGACTTCGCTCAGTCGATGCTGCTCCACGCCGATGCGCAACTCGCGGACGCGCCGGCCGTCCGCGCGTAGGTGCTCCGCGAGTTCGAGCATCAACGTCGTCTTGCCCGAGCCGTGCGGACCGACGATCGCACCGCGCCCGCCATGCTCCATCACGCGCGCGAGCAACGCCTCGTGGTCGTCGCCTGGCGGATAGCGGAAGCGCAGCGCGTGGAGGCGCTCGACGCGGAACGGGTTCTCTCGCGCGAGCATCACGATGAGAGCGCCCCTCCCCGCAGGATCACCTCGCGTCCGCCGGGGCCCACCGTAATGGTGAAGTGCTGCGAGTCCTCGCGCGGCAGGGCGACGATCTCGACGCTCCAGATCACCGACACGAGACGGCCCGAGCACGACCAGGGTCGCATCGGCAGGACGAATTCGAAGGGCCGGTCGCCGGCCGTGCCCGGCGTGTCGAAACGCGTGGTGCCGACGATGCCGAGGTCCACGTCGCCCTTGCCCGCGGTGTGCCAGAACAGGCGCACCTCGATCGCGACGGGGTCCTCGCTCAGCAACCACAAGGCGCGGCCGCGAACCGTCGCACCCGGCTCGAAGGACTTGACGTCGTCGTCGAAAGCGACGGCGAGCTGTTCGCTCATGCCGCACCGCCTCGCGACGCGCGGGGCGGACCGACCGGCAGGGCGATCTCGTCCCTCACGTCGGGCCAGAAGCGGATCGGCGCCTTGAAGCGGACCAGCCAGAGGAGCTTGTTGGAGCGGCCGTCGAAGGTCGGCACCGCGCACGCGGGCATCTGCACGCGCAACGTGCCCTGCGCATCGGCGCCGCCGAGTGCGCCCGCATGCAGCGTCTGCGTGTGGAACTCCTCGCGATCGGTCACGCGATTCGTGCCCCGCGTGTAGCTCGCCTCCTCGCGGCCGACGAGTTCGATGGTCAGCGTCGTCAGGCGCGAGGTGCTGCCGGCGAGCCGCCAGGGCAGTTCCACGATCTCGCCGATCGGCACCTCGTCGCCGTCGAGCACGATCTCGGCGCGAGGATTGGTCAGCGCGAGGATCTGGTGCACGCAGAGCAGCGCGAGCGCGAGTCCCGCGACGGCGAAGAACGCGAGCACCGGCCACAGGACGCCGACCGCGTTCATCGCGACGACGACGCCCGCGATCCACGCGGCGGTGAACGGCACGAGGAAGACGAGCAGGCAGCCGCGCGCCGACGTCGCTCGCAACACGCGCGGGCCGATCGACGGCGCGAGCGTCGGCGCGGCGGTCGGCACCGTCCCCGCAGTCGCTGTCTGGCGCGCCCCCGTCCCCATCCGACCGGTCGCGAACATCAGGCCGAGCCCGATTGCACCGGCCCCCAGTGCGGTGAACACGATTCCGAGCGCGAGTTCGCCGCCGCCGGGACCCCCGCCGCTCAGCGCACCGCTCAGCGCGGCGATCCCGCCGGCCGCGAAGCCGAGCCCCCAGACCGAGAGGAACAACGCGACGCAGCCGCGACCGCCCTTGGTCAGTTCACCGCGAGACGAGAGCGGCCGCCGACGACGGGAGAGGAATCCCATGACGTGGCGGCCTTCATAGCGCGTCGCGGCTCAGAAGATCCAGAGCACGCCCTGGCCGAAGGCGTCGCGTCCGACGACGTAGATGCGCCCGTTGTTCGGGTCGACGTCGATGTCGTGCGTGTCGATCGGCGAGATCAGGATCCCCGCGTTGAAGGGCGCGCCCGACGCCGGAACGATGAGCAGCATCCACCAGTACCACTTCAAGCTCGGGTTGCTCGTCACCCAGACGCTGCCGTAGGCGAGCGCCAGCGGGCTGTTCGGGAACGGCTTGGCGCCCCAGCACACCAAGGTGAGCCCGTTGATCGGGCCGAGGATCGGAAACGAAGTCGGCGCGGTCGGCACCGTGACGTCGAGCACCTCGAGACCGTCGGTCCACTTCGACGCAACGATCCGCGGCGCGGGCAACAGGCTCTTGCGCAACTGGGTGTGCGACGAAGTCTGGCTGCCGTAGAAGCCGGAGAAGTTCTGCACCGGCGCCTGCGGCGTCGTCACGCTGAAGCCCTTGAGCAGCCGCACCGCCGTGTTGGTCGGCGCGACGCCGAACTGGTAGAGCTGGTTGCCGATCAGTTCGAGGCCGTTGCCGTCGTTCGTGCCGTTGAAGGCGTAGTTGTCCCACACCGGCGTCGGCGACAGGATCGACGTGGCGCCCGTCACCGTGTAGGTGCCGAGCCCCTGGTTGGTCGCGTTGTAGTGGAGGACGCCTTGCACGCCGTCGCGCTGGTAGCGCAGGCCGCGGAAGTGGTAGGTCGTCGGCACGCTGGAGAGGGCCGACGGTGAGGCTGGATTGCTGACGTCGACGAGGTTGATCCCGCCGCCGCGATGCCCGGAGAAGAGGCGGCCGCCGAACATCGGCGTGTACTCCGCCTCGAACCATTGGTCGCCGTACGGCGGGTTGAAGCTCGTCGTCACGCTCGGCGCGCTCGGCACGCTGACGTTGACGTAGTGCTGCCAGCCGTCGACCTGGTTGCAGATCACGACGTGACCATTGCCGATCACGTGCACGCTGCGCGGGTCGTCGCCGATGCCGGCGGGGAGGATGAGCGTGCCGATCTGCGCGGCGGCCGGGGCCGCGAGCAGGCCGGCGAGGAGGACGGAGCGGGCGGAGGGAAGCGGGCGGTTCATGGGAAGGACCTCGGGAACGGGTTCGGTCGGGACATCCCGTTCATGACCGCGCCGGCCTCCCGTTGGACATCGCGATTCCGCGAGCGCCGGGCGAGCCTGGGTCAGCGCCTCCGGTCGAGCCAGACCTCGACAAGCGGCGATGGGTCGTCGCCCTCTCCGATCTCGAGCCGGACGGTACGCGGGACGAAGCCCATCGCGGCCGAGGCCGCAACCCATCCGGGTTGCAGACGTCGTCGCTGACGCGACGACCAAGAAGGCCTCGCCCGCTCCTCTTGCTGGGGTCCTCCGGCCTCCCGAATCGTCACTGTGTTCCAAGAGGACCGCCGCGACGATTCTCCGGCCTTCGGACCCAAGCAGCCGACCTCGAACTCGTGCGGGGCGAGGGCACCGTCGATGCGGGAACATCATCCTCGTCCGTGCGCGCGCATCGCGTCGTGCGGTCGTCGAGTGGTTCGGGCATCCACAACCGCGCGTTCGCGATCGACCGGCCGTCACGATCGACGGCGCGCCGGCGCCGGAGGAGAGGGAAGCTCGTCGCCCCTCGCCATCTCCCCGCGGATCGCTACGAGTTCGATGTCGCGCCGGACGGCACGACGATGCGCGTCGACGTCTCGGGCTCGCTCGCCGGCCGCTGACCCGCGCTATGCTCCCGCCGCTCGCGCAGGGACGAGGCGCGGGCGGGTTCGACGGACACGACGATGACGCGACGCACAATCGGTTGGCTCATCCTCTTCGCTGGTGCGGCGGGGCTCGCCGCGTGGTTGATCCGCGACGGGGAGCGGCCCGTGCCCGAGTCCGCGATCGCAGCGAACCTGAACGAGCAGCAGGCGAGTCCGACGCCTCGCACCGCTGCAACGCCCGAGGCGTCGCGCGTTCCGGTCGCGAACGAGGGCGACGAGCCTTCGACGCAGCCGTCACCGCCGCAGGGCGCGCGCGTGCACGGCCAGGTCGTCGACGAGAGCGGGCAGCGCGTTGCGGGCGTCAGCGTGGACCTGCGCATGCCCGTCCCCAGTTCTGAGCCGGACGGGCGACCGCTGAGCTGGTCGCAGGAGACGACCAGCGAACCCGACGGCAGCTTCGGGTTCCGCGAGCCCTTCCCGTCCGGCTCGTACGACGTTCGCGTTCTCGGCGGACTGAAGCTCGTGTCGCCCGCGAAGCTCGAGGTCGCGCCCGGGACGCCGGAGATCGCCTTCACCGTCTTGCTGAGCGGTGCGTTGCGCACGATCCGCGGCCGCATCGTCGACGAGAACGGCGAGCCGGTGCGCGAAGTGAGCGTCCTCGCCGTCGGCCAAGAGGGCGCCGACCTCGGCTCGAGTGCCCGCGACGGCCGATTCACGATCTTCGGCACGAACCGCACGGCGCCGGTCGAGCTGCGCATCCAGGCCCAGGGCTTCGAGCAGCCGCCAGTGCTGCAGGGCGTCGCCTGGGGAACCGACGACCTCGAGATCCGGATCGTGCGCTCGGGAGCGATCGAGCTGCAGGTCGTCGAGGCGGGGACCGGCGCCCCGATCGAGGAGTACGCGCTGCGCTGCGTGCCGGACCTCGTGAAGCGCCGCGGCGGCCTGATGACTTCCGAGGGCAACGCGATCCGCTACGGCGGTCGCCACGAAGCGGGGCGCGTGACGATCCCCGGGGTTTCCGCGGGCGCGAACGTGCTGATCGTCTTCCCGAGCGACGACGCCTTCGCGCCGAGCGACGTCGTCTTGTTCGACAAGCCGGAGCGAATCACACCGCTCGTGCGCGTCGAGCTGCATCGCAAGCAGGTCTTCGCGGTCGACGTCGTGACGCTCGACGGCCTGCCCGTCGCGGACAGCAGCGTCCAACTGCTCTGCGCACAGCCCGAGGATCCGATGGCTCGCCCGCTCGAACCCCACGCGCAAGCGGCGGCGCTGCAGGACCTCTTCGCCTTCGCGTCGGGCCCGGGCATCTTCATCCGCTGGGCGGAGGCGACGACGGACCGCGACGGCCGCGCGACGCTGCGCTGCGCCCCGCCGCCGCGCGCCGCGTCGCTGCGCGTGCTCGGCACGGAGCATGCGCCGGCGATCGTGCGCGACGTGATCCTCGCCGCGAGTGGGGCGCCGCTGCGCGTCGTCGTCGAAGGGGGTGCCGTGCTGCGCGTGCGCGTGCAGGCGTCCGGGGAAGGGGAGCTCGAAGCGCTCGCGGGCTCGAGGGTCCGCCTTCGCGAGGATCGCGAGGAGGGCCGCCGACTCGGCGATCTCGGAGAGTTCGGCGATGCAAACCGCCTGGCTCGCGACGGCACCCTCGAACTCCGCTCGCTTCCCGCAGGCGCCTGGCTCGTCGACGTCGAACCGGAGCGCTGGGCGGATGGCTCACCGCGGCGGGGATTCGGAAGGGGCTTCCCGATCGGACGTGTCACCCTCGTCGCCGGACAGAGCACGGAACTCACGGTGCCCGCCGCGCAGTTCCGCCCCTGCTCGCTGAGTGGGCGAGTCACGCTCAACGGCGCAGCCTTTGCGAAGGGCGAGCTCTACTTCGCCGGCCGCGGCGGCGGACCCTTCGCAACGACCGACGCTCTTGGCGCGTACTCGATGACCGAGCTCGACGCCGGAACCTGGACGGTCCATCTGCGCGGCGAGGGAGTGGCCGTGCGCACCGACGCGCGGCGCGAACTCGCTCCCGGCGAGTCCGCCGTGCTCGACGTCGCCGTCACGCTGCCGCGCCTCGTGCTGCGCCTCGAACTTCCCGACGGTCGGCCCGCCGCGGGCCACGAGGTCGCGGCGGTCGCGCGCCTCGGACTCGGTTCGATCCATGCGACGACCGACGCGGACGGCCGCGTCGCGCCGCCCTTTGCCGCGCCGGGGACCTACGACGTGCTCGTCCACCCACCGGATTGGGAGGCGCGCCGCGCGTCGATCCCGTTCGAGCAGTGGCCTACGCACGGCACTCGCGTCGACCCGATCGAAGTCCCCGCGCGGGGCGGGAGCCTCGAGATCGTGCGGCGCCTGCCGCAGTGATGCCCTCGTGCCTCACAACCCAAGCACCAGATCCTCCGCATTCAGCGGCACGAGGTCGGTCGTCGGGCCGACGTTGTCGAGGCGGAAGCCCTGCGTCGGGACCAGGGCGCCGAGCAAGGTGCTGACGTTCGGGATCGTCAACGCGTGTGCGCCCGCTCCGACGAGCAGCATCGGGTCCGGGACGAGGCCGATCAGGATCTCGCCGTTGCCGAAGGGGATGCCGCGGTCCGGGAAGATCGCGATCGCGACGAAGCTCGCGACGCTGTTGGGCGTCATCGCGATCGAGGTCTGCCAGTTCGCGCCGAGCACCGGCGCGCTCACGCACGCGTAGCCGATCGGGTTCAGGCCGCGGCCGTTGCGGAAGGCGCAGCGCGCGAACAAGTCGGTCCGGTGCAGCGACGCGAGGTCGCCGCGACCCGCGTTGAACCAGGACAGGATGTTGCCGTGCACGGTCGCGCGCGGCGTCCCCGCGGTGCCCAGGTCGTAGCGGAAGAGGTCGTCGGTGTTGGTGACCTCGTAGACGAAGAGGTGGTTCGAGGGCGCGCTGCGCGCGAACGCCGCGCCGGCGAGACCGTTGGGCGCGTCGCGCGCGAGTTCGACGGCGACGCCGCTCGCCGGATCGAGCGAGAAGATGCGCTCGCTGTCGACGAGGAACAGGGCCCCGTCGTCGCGCACGGCGAGGTCGCAGACGTTCGACAACGCGTGCGGCTGGCCCGCGACGGTGATCGCCGTGCTCGACCCGAGCTCCGTGCCGGTCACCGGGTCGATGCGCAGCATCACGTCGTTGCGCGCATCGAGCACGAGCAGGACGTCGTCGCGATCGAAGACTGCGCCGCGGATCTCGCGCTCGAGCAAGGCACCGCGCCGCGTCACGACCGCGGTCGCCGGGTCGACGCCGACCAGCGCCGAGCGGTCGACCGCGCCGTGCTCGAGCACGAAGCCGACGAGCCCCCAGGCCGCCGACCACGCGAGGCCGTCGACATCGGCGCTCGCGCCGCCCTCGCGCAGCAGGCCGAGGTCGGTGAACGACGTGCCGTCGGCGAGGAAGCGGAACAGGTGCGCGGGCGTCGCCGAGGAAACCACTGCACAGTGTCCGGGCGAGGACCCGCAGGACTTGATGCCGTAGATCGGCGAGGCGCCGCCCTGTGCGACCACGACGGCGTGCAGTGCGAGGGCGATCAGGAGAGCGGACAGGGAGCGCATGGTCATGGCTTGACTCCGGGTTGCGGGGCTCAACGCCCGGCACGGGCTGATCTTGCCCGCGAGCCGGCGACCCGAAAGTCCTGCGCCGGTTTCGGGGTTGAAGGACCCGGAGTTTCGTCATGTCCACGATGCGCTGTTCCGCCGCGCACTTCGTCCTCGCCGCCGGCAGCGCCCTCTGCGCCCAGCAGTTCGCGCTCGATCCCGTGCGCGCGCAGCTTCCCGAGTTCGTCGTCGACGGCCGCGACGTCGAACTCGCCGACCTCGACGTCAACGGCGACCTCGACCTCGACCTCTACGAGTCGCTGTGCTGCACGGGGAGTCCGATCTGCGCCTACGGCACGACCCGCATCCTCGTGAACCGCCATCGCCAGCTCGCCGCGCCGACTTCCCCGCGCGCGGTTCGACGCTGGACCTCGAGTTCTTCGCGCTGCCCTGGCTCGCCGTCGTCGCGGCGCCGGTGACGGCGAGGCTGAGCGCCGCGGTCGTGACGCACGTGGTGTGCTCAGGCATCCGCAAGGGGAAGAACGCGGTCGCCGATGCCGTCCGCGGGATGGACCCGTCGCGAACCAAGACCATGCACGATCGCAGTCCCGCCGCGCGAACGTCGCGCGCCTTCCTCGTCCCGCTCACGACCGCCATCGTTCTCACCGCGCTCGCGACGCGTGCGCCCGCGCAGGAGCCCGAGGCCGGGCGGCTCGACGGCCGCGTCACGAGCCGGCGATCCGACGCTCCGATCGCCGGCGCGACCGTGCGCATCGTGCGCATGGCCGTCTCGCTCTTCGAGCGACCGACGTACCGCCGCGAGATCCTCGCCGAGACGATGACCGACGACTCCGGACGCTTCGCGTTTGCGCGCGTGCCGCCGGGTGATCTCTACCTCGAGTCCTTCGCCCAGGGCTTCGGAACAGCCGCGCGATCCTGGGAGTCGCACCAGGACGGCGAGCCGAAGCGCATCGATCTCGCCCTCGACGACGGCGATCGGTTGCGCGGGAGGGTCGTCGATGCGGAGCGGCAGCCCGTCGCCGCCGCACTCGTGCAGGTCCTCTCCGCCACCTCGCCTTCGGTCGTCGTCGAGGCGACGACACGCGCCGACGGGAGCTTCGACGCCGGCTGGTTCAGCGGTGCCGACGGGCTCGTGCACGTCTTCGCGCCCGGCATCGCCTACGAACCGACGCGCGTGACCGACCTCGCCGACGGCGTGGAATTCACCGCGCACCGGATCGGGGCGCTGTTCGTGCGTGTGCTCGACGAGGAAGAGCGCGCGATCGACGAGTGCGACGTCACCGTCCTGGACTGGTGTCGCAAGTGCGAGGCGCTCGTCCCCGAGTTCCCCTCGCCGACCTGGCACTGCGGCCCAGCCTTGCCCCCCGGCGCGCCGCTGCGCGTCCCGCACGACCGGTTCGGGACCAAGGCGCTCCTCATCGAGGCGGAAGGTCATGCGCCCCTGGTCACCATGCACTTCCAACTCGGGCCCGACAGCATCGACCAAGAGATCGTCACGCGGTTCGTCCCCGGCGGGACGATCCAGGCGCGGGTGCGCGGCGCGGACGGGATGCCGCTCGCCGGAGCGACCGTCAGCGTGATCCGGCGTTGGCCGCGTTGCACGTGCACGGAGAGTTCGCGGCCCGCGGTCGCCACAGCCGAGCCGCGAGAGGTCCGCGTCACCACGGATCGCAACGGCGTGCTCGAGGTCTTGGCACTCGACGAAGCCAGCTACCGCGTCGTGATCGAGCACGCCGACCATGCCGACCTCGTGCTCGAGGACGTCTTCGTCGGCGGACGATCGACGAAGGTGCTCGGCAAGGTCGTGATGGAACGCGGCGCGCAGATCGTCGGTCGCGTGACCTTCGACGGCGAAGCGCTCCCCTTCGCGTCGGTCGCGCTCATCACGTCGTCCCCGCACGAGCCGCGCCTGATCCGCGAGGTGCTCGCGTCGGCGGACGAGTCGGGCGACTTCGTCCTGCCGCTGCGCGTGAAGCCCGGCCGCTACTGGCTGAACGCGGCGCCGCCCGGACCTTCCCGCCTCCTCTGGGAGGACGCCCTCCGCACGAGCGCGCGCGAGATCGTCGTCGCCGCGGGCGAGGGAACCGTGCGCGCGGATCTGTCGGGCACGATGAAGCCGCGCTGAGATCCTCTCTTCAGCCGCCGGTCGCCGAGAACCAACCCCGCGTGCGGTTCGCGAACCACACGAGCGAGAGCATCACCGGCACCTCGATGAGCACGCCGACGACCGTCGCGAGCGCGGCTCCCGAGCTCAGGCCGAAGAGGCCGATGGCGACGGCGACGGCGAGTTCGAAGAAGTTCGAGGTGCCGATCAGCGCCGCCGGCGCGGCGATCGGATGCGGGAGGCGCAACCAGCGCGCGGCGAGATAGGCGATCGCGAAGATGCCGTAGCTCTGCACGAGCAAGGGCGCGGCGATCATCGCGACGCGCTCGGGTTGTGCGACGAGCGTCTCGGCCTGGAACGCGAAGAGCAGGACGACGGTCAGCAGCAGCCCGGCGATCGACCAGGGCTTCAGCGTCGCGGCGAGGACGTCGACCGCCGTCGCGCTGCGCGAGAGGAGTCGCCGCCGCGTGAGCAGACCGGCGACGAGCGGCACGACGACGAACAGCACGACCGACACGAACAGCGTCGACCATGGCACCTGCACGTCGCTGACGCCGAGCAGGAAGCCCGCGATCGGCGCGAAGAGGACGACCATGACCAGGTCGTTCACCGTCACCTGCACGAGCGTGTAGGCGGGATCGCCCTTCGTGAGCTGGCTCCACACGAAGACCATCGCCGTGCAAGGCGCCACGCCGAGCAGGATCAACCCCGCTACGTACTGCGCCGCATCCGCGGCAGGCAGCATCCCCGCGAAGACGACGTGGAAGAACCACGCCCCGAGCCCCGCCATCGTGAACGGCTTGATCAACCAGTTGACGACCAGCGTCAGCGCGAGGCCCCGCGGCTTCCGCCCCACCGCCGCGATGCAGCGCGGTTCGATCGCGAGCATCATCGGGTAGATCATCAGCCAGATCAGGACGGCGACGAGCAGGTTGATCTGCGCGACCTGCAAGCGCGCGACCACCGTCACGAGGCCGGGAACCGCCGTGCCGAGGCCGATGCCGGCGGCGATCGCCAGCGCGACCCAGAGGGAGAGGAAGCGTTCGAAGTTGCTCATCGCGACGACTGCGGGCCGAGCACGCTAGAACGTCGCGCCGCGGGATTCGAGGTGGCGCATGGCGCCTTCGCGGCGTCGATGGTTCCACTGCTAGACTCGCGACGTGGTCGTCACGCACCTGCACGTCGCCGGCTATCGCTCCGTCCGCGACCTCGATCTGGACCTGTCGAGGGTCAACGTGCTCGTCGGCGCGAACGGCTGCGGCAAGAGCAATCTCTATCGCGCCCTGCAACTCCTCGCCGAAGCTGCGCAGGGACGGCTGGCGCCGGCCTTCGCGGACGAAGGCGGCTTCCCGTCGGCGCTCTGGGCGGGGAAGCCGGTGCTCGATCCGGTTCGGATGACCGTGGCAGCGACGATCGACGGCGCCGAGTACGCATTGACCTGCGGGCTGCCGACTCCGGACAAGTACCAAATCGATCCGCGCAAGGCTGGACGCGACGCGCTCCCCACCGCCTTTTGCCGCGACCCCGAGATCAAGGAGGAGCGCATCGTGATGGCGAGCTCGGGGCGCAAGGTCGAGTTCCTGTCGCGGCACGGTCGCCGCGCGGTGGTCGTCGACCAGGAGGGTCGGCGCACCGATTACCCGATCGAACTCGACCGGCGCGAGAGCGCCCTCGCGCAGCTCCTCGAACCTCACCGCTACCCCGAGCTCGGCGCCTTGCGCACGGAACTGGCGACCTGGCGCTTCTACCACGGCTTCCGCACCGACTTGCACTCGCCGATCCGCGTGCCGCAGGTCGGAGTGTTCACGCCGATCCTCCACCACGACGGTCGCGACTGCGCCGCAGCGCTCCAGACGATCATCGAGCACGGCAACCACGACCGCGTCCAGGAACTGATCCGTCGCGCGATCCCGGGTGCACGCCTCAGACTCGCCATCGACCGCGAGCGCGCCGTGTTCGAGATCGAGCTCGGCATGCGCGGCATGACGCGCCCGCTGCGCGCCCGGGAACTGTCCGACGGCACGCTGCGCTACCTCTGCCTGATCGCGGCCCTCCTGAGTCCGCGACCCGCCAGCCTGCTCGCCCTGAACGAACCCGAGACCAGCCTCCACCCCGACCTGATCGTCCCGCTCGCCGAACTCATCGCCGACGCCGCGCGACGCTCCCAGTTGTGGGTCACGACGCACTCTCGCGCGCTCGCCGATGCGATCGCGGCGCACGGCGACTCCCCGCCGATCGAGCTTCAGCTCGTCGGAGGGGAAACGCGCGCGACGGACCACTCACGCCTCGGCGCCCGGCGGGACTGACCGGCGTCGATGCGCCGGCTCGGCATGGCAGGACACGTGCGTCACACGGACGCGCAGGCGAGCGCGAACACCGCGGCAGGGAGCGGGCCGGGTCATGGAGTTCCTCGTGCGATCACCACCGCTTCCAGACCGGCCGCCGCGGGATGCTCGCCGGATCGCCGAGGCTCGCGACGATCGAAAGACCTTTCGAGCGAAGGGCGCGCTCGCCGCACGAAGCCCGGTCTCACGCAGGCGGCACTCGGCCTGCGCATGCATTCGGGCCGGTCGCGGGTCGCCAAGATGGAGGCCGGCGATCGCACGGTCTGGATCGACCTGCGCGGGCATGCGCTCGTGAGCCTCGGCGTGCCTGCTGCACGACCGCCGCGTCGAGACCTGGCTGCGCTGCGACCTCCTGGCGTCTTCCTCAGCGCCCGCGATCCTTCTCGCTCGCGCCCGCCTCGCCCTGCTTCGGTTCGGCGCGCAGCGGTCTGTCGATCCGCCAGGGTTCGCCGTTCGTGTCGATGCCCTGTCCGGCGCAGATGGTGCTGTCGCCGGCGAGGAACATCATTCCCGGTGCGCCCTTCTCGTTCATCGCGAGCTGGTAGCGCGGGCGTTGCTCTTCGTCGAGCAGCAGGACCTGCGGCAGGCCGGCGGTGTCGATCGCGAGCCCGAGGCGGTGACGGCCGCGCTCGTCGAGCAGATCGACGAAGGCTTCGGCGCCCTGCAGGCGCAGTTGCAGGCGCGGCTTGCCCGCTGCGTCCACGAGAGCGAAGCGCGGCTCGTCGCGCGCATCGAAGTCGAGCGCGGCGCGGACCCGTCCGGCGTCATCGAGGAGTCGGAAACGCCTGGCGTCCAGCCCGTCCGCAACCGACGACCAGGCGAGCAACGTCAGCCCGAGTGCCAGGGCGGCGATGCACGAAGCACTTCGCCGCCAGCGCAACAGGCTCTGTTCGAGCCGCGCGAGTCGGGACTGCAGGTCGTCCTGCGGGCGCGAGCCGCCAATCACCGTCGGGGGATCGCCCGCGCTCATCGGTTGCCCAGCACCAGTTCGATGCCGTTGGACGCGACGAGACCGAAGGCGTTGACCCCCGGCGTGATCGCCAGGGCCTGCGAGAACAGCGACCCGCCGACGAAGGCCGGGACGTTCGGCACCGCGAACGGCAGTGACTGAGCGAGCGGGCTGCTGAACGCGAGGCTGACCACCACGGTCCCGACCAGGCTGGAGCAGCCCGGCGCGCCGAGCACGTCGAGCGCCAGCGAGGTCTGCGAGAGCCCCAGGTTCACCACGCCGAAGATCGTGCTGCCCGGCAGTTGGGTGACCTGGAACAGGATCGTCGTGCCGAGCAGCGGCGGGGCGCTCACGCCCAGCGCGAGCCCCGGGTGGCCCGCGCCGACGGCGAACGGCGCCGACGACGAGAGATCGCGCGGACCGGGGTCGGGCAGGTTCGTGCCGGCCGAGAAGCCGGCGATGCAGTCGTTGATCGCGACGGCGGCGTAGACGACGTCGATCTGACCGGAGGGGCGGATGCGGATCTGCGCGTTGACGAGATTGCTCGAGCTGAACTCGGGCACGCGCAACCACGTGATCATGGTGTAGGCGGGCTTCCGATCGAGGAACACACCGTCGCCCGGCGCGGCGAGTGCCGGGTTCAGATCGTCCCAGAGGGCTGCGATCATCTTCTGCGCGCGCAGCTCGTCGACCGACTCGCTGAAGTCCGAGGACGTGAGCCCGAAGCCCACGCGGCCGTTCGAATCGACGTCGACGCTCGACACCGAGCCGGCGCCGGGGACGGTCACCGTGAAGCCCAAGGGCTGCGCCTGAGCCAACTGGTCATCGCCGAGACCCAGGTTGCTGCTGACCGCGCCGTCGAACGAGGGATTCGAATCGACGATGACGCGGTAACCGCCGCTGCCGTCGGGGTGCAACGTGAAGCCGCGGTTGGCGAGGTCGAAGGGCGTGCTCGCGTCGAAGCGCTGGTAGAAGAGCCCGGGTGCCGGACAGGCGGCGCCGTACGAGCTGGTCCGCGCGGTCTCCGTGCGCTCGTAGATGGCTTCGACGATGTCGGTGGCCGCTTGCAGATCGGCGATCGTGTAGGTCCGGTTGCCGAGCGGCTGCATCACCGGACTGAAGTTCTCGTCGGGCACCGCCTTGCTCGCCCAGCGCACGAAGCGCCACTCGCGATTGCTCGCATCGAAGTAGCTGGCCGGTGCGGTCACGCTGACGTTCGTGAAGTGTGCGAGGTACTTGCGATAGAAGGGCGTGACGTCGTCGGCCTGGAGGAAGATGTCGGGAGCAGAGACCTGGATCGACACTCCCGCCGGCTGCGAGCGGACGATCAATCCGGTGAAGAAGACGGGCTGGAACGCGGAGCGTCCCCAGTGCAGGAATCGCGGCTCGCTGTTGCTCCCGTTCGGCCCGCCGCGTTGGGACAGTCCCGTCGCGATGAAGGTCATGTCATCGTCGTGAGGCGCCTTGACCACCGTGAGGTAGTCGCCGAAGCGCGCCGTGCCGTTCGCGGCCGGAGTCGGGGTGTCGTCGCCGCCGCGCTCGATGGTGACGGTGATCCCGCGCTCGAAGTTCTGGATGTCGTCGACGAGGGCCGTCGCGAAGCTCGGGTAACGCGTGCCGCCGCCCATCGCCAACGCGATGCCGATGTGCCCGGCGACATTCGGTCCCGCGGCAGGGTAGGCCACGGAGGTGTCGGAGAACCGCACCGTGTTGACCGCGATCCGCTCGATCCCGGTTTTCGAAAAGCGCGCGATCCTCACGTGCGGACGCGTGATGGTGCCGACCGCGGACGAGCACCAGAGGAAGCCGATCTCGTTCGCCGTCTGGTAGGCGCCGGTGAGGCGGCTGTCGGCACGGCTCAGCCAGTCGACTCCGTCCGGACAGGTGTCGACGTAGCTCGAATCGGACCAGAGCGGCACGTCGCGCTCGTGGGTCGTGAGCGCACCGGCATCGGTCCACTCGAAGATCGCCATACGGCTCGTCGTGCGATGCTCGGCGAAGTACATCCGCCCGGTCGGGATCGCGGTCTGCGTGAAGCGGTAGCTCGCGCCGCCGAGTCCGCCACCGGCGGGATTGCTGGAGCGGAAGAAGGAGAGGCCGATCGTGCCGGTGAGGAAGTCCGCGGCGCGAATGCGGTACACGACCGCGTTGGAGGGATTGAAGACGTTGGAGGCGAAGTAGAAGAAGTCGCCGGCCACCGCGACGTCGGGGTAATCGAGGTCTCCCGTGAGTCCGAACGAGGTCGCGCTCACGTCGAAGCTGCGCGCGAAGTTGCCGGCGCCCAGGTCGGCGGGCGTGTCGGCGACGGCGAGCTTGTGGTAGTCGCCGTTCGTCGAGGAGTACTGGAGCAGCCAGATCGAGACGCCGCTCGAGTGGGTGATCACGCGCTGGTCGCAGCAAAAGCCCGCGCCGAAGCGGGTCCCGGGGTTCACACCGGTCCAGGTCGCGCCGCCGTCCTGGGTCCTCGCCGCGTGCCAGTTGCCCGAGAAGAAGCCGTTCTGGTCATCGGCCATGCTCGCCGAGGGCTCTCCCACCGTGCTGAGCGAGCCTGCTCCGACGACCGAGACCTCGATGAAGTCGGCCTTGGCCTCGGCGCCGCCGGCGAGCGGTTCGTGCGTCGAGAGCGTGATCGGGACCGGCACCGCGCGCAGATCGTTGGGTGTTCCGGGCGGAGTCGGCGCGAGCCCCTCGCGCTTGTGGTCGGGTTCCACGAGGTGACGCGGAGGTGCGGGCAGATCGGGTCCGGCCGGCGGCACGGGCCGTGCGTTGACGGTGACCTGCTCGGGCTGATGGACCGTCTGTGCTGCGGCGGGTGCGGCGAGGATTGCCAGGCTCGCAGCGGTGAGAAGCGCGAGCGGAAGGGCCGCGAGGCGGGGCCTTGGGTGACGTTCGGTCGACATCGGTTCCGTGGGAAAAGGAGGACGGCACCGTGGCGGTGCGCCGGCGGGGACAGAGGCGAAATCCAGTCCGTCTCCGGCCGGAGATTTCTTCGCGACGGGCGCACGCGCGAATCGCCGGCCGAACGGGAGGTGGATTGCGCCTTGGTCAGTGAGCCTCGTGAGCGCTCGCGACTCTATGGTTCCCCGGTCGATGCCCGAGTCCCTGGACTTCACACGCCTGCGGTCCGTCTTCGTGGCCGCGTTGGATCTGCCGAGCGGGGAACGCGAGCGCTTCGTTCGCGAGGCCAGCGAGGGCGCGGCCGAACTCCGCGCGGAGCTGCTCGCGATGCTCGCGCATCACGATTCGCCTCCGCCGTTGCTCCTCGTTCGGGAATCTCCCGGCGGGAGCCGAGCGCACGGCGAGGCGCCGCCCGACCCGCCGCACTGGATCGGGCCCTATCGCCTGCTCGATCGCATCGGTACCGGCGGAGTCGGCGTCGTCCACCGCGCGGAGCAGCAGAACCCGCGGCGCGTCGTCGCGCTCAAGCTCCTCCAACTGGGCGCGATGCGCGCCGACATCCTCGCGCGTTTCCTCCGCGAAGCGGAACTGCTGGCACGGCTCCAGCATCCGGGCATCGCGCAGATCATCGACGCGGGCAGCATCGAGACGCCGCTCGGGCCTCAACCCTACTTCGCGATGGAGTTCGTCGACGGATTGCCGCTGACGCGCTACGCGGAGCAGCGCGGACTGGATGTGCGCGCGCGCTGTCGTCTGCTCGTGCAACTCTGCGAAGCAGTCCAGCACGCCCACGATCGTGGCGTCGTGCATCGCGACCTCAAGCCGGCGAACGTCCTCGTCTGCGAGCCGTCGCAGGGCCTGGCCCAGGTGAAGGTGCTCGACTTCGGCATTGCGCGAACCGTCGCGACGGAGGATGAGTCGGCGACGCTGCTCACGCACCAGGGGCAACTCGTCGGCACGCTCCATTACATGAGCCCGGAGCAACTCGTCGGACGGCCGGTCGACGTTCGCGCCGACGTGTACGCCTTGGGCGCGGTGGCCTACGAGCTGCTTGCGGGCCGCCCGCCCTTGGAACTCGACGGCCAGCCCTTGAGCCGGGTGATCGAGATCGTCGCGCAGCAGGAGCCCGAACCGCTCCGCACGCTCGAGCCGTCGCTCGACCGCGACCTCGAGGCCGTGGTCGCGACGGCGCTCGAGAAGCGTCCGATCGACCGCTATCCATCGGCGGCGTCGTTCGCGGCGGATCTCTCGCGGCATCTCGCCGGTGAGGCCGTGCGTGTGCGACGGCCCGGACTGCTCGAACGATGCCGTCGCTTCAGCCGACGCCATCGCACGCTCGTGTCGTCGATCGCGGCGACGATCTCGATCCTGCTGCTGGCGATCGTTGTGGTCGCCCTCTACGCGGCGCGCAACCAACGACTCGCCGAGAGCGAGCGGATGGCATCGCGCACGGAGCGCCGCAGTCGCTACTTCGCGGAGATGAACCTCGCGTCGGCGGCCCTCGCCGAGAGCAGCGTCGCGCGCGTCGCCGAGCTCGTGGCGGAATGGTCACCGCGCGAGATCGGCGATTTCGACGCCCGCGGTTGGGAGTGGCGGTTCCTCGAGCGCATCGCCGCGACCGCCGAGACGGTGATCCGCGCCCGCGGCGTGCAGTTCGCCGTCGCGTGGCTGCCCGATGGCCGACTGGCGGCGCACGACGAGGGCGGCTGCACGATCTGGGATCCGAGCGACAGCGAGGCGGACTTCGCGATCGAAGGGCGATCCGACGACTTCGTCGCCGTCGAGTTCGCACCCGACGGCCGCTCCGTCGCGGTGCGCTGGAACGACACCGTGCACATCCACGATCTCGAGTCCGGCGCGCTGCGTGCGAGCCTGCCCTGCAGAGGCGGCGCTGCGCACTTCGCGTGGCACAGCGACTCCGCGCGATTGGCGATCGCGGACACGAAGGGCACGGGTCTGTGGGACGTCGCCGAGGCACGCGAGACCCGTCGTTGGAAGGAGAGGTTCGACCGGATGGCGTTCTGCGCCGGCAACCGTCTCGTCGCGAGCCTCGCGGGGGACGGCATCGACGTGACCGTGCTGGATGCGCCCGCGGCGCCGCTGCACCTGCAGGACAGCGCGGGCCAGGTACTCGACATTGCGGTCGCACCGCGCGGCGATCTCGTCGCCGCGGCGATGGTGGACGGTTCCGCGCGGGTCTGGGACCTCGCCACCGGACAATTGCTCGCCCGCATTGCGCACGAGGACCAGGTGCTCGCCGTGGCCTGGAGTCCGGACGGTGAACGGCTGGCGAGTGCCGGGCGCGATCACAACATCCGTCTGTGGCAGCGCGGGACGCGCGAAGTCGAATCGTTGCTCGGCCACGGCAATGCAGTCCTGGGTCTCGCGTTCCGTCGCGACGGCGAACGCCTCGCGAGTGCGAGCGAGGACGGCACGATCCGCATCTGGCCGCCACGCGCGGATCGAGCGGATGCGAGTCTGGCGCTCGGCGTGCGCGCGGGCTCCGACGAGAGGCCGGGGTGGATCTCGTTCGCGGCCGCGGAAGCGCTCTCGGTCGTCTTGCCCGCCCGGTCCGGCTCTCACCGGGTCGACGGGAGCGGCGTCATGTCGGCGACCGACCGCGACATGGAGCACTGGAACGAGGACGGGACGCGTTTCGCGCATGCCGAGCCGCAGGCGATCGTGCTCTGCGATGCGCGTGGCACGGTGTTGCAACGCGCCGAACTTGCGCCGAAGGACGGCAGCCCGAGCGTCTCGAACGGTGGTCTCGTCCTCGATCGTCGCGGCCGCTCGGTGGCGTTCTCGCGGCGGGGCGAGGAAGCGACGGTCTGGATCTGGAGTCCGGAGGACGGCATCGCGCCCACCAGGCTCTACTCGGGTTGGTCGACGGCTTTCGCATGGAGCCCGGACGGTGAATCGCTGGCGGTCTGCGGCGACCGCGTGGCGATCCTCGCGCGGCGTGACGGTTCGCTGCGCACGGCGATCCCGATCGTCCGCAGCGTGGCGCTCGCCTGGCATCCCCGCGGCGACTCGCTGGCCGTCGCCGATCACGGGATGCGCATCCACCTCTGCTCGCTCGCGACGGCATCAGCGACCCGGGTGCTCCGCGGACACACACGGACCGTGCGATCCCTGGCGTGGCAGCCGAACGGCGAGCGGCTCGCGAGCGCGGGGAACGACCATCGAGTGCGCCTCTGGGAGCCGGATGACGGCAACGAGGTGCTCACCCTGCATCACGCCGCCGACGTGTTCGCGGTCGCGTGGCATCGCGACGGCGAGACCCTCGTGTCCGCGAGCGAGGACGGCGTGGTGCGCACCTGGAGTGCGAAGCCTGCCCCGCGCAAGTGACCCGCTCACGTGGGCTCGAGCCAACGCGCGAGCAAGGCCTGGGCGAAGCTCCAGTCCTCTTTCGCCGTGCTCAGACTCAGGTCGGCCACGGCCGCGATCTCGGGCATCGAGAGACCACCGAGCAGGCGCAACTCCGCGACCAGCGCCAGCCGCTCGCTGACGTTCGCGAGGCGTGACAGCGCGAGCTCCAGGTCGAGCAGCGTGTCGGGATCGGCGGTGAGCACCGGAATCGTGTCCTCGAGTTCGACGCGCGACCGATCGCCGCCGCGCTTGTCCGCGCTCCTATGGCGCGCGTGGTCGATCAAGACGTTGCGCATCGCGCGCACGGCGAGGGCGACGAAGCGCCGTCGCGATCCGGCATCCTCTCCCATCGGCAGATCCGCGACCTCCCGCACGCGCAACCACGCCTCATGGACGAGTGCGGTCGGTTGCAGCGTGTGCGCTCGTCGCTCTCCGAGCAGGAGGCTCTGCGCCTTCTGGCGAAGTTCGGCGAGCAGCGTCGCGAGCAGCTCGTCGTCGCGAGGCGGTGGGTTCGGATCCATGAGCCGTGACGTCGGCGGGAGGATACCTCGCTCCGATGGAGCCGAGTCCTCGCCATCCCGGCGTGGGCCCCCTCATCGCGGTCTTCCAAGCAGGTTGTCGTTGCGCGGACCCCAAGGACGGCCCGACATCGACGGTCAGGCCGGTCGGCGCACGACGCGGACATCGAAGACTCTTTGGACACGATCGGCAGCGTGCTCCGCTTCTTGCGCCGCACGGACAAGCTCATCCACGAACACCCCGTCGACTACGGCGGCCTCGACGCATCGGCGCACCACCTGCTCGCTGCTGCCGCCATGCAGGGTCGCAGGCGCTCGGGCCCGAGGCCGGGATCGACGCGAGCCGGTGTGGAACGGGTTGCACCCCCACCGCTGCACGCCGACCGCCGTCTCTCACCCCACCCGCGGGCGCAGCGCACCCGCGACCCGCTGGCGTGAGCGGCAGGAGACGCAGTTCGAATCACCTGGCTTGCTGGCACGCGCGGTAGGCTGTTCCCCCATGGCGCTCGCACGGCACCGCAGGATTGCGCGTTCGAGTCCGTTGATGCGACTCGGCGCATTCGCGATCGGACTCGTGTTTCCCGCGGCCCTTGTCGCCCAGGCACGGTGGAGCCACCTGGACCCCGCTCCGCCCGGCCGCTACTCGCACGCGATGGCCTATGACATCGGTCGCCGGATCACCGTCGTGCACGGCGGGATTGGTTCGGGCGGTTTCCCCGCCAATACCTGGACCTGGAACGGCGCGAGTTGGACGGAACACGCGAACGCAACCATCCCTGGGTATCGGGTCGGCTCGGCGATGGTGTTCGACATCGCGCGCGGCCGGTCGGTGTTGTTCGGCGGCGGCCATACCTGGGCCCGGCACAACGACACCTGGGAGTTCGACGGCGTGACGTGGACCCAGAGCACGCCGTCGGCATCGCCGACCGCGCGCTACGACCACGCGATGGCGTACGACCAATCCCGTCAGAAGGTGGTCCTGTTCGGAGGCAACGGCGCGAGCGGGATCCTCAACGACACCTGGGAGTGGGACGGCGTGCAGTGGGCGAACGTCACACCGGCAGGGTCGACGCCTCCGCCGTTGTCGCGCAGCGCGATGGTCTTCGACCTTCGGCGCAACGCGGTGCTGATGTTCGGCGGCACGGGACCACTCGGCGACTCCGACCAGACCTGGTTGTTCGATGGCGTCACTTGGAACCGACTGATGACTCCGACCGTGCCGCCGGCGCTCGATGGTCCAGCACTGGCGTACGACGGGCTGAGAGGGCGGACCGTCCTGTTCGGCGGTTACTCGACCCTTGGCTACAGCCTCTCGCAACAGACCTGGGAACTGACGGCGACCGATTGGGTACGGCTTGCGCCACTCACCTCCCCGTTCGGTCGCTCACGCGCCGGCGCTTGCTTCGACTGGGCGCGCCATCGCGTGTTCATGTACGGGGGTACGCGCGGCGGTACGGCGCAGACCGACGGTTGGGAATGGGATGGCGTCAACTGGTCGCTCGTCCCCGGTGATCCGCCGCCGCGCTCCGGACATGCGATGGCGTCGATGCCGAACGGACGGGGCATCGTCACGTTCGGGGGTTGGGACAGCCTCGCGTTCATCGGCGACACCTTCGTGCACGACGGCCAACGCTGGTCTCACATCCCCGGTGGACCGTCCGCGCGGCGCTTTCCCGCGATGGCGCTGGATCCCGTGCGCAACCGTGTCGTGCTGTTCGGCGGATTCGGTTATCCCCTTCACCCCACGGACACCTGGGAGTTCGACGGCGTCACCTGGACTCCGGTGACGACCAGGACGGTGCCTCCGGGGCGGGATAGTCACGCGCTCGCGTGGGATCCGATCGGTCGGCGCATCCTCATGTTCGGCGGTGTGACGACGTTTCCGCTTCCCACTTGGGTGTACGACGGCATCGACTGGCGCGCACTCACGCCGGTGAACCGCCCGCCGAGTCGCTTCCGGCACGCGATGGCCGAAGACCCCGTGCGCGGACGCATCGTGTTGTTCGGTGGTTCGGTCGCCGGGGCACTCCTGCTCGGCGACACCTGGGAGTGGAACGGCACGGACTGGCAGGCGATGACACCAGCGATGAGCCCGTCGCCGCGCGAGAATCACGCGATGGCGTTCGACCACGCGCGCGGTCGCGTCGTGCTCGCAGGCGGGATCGGCGGCACAGGTCTCTTGTCGGATACGTGGGAGTGGGACGGCGCGACGTGGACCCCGATCGCTGCTTCGCCGGCGCCGCCGGCACGATACTCATTGGCGATGGCCTCCGACCTCGGCACCGGTCGCGTCCTGGTCTACGGCGGTCGAGGTCACGCGGAGATGTCCGACACCTGGGCGCTCTCGACGCCGTCACCGGCGAGCTACGTGTCCTTCGGTACGGGCTGCGCCGGTGCGCTCGGTGTGCCGGTGATCGACGCGGAGCCCTATCGCCTGCCATGGCTCGGCGACCCGTTCACCGTGCGCGCGAGCAACGTTTCGGCTTCGGCCTTCGACGCCTTCATGATCACCGGCTTCTCCAACGTGTTGTGGGGGAACAGGCCATTGCCCTTTCCGCTCGCGTCACTCGGAATGCCTGGCTGCCAGTTGTACGTCGAGCACGCCGTCATCGATCCGATGACGCGTGCCGGCAATGACTGGACC
>JACRLW010000037.1:0-59570 GCA_016235155.1 Planctomycetota bacterium
GGCAAACGTCGGATCGCTCTGCCGCAGGATCCCGGCGGGAGTCCCGGCGAGGCCGTCGTGGCGGGCCTTGCCGGGGTAGGCGTGACGTCCGCCGTCGCGGATCGCCGGCCAGCCGGTCGTCGCCCAGGAGTTCAGCACGAGCATGACCTGCGTCGTGCTCGGCACCGGGTCGGGCAGGAACAACTCGAAGGCAGCGTCCTGAATCGTGCCGGGTTGGCCGGCGACCGGAGCCGGATACGCGCCGAGCTGTCCCGGCCGCAGATAGCCGACGAAGCGCCAGAGGTTGATGACCTGGTCCGTGTACGGATCGCTGAACTGAACCTGCTTCCAACCGGGCGTGCCGCCGATGGTCTGCTCGACGCCGAAGATGTCGCCGAGATCGACGCCCGGCTCGGCGCTGCCGTGATGACCGCCGTAGTCGGCATCGGCGGTGCTGTTGGTCCGGAAGCCCTCGCCGTTGTTCCAGATCCCATCGGGCACGTTGAGCTGCGGCGTGCTCGCCGGTTGGTTGTAGCCCGGCGGCGCGGACTGGTTGACCGGCGCACCATGCGATTGCACGCCGATCGCTTGCGCGGCTCCTTCAGCGCTCAACGCGAGAACCGCAGAGAGAGAGAGAGAGAGAGAGAGAAAGGCCGAGCGCTCCTTCACTGCGCGCCACGGCACTCACACGGAACCTCGTCACGGAGTCCTCCTGGGGATCGAACCCGCTTTGTGGTGGCGGGAGAGTAGTCAAGTGCACTCGCACTGCCAAGGCGGTCACCGCCGCTACTTCACACCCCCGCCGCCCGCCGCCCCCGCAAGACCCCCTTCAGCACCGACTCCTCGGTCGTCGGCCGCAGGGCCGCCAACAGCAACGCGGTGACGACGCAGGCTCCCGCGACCCACTCGCCCCTCACGGGCACCGCCATCCCGCGCATCGCCCACCACAGCGACGCGCCGACGGCGCTGAGCGCGAGCGCGTTGCGCAACAACGTGTGCCAGCCGACTTCGACGCCGGCGAGCGCCACGCTGCCGAACAGCCAGACCGCGAGCACGCACTCGCTGATCAACGTGTGCCAGCCGACTTCGACGCCGGCGAGCGCCACGCTGCCGAACAGCCAGACCGCGAGCACGCACTCGCTGATCACGCATGCGATCACGGCGCCCAGCGCGCCGTGGCGGGGGATGAGCACGAGGTTCGCGCCGACGTTCACCGCCAGCGAGAGCCACAGGCCGACGGTCAACCAGGTGCGGCGGCCGAGGCAGGTGATCGTGTCGGCGAGGGGCGACGACACGAACTTGAGGAACACGAGCGGCGCGGTCGCGAGCACAATCGGGACGCTCGCCGCGTAGCCGCCGCCGAGCACGACGCCGACGAGGTCGTCGGCGCACAGCGCGAACACCAAGGCACCGAGCGTGCCGAGCGCAGCGAGGCCGGCGGTCTTCAGGCGCAGGATCGCGACGCTCTCCGCCGTTCCTTTCAGTCCATGGCGATAGCTGAGCGGCTGCACGACGACGGCGACGGTCTGCGCGACGAGCTGCGCGAGGATGTAGAAGCGCACTCCGGCGTGGTAGATGCCGACCTCCTCACGAGGAGCGAGGGCGCCGAGCAGGACGACGTCGATCTGCTGGTGCGCCATCGACGCGATGATGCCGAGTCCGAACGGCAGGGCACCGCGCACGACGTCCCAGCGGAACGGTCTCGCGAAAGACACCGGCATGGTGCGTCGCAACCGGCGCCACGACCAGCACACGCCGAGCACCGATCCGGCGAACACCCACCACGCGATCTCGACGACGCCCGCTCCGGCAAAGAGGGCGATGCCGAACGACGCGGCGCGCAGCAGATTGCGCGTCAACATGGTGCTCGCCGCCAGGTCCATCCGCTCGCGCGCCTGGAACGCGGTCGAGCACATGGTGCCGAGGCCGTCGAGGTGCGTCGCGAGGTAGAGCGGCACGAACAACGCGAGCGCCCCGCTCCCGTTCTGCGCGACGACGACGATCGCCGCGACGATCGCCATCGGCGCGGTGAGCACGGCGCGCCACACGATCGACGACCCGATGGTCTGCGCAAGCTGTGCGGGGTCCTTCGCCGCAACCCACACCAAGGTCACCCCCATGCCGAGATCGACGAGGGGTCCCGTCAGGATCGCGATGGTGAGGACCGTCGAGAACAGTCCGTACTCCGCCGGGCCGAGATAACGCGCGATCCAGAAGTACAGCGCGTACTGCAGGGCCGACCCGAGGAAGACCGCGGCCCCCATCCAACACAGGTTGCGCCCGATGCGACCCTGGGCGACGCCGTCACCGGCGTCGTTCGCGGCCGCACCTGCCGCGACGATGTCGTTCACCGATGCGGTCGTCACGACGTCGACCTCGCGCCGCGGATCGGCACCGCCGTGAGGCACATGCCGATCGCGAGGAAGAGGAACGAGTTGCGCATCCAGTCGCCGACCGCCATCGCGCCGACGACCGAGAACACGAAGAAGCCGACGGCGAACCACTGGGTCGACGTCGCCTGGCGTCGCGAGCGGACGAACCGCACGACGCGTCGCACGACCGCGCCCAACGCGACGGCGAACAGCGCCGTGCCGACCAGCCCGAGCTCGCTGAGGAACTCGAGCACCAGGTTGTGCGGGTAGACCCGTCCGCCCCAGAACATCCGGTCGGCGAACCCGCCGGGGCCCACGCCGAACAGCGGGTGCTCGACGAACGACTCGAGCGCGACGCCCCACACGTCGATGCGTTCTTCGAACGACAGCGACTGCGCCACCTGCCACGGATCGATGCGCTCGCTGAGGAGGTCGGAGGGGAACGCGAGGGCGAGTGCGATGCCGGCCGCGGCGACCACCAGCGTGCGTGCGACGTTCCGGCTCCAGAAGCCGTTCAAAAGCGCGAGCGCGAGGACGGCGCCGACCACGTAGGTGCGCGCACCGGTCAGCAGCAGCAGCCCGAAAGTCGCGGCGGTCGCGACGAACCACACGATGCGCAGGCGCCGCTCGCGGCCGGCGGCGTCGGCCAACGACAATGCGCAGAGTCCGATCTTCGCCAACGCGAACGCCAACGCCTGGTGCGCGGGCAACACCAGCACGCCGAGGAAGACGGCGAGGTCGGCGTAGTGCGCGACGGTCAGGAGTGCCGGGTCGATGGCCAACGCCGCGGCGCACATCACCCACAGCGGCACCGCGAAGATCAGGAAGCCGCGCGGCCGCGCGAGCAGCGCCGATCTGCCGATCGCCATGCCGCAGGCGAGCGCGGGCAGACAGACGCCGAACCAGTTCAACGACTTGTCCGCCGCGTACTCGGACAGTTCCCCGCCCGACAGCCAAACGAGCGTGACGTGCCCGGCGATCACGAGTCCCACGCCCAACAGCGCGAGCACCGGTGCCGTCAGCGCACGGCGATCGAGCCGTCCCAGCATGACCGCCAGCGCGACGAGCGGCAGTTGCAGCACCGCGGTGTAGAGCAGCCAGTTGCCGGCCGTGCCGCTCGACGCACGGGCGAGCGACAGCGTCAGGTAGTCGCCGAACAGGAGAAACACGCAGCCGAACGCGAAGACGCGCTCGAGCACGACGTGCGCGAGCGCGGGCGACGGCGCCGCGAGAACCGTCGCGGTAGCCCGCTCAGCCACGGACCCCCGCTTCGACCAGGGCAGGGAGGGCGAGTGCGCGGGCGACGACCGGCGTCACGCTCGCGCGCCACCTCTCGATCCCGAATGCGTTGCGCGCGGTCGCCATCGCCTGCCTGCCGAGCTCGATGCGGTGCGCCGGTCGCTCGACCAGGCGCGCGACCGCATCGACCAGCGCCTCGGCGGAGGGCGGGATCAACACGCCGTCGACACCGTCGCGCACGACGTTGGGCAGTCCGCCGACCCAGGTCGCGACGACGGCGCAGCCGAAGTACATCGCCTCGATCGCCGACAGCGACGTCCCTTCGCCGCACACCGTGGGCACGGTCACGATCGCGCTGTTCTCGTACGCCTCGCGCATGCGATCGAAGGGCAGCACCTCGGTGGTCCAGCGCGCCTCGTCGACTCCCGACTCGTTCAGCTTCTTGCGCAACGCATCGGTGTGGTAACCGGAACCGACGACGAAGCGGAAGTCGAGCGACGGGAAGCGTCGCGCGAGGATCGGCGTCGCCTCGGCCATCAGCCAGATGCCGCGCCGCGGTTCACTGCGCCGCGGGAAGCAGACGACCATGCGATCGCCGCAGACCGTGCGCGCCGCGGCGGGAATCTCCGGCTGCGGTCCCCACTGCGCGGGGTCGACGAAGTTCGGCACCACGGCGAAGCGGTCGTCGAGTCCGCTCTCGGGCCACCGCGCGCGGAACCAGTTGACGAAGTTGGTGTCGACGCACACCGTCGCCGCGGTGTTGCGCACGGCGTGACGCGCGACGTGCTCCGCCATCCGCAACTTGAGTCCGCCGTACTCGCCGTCCCACCAGATCCCGTGCTGGATCACGATGCTGCGCGCACGGCACGTCGGCCACGCGAGGTCCTCGACCATGTAGACGACCGGCGCGCCGGCCGGGATCGCGCGGTGGACCTTCACGTTGAAGATCGGCGATCCCCACGCGCGCGCCGATGCGCGATGACCGACGACCGTGACGCCGCGCGACAGCTCCTTCTCGAACGCGGCGTTCGCGCGCTGGTGCACGACGACCGGATGCCCGGCGGCGACGAGCAGGTCGGCGAGCGCGAGCAGCCACCGCTGGAGTCCGCCGTAGGTCACCTCGCGGCCGTCGTAGTCGAGCAGCCGCCACGCGAGAACGTGCACGGCCTCGCCGCTCGGCGGCGTGCGCACACTCGTGGTCCGAACGGGACTCCTCTCCAAGATCGCTGTCATCGCCGGCCTCACACCTTTCCGCGGATCGCCTGCAGGACGAACCGCGCCCAGATCCCTGCGACGAGCAACCACGTCAGCGGACTGACGGCTCGCCGGTACTTCAACACCCACGCGGTCATCGAGCGATGGCGCAGCCATGTGCTGCGCATCCGCGCCTTCTTCCGCGACCCGCCGATCTCGTGCACGATCGCCGAGCCGGGGTCGTACACGACCGTGAAGCCGGCGTCCCACGCGCTGCGGCAGAGGTCGACGTCCTCGCAGAACAGCGGGTAGCGCTCGTCCATGCCGCCGAGCGCGCGGAACAAGGTCCCGCGCACGACCATGCAGCAGCCGCTGACCCAGTCGGTTTCCTGGCACTCGTCCGGCGAGCGATCCTGGTTCAGGTAGCGACGCGTCCACGGGTTCGACGGCCACAGCCGCGTGAGCAGCGAGTAGCGACCGAACAGCGCGGTCGACATGCCCGGGAACCGACGCCACGAGCGTTGGATCGATGAATGGGCGACGTCGTCCCACACGCGCGGGCCGACGATCCCGATCCGCGGATCGCGGTCGAGTCGTTGCACGAGTCGCGAGAGCGAGCGCGGCTCCAGCGCCGTATCCGGATTCAACAGCGCGACGTGCCGGCCGCGCGCGTCGCTGAGGCCACGGTTGACCGCGGCGCCGAACCCGATGCTGTCGTCGAGTTCGATCACGCGCGCGTCGGGACGCTGGGTGCGCAGCACGTCGGCCGCCGGCTCGCCGGTGCCGTTCTCGACGACGATCAACTCGGCGCGGATCCCGGCGACCGCCGCATCCCAGGTCGCGAGGCACTCGACGATCAGCTTCAGCGAGCGATAGCCGACGATCACCACGCTGAGGTCGAACGGGCGAGCGGCGGGTGCCTGCGTCGCGAACGCGCCGTCGTGTCGCAAAGCACTCCGCCGCGCGACAGGCATCGCGAGCGCCGTCATGCCGGTACCTCGAGAAGGTGTTCGTACGCCGACTCGATCCGAGCGGCACACGCGGGACTGCCGAAGTGCTCGCGCGCGAACCGCGACGCCGCGAGTCCCATGCGTTCACGCCGCGCGTCGTCGCCGAGGAGTTCGATCGCGGCGCGCACCGCGGCGTCCACGTCGCCGAGTGCGGCCATGACCCCGGTCTTGCCGTCGCTCACCGCGTCGACGAGTCCGCCTCGCGGCCAGGTCACCACCGGCACGCCGCAGGCCTGTGCTTCGAGCACGACTCGTCCGAGGCCTTCGTCGATGTCGGGCAGGTGCAGCAGGAGGTCCATCCCGCCGAGTGCGTCCTCCGGTCGTTCGGTCGCGCCGAGCCAGTCGATCCGCGCCGCGTGCCGCGACGTGCACGCGCGCTCCGCGAGTCGCGCGGCGAAGCCCGCGTGTTCCGGCAACGGCGTGCCGACCACCGCGAGACGGACGTCGCGCCGGACATCGGCGATGCGGTCGAAGGCCGCGAGCACGTTCTCGAGTCCCTTGCGCGGGGCGATGCGGCCGAGCCAACCGACGACGCGCGTCGTTCCGTGCGCTCGACTCGTCGTCTCCCGCGCGCCGAAGCGCTCGAGATCGACACCGTTGGGGATGACGTAGACCCGCTCGCGTCCGGCGAAGCGCCCGCCGATCGGCGTCGAGATCGCGACGACCGCGTCCGCCCAGCGCCGCACGAGTCCGAAGATCGCGCGCTCGACGAAGCGCGGCCGCAGTTCGAGCTCGCGGACGTGCCACACGAAGCGTCCGCCGCGCCGCCGGCACCAGCGCCGGATCGCGACCGCCGCGAGCACTTCGACGCTCGTGTTCAGGTGCACGATCTCGGGCCGGAAGCCTTCGAGCACCGCGGTGATCCCCGCGATGCGGGTGCGGGCGCGCCACAGCCACGCGCAATGCCAGCGCGGGTCCAACGTGTTCTTGAGCTTCTTCAGCGGCACGTGCTCGACCGGAACGCCGAGCTCGAGGTAGCGCGACGTCCACGGACCGGGCTGGGGCAGGACCACCAGCGGTGCGAAGCGGGCGCGGTCGAGGCTGCGCACCAGTTCGAAGAGGCTCGCATCGGAACCGCCGAGCTCGTTGGTCGCGGAGACGTAGACGACGCGCTTCATGCCTTGGCCTTCGCTCCCGCGCCGACGGGCCGTCGTCCGGCACGCACAACCTCGATCGCCCCGTGCACGAGATCTTCGCGCAGCGCCGCGAACGCGGACGGCCGCACCACCAGGTCCACCGTCGGTCGACGTTCGAGCCCGAACTCGCGCTTGTAGGGCAGGTCGCCGCCGAGCAGGTCGATCTCGACGAGGCCGCGCTCGAACTCGCGCAGGATCTGGTGATGGATGACCTGCCGGCCGAGGTCGTAGCGCGAGAAGCCCTGGTCCCATCCGGACACCGTGACCTTCAGACGGCGGCGATGCGCGAACGACAGGCACGCCCCCATCGGTTCGCCGCCGTGGCGCACGACCACCACGCGCGTGCCCGCGGCGGCTTCGCGTTCGGCGAGGCGCCGCAAGAACCGTTCGCTGCGCGGCGTGCCGCACGCGCTGGTCGCACCCTTGTGCGCGATGCGACGGCGGTGCAAGGCGAACAGGACGTCGAGCGACTCGCCGAGCGGCGCGCCGTCGAGCGTGTCGCACCACTCGCCGCCGAACGCGGCGATGTCGCGGCGGTACTTCTTCAGGTCGCGGCGGTGCTTGCCGTCGAGCGTCGCGTACCACCCATCCGCGTCGCCCGACACCTTCGTCGCCCAGGTCGCCGGTCCATCGGCACGGTCGAGGTGCGCGTGCTCGACCTCGACCGCTGCCTCTTCCGGATCGAGACGGACGAGTTCGAGGCGACGGCCGCGGAAGCTCGAGCGGAGCGCTTGGATCCACGTCGCGCGGAGCGCCGGCGCGAGCTCGACCAGGAAACGCGGGCGGAAGCGATAGCCGATCGCCGCGAACGGCCAGCTCACGCACGAAGCGCCCGGTGCGCCGCTGCGCCAACCGGCCGCGCCGCGCTCGAGCATCGTCCAACCGACAGCCGTGCCGCTGCCGTCGCGGAACACGACGTGCGCGGTGTTCGCGTCGCCGAGCACGTCGCTCGCGGCGCGACACCACGCCGTCGAGCCGGCGAAGTCCGCCGTGTCGTCGACCGCGTCGAGGCGCTCCGCGATCGACCACGCCACGGCGGCGGGAGCGATCTCCGCGACCAAGGCTTCGCGCGGCAGGATCATCGCGTGCCGCCTTCGACGGTGGGTCCGGACCCCGGCTGGTGAAGCGGCCGAGGCCCTCTGGTCGTCGCGCCAGCGACGACGCCGGCAGCCGGATCGGCTGCGGCCTCGGACGCGGTGGGCTTGGTGAGGATCAGGGTGCGGCGATAGAGGTGGTAGTTGGCGTAGACCGGGTCGTCGTGCAGCGCGACGGCGATGCCTTCGGCGCGGAGCTCGGCGACGAAATCCTCGACGTCGAACCACAAGAGACCGCTCGACTCGGGCGACCACGACGGGCACAGCAGGCGCTTCACGCCCCAGCGCAGCGAACGCGGCAACACGCGGACGTACCAACGACCGTTCGCCTCGCAGTCGGCGACGAGGCGCAGGCGGCGGCGCGCGTCCGGCAGGCTGCCCAGCACGATCGCCGCGCCGGGTTTCGCCACGCGGATCGCTTCGCGCGCGGCGCGGCGCGCGAAGTCGAGATCCGGCAGGCAGCAGAACACGTTGTAGCAGCACACCGCGTCGAACAGCCCGTCGTCGAAGGGCAGCGACTGCGCGTCGGCGCGCTGGAACGTGACCGGTCCGCCGCCCGCGAGTTCGCGGGCACGCTCGATCAACCGCGCGTTGTAGTCGACGCCGATCACCTCGCGCGCGCGGGTGCTCCAGCGTCTGGTCAGGACGCCGTTCGAACAGCCGATGTCGAGCACCGACTCGTCGCCGCAGAGACCGAGCATGTCGGCGAGCACGCCGGCGAGTCGGTCCATCGCGCGGTCCGACTGACGTTCGCCCGTCGACGCCACGTTCGGATCCGCGTCGGCCCAGGTGTCGAACACCGACTGCCACTGTCGAAGGGTCGCCGTCATCTCACTCGCCTCCCGCTTGTCGCATGACTTCCCGCTTCCATCGCGCCACGCCGATGCGCATCCGCGCCAGGACCGGTCGCAACGACGATCGCGGCACGAGCCGTCGCACGCCGCCGCTCTCGTTGCCCACCGCCGGATCGCGCCGCGTGAGAGCCGACTCGTCGAACCGCACGACGAAGCGACCGGGTCCGGTGCGCACGCGCGTGCCGTCGGGCAGGTCGATCCACAGTCCGGCCGGTCCGCGGACCTCGCCTTCGAGGTGGTCCGTCCCGACGCGGCACACGACGGCCTGATGGCGCCGCGCGCGATGGAACGCGCACAGCTCGCTCAGCGTCGGCTGCCAGACCGGAGTCAACTCCTTGGCCGTCCCGCCTCGCGCCGTGTCCTCGAGCCGCGTGAGCGTTCGATCGAGCGACGTGAACAGCTCCGGCAGTCGTTCGAGGTCACCGATCGGATGGCCGTAGAGCACCGCGGGCTCGCCGCGCACGAGCTTGCTCGTCACGATCGCCGCGCAGTGCTCGTGGATCTCGTCGGCGGAGAGTCCGGCGACGAACATCATCCCCGGGCAGACCGGGTGCACGGGCACCTGCCACGGCGGATCGGTCAACCACGCGCCGCGATGGACGCGCGAGTGCGGCCATGCGCCGGGTGCGTCGTCGTGGCAGCGCGAGAACTCGGACGACCACGCGATGCCGTTGTCGCGCATGGCGGCGTCGAGACCGGCGTTCCAGGTCCCGAACGGCGCCGCGAACGCGGTGGCCTCCACGCCCCACGCGCTCAGCACCTCGATCGAACGGGCGAGGTTCGCGCGGTTCTTCCGCCGCGAACGGTACGTGTAGTGACGCCAGCAGTGCGACTGGACCTCGTGCCCCGCCGCGACGATCTCGCGCACCGCCGCGACGCCGCCGCGCCGCGCATGACGCTCGACGTCGATGAACCAGGTCGCGCGCACGTCGCCGCGCGCGAGCGCTTCGAGCGTGCGTGTCGTGGCGGTCGCCTCGAACGAGTCGGCGTCGACGCGCATCGCAAACGCGCCGATGTGGTTGCCCGGCGCCGGCGCGAAGCGCACGAACGGGAGCCCGGCGGCGTGCGACGCGATGCGCAGCGCGTTCTCGACCAGGCGACGGAGTCCGCCGTGGTCGCAGCCCGACACGATCTCCACCGTGGAGCGACCGCGCGGCAGAGGGAAGCGTTCGACGCGCGGCGCCGCGCCGTCGAGTTCGGCGACCGCGGGCAGCGGCAGGCCGATCAACGGCGCGTTGCCGTCCTCGTCGATCGCGATCGCGGGGACGCCCTGCGGCGCGACGCAGCCGTACTTCGCCCCGCCGGCCACCGCGATTCGCACCGGCATGCGCACGTCGTCGGCGCCGTCGAAGAACCGGCCGACTCCCGTGAGCCGGGACGCTCGCAACACCCTCGCCGGGCGACCGGTCAGCAGGGCGAACGCCGCAGCGTCGACGACCAGCGGCACGCCGGAGTCACGCAGCGCGCGCAGTTGCGCGAGCATCGCCACGTCGCCGGCGAGATCGACTCCCGCGCAGAACGCGACGGCTCCGCGCGCGTCCGACTCGCCGAGCAACGTCACGGCGACGCCGGTCCGCTGCAGCATGTCGATCCAGTACGCCGACAGGCCGCGCGGAATCGCCACCGACCAGCGCAACGCGCGATTGGTCACGAGCTGCGCGCGGTTCCGACCCGGATTCCGTTCCGTCGTCTTGGTCGTCACCTTCGTTCCTCCTTCGTTCCTCCTGCCCTCCGCTTCGCTCACGACACCGCCACCGTCTCGCGCTCCTTCGACTCCGTTCGCATCGCGGGCTCGGCAGTCGCCACGGCGCGCGGCGCGACGCGCGGGATCACCACGCTCGGCGCCGGCTTCGGCTCGCGCAGCGCCGCGAGACGCAACAGCACGTAGACGGAGGCCGCGATGCCGAGCGGCAACGTCGCCGCGGCGAGCGCACCCGCCGGACGCAGCAACATCGCCGTGACGCCGGTCACCAGCGTGACGAGCACCATCACGCGACTCGTCTGCAGGTGCGTGAACCCGCGACCGAGCAGGCGATGGTGGATGTGGCCACGGTCGCCGATCGCCGTGGCCGCGATCGCACGCCGCAGGCGATGGGCCCCGCCCTCGCGCATCGCGCGCACAAAGCGCCGCGCGAACGACTGCGTGGTGTCGAGGAACGGCACCGCGAGCACGAGCAGCGCCGCGCCGAGCGAGACGGCGGTCGCCTGCTTCGCCGAGCCCAGCGCCGAACCCGCGGCGAGCAGGAAGCCGAGCGCGAGCGAGCCGGTGTCGCCGAGGAAGATCCGCGCCGGCTGTCGGTTGTGGCGCAGGAAGCCGAGCGCCGCGCCGCAGGTCCCCGCCAGCAGCAACCCGGATGCGCCGTCGCGGCTCGCGAGCGCGCACACGGCGAGCAGTCCGGCCGACACGCCCGACACGCCGGTCGCCGCGCCGTCGACGCCGTCGATCAGGTTGATCGCGTTGGTGCACGCGATCACCCAGCACACGGTGATCGGGATCGCGAGCCAGCCGAAGTCGACGTGCCCGATCAGCGGCAGGTCCGCGTGCGCGATCTGCACGCCGCTCGCGCACAGCGCGACGCCCGCGAGCGCGAGCCCGAGCAGCTTCGTGCGCGGCGAGACGCCGCGGCAGTCGTCCCACGCGCCGAGGGCAGCGACGCCGAGCGCGATGACGAGCACGGGCAGCAGTGCGACGAGCTTCTCGGGGAAGTCGAGTTCGGACTCGGGCATCAACGGCCAGAGCGCCCCGCACCCGGCGACGACGCCGAGCATCACGGCAAGCCCGCCCATGCGCGGCGTCGGTCGTCGATGGACGTGACGCCCGCCGGGGACGTCGATCGCGCCGAGACGGAACGCGATCGCTCGCGCGAGCGGCGCACCGAGCCACGTCACCATGAACGCGACGAGAGCGGCGACCATGCAGACGCGCACGTCGACCGGCAGACCGTCGAAGAGGGAGCCGAACCAGGGAGTCGTCACCTTCTCACCCACTCGCTGACGAAGAGGGATTCGATCGCGGGCACCTGTCCGGGCGCGCCGCGCAACTCGAGCCGGCGCGGGTTCGCGCCGGCGGGGAGACGGAAGCGCGCGAGGCGCGCGGAACCGCCGGCCAGGAGCAGCGGGGTGCCGTCGAGCCACGGCCGCACCGCGTCGACCGCCGCGCCGACGACGGCGATCTCGCAACCGGCGGCGGGCATCGCGATCGCCGACCAGAGGGCATCGCCCTCGCGCAGCGGGACGCCGGCGCCGTCACGCGCGCGCAGCGCGGGATCGCCCGTGCTCCACGCGAACTCGACCGCGGGCACGGTGCGACCGACCGCGAGTTCCACGATGCGCGGTTCGACCGTGACGGCGTCGAGCGGGAAGGGGAACTTCGTCCCGCCGAGCACCAGCTCGATCGCGTAGACGCCGGGGGGCGTCGTCGTGTCGAGCACGAACTGATCGCGCCGCTTGCCGTCACCCGGCGCGAACGACCGCGCGAAGACCGCGGCATCGCCGCGGATGCGGATCGCGACCGACGCGGGTGCCACGCCGCGCGCGACCACGAAGGTCGTGTCGACGTCGATCACGCACACGCCCTCGCCGGACTTCGACGCGGCGACCTCCGCCTCGCAGAGGCGCGTGCCGTCGTCGATCGTCAGCAGGCTGTCGGGTCGTGCGGTCTCGCCGCGCGCGATCGCCAGCGCCGCTTCCCGATCGGCGAACTCGCCGCGCTCGAGGAGCAACGCACCCAGCTCGCGCCAGGCCGCGGCGTCGTCGCGCGGAAACACGCCGGCGAGCGCGTCGACGCTCGGCAGCGCCGCGTAGACCTGCTCGATCGCGGTTCGGCGCAGCTCCGGCGACTCCGTGAGGACGCTGTGCGTCAGCGCGGCGGCCGTCGCGAAGTCGCCGTCCGTGCAAGCCGACGTCGCCGCGGCGAGACGGAAGCGCGGTCGCTCGTGCGCGTTGACCAGCGCGAGCGAGCGCTCGATCGCGGCGCGCGCTCGGTCGTCGTGACGCGCCTGCAATGCCGCGCCGAGCAGTGCGTGACCCCTCTCCGCGCGCGGATGGCGCGCGAGCGCGGTCCGCGCCAGCGACTCCACCTGCCCCGCGCCGGGATGGGAACCGAACGCCCGCGCGGATTGATCGACGGCTGCGAGCGCGAGCGCAGCGACCACGATCCACAGGATCGGCGGACGCACGCTGATCCCGCGACCGCCCGCCACGGCGAGTCCGGCGATGGCCGCGACCCAGGTGGCGTCGGCCGGAATCTGCAGGTCGAACTCGACGAGCGAGTGCACGACCATGGCGACGACCGCGGCCATTGCGCCCGCGATCGGCAGGCGATGCGCGGCCGGAGTCGTGCGGATCGCGCGCAGCGCCTCGCGCAACCACAACGCGAACGCAAGCGCCGCGATCGTCGCGCCGAAGATGCCGCACTCGACGGCGATCTGGAGCGGATCGCAGTGCGCGTGCTCGACGTGGCCCGGCACCGTCGCCGACTGCCAGCCGACGGACACGTCGCCGAAGGTGCCGAGCCCGGTGCCGAACAGCGGGAAGGCGAGGAAGGCGTTCCACGCGCCGAGCCAGATGTCGGGGCGACGTCCCGCGGTCGCGAGTTCGTCGTCGATCGCCGTCACGCGATCGACGAACGAGTCGGGTGCGAGCGACGCGGCGATCGACGCGACGATCACGCCGACCGCCAGCAGGATCGCCCGGCGCGGCTTCGGCGCTCCGGCGATCACGAACGCGAACGCACCGCAGGTCGTCGCGACGACGCCGCCGCGCGAACCGGTGCCGACCAGCGCGATGCCGCAGGTCACGAGTGCCGCGGCGAGGAACAGGCGTTCGACCGGCCGCGGCCGGTTGCCGTGCGCGCGCGACAGCAGGCGACCCAGACCGACGAGGATCGCGACCGCGAGCAGTCCGGCGAGATGGTTGCGGTTGAAGAACGTGCTCGAGACCACGCTCGGGTCCTGCCCGCTCCACGGCACGTCGAACCAGCCGGCGGCGACGGCGAGCCCGTGGCTCGCGAAGACCGTCGCGATCCCGACCAGCGCGAGCGCGAAGATCCGGCGGCGACGCGTCTCGTGGAGCACGATCGCGGCGACGACGAACAACGCGAGCAACGCGCCGACTTCGCCGAGGCGCGCGAGCGTGCGCGCGGGCACGACGGAGAGGGCGCTGCGCGATTCGCCGTCGAAGAGCAGACCGGTTGCGGCGCCGTTGCCGACTCCGATCGGCAAGAGCTGCATCGCCGCGATCGCCAGGAACACCGCGCCGGCGATCGCCGCGTGCGGCACGGTGATCGGCGCGCGCTTGATCGCGCGGACGGCGAAGAACACCGCCGCGCCGCCGGCGAGGATCGCCGCGGACAGGGCGCGCCACGGGTCGTCCACTGAAGCGAGCGGCACCGGGACCAGGGCGAGCACGGCGAGAATCGCCCACATCGCGACGCGGTTCACGAGGACCTCCCCAGTCCGAGCCAGGCGGCGAGCCCTCGACGCTGCGCGCGCCGCGGCGGCACGATCGACTCCGGGGAGCCCCCCGCTGCGACGATCGCGGGATGCTCGACGAACAGCGCGCGTGCGCCGTCGATCCCGACGATCTTCTCGGCGACCTCGAATGCCGCGCCGACGTGCGGCGGACGGCGATCGATGCGATGCGCGTCGGTCGCGACCCAGTGCACTCGTCCCGCCGCGAGCAGCGTGCGCGCACATCGCCCGATGACGGCGCCGAACGAACCGTCCAGCGCCGCCGCGGTGAGCTGGAGCATCGCGCCGACGTCGAGCCACTCCTTGGTCTGCTCGGGATCCGCGCGAACGCCGAGGTTGCGCTCGGGGTGCGCGATCACCGGCGTCGTGCCGCGCGCGCGCAGGCGGAACAACAGGCGCGTGAGGTACGGCGGCACGCCGTCGTGCGGCAGCTCGATCAACGCGTAGCGGCCGCCGCCGTCGAGGGTGACCTCGGGATGCTCGGCGAGCAGGCCTTCGAGCCGTTCGTCGACGCGGATCTCCGCCGCGACGCGCAGCGCAAGCGGGTTGCCGGCGGCGGCCAGCGCGTCGCGCAGGCGGTCGGCGGCCTCGCACGCCGCGGCGCGCGTGACGTCGTGCACGCCGTCGAACATGTGCGGCGTGGCGACGACCGTCGTGATGCCCTGGTCGAGAGCGCGTTGCGCCAGGGCCAAGGCCTCGCCGACGTCGCGCGCGCCGTCGTCCACACCCGGCAGGATGTGGTGATGCAGGTCGGTCATGCCCTGGACCCGGTTCACGCGTTTCGCTCCTCGCTCCGCCCTTCGCTCTTCTCCTCGTTCTCCGGGGCCGGTTCCTCGCCCGCGATCGACTCGAAGGGCGCCGCGACGTCGTCGACGTCCTGCATCACGCGCGTGCGTCGACCGACCTTGCCGTCTTCGGCGTACGCGTACGAGTAGTAGCCGTAGCTGTAGCGGCTGTAGCGCTCCGCGCGCTGATCGGCATGGTTGAGGATGAGACCCGCGACGTGGCAGCCGACGTTGCGGAGCTGCCCCATCGCGCGCCGCGCGAGTCCGCGGTCGGTCGAGAAGCTGCGCACGACGAACAGCACGCGATCGACCGACGTGCCGAGCACCACCGCATCGCTGACGAGCCCGGCCGGCGGCGTGTCGAAGACCACGAGGTCGAATGCCGCGTAGAAGCGCTCCATCAACTCGGGCGTCACCCCTTCCGTGAGCAGCTCGACCGGATTCGGCGGCAGCACCGGGCAGGTCATGATCCAGAGGCCCTCGACCGTGGTCGGCGTCGCGAGGCTCTTGGGTTCCCGACCACCGAGCAGCAGGTTGGGGAAGCCCTCCTCCGCGACGACGTCGAACACGCGGTGCAGGCGCGGGCGGCGCATGTCGGCGTCGACGAGCAGCACGCGCTTGCCGGCACGCGCGTAGCTCGCCGCGAGGCTGACTGCGACCATGCTCTTGCCCTCCGACGGCGCGGCGCTGGTCACGACGACCGAGCGCATCGTGCGTCCCATCTCGGAGAACGACAGCGCGGTGCGGATCGTGCGGAACGCCTCGGCGACGCTCGATCGCGCGTCGAGGCTCTCGAAGGTCGTCGCGGCGGCGCCCTTGCTGGTGTCCACGCGCGGCACGAGGCCGAGCACCGGCGTCGCGAGGATGCGCGTCGCGTCGGCCGGCGATTTCACCGAGCGGTCCGCCATTTCGACGACCAACGCGAGACTCGCCGACAGCACGAGCCCGACCAGGAACGCGAACGCGAGGTTGAGGAGCTTGCGAGGCCGGACCGGCTGCATCGTGACCTCCGACGCCCCGATGCGATGCACGTTGGTCGTGTCGTACTCGTCGATGATCTCGACCTCCTTCAGGCGCGAGAGGATCGCTTCGTACAGCTTGCGCGTGTTCTCCGCCTCGTCGTGCAGCATCCCGTACTGGATGGAACGCGACTCCATGTCGAGCATCGCGACCTTCTGTTCGTCGATGCGCCCGCGGAGCTCGGTCTCCTCGATCTGCGCGCGATCGCGTTCGCGCGTCAGCGCGGCGACCACGACCCGCACCTCGTCGTCGGTCTGCTTCTCGAGCGAGTCGATGCGGTTCTGCAGCGCGACGATGCGCGGATGCTTGGGCTTGTAGGTGCGCGTCAGCGCCGACAGCTCCGAGCGGGCTTCGAGCAAGGCCTTCTTGCAGTTGGCGATCACCGGGCTCTCGAGCACTTCCGGCAGCTCGCGCTCCCAACTGCCCTCGGCGAGCGACTGCTTCACGTTCTCGAGGCGCGCGCGCGCCGCGCTGCCGCGCCGTTCCACCTCCGCGAGCTGCTCCGTCTGCTTCTCGAGGCGCGTCGCGAGCAGGTTGCGACGATCGCTCATCGAGATGATCTCGTTGTCGGTCTTGAACCGCTGCGCCGCGCCTTCCGCGACCATCAGCTTGGCCTGCACGTCCTCGGCGTCCTTCTTCAGCCGCTCGAGCGCCATGCTCGAAGCGTTGCTGCGGCGGTCCTGGCCATCGGTCACGTAGGCGGCGACCATCGCGTCGGTGACGCGCTTCGCGACCGCGGGATCGGGGTGCTCGGCCTCGACGTCGACGAGCCGGCTCTTCGTCACCGGCCGAATGCGACGGATCGCGAGCAGTTCGCGCACCGGATCCTTGCCGCGCGCTTCGAACCACGCGCGATCCTCGGCCGACAGCGCGGCGAACGCCGTCTCGGCGACCGCGCGGCTCTCGAGGATCTGGTACTGCGTGAGGTAGTAGTCGTCGGCGCCGGTGCCGAGGTTGTAGATGTCCTGGAAGGACATCACGCGCGCGTTGTCGCGCTCGATCAGGATGCGCGACGTGGCCCGGAAGTAGGGCGTCGACCACCAGTTGACGACCGAGGCCACCGCCAGCGCCGCGGCCGTGACCACGACGATCATCCACCGGTGATCGGAGAGCAGTCGCACCCACTCGCGCGGGTCGATCGCGTCCGATACGGCAGAGTCCTCCGCCGGTGCGGCGCCGCCCTTCTGCGTGTCGTCGCCCATCAGAGGCCCAATCCGATCGTGAAGACACCGGCGAGGAACGTGCGCACGTCGCGGATGGTCCGCGCGGTCGCGCTCTCGTTGACGACGATCACGTCGTCGGGTCGCAGGAGGAAATCGTTCGCGCTGCCCGCTTCGACCATCGCCAGGTCGATCGGGATCGCTTGCCGTCCGCCCGCGATGCGACGGATCAGTTTGGTCTCGCTCGGCGTCGCGAAGTCGTCGAGTCCCCCGGCGAGCGCGAGCGCGCGGAGGATGGTGAGATCGCCGCGGAGCGGGAAGGCGCCGCCCTCCCTGACGTGCCCGGTGACGAAGACCTTGGCCGACTGCGGCACGTGGACGACGTCGCCATCCTCGATCACGCAGTTGGAACTCGCATCGCCGCGCTCGACGAGAGCGGTGATGTCGACCTGCAGGACCCGCGACGTGCTCTCGTCGCCGCACGCCTCGTGCATCGTGAGGATGGTCAGCTCCTCGACGTCGACCGTCGCAGTCGTCTCGGGGTGGCCGCGCACGCCGAACACCATCGAACCCGCTTCCTCGGTCACGCCCCCCGCGAGCGCGAGGACGTCGACGAGCGTCGTGTTGTTGTCCTCGATCTCGAGCCGTCCCGGCTCCTTCACGGCGCCGAGCACGGTGATCGCGCGCGCGTTGTGCTCCGCGACGAGCACGCGCACGTTCGGATCGACGAGGAAGTCGGCCGAGTAGCGCTTCTCGATCTCCGCCTGGAGATCGGGCGCGGTGCGACCGGCGGCCTCCACCACTCCGATCAGCGGCAGCACGATCGTCCCGCTCTCGGCGACGCGCGTCTCGATGCGCTTGGTCTCGTCCGACTTCTCGAGCTGATGGACCTCGATCTCGAGAACGTCGCGCGCCCCGATGCGGTACTCCGTCGGCCGCGGTCGGATCCACGACGCCGGGTCGATCGGCATGCGTCTCGCCGCCGCGTCGGGCCGCACGTTCGCGAGCCGTTCGTTGACGGTGCTCACCGACGTCGCGCATGCCGACAAGAACGGCACGAGCGCCAACGTCGACCAGAATGCTTTGCGACGCCCGAAGCCGGGCGCCGTCGGATCCTTTGCCATCTCGTTCGCTTCCCTAGCCGGGCGGGCATCGCCCGCCGTCATTGCACCGGTTCGCCGACCGGTGCACAGAACGTCATCGCCGTCGCGCGTTCGTCACGGACGGATGCGACTGACCTCGTTCTGGTTGATGGATGCCGTCGCCGTGCCGATCGGCACCGCGATCGCGCCGGCCGAGCCCGCCGCGATCACCGTCCAGCTCACCGGGAAGACCTTGGGCTGCGCGAGCGGCACGTCGTCGACCGGTTGCTCCGCCGCCGGCGTTCCTTCGATCGCCGACCGCGGGACCGCCAGGTCGATCGCAGTCACGGTCGCCTGCTCGTCCGCGACGATGCCGAGCGTGAGACCGCGCCCGAGCTCGAGCACCACGCGCTCGCCGTTCTTCATCGCGGGCAGCACGCACGAGCCGTCGTCGGACGCCTCGAGCTTCGCGATGACCTCGTCCTCGGCGGTGCGACGCACGCTCGCCTGCCACGCCGGCAACGGTCGTCGCGTCTCCTTGCTCAGGAAGCGCACGCGGAGCTCGCCGGGTCGCACCGCGATCGCGTGCGTCACCGCGACCGCGGGCACCGCCGCCTTCTCGCGAGAACTGGTGGAGCTGTCGGCCGCTTTGGGCTGTACCGCGGGCGCCGGGTTCGGCGTCTGTGCGTTCGCGTCGGCCGCGATCGACGCGGCGGCGATGGCGCCGCTGGCGATCCACGCGGCGACGCGGTGCTTGGGATTGGCTTCGTTCGGGTTCGGGTCGCGCTGCTGGGTCATGGGGAGAGTGGTGCTGTGGGGTCTGTAGGTCGGGTCGGAGAGGTGTCAGTGAGTCGGAACGAGGTTTCGTTCCGGGCTGCCCGCCGGCGTCTGCACGCCGAGGAAGCGGCGGATTCGCGTGGTGATGCGCGCGGCGGCGCGGCCGTCGCCGTACGGGTTCACGGCCTGTGACATCGCGGCGTAGACGCGCTCGTCGTCGAGTAGGCGCAGGGTCTGCTCGACGATGCGCTTGCGGTCGGTGCCGACGAGCTTCGCCGTGCCGGCGTCGATGCCTTCCGGTCGCTCGGTGTTGTCGCGCAACACGAGCACGGGCTTGCCGAGCGCGGGCGCTTCCTCCTGGACGCCGCCGGAATCGGTCAGCACCAGGTGACACGACGCCATCGCCGCGACGAAGTCGGCGTAGTCGAGCGGCGCCATGAGATGGATGCGCGGGTGCTTGGACAGCACGCGATCGACGGTGCCGCGCACGTTCGGGTTCGGATGGACGGGGAAGACGACTTCCACGTCTTCGCGTGCCGTGACGATCTCGAGCACGGCGTTGCAGACGTCGTCGAGCGGCGGCCCGAAACTCTCGCGGCGATGCGCGGTCACGAGGATCGTGCGGCGACCCTCTTTCGGCGCGAACCGCGTGCGGTCCACGCGCGGAGTCGCCCAGACCAGCGCGTCGATCACCGTGTTGCCGGTGACTTCGATCGACGACGGGGCCACGCCCTCGTCGAGCAGGTTGCCGCGCGCACGCGCCGTCGGCGCGAAGTGCAGGTCGGCGAGACGGCCGACCAGCACGCGGTTCATCTCCTCCGGGAACGGCGAGTTCCTGTCGTGCGTGCGCAGCCCCGCCTCGACGTGGGCGAAGGGCACGCGGCGATAGAACGAGCACAGCCCCGCGGCGGGCACGGTCGTCGTGGCGCCCTGCCCGATCACGAGGTCGGGTTCGACGAGCGCGAACGCACCGTCGAGCGAATCGATCATGCGGCTGGTCAGGTCCGCGAGCGACTGACCCGGCCTCATCAGGTCGAGGTCGATGTCCGCCTCGATCCCGAAGAACTGCAGGATCTGGTCGAGGAGTTCGCGGTGCTGCGCGGTGGCGAGCACCGTCACGCGTGCCCACGGTTCACGCCTCAAGGCGTGGACGACCGGGGCGAGTTTGACCGCTTCCGGCCGTGTGCCGACCGCGACGACGATCTTCGAGAGGCGAGTCATTGGCCTTTCCGAGCCCGGGGACTCTTGCGAGAGAGAGGTGTTGCCTCGGGTCCGGGGGCTGCGCGCGATCGAGGGTGATCCGCTCCTTCCCCGTCTCCCGAGGGCTCGCCGGCTGCGAGGGTGCAGCGACCAGCAAGCAAGGCATGGATCGTGCGGCGACCCGTCTAAGGTTGAATGCCGGTCGGAGAAACTTCGACCGTATGTGCGCCGCTCAGGTGTTCACCTGACATTGGCAATCAGGTGAATGCCTGATGCCGTCAGCGACCGACTCGTTCGTGGATCGCATTGCCGATGCGCGGCGAGGATGGATGCGCGTGCGCGGCTTGGATCTCGATCGTGACTCCGGCGAGGGCAGCGTCGGAGGGAACGCTCAGCGTGTGCTCGACCACGCCATTGCTGGTCACGAGCAGTCGCTCGTAGACGATCGAGGCGAGATCGAGGCGCAGGACTCCGAAGGGCGGGAGCTCGATCGGAGGCGCGGCGCGGGTCGTCGCGTACCAGATCCACACCGCGGCGGACGACGGGCCGTATCCCGGTTCGACGAAGGCGCGAAGCGTGAAGCCGCCACCGAGGCGAGCGGCGAAGGGCGCTTCGATCTGGCGATGGCGGTTGGTCGTGACCTGAGGGCCGAAGGTGACGAGCTCGAGATCGCCGTCGCCGTCGAGGTCGAGGACGCGGAGCGGTCCGTAGAGGCGCGTCGGAGCCGTGACGCGCTGCGCCGTGCTCGACGTGAAGGTGCCACTGCCGTCGTTGAGCCCGAGCAGGAGCGGGTAGCGCACGCTGTTCGCCGAGACGTCGCAGAGATCGAGGTCGCCGTCCTCGTCGAGGTCGGCGAGTGCGAGGCCGGTCGTGTCGGTGGGATTGGCGGGAAGGCGCGTCGCCGTGGCGTCGGTGAAGCTCGCGTCGCCCTGGTTCAGGTAGAGGTGGTTCTGCCCGTAGCCGGGCGCCGGCGGCATGCCCGCACCGAGCACGAGGTCGAGGTCGCCGTCGCGATCGACGTCGCCCGCCGCGAAGCGGCGGATCGACTCGCCGGGGACCGGGAAGCGCGAGGTGCTGGCGTCGGTGAACACGCCGTTCTGCTGGAGCAGGAGGCGCGGCGGATAGATGCCCATGAAGATCCGCGGCGAGGCGCAGACGACGTCGAGGTCGCCGTCATGGTCGACGTCGACGGCGAGTTCGGGCACCGCGTCGATCGGCGCGGCGGACCAGCCGCTCGCGGCTGCGAAGCGTCCGGTGCCGTCGTTGATCAGGAGCGTGTGCGTGAGAGCGAAGCTCGCCGCGTCCTCGTCGGTGCGCAACAGGTCGAGGTCGCCGTCGCCGTCGCGATCGAAGGGCAGGATCGCGATCGTGCGCGCGGTCTCGGTCGGCAGATGACCGGCGGTCGCGTCGGCGAAGCCACCGAGGCCGTCGGCAAGGAAGAGGCGGTCCTGCCCGTCGAGGCGGAAGACGACGTCGCACGCGCGATCGCCGTCGACATCGCAAGCGACGAAGCGCAACGAGGGCGCGGCGAAGCGCGCATGCCAGGCGAAGCGGCCGTCGCCATCGGCGAGCGCAACGTGGAAACTGGCGTCGGCGGCGCGGGTCGCGAGCAGGTCGGGATCGCCGTCGCGATCGACGTCGGCGAACTCGAACTCCGTGCAGTCGATCAGCTCGGCGGGAACGGCGTGCTGCGAGTCGTCGGCGAAGACACCGGACTCGTTGCGGAAGTACTGCACGCGCGAAGCCCCGGCGACCAGCACGTCGGCGTCGCCGTCCTGGTCGGTGTCGCCGACCAAGGCGAGGCTCGCGACGGTCGCGAAGCCGGGGAGGCGCGCGGTGCCGGCGTCGGTGAAGAAGCCGTTCCCGTCGTTCTCCCAGAGCGCCGCGGGCGCGGCGAGGCGCGAAACCGGCTGCGTCTCGTCGACGCGCGCGACAAAGAGGTCGAGGTCGCCGTCGGCGTCGACGTCGAGGGGCAGCAGCGCGGTCGTGCCGCGGCGCGCGAGCGAGGGGAAGTACGTGACGGGCACCGCCGGAAAGTGGCCCGTGCCGTCGTTCAACACGAGCCGGTCGACGCTCGAGAACGCGTCGTCGCCGGGCGACGCGACCGCGAGGTCGAGGTCGAGGTCGCCGTCGGCGTCGAAGAGGATCTGCGAGGCGGCGCCGATGCCGAAGTTCTGAGGCAGGTGTGTCGCGGTCGCGTCGAGGAAGCCGCCGCTGCCGTCGTTGAGCCAGAGCGACGAGCCGCCGTCGAAGGGGAACGCGCGCGTCCCGCGGATCACGACCAGGTCGAGGTCGCCGTCGCGATCGACGTCGCCGGCGACCGGTGAGCGCGAGATCACGCCGTCCTGCGGGAGCGGACGGGTGGACACGGTGAAGACACCGTTGCCGTCATTGACGAGCAGGCGCTCGGGCGTCGCTCCGAACGGCGAACTGCTGCCGCAGAGGAACAAGTCGACGTCGCGATCGCCGTCCGCGTGAAAGGCCGCGATGCCGTTGCAGCCGAGCGCGTCGTCGTCGGGCAGCGTCGCCGACGGTGTGAAGTGCCCGAGGCCGTCGTTGCGGAGCAGAAGCGTGCGCCCCCCGCTCGCGAAAATGACCGAGCGACCGACCACGACGTCGGCATCGCCATCCCCGTCGACGTCCGCTGCGCACAGCGCGGTGATCGTGAAGCTCCCGGAGGTAAAGAGGATCGTGTGTTCGAGCGCGCCGAAGGTCCCCTGTCCGTCGTTGCGCGCCACCGCGAGCACCGGCAGGTTGCTCGTCGCGTCGATGCCCACCCCACAAAAGTCGTGATCGCGATCGCCGTCGACGTCGACCAGTGCGATCTGCATGAGGCTCGGCAGATCGGACGGCATCGTGCGCCGCCCACCGCCATCGAACTGACTCTGGGCCGGGATCGTCGCGACCACGAGAGACACGCCGCACCACGCGGCGCACGTACGAATCGAAACGCACGACATCGGAGCCTCCTCACGGGGTGGAGTGGAGGAACCCCCGGCAGCACCGGCTTGTTTCCGGAGCGCGTAGTCACGAACCGATGGTCACCCGCAGGTTGCGCACCCCGAGGATCGCACGCCGTTCGAGCCGCCGGCCGTTCGCGTCGCGGAAGACGAACGAAGGTCTGGCGCCCCGGGTGGCGCATTGCGCCACCTCCACGTCGAGGAAGCCGTCGTGCACGAGTGAGTGGCAGCGCGCGCAGAGGGTGACGAGGTTGCCCGGCGTCGTCGGTCCGCCCTTGCTGCGCCAGTGCACGTGATGCGCGTGCAGGCCGCGACGGCTCTTGCAGTTCAGGCAGGCGTGGCCGTCGCGGGCGAGGACCTTGGCGCGCATTGCGGGAGGCGTGGCGGCGTCGCTGCTGATCGACTCGACGGTCGCTTGCGCGAGCGGCTCCTCGCCGTCCTCGGTCACGAGCTCGTCGGCGCGCACGACCACGCGGAACGGGCCGCCGTCGACGGGCCTTCGCCCGGCCACGCTGCCCTCGGCGTCGCTCGCGAGCACCAGCCGCAGCATCTCTTTCAGGATGTCGATGTCGCGGAACTCCGCGTCATCGCCGAACTCGGCGCGCAGCTTGGCACGCGCGTTCTCCCACATCTGCCAGTCGACGGCGTCGAGCTCGAAGTGCAGACCGAAGCGCGCGTGCGGCATGCCGCTGCCGTCCGGCGGGGCATCGCCCGGCCGCGCGCGACGCACCAGCCGATCGAGCTCGTCCTGCGTCGCCCCGAGCGCCCGCTCGAGCCACGCGTTCTCGGTCTGCGACGTTGCCACCTCGCAGACTCGGCGCACGCGCGACCACGACAGCCGGCTCCCCGCGAACGCCGCGTCGATCGCCTTCAACTCCCTCAGGCGCAGTCCCGCGTGCAATAGCTCGCGCGCCGACCGCCGCGCCATGCCGAGCGCGCGCACCGCATACGCGACGGCCGAAGGAAACCCCAGCGCCTGGTGCAACCCGCGCTCGTGCAGATCGGCGAGATAGAAGGCCGTCGCCCGATTGCCGAGATCCGCGACGCGGCAGGTCCGCCGCAACCGCTCGTCGATCGCCTCGGCGCAGAGTCCGCTCACGAGGGTGAAATCAAGCGTCGTTTCCCGTCGCTGTCGACGTCGCCACCTTGTTCACGCTGCCCTGCCCGAACCAGCGCCGTCGCGCGCGGCCAGCAGGGCGGCCCACCGCGAACCTCCAGCATCCGGCGTCGAGTGCGAGGGCTCCCGGCCTCGCTCACACTGCGAACCGACAACGGCTCGTCGGGAACACCATGTTTTCGCTTCGCTGCTCCTCGGTCCGCACACGATCACTCCACCGCCCCCTGCTCGAACCATCGCCGCCGCGCGCGGTCCCAGAAGATCCAGAGCACGTCGCCGCGCTCGGCTTCGGCGAAGTGGTATTCGCGGTGTTGCTCGGTCGTCCACCAGCCGCCGGAGATCACGAAGGGGCCGTGCAGCTTGCGCACCGGGCCGGCGCGCAGGCCGGCGGCGAACCAGCCGTCGGGGCCGGGGCGTTGATCGGGCAGCGCGCGCGGACGGAGCAGGATGCGACGCACGAGGGCGGGCGGGCTCTCGCGGTCGGGGCGCGCGAGCGGCAGGTGTTGCAGCGCTTCGAGGCGGAAGCGCGCTTCGGGCAGGTGGCCGGCGCGCAGCGTCGCGCGGCAGACGGCGGCGTCGCCCAGGCGCGCGCGCAGGCGGGCGATCGCGCGGTCGACGAGTTTCGGGTCGCGACGCGGCGCCTCCGCGAAGAGCTCGAGCTGTTCGCGGGTCGCGCGCACGGCGTCGCAGCGCAGTTCGAGACCGGTCGGTTCGACGCCGCCGGGCAGCGTCGCGAGGGTCTGCTGCGCGACCGATTCGAGGCGCAGGCGCAAGAGCTCGGTGAGCTGCACTTCGTCGAGCGTCGGCTCGGCGGGTTCGATGCGCATGGTGATCGGCAAGGCGCCGTCGAGCAGGATCGTGACGTCGAGCGCCCGCAGCGCCTCGCCGCGCGCCGCGAGCTGCTGGCCCAGCCGCGCGATCGCCCGCTTGCCGAGGAAGACGAGGCTCGGCGCGTCGAGCCGCGGATCCTCGGGGTCGCGTTCCCAGCGGTCGCTGAGCGGGCTCGCCTCGACGTGCGGCACGAGCGCTTCGGCGCGCCGCCCGAGCGCGATCTCGTGCAGGCCGTGCGCGTCCTTGCCGAAGCGCTCGAGCAGGCCGCGCGGCGGCAGACGGCGCAGGGCACCGACGGTGTCGATGCCGAGCCGATCGAGCGCGTCGCGCAGCTTGGGGTCGATGCCGAGGCGGTCGAGGCGGACCTGGTCGGCGCGGCGCTGTTCGTCCTCGGGTGACGCGAGCACGAGCGCGCGCGCACCGCCCACGCGCGCGAGGGCGTAGGCATGGAAGCGGGTGAAGCCGACGACGGCGCGCGCGGCGAAGCCGGTGGCGGTGATGCGCGCGAGGAGTTGCGCGGCCCAGTCCTCGTGCGAGGCGAAGAGCTGGGTGAGGCCGCTCGCGTCGAGCCAAGAGACCCCGGGTTCGGCGACGGACGGTTCGACGGTCGGCGAGAACTCGAGGAGGGTCTGCGTGAGGCTGCGGACGGCGGCGTCGATCTCGCTGGTGTCGACGGTCGATGCGCGGAGTTCGGCGCAGAGGGACAGGGCCTCGGCATAGCGGCGCCCCGGGAGGATGCGGGCGCCGCGCGCGGCTTCGTTGACCCAGAGGATGCGGCCTTGCGGCTCGTCGCGCTCGACCACCGCTACGGGGTGGCGGGACCAGGCGGGCTCGCGCCGCAGCAGGATCTGCAGCGGGAGCGCGGGGACGTCGACGCAGGCGAGGCGGGGCATGGGGATGGGCCGCTTCGCGGGAAGGTAGACGGGTGTTCTGGGATGAGCAAGCGGGCGTCATCCGGTGCCCGTCGATGGTGCGAACGCTGAGTTGCGCGTGCAATGCGTCGATGCCGTTGACCTCGCGGTACCCGGGCGAGGGTGACCGTCATGGCCGCCATGGTGAGCGAGGCTTCGTCGTCGTTCCGGGGCGGAGGAATGGTGGGGCGAGCGGCGTGCTCAGGTGGTGTGCAATGCGATCCATGCGGCGAGCGCTGCGTCCTTCTGATCCTTTCCCCAGGGCGGTCCCAGGGCTCTGCCGGCGCTCGCGATGCTCGCGATCACCTCGACCGTCGTCGGGCCCAGCACATCGCGCGAGTGCTCGGCCAGACGCTTCTCGACGATGGGAATCGTCACGATCCCACATTCCTCGGCGGCGTGGAGCAGCGCGTCGCGGAACAAGGCACCCTCGGCTCGATGCATGCGAACGTGCACGGCGACGATCTCCTCGAGCGTCCAGTTTGGCATCGGCTCCCCCACGAGGACGGCACAGCCCACGATCCGATGGCCGGCTGCGGCCGCGCGTTCGAGCGCTGCGCGCATCTCGGCGACCGCGAACTGCCTTGCGGTGTCGACGACTCGTTGCACGGTCGATCGGGCCTTTCGCGGATCGAGCCCCTCGGCGGCGTGATAGGGCTGCTTCGCCCAAGATCCGTCGGCGGAGTCGACGAGTTCGACGCGACGGCGCTCGAGGATGCGCGGCGAGCCGTTCGCGATGCCGATTACGACGAGCGACGCCCAGCCCGAGTGCGCCTTGAAACCGATCGCGGTCCTCATGGCTCTGTTCCGTGGATACGTCCGGCTCCGACGGCTCGTTCATCCGGGCATCGTGCGGGGCCGCCGCTGAGTATGCCGAGGCAAGAGGGCCGCGCGGTGTCGAGTCGAGTGTCACGGTATGCGGGATGCGCGAACCATCGCGACACGGACGGATCCCGCGACCTCCTGCCGGATCGAGGATCCAAGCGTCAGCACGCGACCCCTGCCTGCGCGAGCGCGTCGGACGGTCTGCTCGCTCTCACGTTCGATCGTCGTGGCGTCCTACGCGCGCAGGATCTTCGCCATGGGTCTGCCCTTGGCGAGTTCATCCACGAGCTTGTCCAGGCGCCGGATGCTTCGCATCAGCGGGTCGTCGATCTCCTCGATGCGCACGCCACAGATGACGCCGCTGATCTTGCCGGCGTTGGGATGGAGTGCTGGTGCCTCGCCGAAGAAGGTCTCGAAGTCCTTCTTCCGCTCGATCTGCTCCGCCAGCGCGCGCGGGCTGTAGCCCGTCAGCCAGCAGATGACCTCGTCCACCTCCTGCTTCGTGCGCCCCTTCCTCTCCGCCTTCTGGACGTAGAGGGGATACACGCTCGCGAAGGACATCGTGAAGATCCGGTGCTTGTCCATGAGTGCTTCGGCGCAGAAACGGTCGGCGCCATGGGAGGCGGGAGCCGGGGCGTGGCTGCCCGGACGGTTACGTTCATGCTGCCATCGCGGCCATGCCGAGGCCACGCGGCGAAGGATGCCGATGGATGGCGACCCGGCAAGGGTCACAGCTCAGCGAGAGTCCCAGGTCGGACTCCGAGCTCACGCGCCGGTCCGAACAACCCCCTGCGAACCACGAGGATTCGACTGCCGGCTCGGTCCACTGCATCGGCGGGTCAGGCGGGCTTGGCTTTCCTCGGTTTCCGCTTCTTCGAAACCGACTTGAAGACCATACGGATCGAGCGGGTCTTAGGAAAGGCAGCCCCGGAGCGCTTGATCGCAGCTTTGAACAGTGCCCGGATGTCCGCCTTGTCGAGGTCTGACGCGGCCACGAGGTGGACGCTACGTACTTTGGCGCCAGTGCCCTCGAGCAGGCCTTTGGGGTCGGGGAGGGACTTGTCGAAGTACAGTCGGACCCAGTGCGGAAAGATGGCAATGGCGACGATGGCTTCGTATCCGCGCTCCGACACACCGAACGAGACCACGAGGGAGTTGGGGTATTCGAAAACGAGCTGATGGGAGCAGGGGACCGCGCGGCGGATCTTGGGCACGGACCGCTTCACCAGCGCGACGATCTCGGGAGGAAACTGCGACAGCAACGCCAGGAACTGCGCGTTGGGGCTTGGCTGGCGAGTGGGCATCGCGTGACTCTAGCTCCAGAGAACTGGGCGTGCACGATGAGCACGATCCTGTCCCGGTGAAGCCGCGGCTCCGATGCGTGTGGGTCCGTAAACCGGTGAAACGACGCCTCCAACCCGGATGGGTTGCGACCTCGGCCGCAATGGGCATTCGCTCGGCGCGACGCGGGCGAGGCGCGGGCGCGGAAGCGCGGGCGCGGAGGCTCTATGCCTTGCGCTTGCGCTGTTCCGCGAAGAAGCCCTTCGAGTCGAAGACGTCGGCCTTGGCCTTCTTCAGCCAGCGGCTCACGAGCTTGGGGTCGATCTCCGCGGCGTCGCCGAAGACGGCCTGCGCCGCGCGGTACTTTCCGACCGGCTCCAGCGCGGTTTCGTCGAATGCCTGCCCGTTCCAGAACAGGAGGCTGACGCCCTTCTTCATCACGCTGTAACCGACGACGGGGTTCTCGCCGTCGAACCAGACTGGGCTGCCGTGCCAGACCTTCGCGGTCGCGGCGGGGAGCGCCTGGTCGATCAGAGCGCGGAGCGCGTCGCAGATCGCTGCTGCGGCGGAGGACTGCGTTTTGGAATAGGCGGCGATCTCGTCGCCTCCGTTCGATGCCTTCGCGGTCGACTTCGCTGCAGAGGATTTGCTCATCGTCGTTCGCTTCGGATGCGTGACGGCCGGGTCCGTGGCCGGCGGGACGATAGCGCGCGTGGGACGCGGCTGCGCTTGGTGTTCGGTGTCCGTTGCTTCGGCGTTGCGACGGGGATCCGCGGCCACACCACCGCCGTCAGGTTGCGCGAGGTAGCGCTCGAGCTCGGCGTATGCGTCCTCCGCGCTGCTCACGACGCCGGCCTGGTCCGCGTCCCGTTCCGCCGAAGTCGCATAGCGGAGCGTCTGCTGGAGGATCGTCGATGCGCCCGCGGCTTCGAGTGTCGTCGTCACGAGGACTTCGAGCGGCGAGAAGTCGTAGGTCTCCAGGTATTCGACGCGCCGGTTCGCCTCGACGGCGCGGTAGCGGCCCCGGACGTCCAGCCGTCGCCCGCCCGCTGTCTGGAACACGTAGCGGAAGGCGCCGCCGGGGCGGAGATCGACCTCGCAGGTGATGAGCGCGATGTCCTTCGACGTCAACCACCGCGGGATCTGGTCGGGTCGGGTCAGGGCCGCGAACACACGCTCGGGGGATGCGCAGATCGTCCTCGTCAGGACGAGTTCCCGGCCCGACGGCGTCGTGACGTGCAGCGTGGCCTTCGTCATTGCGATCTCGGCGCGAGTCGACGCCGACTTGGACGGAGGATCGACGGCCGCGTGGGTTCAGCCCCGATCATCTTCGGGTGATCGGCCGGTGACGAGGCGGGTCGCGCTCATCGTGAGCGCCGACGCGATGGCGACGATCACGCAGCTCACGAGCGAGCGGTACATGCGGTTCGCGAACTCGCCCCCCGGCGTGAGTCCCCAGAGAGCCGTGAGTCCCAGCACGGTTGCCGTCGTGCAGGTAACAAGGAAGACGCGATAGAGCGCGGTCTGCAGTCTCGTCGCGCGACTCATCGTGAGATCTCTGGCAGGTTTGGTCGCCGCCTCGTTGGACTTCGCAAGGCGAGCGGCATCCTACCCACAGCCGTCGGGCTTGATCGAATCGATCAGCAACTGCACGTACTCAGGCCGCGCCGACGGGAAGCTCAGCCGATCGAGGTGCTCGTCTTGGTCGTCCGAGTCGGCGCGCCTGATGTAGCCGGGGCGAAGCTGGAACTCGACGCGCCGATGGCGGAGCAGGCGCACCAACTCGCCTGCGAACCAGTGGGGCACGTCGACGAAGGGCAGGATCCCATCGCCCCCGATTCGAGTCGGCGCACGGCCGGGGTTCACTTTCACGCCTGCTCAAGGCCATCTCTTCATCGCGATCTTCCTTTCTTTCGCACCTCGGACGGCAAGCGACAAGTGAATTCCTCCAGCCAACTCCCTGCCGATCAGACGGCGGCCGAAGGTCGTCCATTGCATCAGTTTGTTGGCCAACCGTCCTTCAGTCATACCCGATGACTCCGACCGAGAGTTCATCTCGGTTGGGGCTGACCGAAACGAACTCCCGATACACCATCCACACGAAGTCCCAATCGACCCGGGCGTGCACCTGCTCGGGTGCGTCGAGCGCAAAGACTACATCGCCGCGCGCATCGACGGTTTCCACCCAGGCTTCGAGTGGCCGACGCTGTTCGGCTCCGGGTGGCTCCGCGAACTCAGGGTCGTCGAGCACGGCCCGGATCCGCTCCATGAGCTCCTCGGGGGTGATCGCCCGAAACCACTCGACGACAACCCTGTCGTGCGGGAAAGGACCGTGGCGCTGAACGGACTCCCCCCAGTGTCCAAGATCACAGAAGGACCGTTGGGAGATCGGATCACTCAAGAACTCGCGTAGGACGTGACTGGAGTCTTGCCGCTTGCCAGCAGACCCATTGACCGCGAACCGCGTGAGATCGAACCACCCGAAGTCCCACAGCGGGGTCATCGTCGTCTCGATCACGGCAAAGCTGAGTGCCATCAAGTCTACGGCCTCGTCTGGATGCCTACGTCTTTGACGCTGAGCCGCGAGCGCCGCTGCGGCAGTCCCCGGTTGCAGCGGCGAGTCAGGCAGAAACAACATCGACTGACCTGAAGCTGACATGCTCGAACGCCATGAGTGCTCGTCGTCCGACCAAGTGAGGCTGCGAGGGGAAGTCGCAAATGAAGACCTCCACGTACCTGAAGTCGCGTCTGCCCAACTCGCCGAAGTCGAAGAAGTTGACGAACTCGAGGCGCACCTCCGATGGACAAACCCGATCGACTGGATCGTCCCAGTATCCGCAGCGTGGGGTGGAGCGGTTGATCATGATTGGGACGCCCGACTTCGACCCCGGGATCACCTGGATGGCCTGCATCGGCGCCGGATCGGGCTCACACATCTCAGGCCGTTTGGCGCTGCCGAGCCGGAAGGGCGCTCCCACGACTGCATCGAAGAGTGCGACGCACACGAGGCTGAACCGATCGCGGGCGTCCCAGTCTGCACCAGGGTAGAAGGTCGTGTTCCACAAGTGCCTCGCGGCCTCGCGGAAACTCGACACGGCCTCGGTGATGTCCTGCATGTGCACTCTCTACCTCTGCCTGACGTCTTTGGCGCTCAGCCGCGATCGCCACCTTGGGGGCGTTCGTCAGCTGCTGCGCCTTGTTGGGCGGCCTTGCTACCGGCTTCGCTGCCATCATCGCGAGGATGAAAACGCCCCGACCTTAGGTGCGCCGGTCCGTGAAGAGCATCCCAGGTGGCCCGCCTCGCGGCCTCCAGCAAGATCTCCAACTCAGGGGCGCCCAGATCACGTGTATTGGTAGTCGTCAAGTCTTAGACCTCGGTCGTCGCTGAACCAATGATACCACCGATCGACCAGTGGCTTGTAGACGGGGAGTAGCTGAACTCCCCTCTCGAATCGCCTCCGAACATCGGCCTCAGGAACGGCGTGCCCCCCGGCGGCTACGCGCGTCGCCACGCGCTGGACCGCGAAGTCGGCCGACGGCAGCTCGATGAAGTGCAGGCTCGTCCGGTAGCCCATGCCGGACCACGCGCGCAGCTTGCCAACGTAGCGTCGGCTTGACAGGGTCGTCTCGACGGCGAACGTCTCTCGCTGGCCCGTGAGCTCGTCGAGGCGCCGCACCAGCTCACGCCCCGCGGCCACTGGATGCGAGAACGCCGGCCCCTCTCGCTGGATCTCATCCGCGTTGAGGAAGTGCGCGGCTGGGTAACGCACGTGCAAGACCTGGCGAGCGAAGGTCGTCTTGCCTGCGCCGTTGGGTCCGGCGATCAAGATGGCTTCCGGCGCGGAGGTCATGCGATGCGCGAGATCGGATCACGCCAGCGGCACCACGGCAAGCACCGGCAACGACGGCATGCCGAGTCGGCCAGCCCGCCCATCGCACGGTTCAGCCGCCACAGCGAACGAAGCGAGCCGCGGTCGGCTGAAGTCGAGAGTTCGACGCCGCGCTGGTCGTGGGCACCGTCATGCCTCCACGTCGGTTGGAGGATAGAGGTCAAGGCTCAGGTCAAGACCCAGCTTCGAGATTCGAGCAAGCAGGGCCGCCGCGAGGGTGAACCCGCCCTGCCCGTTTCCGGAGGAGAAGCCCAGGAACAGCGCGGCCCCGACACCTGGCTGGTTCGTCAGATCGCGAATCGCAGCTGTACGCTCTTCAAGATGGGTAATGAGTCCTTCCAGTTGCTCGCTGAACGGGCTGGCGTCGTCCTCCGTGTAGCTGTGAACCCAGAGGTGCGTCTCGTAGATCGCATGACGCGGGTTACCACCAATGTGCTCGCCGATCCGACCCGTGACGTCCGGCTTGATTCCGAGCTTGGCCGTTACCAAGGAGATGTCCAGGTTGTCTTCGAGGAATCGAAGACTGACTCTGTACCACTTCTGGTCGTCACCGAGCATCTGAGCACTTAGTGCGGCAACCGGATCGGCCGCTCAGCCGCGCACGAGCGCCTCCGTTTTGCGAGGGCTTTCCTGCGCGGCTCGTCGGCTGCTGCGACGAGTTAGCCATCAGCGGATTCGACCACATGTCCGCCTCCCTGGGCAACTACCGAGCGCTTCCCCGGGCCATGCAGTCCCCATCCCTCGTACCCGGACGAGTCGTTGAACACTTCGAGGACGCTGCCATTCTCGAACTGGACCGCGAGATCTCCCGCTGAGTCGTGAGTTGCGGTCGCGACAATGCCGGAGCCCACGAGCGAGCGAAGCCGATCTGGCAGGTCCACCGGCGCGGCCAGGCCGAACAGCTGGCCATGGTCCCGCCAGCCAACAGCAACACGTTCACCCTTCAGCACCCGCCATGCGGCACTGACCTGCAGAACCAATCCACCCGAAAAGTTGAACACCCAATGCTGTGCGTCGACGTCGTGCCTAACGGCATGCAGTCGCTGTTTGTACAAGTGAGACAGACAGGTCGGCATCGCACTTTATGGCTAACGTTTGAGTTCACCCGAGTGTGGAAGCGGGCGAAGTCCGCTGTAGCACTTAGGGTGCAACGAAGGGTTAGGCGTCACGCTGCTCGCTCGGTGCGGACTCGGCCAACATCCGGCACACGCGTGCGTATAGCCGCAGTACGTCATAGGTACCAGAGCCATGCCATGCCTTGAGGTTTGCAGAGTGCCGGGACTCGACTGCAAAGCCGCGATGCCAGGGCGACGGGTCGGCAACTACGACGGGCAGTGGTGCGTCAGCAAACTGATCGGCCGTGATATCGACGACCAGCTCGCCACGCTGGAGCCAAGCATGCGAGGTCCAGGTGTTGTCGGAATGATTACCACGCGCGCCAGAGACGTATGTGACGCCTAACGTCTTTGACCTTGAGCCGCGAGCGCCGCTGCGGCGCTCGCGGGCTCCAAGGTCTCGTTGGGCAGCACCATGTTCACAGCCCTCCGAGGGAGAGCAAGATGGCCACATCATCCTTCCGGCCCTGCGCGAAACCCTGTGGTGTCTGGAGCCAACGAAGTGCGAGCCGCTTCCTGGCCCTCTGCAGAGTGACCGGCTCTGGAAACAGTCGGATCTTGCCAACCTCGGCCATCGGCTTGCGATCCTCACCGTAGGTCTCCCTGGAAGGACGAATCACGCGACCGCATGCCAAGAAAGCTGCGACGGGCTTCGTGAAATAGAACACGACAAGGTCTCCGGGCTGCGCACCCTTTGCCACTGTCCAAACGGCGGTGTCCTGCTCCGCGGAGTGGCAGATCAGTCCGGAAAGGTGGTCCGGTGTCGAACCGAAGCTAACGAAACCACTGCGGTCAACCATGAGTCGTCCAGGATGTCTTGGATGTCTCCGCCAGAGGGCCTGCCCAACGTCTGCGCCGCTCAGCGGCGCGCCGCTTGGGGCGCGTCCGCTGCTGCGGCTTGTTGGCTTGTCACACTACCCGACGATCAAGCCCGCTTCTTCCTGGCGCCAACGATCCCGTCGGGGCCACGCACACCGACGAGCCATCGACTGATCGGGGCGTGGCAACAGCCCCGCAACTGGGCCCACCTCGCTGCCACGACAGCGGCAGCAGCATCGTCAATGCCGACCAGCTGCTCTCTTGCTTGGCCCACCATCGGCTCAGCCCGGCGGCGGCAGAGCCGCCACTCCGCACGGCGAGCCCGCCGATGCGCAACGCGACGCCGCGCGCGTCAGCGACGGTGCGCCCGCCGGATCCGTTCGACACGGGCCGCCTCGCGCTCCTCGCCGCGCAGGCTGTCGAAGACCTGCGGCAGGTCAGAGCAATCGGCCATCGCCGCGCGCAGCTTCGCCCAGCGATCCTCAGCAAGCCGGCTCGCCACCCGGGTCCGGGTGTCCCAGATGCGCACGGTCTCGTCGCCCGACACCGTCACCAACCGGGTGCCGTCCGGCGTCCAGGCCAGCGAGTAGACATAGGAGTACGCACTGCCCTTGTGCGCCGGCCAGCACAGCTGTTGGGTGTAATGCTCCGTTTCGAACAGCAGCACATCGCCGAGGTTGGTCCCGATCGCGAGCACGCTGCCGTCGGGGCTGTAGGCGCTGCCCATGGGCGTGTGCGGGAACTCGCGCCGCACGACGACCTCCCCCGAGCGCGTGTCGACCACCGTCAGGCGCCCGGTTCGCAACTTGCCGTCGTCCTGTTGCGCAACTGCAGCCTGCGAAAGCCTCGGGTGCACGCTGATGCCGATGGCACGCTGCGCGCCACCAAGAACGTAGCGCCACCGCATTCCTTCGGCTGGTGGCGCCGCCTCGTGGAGTCCCGGCGTCGGCGGCTCGTACACCACCATCGCCAGGTCGCCGTCCATCTGCACGCTCTGGTTCAATCGCTCCTTGTCCTTCGGTGCGAGCACCTCGACGAAACGATCGAGCAGCAGCAGATGGTTGGTGTCCGACGGCAGGGGCGCTGCCTGCAACGCGACCTCACCGGTCAGCAGGTCCCAGTCGACGAGGCAGAGTCCGCGACCGCCGTAGGGCGTCGTCACCAGCAGGTGGTTGTCATCGGTTCGAAACGCCATCAGCGCCTGCCAACTGCCGGAATTGAGGTCTTCGACGCTACCGCTGTCCCGCTGCAGCATGGCCACGAGTTCCCCGCTGCGCGCATCCCAGACCCGGATGCGCGGGTCACAGGGTGCTGCCGAGGCGATCAGGCTGCCGTCATGCGAGATGGCGAGGTGGTAGATCCAGCCGGTACCAGGTCGAGAAGCCGCGTCCGTATGCCCGCGCAGCGTCATCACGCGCTGCTCGGCATCCGGAAGCCCGCGCGGGTCGAGCTCGACGACCGTCGTCTCCGCGTAGCCGCCATGGCGCACGAGTCGGCAACCAGAGGGCGAAACGGTGGCGGCGGCGATGGTGCTGTCGGCGCTCGGGATGAAGCCCTCGGTGCCATGTTCCTTGGTCGTCACCGACGGGAACGTGAGCGGTCGACCGGTCGTCGGGTCCGCAAGGAACGTCCCGAGGATTCCTCCGATCGGGGTGACCGCGACCACTCGACCGTCGCTGGAGTAGGAGAGCTCATGCCGCGCATCCGTCGGCGAAGCGAAGCCCGACGCAAACGGGTCGACAGGCTCGAGAGTCGCGTGCTCGCTGGTGAGATCGAACCGGCTCCAGACCCTGCGAATGCCGTCTTCGAGACCCTCCACGGCATTGTGCAGCAGCACGCCGCCGCGCACCGGGAAGCCCGAAGCACCCGGCCCAGGGCCGAACGCATGGCGGAATCGCACGGCCCCACTCGCGACGTCGGACGCCGACACCTCGTTGTGGCGATTCACGACCAACAACCGCCCGTCCGGGCCCAGGTGGACTGCTTCGGTTGGGCCGAGGTCCGAAACGACGCGCACGACGACGCCGTCCACGCGGACTTCAGCCTCACGATCGCTCGTGTACCACAGGACGGTGCGGCCGTCGTCGCTGACCTCCGGGAAGCGGACTGTTTGCGCCCCCGCCGCCGACGACAACACGGTCCCACGCGCCGCAACCGGCGAGCGTTCGAGCACACGTTCCCGGGCCAGATCCAGCAGGAGCATCTCGCTGGCGGTCCTGGCCCCGACCACCGCGCCGCCGGCACCAGGCGCCAGCGAGGTGATCCCCGCCCCTGCGAACAGCTTCCGGGTCGTCCGGTGCTCGAGCAGCGAGTAGACCAGGACGCAATCGGAGCTGCACGTCACCAGGTGTTCGTCATCGACGAAGCGCCAGTGTTCATGGCGCTCCTCCACCACGAACGGCACCGCCCGATCGAGCAGCCGCCACGCGACTCCACGCGCCGTCTCCGGCACGAGCCGGAGCTGCGTCACCGCATCGCGCCCGCGGCCAGCGTCGATCAAGACCTGGGCCGACTGCAGGAGGCTGTTGGTCGCGCGGTTCTCGTTGGTCACCGCCAGGTCGCGTTGGTGCCGGGCCTGCTGCGCGAACACGATGGCCGTCACCGTGCCGGCCACCAACGTGAACAACGTCGCCAGCGCACCTCCGACCAGGGCTCGGTGCCGCCGCGTGAACCTGCTGATCAGATAGGTGCGACTCGGCCGCCGAGCATGGATCGGTTCGTGCCTGAGGAAGCGGCGCAGGTCGCTCGCCAGGGCCGCAGCGCTGGCGTAGCGGCGCGTCGGCTCGGCTTCGAGGGCCTTGCCGAGGATGGTGTCGATGTCGCCCCGGAGACTCCGTTCGAACCGGCTTGCCAGCGGCGCTTCGCTCGTCGTCAGCGTCGCGATCGCTTTCGAGATCGACTGGTCCGCGACGTCACACGGCAGCCGGCGCGTCAGCAGTTCGAAGCCGAGCACGCCGAGCGAGTACACGTCGGCCAACGGCGTCACTTCGCTCGCCGTCGCGGTGAGCTGCTCCGGCGCCATGTAGCCGAGCGTGCCGATGAGCTGCCCCTTCTGGGTCATCATCGTCGACCATGGCGTGTCGCCGGTGACGTGCGCGATGCCGAAGTCGAGCACGCGCGGCCGGCCTTGGCTGTCGACCAGTACGTTGCCCGGCTTCAGGTCGCGATGCACGACGCCGTGCCGGTGCGCATGGTCCACCGCATCGGCGACCTCGGCGAGCAGCTCGATGCGCGCCCTCTGGTCGAGACCGGCGCGTTCGCAGTGGGTGCGGATGTCGACGCCGTCGACCAGCTCCATGGCGAAGAACGGCTGCGCGCCGTGGCCGATGTCGTAGGTCGAGGCCTCGATGATCTGGGCGATGCCCGGATGCTGCAGTCGACCGAGCATCTCGGCTTCCCGACGGAAACGCCGCAGGCGTTCCGGAGTCGCCTGGATCGGGTGCAGCAGCTTGATCGCGACCGAACGCTGCGGCGACTGCTGCGTGGCCTCGTAGACGATGCCCATGCCGCCGCGGCCGATCTGCCGCACGATCCGGTAGGTGCCGATCACGTCCGGCAACCAGGTGTCGGTGGCCCCATCGACCACCGCCTCGAGCACCAGCCGCGCCTTGGTGATGTCCTGCTCGCCGAAGGCGTCACGATTGCCCGCGTCGTCCCTCGCGAGAGCGAGCAATTCGAGGACCTCGGCGCGAAGCGGCGCATCTTCGCCGCAGGCTCCGTCGAGATAGGCCGCGAGCGCGTCGGGCCGGCACTCGCGGGCGCCAGCCAGGATGTCGCCGACCCGGGCGTAGTGGTCTGCGTCGCCGGGCGTCACTTGCCGCCGAGCTCCCGGCGCAGCCAGGCGCGAACGGTGAACCAATCGCGTTCGACGGTGGCGTGAGCGACCCCGAGGGTCGCCGCCGTCTCGTCGATCGTCAGGCCGCCGAAGAAGCGCAGTTCGACCATGCGCGCGTGCCGCTCATTCATCGCCGAGAGCCGGACCAGCGCGTCTTCGAGTTCGATCAGGACCAGCACTTCCGGCCCCGTGCCACTCGCGACCTGATGCTCGTCGAGGGTGATGCCGCGCTGGCCGCTGCCGCGCTTCTCGCGCCGCTGTGTGCGGGCGTGGTCCGTCAAGACCCGGCGCATCGCCAGCGCCGCGAGGGCGAAGAACTGTCGGCGGTCGCCAGCACCCCCCAGGTTGCCGCCGAGTTTGAGCCAGACTTCGTGGATCAGTGCCGTCGGCTGCAGCGTGTGGGCCCTGCGCTCGTTGGCGAAGAGGGCTTGGGCGAGGCCGCGGAGTTCGCCGTAGACGAGTGGCAGCAGCGAACCGGCCGCATCGGCATCTCCGGCTTGCAGCTGCTGCAGCAACACGGTGACGGTCTTGGGATCGAAACTGCTCAAATTGGGGCTTGAGACGAGGTTACGCGGGACCCAGCGGCGGCGGCGGGCGGCATCCTACCTACCGGTTCGAGTTGCTCCCAGGGGCGGGGACCGCCCGGTTGCCCGCCGGAGACGGGTTCTCGGCCGAGGGGCCTCGCGACGGATGCGACGGGCCGGTGGGACCGGTGGCTGGCAGGGCCAGCGCCAGGCTGCGACCGAGCACGGCGCGGGGATTCCGTGCAGATCGATGAGGGAGGGTCGGGACGGATGTCGCCTTGCCGGGGTAGGTGGGGCACCCGCCCGGGGTGTCCGCTCATTCCGTGCCCTCCTCGGCGCTCGTCGAGGCTCGAACCCCCAAGGCAGAACCACTCGTGAAACACCTCGCCCTTCTCCTCGGCGCAGCCAGCTCAACGGCCGGCCCCATCCGCAGCATCGCTCTCGGCGTCCTGCTCCTTCTCGGACTCGTTGCCCCGAGCCAGGCGCAGTGCAACCCAACTACGCTGTACTTTTCCCAGTTCCATCCTTCTGGTAGCGTCGGTGAGATCGCCGTGAGGAACGGCGTTGCCTACGTCCACGAAGCCGACACCCATCCCGGCGATATCAAGGTCCTCATCTTCGATGTGAGCAATCCGCTCTCTCCCCAGAGGGTGGGGGACCTGGGGTGGTACGTGGGGGGCCCCTTGTGGTTGTCGGGCTCTCGCTTGTACACAGGGCCGGCCGCCGCGGGTGCGCCGGCGCTCCGCGTCTTCGATGTCTCGACCCCAGCCAGCCCGCAGTTGCTGGGCACGATGAACGCGTCCTTCCACAACCTGGTCGTTTCAGGCGGCATCGCGTACACGTCGTACACCAATCGAATTACGCTGTTCGACGTGTCGAATCCTGCAGCTATGTTTCAGAGGTCGTCCCTGGCCCTTCCGGGTTGGAACATTGAGAGCCTCGCTATTCAAGGCAACCTGCTCTTCGCAGTGAACGATGCTGGACTGCACGTCGTGAACGTCGCGAATCCCGCGATGCCTGTGCGCTTGAGTTCGACCTATTCTTCTGGCGGGATCTACCTAGGCGGATACGGCCTCGCCGTCGAAGGCAACTACGCTTACGTCACCGGTGGGCTCAACGTAGTCGACATCTCGAATCCGGCGGCGCCGCAATTGGTGGCGAGCCGAACGGGCCGTGGTTTTTATGAGGTGGTCGTTTCCGGGGGCCGGGCGTACGGGAAGTGGGTGAACTCCGTTGGGATGACGGTCTACGACATCTCGATCCCCACGAACCCGATCGAACTTTGGGCCGGGAGTCCTCCAGGCATTCCCGGCAACTGGACCGGCGGCAGCAACGGTCGCATCGCCGTGGTGGACGGGAAGGCCTACACGACGACCCATCAGAGTTGGGCGATCTGGGACGTCCAGTCCTGCTCGGCCTGCACCGCACCGTCGATCACCGCCTCGCCCGCGAGCCTCCAGGTCTGCGTCGGCGGCAGCGGAACCTTGAACGCAGCCGCCACGGGGACCGCGCCGCTGAGTTACCAGTGGCGCTTCAACGGGACCAACATTCCTAACGCCACGGCCTCGTCGCTCGCCTTGACCAACATCGGCGTCAACCAAGCCGGCTCGTACACCTGCACGGTGACCAACGCCTGCGGCAGCGCGACGACCGCGGCCGCGACGATCACGGTCCATCCCGCGGGACCGGACATCACCACGTCCCCGCTCGATCAGGCTATCTGCCTCGATGAACTCGTGAGCTTCACGGTTGTCGCGGCAGGGCACATGCAGGGCAGCGTGCTCGAGTACCAGTGGTTCAAGGACAGCTTGCCGATCGTCGGCGCGCCCGCGACGGCCACGCTGAGCTTCACGGTGAGCAGCCCTGACGATGGCGGCAACTACGTCTGCCGCGTGACCGAGCCCAACTGCGGCCACTCGGACAGCGATGCCGCTCTGCTCACGGTGAAGCGAGCGCCATCGATCACCGCCTCGCCCGAGAGCCTCGAGGTCTGCGTCGGCGACGAGCGGACCTTGAGCGCGACCGCCACGGGGACCGCGCCGCTGAGCTACCAGTGGCGCTTCAACGAGACCGACATTGCTGGCGCCACGGCCTCGTCGCTCGCCCTGACCAGCATCACCTTCAACCACGCCGGCTCGTACACCTGCACGGTGACCAACGCCTGCGGCAACACGACGACCACGGCCGCCACGATCGTGGTCCATCCCGCGGGCCCGGACATCGACACGCAGCCGCTCTCGCAGACCCTCTGCCTCGGCGCGACCGCGAGCTTCACGGTGGCCGCGCGCGCGCACATGCAGGGCGAGCTCCAGTACGAGTGGATGAAGGACGGCTCGCCGATCGCCGGCGCGCCAAGGGCGGCCACGCTGAGCTTCCCGGTGACCAGCCTCGACGACGAGGGCACCTACTTCTGCCGTGTGACCGAGCCCAACTGCGGCTACTCGGACAGCGATGCCGCGGTGCTCACGGTGAACCGGGCGCCGAGCGTCGACGCCGGCGGCAACTTCAGCGTGAACGAAGCCCAGCAAGGTGTCGTGCTCCAAGGCAACGGTAGTGATCCCGAAGTCGGCGCGCTCACCTACGCCTGGACGCAGCTTCCCGGCGGCACGCTCGTGTCGCTGAACGGCGCCGACACCCTCAGCCCGACCTTCGACGCACCGATCGTGGCGGTCGGTGGTGAGACGCTCACCTTCCAGTTGACCGTCACCGATGGATGCCAATCCTCGGATGCCACGGTCAGCGTGAGCATCGTCAACATCAACCACCCGCCCGTCGCCGAGGCCGGCGTCGACCAATCCGTCGCCGAAGCGGCGCCGGTGACCCTCGATGGCACGGCCAGCTTCGACATCGACGGCGATCGATTCAGCCGCTCGTGGATGCAAGTGAGTGGTCCAACCGTCACGCTCTCGGGTGCCAGCACGGACAACCCGACCTTCACGGCGCCGGTCATCAACGGCAGCGGGGCTCCGGGTGTCGTGGCCACGCTCGTGTTCAAGCTCACCGTCGACGACACCTACACTCCGGACGCACCGGCTCCCGGCTACTTCTTGAGTGACGTCGAAGACCTCGTCACGATCGAGGTGACGAACATCAACAACTGGCCCGTCGCGGATGCAGGCGTGGAGCAGACCTTCGACGAGAACGCCGCGGTGACGCTCACCGGCGCCGGCAGCAGCGACCCGGACAGCGACACGCTGAGCTACGCCTGGGTGCAAGTGGGTGGCAGCCCCACCGTGACGCTCTCGGGCGCAGCTACCGCCAACCCGACCTTCACGGCGCCCTTCGTCAGCGCCGGTGGCGCGGAGCTCACCTTCGTGTTGACGGTGGACGACGGCTACGGCGGCTACGACATCGACACCGTCGTGGTGAACGTGCAGAACGTCAATGACCCGCCGCTCGCCTCCGCCGCACGCCCGTCGCAGGCGCAGCTCTGGCCGCCGAACCACGGCATGGTCGCGATCAGCATCCTCGGCGTCACGGATCCCAACAACAACGCGAGGATCACCATCACCGGGGTCTGGCAGGACGAGGCGACCAACGGTCTGGGCGACGGCGACACGCCGGTCGACGCGATCATCAACCCGGACGGCACCGTGCTGATCCGCGCCGAGCGGGCCGGCAATGGCAATGGACGTGTCTACTACATCCACTTCACCGCTACCGACCTGGAGGGCAGTTCCTCCAGCGTCGTCAAGGTGAACGTGCCTCGCGACAAGAAGAGTGTCGCCGTCGACGGCGGTGCACTGCACGTCTCGACCAACTGAGGTCAGCGGCTGCCGCTCCACGCGGTGGGAGGAGCGCACGTCTTCTCCCACCGCCCTCATGAGACCCAGCATGCACTCACGAGCTCGAATCCTCGCGATCCTGGCCGGCGCGGTGGGCGCCGCGGCGCTCGTGACGGCACTGAGCACAGGCCCGTGGCAGGGTGCCCCGGTCACCCCGCCGGCTGCGGAGGAAGCCGAAGCGGAGTCGCAGCAGGCGCCGCAGAACCTGGTCGCCGAAGTCGCCACGATCCCCCGGACCAAGGAACCTGCCGCCGCCGCCATCGAGAGAACCGAGGTCCCCGTGGATCCGAGCGCCCGCAGCGCGCCACTCGGCGACGAGGCGCGCGTTCGCCTTCGCGCGACCGCCCTGGCGCAGAGACTCGGACTATCCGCGGCCGGCGAAGAAACGCTGACGGCGGTGCTGCTCGAGGAGCAGAGCCGGCGCGCCAGTGCGCTGACGGAACTGCGCCGCAAGCCCGACGATGCCGAAGCCCGCACCCGGGTGCGCAGCGAACTGGACGCCATCCTGGCGTGGAAGACCAAGGCGCTGAGCGACCGATTCGGAGCAGAACACGCGGCAGAGATCCTGAAGCGTCGCTGACCACAGCGGCGGAGGTGCCACCGCGACGACCATGACCGCGCAGCATCCCGATCGCTTGCCGACGCCCCTCGAGCTTCTGGCGCTACCGCAGGTGACGACGTTCGTCGCGACCACCCCCTCGGTCGGCACCACGCTGCCCTTCCCGCTCCCCGGCACTGCCGCATCCACATCGCCGTGCCGACCAGATGTGTCTTTGCTTCTTTGCTTGGCGACGGCCGCACGACTTGCCGCGGCGCTGACCAAGCCAACGCTTGGCATCAGCAGCGGCGGGGCTGGAGAGCTATTGAAGTCCTGGGAAACCGTTATGCCCCGCCGTCTGCTGCAGCGACTTGTTCGGCCGCCTCTTTTCGGTGTTTCTCCCATCGCCAGACCAATCCGTCTTCCGGATCGATCACCTCGCCGATCCGTCGGAAACCGCACTTGACCAAGACCCGGGTCGAGGCGTTCGGCTCCGGCCGCGTGTGTGCCCGGACCGCGCAAACCTTGTCGCTGCTGAAGGCGTAGTTGGTCAGCGCCTGCGCGGCTTCTGTCGCGTATCCATTTCCCTGGTGATCGGGATTGATCCCATAAGGAATCTCGACCACGCCGTCCGCTGTCGGAGGTCCTTTGAAACCAGTCGATCCGACGACGGTTTCGCTGTCTCGATGCACCAACGAAAAGCCAAGCGTCCACGGATCTGCCGAGGTCAAGGCGCCAAGCCGTGCGAGCCAGTCGGCGGACAGGTGTGCCCTGTCCGCCGGGCTCATCGCCTCGACCTCAGCGCGGGCTTCCTCGATAGTCTGTAGAACCAGCTTCAGGCTTTTCGTTTGCATGTGCGTCGCGCTCATAGGCGATTGACCAGCCGGCCGAACGATGAAGGCCCGGTCGTCGTCGCTCTAGTAGATGATGATCTCGTACTTGTACGTCATTGCTCGCCTCCCAGGCCGTGTCGTGCGATGACGGCCCGGACCTGCCTCACTTGATATGGCTTGGCCTCGCTTCCAGACCGCTGCACGTTGATCAGCTCCTCGATTCCTGACTTGAAGAAGATGTGGTGGCTGCCGCGCACCCTCTCTTCGAACCCGAGATGCAGGAGAAGTCCGCGCAGGTCTTCGAAGCCGATGTTGGCGTCGCTCCCGCCGCGGAAGACCTTGAGAAGCGTCTTGTCACATGCCGAGCCACACGCGGAAGTTACCCGATCGAGTGCCTCTGGGCGCGTAGGTCGGAGAACTCAACGCCCCCATCGCGGCCGAGGCCGCAACCCATCCGGGTTGCCGGCGTCGGCGCTGGCGCGCCGACCAAGAAGGCCTCGACCGCTCTCTTCGCTGGGGCCCTTCGTCCTCCGAATCCTCGCGTCCCGCGAGGATTCTCCGGACTTCGAGCCCACTCACCCCAACCCCGCCACCCCCTCGCACCCGATCACCATCGTCCAGCTCCGCCCGCGGCGCTTGTCCTTCGTCGCTTCGAAGCCGATCTCGAAACGACCCGCCTCGACACGTCTGCGGAAACTCACCAATCGCAGCGACGCCAGCGAGCCGCGATCGCCCGACACTCCATCCCCGCACGCACGCAAGACGACGAACGCCGCGTCGTGCTGCTGCGCCGCCCCGGCGAGACGCACCTGCGCGGCCATCCCCAGTGCCTTCGCCGACAATCCATCCGCCACGACGAGCCCGAACGCCCCCGAGCGCAGCAGTTCGTCGAGCGCGTGCAGCGCCATCTCCTCGCCGGCGGGGCGCACGAACAGCAACGCGTCGAGATCGATGCCGCAAGCCGCCAGGTCCGGCGGGAAGACGATCGAGTCCGGCGGCGCGACCCAGGCGACCGTCTCGGCGTGGCGCTGGGCGTCGAGGACCAGGCCCGCGGCGATCGTCAGGCGCGCGTCGCCCGTGACCTCGACGAAGCGTCCCGCGACCTCCGCGTAGCCCCAGGCCGCGGGCGCACGCCGCGCGAGCGCGTTCGCGCGTTGCACGCGGCCGGTGGCGAGGAGCGACTCGATCGGGAGGCGGAGGGCGGCCATGGCACGGCGATCACGGGCAGGGGGCAGACGAACAAAGCAGACGGCCGTCCTCCGGTCAACACGAGCGGGCGGCGGACGGGCGCGCTTGCGGCCGACGGAATCGCGGCCTGCGGGACGCCGCAGGGCCCGTCACCCCCCCGGTCCCGATCGCGGACCACGCCCCGCGCGCGCGAACACACCATGCAGCACGCCGAGCTCCGCCCCGGCAGAATGCCCGCGGCGCGCGACAGACATCCGGGCATCCCGCCCACAGTCGGCCGCCTCACGCCTGCCCGGCCCGCGTTCCCTCCTCGACGACATGAAGTTCCCACTCGTCATCTCCTCGCTGGCGCTCGCACTGACGACGCCGCTCGCCGCCCAGACACTGACGCTCGACAAGTCCGGCGGCGCAATCCCCGGCCCGGCGAGCTTCACGCTGCGGGGCACCGCGAACACGCCGTATCTCCTGCTCTTCTCGGGCGTCGAAGCGCCCACGCCGTTCCCCGCGCTCGGCATCACGCTCGACATCACCGACGACCTCGCCGGCGTGTGCGTGTCGATCCCGGGCTTCCTCGGCACCTTGAACGCCTCGGGAACCGCGACCGCGAGCCTGCAGATCCCGAACGATCCGTCGCTCGAAGCGCTGGTCGTCTCCTTCCAGGGGATCAGCGGCAACGGCACCTATGTCGTCTCGAACCTCGCGCGCCTCACGCCGCAGGTCGCGGGCACCTTCAAGGCGCCGCTCAATCAGCCGACGCTCCCGATCCTCGGCGGCGGCATTGCGACGGCGGCGGACGGCGAGATCCTCTTCGTCGGCGGCACGGGTCCGGTCGCGCAGCGCTATGCGTCGCGCATAGAGGAGTGGGAGAACGCGGGCATCACGTTCGGCGTCGGACTCCTCGCGCAGGCGACGGGCCTCGCCGACGGGCGCGTGCTGTTCACCGGCGGTCTCGGCGTCGACGGCCTGCCGACGTCCGCCGCGGCGGTCTACGACCCGATCGCGCAGACGACGACGACGCTCGCGATGAGCATCCCGCGCGCGGGTCACGGCGCGTCGCTGATGGGCAACGGCAAGGTGCTGGTCACCGGCGGCTTCGAGACGATCTCGCTGACCGATCCGCTGGCGCTCTTCGCGGGCATCCGCGCGTCGACCGAGGTCTTCGATCCGGTGACGAACACGTTCTCCGCCGGCCCGGGGATGCTCGAGGCGCGCGCGCTGCACAGTTCGTCGACGCTGAGCAATGGCCAGGTGCTGATCGCGGGCGGCCTCACGCTGATCCCGATCGTGAACCTGCCGACGGTGTCGGCGACGGCGTATCGCTTCAACCCGTCGTCGAACAGCTTCGGCTTCCCGTCGCTCTTCTCCGGCGCGCGCTTCATGCACAGCGCGGTCGGCACGAGCAACGGCAAGGTGCTGCTCGTCGGCGGTCTCACGCTCGATCTGAGTGTGTTCCTCACGACCGGCAACGTCGCCGACATCATCGTCGGCACGCGGACCGACGCTCAGCTCTACACGCCGAGCTTCCTCGGCTTCGGCACCTTCGCGACGGTCAATGGGATGAGCGAAGGTCGCGCGGGCGCGGCGCTCGCGGCGCTGCCGAACGGCGGCGCTTTGGTCGCGGGCGGCTTCCGTCTGACGATCAACGTCGCCACCTCGACCTTCGAGGCGACCGCACTCGCGACGGCGGACCTGTTCACGCAGAGCCCGAACGCGTTCGCGCCGACCGGCTCGATGGCCGCGCCGCGCTTGTTCCCGGTCACCGCGAACCTGCCCGACGGCACCGTGATGGTCGTCGGCGGCGGGCCGACGGGCATCGAGATCTATCAGCGCTGAGGGGTGCGGCTTGTCGGTCCGCCCGGCCCCCGATAGCCTCCCGGCGCTCGTCTCGGAGGCCGCTCGTGGAGCTCGAGCCCGTCTACCTCGTCCAGCCCGAGCCTGAGGCTCGGACGTCTTCTCGGCGAACCCTGGTCATGGGTCTCGCTGCCGCTGCGCTCGGGGGCGCGGCGGTGGGGAGCGTGACCACCGGCTCGCTCCTCGGGTGGAGCGGGCCACCAGCGGTCGATGCGCAGGTGAGATGGGCGATCGACCTGCAGGACGGACCGCAAGAGCAGCTTCTCGCCCGGCACGCGGACTTCTTGGCGGTGTTCAGCACGCACCCCGAAGACGTCGAGCTGCTGATGCCGGGGTTGATGGCGCTCGTGAACGAAGCGGCCAGGCCAGACGGGATCGCCGACCAGCAGGGAGTCGCACGACGGATCTGCGCGGCGATCGCCGCCCTGCGCAACCCGGACGAGCAACTCGCGGAGATCGCTCGTCGCCTCCGCAACCGTTGAAGCATCAGCGATGCAGAATCGCCCGCGCATCCATTCCGAGAGCAGCGTCCGGGAAGGCGGAACGATCCACGTTCGCGTCAACAGCGGCGCGAAGGAGATCCACGTCATCGTCCCCGGGCTCGGACCCGTGACGGTGCCGGTCACTTCGGGGCGCGCGGAGTACACGCTGCCGCCCTCGGTCCCGGCTGGAACGCTCATCCTCATCTCGGACTTGTTGGTTCCCGACCCATCCACGATCGACGTCGAAGTCGTCGGAGGAACGTGACGATGAATGCCGCACTCGCGCTCACCATGGCCCTGAGCCTCTCGTCGCTCGGCGCCGTCGCTCAGCAACTCCTCACCGTCCCCGCGTCCGCCGCTGCTTCGGACGGCAACGCGTTCACCTGGTTGCCGGGATGCGGCGACTCGGGCGCCACGCAGGTCATCATCGACGCCTCGCACCTCCAAACGCTCGTCGGTCGCACGCTCGTGGGTCTGAGTTTCCGTCGCGACGGGACCTGGCTCGAGGGCCTGCCGCGGAGCGACGCGCATTGGCGCGTCCGTCTCGGACCGAGCACCCGCGGTGCGGACGATCCCTACTTGGACTTCGCGCTCAACCTGCCCCAGGGAACCGTGGCGTTCGACGGAGCCGTGTCGATGCCTGCGATGCCGCCGATCACGGGATACGTCGGCTGGACCGCCCCACACACGGTGGAGATCGCGTTCACGACGAGCTTCACCTACTCCGGTGGACCGCTGGCGATCGAGCTCGAGGGCTCGCTCACGACCCCGGCCGCGTTCTTTCCGATGGACGGCGTCGACGACCCGGTCCGCGGAGCGGCGAGCGACGTCGGCACGGCATGCGGTCCCCGCGCGCCGGCAAACGGCCGCACGGCATTGGCCGTCGGAGGTGGCCTCGTTCCCGGCGCGACGGCGCAACTGCATCTGCTGGGCACCGCCGGCAACGCCGCCTTCGCCTTCTTCGGCGTCTCGCTCCTGCCGCAGCCGGTGAACCTCACGTTGATCGGCGCACCCGGTTGCCAGTGGTACGTCGACGCGTTCACGGCTCTCGCCGCGCCGGTCGTCGCCTCGGGTATTCCCGCGGTCGACGGACTGGCGTCGGTGCGGCTCCATCTCCCCGGCACTCCGACGCTCCTCGGCGGCCAACTCGTCGTCCAATGGCTCGAGGTCGGCGCGGGACTCGTCGCCACTTCCCAGGCGATGAGCCTCTCGATCAGCGCGCAGATGCCGGCGCTCGGCATGGCTCAACTCGAACGGCTCAGCGACGGATCGGTGCACGTGGCGCCGGCCTCGGGGCCCGTGATCGGGTTCCGCTGGTTGTGAACCAGGGAATGGACGACTTCCTGGCGGCGGGCCGGAGGCTGCGAATGTGGACATGGGTCTTGCATTGCGGTGCGCGCTCGAAATGATGCGCGCATGAAGGCAACGGAACCGCGAGCGGACCAGGAAGGTGTTCGGCAACTCGTATTGGTCGAAGGACTCGGCGCCGAGCAGGTCGACGAGCGGCTGCGCAGCGCGTGCCGCCTAGCCGACGTCGGCCATCGCGCCGTCGCGTTCTACCTCGCAGACATGCACGAACGTGGATTGCACGCCGCGTTCGGGCTGCCGTCGGTGATCGCCTATGCGGTGCGCTCGCTGGGTCCGTAGTCCGGTGAATCGTCGCGGCACGCGACGATTCACCGTGCGGAGGACCCCGGCTGATAAAGCGGCCGAGGCCTTCTGGTCGTCGCGTCAGCGACGACGCCGGCAGCCAGGCTTGGCTGCGGCCTCGGCCGCGATGGGAATGGCGCGCCGCTGCGCGCGCGAGCTGCTGACGGCAGGACTCCGGCTGCGCGAGCTTCCTGCGATCGACGGTGCGTTCCGCGACAGCCGGATCGCATGGTCGCGTGTGCGGAGGCTCTGCGAGGTCGCCACCGCCGCGACGGAGACCGCGTGGCTCGAGCGCGCGTCGACCAGCTCGCAGGACGAACTCGATCTGCTCGTGAAGCGGGTGCGCTTCGGCGAGCCGCCGCCGAGCGGGGACGGGCTGCCCCATTCGCGCTTCCGGGTGAGCGTCGCCCTCGACGCGGTCCATTGGCAGATGTGGGAGAACACCCGCGAGAAGCTCCGCGCCGAACTGAAGGACGGCGACGAACTGCGCGACGCCGATCTGCCCGCCGAAGTCCGGGCCGTTGCCGACGGTGGAAGCGGTCGTGAGCGATGGTGCGACGCCGCCCTCGCTCCGCGCGAAGGTCTTCGCCCGCGACGCCCATTCCTGTCGGAACTGCGCCTCGAAGCGCGGACTCCACGCACATCACGTCGTCTGGCGCAGTCGAGGCGGTCTCACGGCACTCGCGAATTTGGTCACGCTCTGCGCGCGTTGCCACGGCCTCGTGCACGAGGGCTTCCTCGACGTGGAGGTGGCGCAATGCGCCGCTGCGCCGGGCGGCGTCACCTTCGTCTTGATGTCCACGTCGAGTCAGGGCGGCCGGCCGCTTGTCGCTCCGCCCGGCCCCCGATAGCCTCCCGGCGCTCGTCCCGGAGGCCGCTCGTGGAGCTCAAGCCCGTCTACCTCGTCCAGCCCGAGCCGGAGGCTCGGACGTTCTCTCGGCGAACCTTGGTTCTTGGTCTCGCTGCCGCTGCGCTCGGGGGCGCGGCGGTGGGGAGCGTGACCACCGGCGCTGTCCTCGGCTGGAAGCGATCGCCTGCTCTGGATGCGCAGGTGCAGTGGGCGATCGATCTGCAGGAAGGGCCGATCGACGAGCTCCGCGCCAGGCACTTGGACTTCCTCGCGATCGTCGCCGGCTTCCCTTCGCACGCATCGTTGCTGCGGTCGGGTCTGCGCAGACTCGGGCATGCGGTGGACGACCCGAATCTCCCCGATTCCGAGTCCCGCGCGCTCGCGCAAGCGCTCCGCACTGCGATCGACGCGCTTCGGACGTCGGATCCTGAGTTGTTGGAGATCGCCCGTCGCACCCGCGGTCGGTGAAGGCTTCCGGCGATGCAATCCGGCTCGCGTATCCAAACTGACTCGACCGTGCAGGAAGGCGGGACGATCCACGTTCGCGTCGACAGCGACGTCAAGGAACTCCTGCTCGTCGTGCCTTCGGTCGGCGCCGTGCGCGTGCCGGTCGTCAACCGTCGCGCCGAGTACACGCTTCCGCCGACCGTTCCCGGCGGCGGCCGGATCATCATCTCGGATTTGAAGGTCCCGTTTCCGTCCAGCGTCGGCGTCGACGTCGTCGGAGGTACATCGCGATGAAGCTCGTTCTCGCCGTCTTGACCTTGTCCTCGATCGGCTCCCTCGGACCGATCGCGCAGCAGTTGCACGCCATCCCGGTGGAAGCAGCGAACGTCGACGGCAACGGATCGACATGGCTGCCGGGTTGCGGTGACTCGGGCGCAAAGCAGGTGCTCATCGCCGCGCGTCACCTCCAGCCGCTCGTCGGCAGGACCATCGTTGGAATGGCGTTCCGACGGGACGCGTCCTGGCTCGCAGCGCTGCCGGCAAGTGACGCCGCGGTTGCGCTGAGAATCGGCGCTTGTGCGAGCGATCCGGATGCGCCGGCGGCCGACTTCGCCACGAACCTGCCGCAACCCATCGAGGTCTTTCGAGGGCTTACTTCGATGCTGCCGATGCCGCCCATCACCGGCTACCAGGGATGGGTCGCGCCGCACGTCTTCGAGATCACCTTCACGACGCCGTTCCTGTACTCCGGCGGACCGCTGGGCATCGAGATCGACGGCCTGTCGACGACCCCGCGTGCGTACTTCCCGATGGACGAAGTCTGCGAGGAGCTGCGCGGGAACATCGTCGACATCGGCGTCGCGTGTGGGCCACGCGTGGCCGAACTTCGCAACACCGCTGCGGTCATCAGCACCGGGCTCACGCCGGGCGGAACCGCGCAGATCCACCTCTTGGGGAGCGAAGGCAACGCCGCCTTCGCCTTCTTCGGCGTCTCGCTCCTGCCGCAGCCGGTGAACCTCACGTTGATCGGCGCACCCGGTTGCCAGTGGTACGTCGACGCGTGCACGGCTCTCGCCGCGCCGGTCGTCGCCTCGGGTATTCCCGCGGTCGACGGACTGGCGTCGGTGCGGCTCCACCTCCCCGGCACTCCGACGCTCCTCGGCGGCCAACTCGTCGTCCAATGGCTCGAGGTCGGCACCGGTTCGCTCGCGACGTCGCAGGCGTTGGCGCTCACGATCAGCGCGCAGATGCCGACCCTCTGTATGGCCCAACTCGAACGGCTCAGCGACGGGTCGGTGCACGTGGCGCCGGCCTCGGGGCCCGTGATCGGGTTCCGCTGGCTCTGATCGCCAAGGCTGCCGGCGCGCTCGCGCTACTGGGGCTCGCGTGCCTCGGTGCGGGCATCTGGTCCGAGAGCGGCGTCTCGGGGCAGGACGAGTATTGGCTCACGTTCCGCACGCCGATGGAGATGCTCGCGCGGGGCGATTGGTGGACGCCCTGGCTCGACGGCTAGCCGCGGTTGCAGAAGCCGCCGCTGCTCTATTGGCTGATCTGCGCGAGCTACGAACTCCTCGGCACGAACCTGGTCGCCGCGCGGATCTGGTCGGTGCTCTGCGGCGTCGGCCTCGCGCTGATCGCCGCGCGCCTGCATCGCGAACTGTGGCGGCGCGACGGCACGCTCGCCGGCTTGATCGTGCTGTCGTCGGTCGGGGTCGCGATCGAATCGCGCCGCGCGATGCTCGATCTGCCGATGGGCTGCTTCGTCGCGCTCGCCGTCCTGCTCGGCGTGCGCTGGCGGGCGAACGGTCGCACGACGACGCTCGTATTCGCGGCGACGGCTCTCGCGGCCGCCGCGTTGACGAAGGGTCCGGTGGCGATCCTGTTCGCCGGCACGGCCGCGCTCGCGGGGATGTTCGCGCGGCGCGAAGCACGAAGACCCGTTCGCGGTGCGCAGCTCGCGATCGCCGCTCTCGTCTTCCTCGCGCTCGCATCGCCGTGGCCGATCGCGATGTGGCTGCAATGGCCGCAGCTCGGCGACGTGATCGCCGAGCAGTCCGAGGCGCGCCAGTTCACCTGGTTCCGCATCGAAGCGATCGGGCCGGTGATCGGCGGCGGGCTCGCCTTGATCGCGCCGTGGTCGATCGCCGTCGTCGCCGCGGTCGTCGCCGGCGCGCGACGACTCGCCGGCGACGAGCGCCGCGAACATCGCCGGCTCGTCCTCTGGGTGCTGCTCAGCGCGGCGCCGTTCCTCTTCTTCGCCGCCTTCGAGCGCTACCTCATCCCGATGGTCGTGCCGATGGCGACGCTCGCCGCGCGTCTGTTCGACGACGCGAGCGCTCGCGCACGGCGCACCCATCTCACGATTGCGACGGCACTGCTCGCCGTGCCGGTGCTCGCCGGCAGCGCGTTCACGCTCTGGTTCGGACTCGCGGTCGTCGCACCCGTCGCCGCGCTCGTGGTCCTTGCCTGGACGCTGCGCGCCGCATGGCGCAGCGCTTCGCCGCGTCGCGTCGCACTGGGCTGCGCCGCGACCCTCACGCTCCTGCTCGGCGGCGTGTACCCCGCGATCGGCATCAACCGCCTACCCGACGACCTGCCCGCCGATCTCGCGTCGCGCGACGTCGCCACCTTCCAGATCTCGCAGCCCGGCATGCTCTCGATGCGCACCAGGAAGAGCGTGCTCGCGCTTCCCGAAGGCTGCGACCTGCGCACGAAGCTCGCCGGCTTCGACGGCTACGTCTTCGTGCTCGAGGATCGCGCCGCGCGCTTCGCTGCGGCCTGCGAGTCCGCCGGCTTCCGCCCCGAGGCCGTCGGCTCGTTCCGCTCGCTGTTCTCCCGCAAGGCCTGGCTGCGCTTCGTCCGCGAAGGCACGACCCGGGACGACTGGCGCGCCGCCTTCACCGAGCGTTCGCTCGCCGCGCTGACCCCCGAGTTCACCGTCTATCGCCTGCGCGGCGGGTGAACGGCGCACCGCGACGAGCGCGTTCGCGACGCCGGCTCGCGACGGCCTTTCGCTCCGCTCGCGTAACACGCGTCGTCGTCTTCGCACGCGAATCGCTTCCTTTGCGGCGCGGCCCGCGGCTTGCCAACGGCAGCGCCATCCGACGGCGCCTCTCCTGCGCGTGACCCTCACACGACCAGGAGACTTCATGAAGACTCTGTTGCTCTGCGGCGTCGCCGCACTGAGCGGTGCCGTGGTGGTGCACGAACTGCACGCCCACGGCGGTACTTATCGCGGGCCGGGCGACGTCGTCCCGCCCGGCGGACGCGATGGCCGGCGGCCGACGACCGGACCGCCGAAGCCGAACACGCCGAAGGGACCTGACACGGGTCAGCCCAGGCTTCCCGATCCCACCAGGCCCGGCGGCCCGCCGACCGGCAATCCCCCCGGCCCGCTGCCGACCCCGACCATCGGCCCCCTCACCGGCCCGGGCGTCGACGGCGACGATCTCGGTCGCTGGGAGTTCTGGTGGGAGTTCAACAAGGAGCCGTTCCTCGCGCTGAAGGACGCGGTGCACGACGGCGGAGTCGCGAGCGATTCCTTCGAGTTCTTCCTCGGCGCGGGCCAGCACGACGTCGGCCGCGATTCGCTGAAGCCGTCCGAGAGTCAGATCACCGGAGTGATCGTGCCGGAACTGTTCCGCGCGATCGAGTCGACGGATCAGCGCGACATCGTGTCGTCCTGCATGGTCGCGCTCGCGAAGGCGGGCCGGAACACGGAGCAGGTCGACGTCCTCGCGGTGCTGCGCAAGCGGCTCGTCTCGAACGAGCAGGAGATCCGCGAGACGGCGGCGATCGCGATGGGCATCTCGCAGATGACCGAGGCGGCGTCGACGCTCGTCGATCTCGCGACCGACAGCGCCGCGGGTCGCAAGCTCTGCCGGCGCGACGAGGTCGACGGTCGCACGCGTGCGTTCGCGACCTACGCGCTGGGATTGCTCGCGTCGTCGAGCGCGGATCATGCGCTCAAGCGCCGCGTGTTCGAGACCGTCGCGCCGGCGCTGGCGTCGGGCGAGATCTCGTCACGTGACCTTCGCGTCGCATCGATCCACGCGCTGAGCCTGCTCGATCCCGATGCGTCGACCGACGCCGGGCGCGCGCTGTTCGTCGCGGCACTCGACGCGCTCGAAGGCTACGCCGGCAAGGACCTCGGTCCGGGCGAGCAGCTCATGCAGGCGCACGTCGCGCCGGCGATCAGCAAGCTGTGGTGGAGCGTCGAAGGCGGTGCGGGTGCGGAGCTGCGCGCACGCCTCGATCGCGCCCGCGACGGCTGGCTCGCGTTGATCGACGGTCGTGGCGGCGTGAAGCGCGCGCAGGCGTGGCTCGTGCAGTCGGCGGTCGTCGCGCTCGGTCGCACCACGCGCCCAGCCGTTGCCCGCGACTCGCTCGATGCACGCGTGACGCGCGCCCTGATCGACCATGCCGCGCGCGGCAGCGACGACCAGGCGCGCTACTTCGCGCTGATCGCGCTGGGCCAGATCGGCGGGAACGACGCGCGCACCGCGTTGCTCGAGGTGCTCCGCACCGGACAGAAGGCGCTCGAACGGCCGTGGGCCGCGATCGCGCTCGGCGTGCTCGCTTTCCGCGAACGTCAACGCGCCGGCCGCGACGCGCCGGTCGACGGTCTGCTGCGCGATCAACTCGTCGCGCAGCTCGGGGTGAAGACCCCGTCGACCGTTGGCGCGGTCGCGATCGCGCTCGGCCTCGCCGGCTGCACCGACGTCGCCGATCGCCTGCGTGCGCTGCTCGAGGAGCACAAGAACAAGGACGAGCTCGCCGGCTACCTCTGCATCGCACTCGCGCTCGCGGGCGACCATGCGGCGATGCCGATGATCGAGGAGCTGGTCGCGACCTCGACGCGACGCCCCGAGCGCCTGCGCCAGGCCGCGATCGCGCTCGGCAAGCTCGGCGACAAGCGCGCGGCCGAACAGTTGATCGGCCTGCTCACCCAAGACGGCGAACCCGACCTCGCGAAGATGTCCGCGATCGCTTCCGCGCTCGGCTACATCGGCGACAGTCAGTCGATCCCGCCGCTGGTGAAGCTCCTCCACGACTCGCGCCTGACCGACCTCAGCCGCGCCTTCGCGGCCGTCGCGCTCGGCGGCATCGCCGACCAGCACCCGCTGCCCTGGAACAGCGCCTTCGCGTGCGACACCAACTACCGCGCGGCGGTCGAGACGCTCACCGATCGGCAGTACGGGATCCTGGACATCCTGTGATGAAGGTCCACGCGTCAGCGCCCCTCGCGCTCGTCCTCGCCGCGTTCGCGCTGCGGGGCGAGCTCGAGGCAGCAGTGGTTCCGCATGGTGGGGTGTACGGCATCACCCCCGGGTCGCTCCCCCCCAAGCAACCGGTCGGTCCACGACCCGTATTGCCTGGTCCGCGCGGACCGGTGCTCGCGTCGCACGCCGAAACCTGGAGAGAGTCCTGGTCGCGCGAGAAGGGCCGCTATCTCGTCAGCACGGTCGAACAGCGTCTCGCGCGGGGCATTCGACCGGTGACGGAGTCCCAAGTGACCGGCGAGATCGTGCCCGCGCTGTTCCAGACTCTGGAGACGTGCGCGCACGACGAACTCGTCGCGGACCTCCTGCTCGCGCTCGCTCGCGTCGGGCGCGACCCGGCGGGGATCGAACTGCGCACGATCGTCCGCGGGCGACTCCAGGCGCGCAGTCCTTGGGTTCGGGACAACGCGGCTCGCGCGCTCGATCTGCTCGCGCGCGACGCCGGCACGACAGTTCGGCCTCGCGGAGTCGAAGCGACCGCGCGGCGTGCGCTGCTCGAAGCGCTCGCACGCGACGCGGACGCCGAGTCCCGTGCTCGGAGCGCGCTGGCGCTGGGCATGCTGCTCCGCGACTGTCGGAGCCTGAGCGGTAGCCCGATCGAACCGCGCGAAGTCGAAGCGTTGAAGGCGCTGCTCTCCGTCCGTCGCGGCGAGGCGCGCGGCGCCGCCGCGATCGCGCTCGGACTCGCCGGCGCCCGCGACGCACGCGCCGATCTCTCGACTCTCTTCGAGGAGCACTGGGGACGTGAACCGATCTGCGGTCCGCTCGCTGTCGCGCTCGCTCTGCTCGGCGACACCGACGCCAAGCCGTCGATCCAGGCCTTGATCGACGGTCCGACGCGCGAGACCGGCCGCATGCGTGACGCCGCGGACGCGCTCGGCCTCGTCGGCGACGGAGCTTCCGCGCTCGTCATGGTCCGCCGCATCGGCACTGACGAGGTGTTCGGCCGCGAGGTGTACGACGCGCTCGCCGACGCGATCACGACGATCGGCGACTCAGGCTCGGTCACCCCGTTGACGGCGCTGCTCGAGGACCGCTCTCGACATCCGAGCGCGCGCGGCGCCGCAGCGCGCGCACTCGCCGGGATCGCAAGCAAACGCTGACTGCTCGCTCCTCACGCCGCCGGCGTCGTCGCGTGCGCCTTCCCGCGCGCGGCGGTGAACATCAAGAAGCAGAGCACGGCGAGCAGGCCGAAGCCGAAGAGGTCGCCGAGACCCGCGACTTCGACGCCGGCCGCGCCGCAGATCCAGTCGCGCGCGATCGCGAGGTCGGGGTGCAGGCCGAGCCCCTGATCGAAGCCGGGGATGAACGACTGCATCGCGGCGAGGATGCCGAGGATCGAGGCGCCGGCGATCAAACCCGAGGAGAACAACGTGCCTTGCGGCTCGTCGTCGGCGTCGGGCACGCGGCGGTAGGCCTTGTCCGAGAACTTGCGGACGAGGCCGCCGAGGAAGACCGGCATCGTGCTCGCGAGCGGCAGGTAGACGCCGACAGCGAAGGTCAGGGCACGGAAGCCGAGCAGCTCGATGAACAGTGAGATCGCCACGCCGATCAGGATCAGGTCCCAGGGCAGGCGTTGCGTGAGGATGCCGTCGATCACCGTCGCCATCAGCGTCGCCTGCGGCGCTTGCAGGCGGCCGCTGCCGATGCCGTCCTGCCGCGCATAGACCGCCTGCTTCGTGTCCGGATCGACCAGGTAGTTGCCCGGCGCGAGTCCGGCGTCCGCCGGCAGGTCCTTCATGTCCAACTTCACGAACAGATAACTGCGCGCCTCGGCCCGGCTCGGATCGTCGACGCGCGCCTGCTTCTCGAACTTGCTGACGAGGTCGCCCTTGCCTTCGAGCAATGCCGGCGCGACGGCGAACGGCGTCGCCACCTTCGTCTCCGTGCTCTGCGCGTCGTTGAGCAGATACGCGGTCCAGCCGACGGCGAGGACCGACGCGAGAACTCCGACGACGAGCGCCCCCTGCTGCCGGACGGGGGTCGAGCCCACGAGGTAGCCGGTCTTGAGGTCCTGCGAGCAGGTGCCCGCGTTGCTGATCGCGATGCAGACGATCGCGCCGATCATCAAGGCGAGGACGGAGTACTGCGCGCCGACCATCCCGTTCGCGACGAAGATCCCGCAGGTGCCCATGAGCACCGCGATCGTCATGCCCGACAGCGGATTGCTCGTGGAGCCGACCTCACCCGTGACGCGCGAGCTGACCACCGCGAAGAGGAACCCGAAGACGAGGATCATCACGGCGCCGGTCCAGTCGACCTGGAACACGGGCACCAGCGCGACCATCGTGACGAGGCCCAGCGCTCCGAGGAGCAGGATCGGGAACGGGGTGTCGCGGTCGGTTCGATCGGCGCCGCGGCCGGGGCCTCCGCCGAAGAGACCCTTCGCCGACTGTGTCAGGGCCGACACGATCGAGGGCAGCGCACGGACCAAGGCGAAGATGCCGCCCATGGCGACCGCGCCGGCGCCGATGTGGCGGACGTAGTTCTTCCAGATCTCGAACGACGACATCTCGGCGATCGGCTTCGTGGCGAGACCGAAGTTGCCGGGGATCGCCTGTCCGAAGGTGAACACCATCGGGATCAGGATCAGCGTCGCCAGCAGCGACCCCGCGACCATGATCAGCGAGGTGCGGTAGCCGATGATGTAGCCCACGCCGAGCAGCGCCGGGTCGAAGTCGCAGGCGAGCTCCGTCTTGCCGAAGTACGCCGCTTTCCCCGAGACCGCCGTGCCGACCACTTTGTCGAGCGTCACCGCGACGGTGCCCTTCACGCCGCCGAGCACGGCCTTGAAGCCCTGGAACAGCACGCCGATCCCCATGCCGACGTTGCCGTGCTCCTTCACGATCAGGTAGCGACGCAGCGGCACCATCATCAACACGCCGAGCACGCCGCCGGTCGCGGCGATCAGCGTCGTGAGACCGACCTCGAGCGGGAAGCCGAGCAGGATCAGCGCCGGCACCGTGAACACCACCGCCGCCGCGACCGACTCGCCGGCGGAGCCCGTCGTCTGCGTGATGTTGTGCTCGAGGATCGCGCGCTTGCCCTTGCGCGGGCGCAGGATCGCGATCGCGATCACCGCGATCGGCACCGACGCCGAGACCGTGAGGCCGACGCGCAGCGCGAGATACGTCGACGCGGCGCCGAAGACGATGCCGAGAAACGCACCGAGCAGGAGTGCGCGCAGCGTCAGCTCCGGCTGGTCTTCTTCGGCGCGAACGAGAGGGACGAAGTCCGGTTGGGTGTCGGCCACGGGGCGGGATTGTTCGCAGGCGGCGGCGCGCGGACCAGAACCAATCCGCCCGGGCTCCGATCGTCGCGCGTGCCGACCGGATCAGCGACCGCGCATCCGATCGAGCGCCTTCTGCAGCTCGATCGTGTCGATCGGGATGCTGAGGCTCGTCGGACGGATGCCGTCGACCACGACGTCGATCTCGCCGATCGCGCGCGACTCCTGACCGCCGCGCCCGTTGCGCGCATGCAGGCGCACGACGACCTGATACCGGCCGTTGCGCGTCACCGGGATGCGCACGCGATCGTCGCCGCCGAGCCACGCGCCGCCGCTCTTGGCCATCGCCGCGCGCTCGAGCCGGAAGTTGCCGCCGCTGTTCTGGTCGATGCCGGCGATCCCCGGCGGCAGCCCGGTGTCGGCGAGCAGCACGAGGCTCACCCGCACCGTGCGTTCGCCGACCAGAGAGCGGAGACCGGGCAGTTCGAGTTCGACGGGATGGATCGTGCTCGTGACCATCCGCGTCGTGCCCGGCCGCAAGGTCGCGCGCACTTCGCCGCGGCCTTCGGGAATGAACCACGCCTCGAGCATCCCCTGCGGCGCGACGAAAGCCGCGCGACCCTTGTTCACCGGGAACGCCTGCCAGCCGAGGTTGCCGTCGGCGCCGGCGGCGCGCGTGACGAGCACGCCGCGCACCGCTTCATCGACGACCGAGCCCGCGCCGACGACTTCGATCGCGTAGGCGTGCAAGGCGTCGCGAAGGTCGACGGTCACCGTGCGCTGCGCGCGATCCAGATCGGGATGCACGTTGATCGCGCGAACCGTGCGCAGATCGCCGGCGAAGTTGCGCAGCAGGATCGCGAGGTCGTAGCTGCCGCGCGGCAGGTCTTCGGCGACGAAGCCCGCGTTGTCCCCGCGCACCCGCAATTCGAAACCGCGCTTCTGGCCGTCCTG
>JACRLW010000037.1:59584-73956 GCA_016235155.1 Planctomycetota bacterium
CGCGCAGCTCCGCGCTCAGCGCCTGTTGCGGCATGCCGGCCGGGACCTGCACGACGAAGCGCATGTCGACGGCGCGCTGGAGCGTGACCTCGAGCCTGGTCCCCGCGGCGACCAGCGGCAGGAACTCGGGGAGGTGATCCTCGGCGCTCGCCGCGATGCGCAAGGCACCGGACGGAGGCACGCCGAAGAGGAGGAACGAGCCGTCTTCCGCGACGCCGTTGCGCGCGAGACCCCCGTCGAGGAAGCGCTGGCCGTCGAAGCTGACCTGCACCTGCACCCTCGCGCGGCGCACCGGTTCGCCGCGTTCGTCGATCACGCGACCGCGGGCCAGCGGCTGCACCTCGGCGAGACGGACCTCGCCGATCGCGAGTCGGGCGTTCGCGGCGAAGCCCGGCAGCGGCGCGAGACCCGCGGCGCAGGTGCCGTCGGCGTGGCGTTCGACGATCTCGAGGCTCGCCTCGGGCGTCACCGCTTGGTCGACGCGCACGCCGAGTTCGAAGCGACCGTCGGCGTCGAGTTCGAGTCCGCCGTCGAACCACGGCCGCCGCGTGTCGCGCACCTGACAGGGCAGGCGCCCTGCTGCGTGCGGCGCGCCGCTCGGATCGATCACGCGACCGCGCACGATCGCGAGCCAGTCGGGCGTGACGAGCGTCGTCGTCACGACCTGGTCGTGCGCCCGCGGACCCGCGAACCAGGGTCCCTCGATGCGCTCGCCTCCGCGTCCGCGGTCGGTGAAGCGCATGCCCGCGCGCAACTCGAGGCCGAGCCCGATCGGACCGAGGCGCACGCTCGTCGCGCCGCGCGGCTTGGTCGCCATCGCGGCGTCGAACCACCCGCCGGCCTCGAAGCCCTTCGGCAGGATCGCGACTTGTTGCTTGCCGTCGCCGCGCTTGGGCCGCACCCACACGCGCAACGCGGAGTCGAGCGGTCGCTGGTCGGGATCGACGACGCTCAACTCGACCCAGCCGGTCGCCGGCATCGTGAGGCGGATCGGGTCCTTCGGCAGCGGCTCGGCGACGAAGGCCGCGAACTCGGGTCGATCGAGCGGCACCGCGAGGAAGGCGAGGAACTCCGTGCCGAGTCCCTCGCGCACGTGCAGTCGGAAGTACGGCACGCGCGCGAGGCCTTCGTCGTCGGTCTCGCCCGACCACAGCACACCGTTGCCGCCGCGCTCGCGGTTGCCGCCGCTCTGCATCACGATCACCGGCGCCTTCGCGCGCGGCTCGCCGGTGGGATCGACGACGAGCACCGCGATCGGCTCGTCGGACACGAGCGCCACGACGAGTTCCTCGCCGCGACCGCGATCCAACTCCGCGAAACCGACGCGGTCCTTCGCGCGCGCCGCGACGGCGATGCGCCACGGCGCGCCGGGCAGCATGGTCTCGCCGAGATCGTCGGTGACACGTTTGGTCCCGCGCGCGATCAGACCGACGGCGACGTGCCGGCTGCCGCCGCCGAAACGGCCCCAGCCCGGCAAGTCGCCGAAGCGCTGCCGTTCGTTTGGGTCGGCGAGCGCCGCCCAGAAGATCTCTGCGCGCGCGACCGGCGCCTTGGTCGCGGCGTCGACGACGCGCACCCTGATCGGCGGGGCGTCGAGAACGTCTTGCGCGGACGGCGGAGCGAGTTCCTCGCGCGGGGCGGTGACGCCGCCGTCGTCCTCGTCCCAACCCGTCGCCGCGTCACCCTCGCCCGCCATCTCCACGACGCTCGGCGCCGCCGGCGCGCGCGACGCCTCGACCTCCATCACGACGGGTTCGTCGAAGCGCGGCGCCTGATCGTCGCCCGACAACACGAACGACGCCGATGCCGCGAGAGCCGCGATCGCGGCGAGGACGATGGCTGTGATGCGCTGCTTGACTCGCACTGAGTGAGCTCGAGGTGTGAGACTGAGATGTGAGCCTGAGGTGTGAGCCCGAGGGAGCGGCGGATGATAAGGACGTGTTCGGCACGTCGAAGTCGGCGCGTGCTCTCCGGTGCAGCGTGCGGGGTACCGAGATCGTCCCGTGTGCCGAGCCTTGCGCGGGGAATCCTGGAGGGACCAGGTCCCGCTGTTCGAGACGCCGCGAGCGCAGCGATTCGCTCAGTCGACGTGCACGCGCTCTTGCTCACGCGCCGGCTCGGTCCGGACCGAGAACTCGACCGCGTCGATCAGCGCCGCGCCGCCCCCTCGAGCAATTCCGCGCGGAGGAACGCGCGCAGCTCCGACCAGAAGGGCGGCGGATCGTCGATCCAGTCGCTGCTGCGCACGAAGAGGAACTGGCCGTGGCCTCCGTTCGGAACCTCGATCGCGCGGCACGGCACGCCCGCGGTCCGCAGCGCGTCGACCATGCGACGGGCCTGAGCGACGGGGACGATGGTGTCCGATTCGCCGTGGATCACGAGGAAGGGCGGATCGTCGGCGGACACCCAAGTGATCGGCGAAGCGTCGCGCCCGCGTTCGTGCAGCAGCGCGATCTTGCGGTCGACGTCCGGTTCGGCGTCGAGCCCGAGGAAGGCGCGCACCAGGTTGATCTGCATGGTGGTCGCGATCTCGCCGTCGTGCGGCAGGAGATCGAAAGGCGCGCAGATCGCGACGACGCAGTCCGGCTTGGTTCGCGCGCGCAGCAAGGGATCGCTCGCGTCGGGGTCGGCGAGCTCGTCCTGGGTCGCGAGCAGGGCGGCGAGCTGGCCGCCGGAGCTCGTGCCGATGGCCGCGAGGTGCGCGACGTCGAGCCCGAACTCGTGGCCGTGCTCCCTCACGAAGCGGATCGCGCACCGCAGGTCGACGATCTGCGCGGGGTGGACGTGCCGCGGCGCCTTGCGATGCGAGACGCTCACCGCCGCGATGCCCTCACGCGCGAGCGCCTGGGCGAGCACGCGCGCATCCGCGAAGTCGCGCTCGCCGACCCGCCAGCCGCCGCCGTGAACCACGAGCGCCGTCGGGTGCGGGCCGGGGCAGACGGGGGTCCACACGTCCAGCGCGAGCGGCACGCCGCCGTTGGTCGCGTAGACGATCCCGCGCACCTGCTCGGTTGCGAACTCGTGGCCGGCGAGTCGGAACGGGACCGGCGAGGCGCAGGAGCAGACGAGGACTTGGACGAGGAGCGGGAGAAAGATCGCGTCGCGGGCTCGCATCGGGTGCGGGAGCGTACGCCTATCCTGCCGCGATGCCGCGAGTGCTGCGCTTCCTGCGCGAAGGACTCTGGGACCTCGACCTCCGCGCCTGCGCGTGGCCGAGGCGCATCGCGCTCGGCGCCTTGCGCGTCGTCGTGCACACGATCGTCCATCACGATCGACACCTGGTCGGCATCCGCGCGTCGGGGCTCACGCTGGTGACGCTGCTGTCGATCGTGCCGATGCTCGCGGTCGCGTTCGGCGTCGCCGGGGCGTTCGGGCTGCGCGCGACGCTCGAAGCCGCACTCGTGCGACTCGCGGCGAAGGCGCCCGAGCAGTTCACCGACGCCGTGCAGTGGATCGACGAACTCGTGCGTCGCACCAACCTCGGGACGCTCGGCGGGATCGGCACGGGACTGCTGGTCTGGACCGGCGTCGCGCTGTTCACGCGCATCGAGGAGGCCTTGAACTTCACGTGGCGCTCGCGAGGCAAGCGCGCATGGCTGCGCCGAGCGACCAGCTTCGTCCTGCTCGTCGTGCTTGCCCCGACGCTCATGCTCGGTGCTTTGGCGAGCGGCGCCGCGCTCGCGAGCGCGCCGTTGGTCGAGAGTCTCCGCGGCGAAGTGCCGTGGCTGTTGCCGCTCTATGACGCCGGGCTCTGGCTCGTCCCCCATGTGCTCGCGTGGCTCGCGCTCACCGCGCTCTACAAGTTCATGCCGGCTGCTCCGATTGCGTGGCGCGGCGCGCTGCCCGCGGCCGTGATCGCCGGGTCCGCGCTGGTCGGGATGCACGGCATCTGGGTGCGCTTCCAGATCGGCGTCGGCCAGAGCAACGCGATCTACGCGACGCTCGCCGCGCTGCCGCTCCTGCTGATCTACCTCCAGCTCGCCTGGACGGTCGTGCTGCTCGGCGCGGAGCTCGGCTACGCGGTGCAGCACGTGCACGTCCTCGGCCCCGTGCGCGAAGACGTGCTGCTCCCGTTCTGCGCGCGCGAGCGGATGGCGTTGCGGCTCGTCGAGCGCGCAGCGACCGCTCACGCGCGCGGCGAGACGCCGCTGTCGCTGACGACCGAGGCGCAGGACGCCGACGTCCCGCGCCCCTGGCTCGACCGCATCGCCGACGATCTCGTGCGACGCATGGTCCTCGTGCGCGCGGGCGAGGACGGCGTCCTGCCCGCGCGACGCGCCGAACCGCTCGACGTCGCGACGATTCGCGACGCAGTGCGCGGTGAACTCGACGAGCGACTGCGAGTCCGTCTCGCGCTGTCACCCGAGGTCGAGCGCGGTCTCGAGGCCGCGCTCACCTCACCTGGACGTGCATTCCACGCGAGTTGACGACGCCGAGCGTGTTGGCCGCTGCGTCGAGCCACAACCACTGCAGGTAGAAGTCACCGAGGAAGACCGGCGCGTCGTTGAGCGGGATGTAGAGGATCGCGAGGCCGCTCCCGTTGATCCGCGTCGACAGCGTGACGATCGGGTCGGTGAGCATCACGCAACCGGTCATGCCGATGATGTCGAGCGGCAGGTTGGTGGGACCGACGCCGATCGAGATCCAGGCGCCGGAGTTGGCGGGCAGGCCCTGCGCGCTGACGTTGTAGAACTGGCTGCCCGCGAAGGGCGGGTGGCCGTCGCCAAGGACCGCGTTCGAGCACGAGCTGCCGTAGGTCGAGGCGATGGCGTCGGGGGCGTAGTTGAACGTGCGGTGGAACGCCTCGTAGCCGGCGATCGCCTGCGTGTAGGCCGTGTAGCCGCAGCTGAAGCTCGGACGGGTTCCGATGAGCAGGTTGCCGTTGAAGCACACGAACGGGTCGATCGCGTCGACGGTCTGCGTCGTCGCGTAGAGCTCCTGCGATTCGACCACGCCGCCCTGGTAGCCGAGCCGCGCGATGCGTGCGCTGCGGGCCATGGACAGCGCCGAACTCGTCGCCCAGGTCACGGCCCAGTGCGACTGCGTCGTGAAGTCGTAGGCGATTTCGCCGTTGGTGAGACTGGTGAGGATCGAGACGGACGACACCGAGCGGACGGTGCCGAGCGTGAACGCCGTTCCGTTGTAGTCGAAGCGCTGCGCGCGCAGGCGCCGCTGCGACGTCGGCACGCTGGTCTCGGTCCAGGTCACGAGGAAGCGGCCGTTGTCGCCGTCGACCTGCGGCGAGCCGGCGCCGATCGGCGCGGAGACCGAGGTGAGTGCGCCGAAGATCGGCGCCGATGCACCGGCCGAGATGAGGTACGCCACGACCCCGAGCGTCGAGTTGGATGAGAGCACGCACCAGGCCGAGCTGCCGCTCGCCGCGCGGCTGACCGACCAGTTGTCGGCGTCGGTACTGATCGTCAGGGTCGACTGCAGTGCGGGACCGGCGACATCGACGAGTTGCGCTGTCGATCCGCCGCCCGAACCGAAGACGAGCAGAGCGTCCGTGCCGTTGCGCCGGCCGCCGATGCGTGGCTTGCTGGTCCCCGTCGCGGCGAAGAGCGTCGTCCCCGGGTTCGCGGGGTTGAACGCGATGTCGAGGACCTGCGCGCGCGCACCGGTCGTGCTCGACGACGGGAAGAAGCGTTCGAACGCGAAGACCCAGCGATTCGCGGCGGCGACTTCCGTCGAGTCGATCGTGCGCGTCGACCATGAGTTGGTCACGTCCTGGAACGCGAACAGGCCGAAGCCGCCGATCTCCGTGCAGGTGTAGGCGACGAGGTCCTGGTCCGTCGCCGAGGTCTGCACGATGAAACCGGTGATCGCCGTGGTCGAGCCGGGGAACGACGAACCGGTGAAGGTCATCGCGAGGATCGGCGCGTTGCTGCCCGCGAAGTGCTGCGCGGTGGTCAACGGATCGATCGTGAGCGGATAGACGGCGCTCGCGACGAAGTCCGCCGGCACGTGCAGGCGGATGCGCTCGCCGTCGAAGCTCGTGGCGACCGGCACGCGGTTGCCCGCGGCGTCGAAGGCGAGTGCTTCGCCGTAGCGGATGCGCTCGTCGCCGCCGAGCCGGAACGACAACGCGCCGACGCGCGGCGTCGTCGACTCAGCGCGCAGGTTGGTGTCGACGCGCCCGGTGACGACGAGTTCACCCGCCTGCTTCGGCCGCAGGTCGATCACGAAGCGCTGCTCGACACCGTCGGCGCGCACCTCGTAGACCTCGCGCAGCGACGCGTACTCGGTCACGTGCCGGTCGGCCGTCCAGCTCGCACGGCCCTCGCCGAGCAGCAAGGTCTCGCCGCCGATCGCCAGCGACTCGGTGTTCCAACCGAGGCGCGGGTGCTCGTGGAGATCGGTCGCGTAGGCGTAGAAGCGGAAGCCGTCGTGGAACGACGCCTTCCAGGTCGGCCCGGCGGTCCAGACCCCGTACGCGCCGCCGATCGGATCGTCGGCCTGAGTGTGGATCGGAGTGGGCGTCCGCAGCACCTGCGCGGCGGACGAAACAGGTCGGACGGGCTCCTGGGAGCTCGCGACCGAGAGAGCCGCGACGAGCGCGGCGGAGATGCGGATGGACGTGTGCATGGTCGGATTCGTGTTGAGACATCCGACCCAGCGCCCGCTGGGCGTCCGACCGCACGGGATTCCTGTGAAGAGCTACCCCGCCCTCACCCGAGCTGCCGCCGCACCTCGATCACTCGCCCGAGCACCCTCACGCTCGACGGCTCTGCGACGATCGGCTGGTAGGCGCGGTTCGCGGGCTCGAGCACGACCTTGCCGCGGCGTGCGCCGAGGCGTTTGACGGTCGCTTCGTCGCCGACCATCGCGACGACGATCGCGCCCTTTGGTTGCGCGCTGCCCTTGCGCACGACGACGAGGTCGTCGGGGAGGATGCCGGCTTCGATCATGCTGTCGCCGCGCACGCGGAGCGCGAACAGGTCCTCGGGGCGGTGACGCGATTCGACCAGCACCCAGCCGTCGGGGTTCTCGATCGCCTCCTGCAACTGCCCGGCCTGCACGGTGCCGAGCACCGGGACCTGCGTGGCGCGCGCTTCGCCACGCGCGCGCGGCAGACGGTAGGAGCGGGCGAGGCCGGAGTCCTTCTCCAGACGTCCCTCGGCGACGAGCGCGTCGAGCTGCTTGCGCGCCGACTCGACGGCGGCGAAGCCCATCGCGAGTTGCACCTCGCGAACGCTCGGCACCGAGCCGCTGAGGATGCGGTCACGCACGAAGCGGAACACCTTGTCGCGCGTTTCGCCCGGCGGAGTGAATGCCATGGGCGGCGATCTTGCGGGACGGCGCGTCGCTGTCAACGTGGACGATCGCTACAAGACCGCGCATGCGCAACCTCAGGGTCCTCGTCGCCGGCTGCGGCAACATGGGTGCATCCCACGCCCGGGCCTACCACGCGATCGACGGGTTCCAGATCGTCGGACTCGTGAGCCGCAAGCCGGAGAGTCGGGAGGCGCTCGCGAAGGCGCTCGGCGGGTATCCGACCTTCGCCGACTTCGGCGACGCGCTGGCGCGGACGAAGCCCGACGTCGTCTCGGTCAACACCTACCCCGACACGCATGCCGCCTACGCGACGGCGGCCCTCGCCGCCGGCTGCCATCTGTTCGTCGAGAAGCCGCTCGCGGAAACCGTTGCCGAGGCGCGCGCGATCGTCGACGCGGCGCTGAAGGCGAAGCGCAAGGTGGCGGTCGGCTACATCCTGCGCGTCCACCCCGCCTGGACGAAGTTCGTCGAACTCGCGCGCACGCTCGGCAAGCCGCTCGTGATGCGGATGAACCTCAACCAGCAGAGCCACGGGAAGAACTGGGCCACGCACAAGAGCCTGATGGACTCGATCTCGCCGATCGTCGACTGCGGGGTGCATTACGTCGACGTGATGTGCCAGATGACGCGCTCGCGCCCCGTCCGCGTGCACGCCGTCGCCGCGCGACTGTCCGAGGAACTGAAACCCGGCATGTACAACTACGGCCAGCTCCAGGTCGCCTTCGCCGACGGTTCCGTCGGCTGGTACGAAGCCGGCTGGGGACCGATGATGAGCGAGGTCGCCTACTTCGTGAAGGACGTCGTCGGACCGAACGGGTGCGTGTCGATCGTCGAACGCGGCGGCGGGGAACGCGCGGGCGGCAGCGCCGACGTCGGCGCGCACACCAAGACCAGCGCGATCCGCGTTCACCGGCAGGAGCGGGATGCGCGCGACGAGTTCGTCCATCCCGACCACGACGTGGACATGACCGACGAACCGGACCACGACGCGCTGTGTCGTCGCGAACAGGAGTTCCTGCTCCGCGCGATCCGCGAGGACGTCGACCTGAGCGATCACCTGAACGATGCCGTCGAGAGCCTGCGCATCGTGCTCGCGGCGGACGAGTCCGCGCGCACCGGGCGAGTCGTCGTGCTGTGAACGTGCCGGTCACACCGGCGCGCCGACCCACCGCAGGACAGCCGCACGCAATGCCGCGGCGGTCACCGGTTTGGACAGGTAGTCGTCCATCCCGGCCTCCTTGCAGCGATCGTGATCGCCCTGCATCGCGTTCGCCGTGAGGGCGATGATCGGCAGGCGCCTTCCACCCGGACTGACGACCGCCTCGCGAGCGCGGATCCGTGCCGTCGCCTCGAAGCCGTCCATCTCGGGCATGGAGCAGTCCATCAGGACGAGGTCGTAACGGAAGGTGCCGCTCATGCGGATCGCCTCGAGACCGTTTGCCGCGACGTCGACGGTGCAGTCCATGCGCTCGAGCAGGAGTCTCGCGAGCTTCTGGTTCACGGCGTTGTCCTCGACCAGCAGCACGCGGTGACGCGCGGGATGCGCCGGATCGGTGACCTCCAGACGCGGCGTCGGATTCGCGGGTCGCGCCGCGGTCGCCGATTGCGGCGTCGTCTCGATCGCATTGCGCCGGTGCTTCGCCAGGGCGCCGACCATCGCATCCATGAGTTGCGACGGCCGGACGATCGGCTTGAGAAGCACGGCGTCGACACCGTTGCCGAGGAAACGCGGCGTCTCCGAGCGCAGGTTGCCGGACGTGACCAGGAGCATCGCGAGGTTCTGGAATTCAGGCTCCTTGCGAAGCGTGGCGCAGAGCGTCTCCCCGTCCATGTCCGGCATCAGGTGGTCGCTCAGCAGGACGTCGAACGGGCGCCCGGACTGCCGCGCAGCGCGCAGCGCCGCGATCGCCTCCACGGACGACGCCGCCATCGCGTGGTCCATGCGCCATCGCGACAGGATCCCCGCGAGTACGCGGCGGTTCACCTCGAGGTCGTCCACGATCAGCGCTCGCAGCGCGCCGAAGTCGACCGGCTGCGGCGGTTCGGGCATCGCCAGGGGTTCCTTCGGACAGGGCAGCGTGAACCAGAAGGTCGATCCCTTGCCCTCCTTGCTCGTCACCCCGATCGAGCCCCCCATCAGTTCGACGAGGCGCTTCGCGATCGCGAGGCCGAGTCCCGTGCCGCCGTACTTCCGCGTCGTCGACGCGTCCGCCTGGCTGAACTTCTGGAACAGGCGGTCGAGGCGATCCTGCGGGATCCCGATGCCCGTGTCGCTGATCACGATCCGCAGGAAGCCGGGGTCGGTGTCCGCCGTTCCTGCTTCCCGGTGCAACTCGACGAGCACGTGCCCGCGCTCGGTGAACTTCAGCGCGTTGCTGACGAGATTGAGTAGGACCTGCCGCACCCGCCCGGGATCGGCGAGAACCCGTGGCGACACCGATTCGTCGACGGTGAGCGCGAGTTCCACGCCCTTCTCCGCGGCCTTCGCGGCGAGCAGCTCGACGACCTCGGCGGCTCCCGACTGCACGTCGCAGGGCACCGGTTCGAGCGTCATCTTCCCGGCCTCGATCTTCGAGTAGTCGAGGATGTCGTTGATGATCGCCAGCAGGGCGTCTCCGGAACCCTTGATGGTCGTCACGTAGTCATGCTGCTCGCGGGTGAGCGAAGTCTCGAGCAGGAGGTTCGTGAAGCCGAGCACGCCGTTCATCGGCGTGCGGATCTCGTGGCTCATCAGCGCCAGGAACTCGCTCTTGGCCTGATTGGCCTCCTCGGCGCGATCGCGCGCGATGACGAGTTCCAGCCGCGCGCGCTCTTCGACCAGTTCGAGCGCGAGCATGGTGCCGACCGCGCGGAGGAACTCGAGGATCGCGTCGTTCGTGAGCGCCGCGGACTCGGTTCGCAGCAACAGGACGCCGAGCGACGCGCCGCCGTGAACGAGCGGGACGATGTAATGACCGTGCGGCTCGCCTCCCTCTCCTCCGGAGCCCGGCATCGACTTCTTCGCGCAGCCGAACACCAGGCGGACTTCGCCCTGCGCGGCACGGATCTCCGACCCGAGTTGTGCGAGGCACGCCCTGGCACGCTCCTCGGGGACGAGCGACGCGACGATCGTCGGTCCGTCGCCCGTCCACTGGGCGATCGACCCCTCGGGCACGAGCTCGAGCTCGGCGATGGCGCCGAGCTTCGTGAGGATCGCCGTGAACCGCTCCCCGATCGGCGCCGGCACCTGGAGTGTGGCCGCGAACGACGCGCGCGACTCCGCCAACGTCTTGCGGAGCGCGAGCACCAGCTCCTCCCGCTTCTTCTCGGTGATGTCCAGTCGCACGCTGACGTAACCCGACGGGCGACCGGTCGCGTCCATCATCGCGGCATTGGTCGATTGCACCCAGTAGAGGGATCCGTCCTTCGCGCGATTACAGACCTCGCCGCTCCACGAGCCCGACTCGGCGAGCGACCGGTACATCGCCGTCCAGAACTCCCTGGAGTGCACTCCGGAGTTCACGACGCGGTGATCCTGCCCGAGCAGTTCAGGACGCTCGTACTTGCTGATCGAGCAGAAGAGGTCGTTCACGCGGGTGATGCGGCCCTTTGCGTCGGTCTCCGACAGGATCGCCATCCGGTCCAGTACCCGCTGTTGCGCCTCGAGCCGGCTCAGGGACTCGGCGAGTCTGGTTCGCTGCAGGCGCGAAGCAGTCCACTCCCGCCCCAACGCCCGCACCGCGGGTTCGTGGACACAGAGCGCGGCACCGAGGACCAGGAGGATCAACGTGCCGAACACGACCGCAGCGAACGACCGTGCGCTCTGCGCCCGCGCGGCGACCGTCCGCTCGACGGCATTCGCAAGTTCGTCGAGGGGCGCGAGGACGACCTCCGCCTCTCGCACGACGGCGGTGGTGGCGTCCTGGAGCTCCCGCCCCCCCGGAGTCAGGAGGACCGCCCTGACCGTGGCGGCGAACCGGTCGAGCGGCTCCGCGCACCTCGCCGCGGCGTCGCTGGCGACGCCGACGTTGGCGAAGCTCTGCGACAGCGATCTCCCCAGATACTCCTGCCGATCCAGCAACTCGGCGGTACCGACCTCCAAAGAGGTCCTCAGCGAAGCTCGCTCCGCGTCGTCCGCGGAGTCCGCCAGGCGTGAAGCCGTGAGACCGATACGTTGACTGAGCATCCGTTGCCGGCCGGCGACGTTCACGATGTCGGCCCGTGCCTCCGTCAGGAGCCGATCGACGACGATGGTCGCGCTGACGCAGCCGAGCACCACGATTCCGGTCAGCGTGAGATAGCGGAGGCGCATGCCGCGTTGCGGACCCTCGGCCGTGCTCGCCGACGGTTCGCCCGCCGAGCCTTTGGCTCGTCGCGTCGCGGTCGTGATGAGGAAGGTCGCCAGAGGAGCGATGACGCTCGCCAAGAGGAGCGAGTCGGCAATGGCGGTGATCCTGGCGTCGAGTTCGCCGATCCAGGTCGCCAGGACGGCCATCACGCACATCTCGACGGCGAACGTCGCGCCGAGCATGACGAGGAATGTGCCGAGCGGTGACGTGGCGAGATCGAGGATCCGGACGCCGGATGACGCGAATGGTCGGTTCGCGGGCGCCGCGTCGTGAGGTACGGTCATGGGAGAGCTCGACGTGCGATGAGGAGTCGCAGCGGTCGACGTCGGGTTCAGGGGTCACATTGCGAACGGATCCGGGTCGGTGGATTCGTGCGCAGTCGATCTCGCGGAACGAAGAGTCCTTGGATCTCTCTGCCTCGCGAACTCCTGACTCATCGGTCCTCGTGCGTGCTCGCCTTGTGGGACTGCCGGAGAATCATGAAGTGACACCCGTGCACCCGATGCCAGCGCGAACTCCACGACGGGTGTCCGGCGTCTGCACGCACCTCGGTCGGCCCTAAGGGCTCGCGCAACAACAACTTCACATTTTGGGGCGAGTCAGCGGCGTTCCTGGCAAGGCGCGCGGACGCAGTCGAATCTGGGCATTCGATCGAGGGAGCGCAACGCAGCCAGGGGCGTCGCGGGCCGGTCCAAAGTGGCAAGTTGTTGTTGCGCGCGCCCTAAGACCCGGGCTTGGCCGGCGGTTCCGCGAGCGGCGCTGCGACCGTCGCGGCGGACCGCGTGTCGCGCTCGATGCGCTCGCTCAATGCGCGGACGCGCGGATCATTCGGATCGAGTCCGATCGCAAGGCCGCGGTCGAGCGCCGCGTGGGCTGAGTTCACGTCGCCTCCAGTGAGCTCCGCGATCGCGAGGTTCGCAAAGAGCTCGGGCGGCGCGGCCCCGCCGGTATGGGGTTGCAGGACGGCGCGCGCCGTTTGCGCATCACCCGAAGCGAGCAGTGCCGCCCCGTAGTTGGTCGCGGTGAGCGGATTCGAGGCCCGCGCGTGCGCGTCGCCCAGATCACGACGGGCGCGGTGCGTCGTGCCGGCACGCCATTGGAGGATGCCGCGCACCGTCAGGCCCAGGACGTCCTCGGGAGCGAGTGCGACCGCGCGCTCGGCGAGGCGTCTCGCGCGATCGACGTTGCCGCGTTGCGACTCGAGGACGGCGACCCGCAGCATGGCGTCGGGTCGTGGCTCGAGCTCGATGGAACGCGCAAGCAGCTCGATGGAGCGACCGACGAGCCCGGCAGCGAACGCGTCGTCCGCGCGTTGCGCGATCCGGCGCGCGAGTCCGCTTCGCGTGACGACGAATTCACCGGCGTTCGGGGCCGCGGCGTCCGGAGCCGGTGACTCCGCTCGCGCGGTCGTTCCTTCGGTCACCGTCAATTCGCCCTGGAGGAATCCGTACCGCCAGGACTCCGGCCGGAAGTCCTCGATCCCGATCGAGCCGAGTCCGAACGGTTGCCGCAACTCGACGAGGCGATCGGTGCCTCGCCGGAGTTCCTCGTCGATCCACCGGTCGTCGAGGATGCGCGGCACGACGACCACCATGAGTTCGACCTCGTCGCGCGACTGGACGGTTCCCCGGAACAGCGCGCCGAGGAGCGGGATGTTCGACAGGACCGGCACGCCGGTGACCTCTTCGCTCTTGCGAGTGCTGCGCAATCCGCCGATCACGATCGCGCGGCCGTCGGGCACGCGCACCGAGGTCATCGTCTCGCGGATCGAGAGGATGGGCTCGGTGACGAGGCCGTCGGGCGTCGTGACCGTCCCGGTCTGCTCGGTGACGATCGGCGCCACCGACGCGGTGACCACGCCGTCGACCCCGATCTGCGGAGTCACCGACACCGAGACCCCCGCGTCGACGAAGCGCACGTCGAACTGCGTCCGCAAACCGCCCTGCGAGTCGATGACCTCGCGCTCGATGACCGGCAGGCGATCGATGACGCGGATCGTCGCCGGCGTGTTGTTGAGCGTGGAGACCCTCGGACTGGACAGCACGCGCACCTGTCCTTGGCGCTCCAGTGCGTCGACGAACACCGCGAACTCGTCGGTGCGGAGCACGCCCACGTTCAAAGCCGAGCCGCCCGACGCCGCGGTCTGTCCGATCAGGGCGCCGTTGGCGAGCAGGCCGGTCTCGTCGGCATGGAGGAATCCGGGCAGCAGCGACCAGTTCACGCCGAGACGGAACTCGTCGTTGAGCCGCACCTCGAGGATGCGGGCTTCGAGCGAGACCTGATTCGTCGCGCGATCGATGCAGCGCTCCACGTAATCGCGCACGCGCTCCACCGCCGACGGTCTCGCTTCCACGTCGATCGTCCCCGCGACCGGATTGACGATTGCGAGGCCGTCGCTCCCGATCAGACGGGTGATGTCCTGTTCGAGGCGCGACCATGGCCCGCCTCCACCACCGCCGCCGCCGCCGCCGCCGCTCCCGGCGGCGCCACCACCACCGCCGCCGCCGGACGAGCTGCCGTCGAGCAGATCGACGTCGATCGAAGCATGGAGCGTGCTCCGGACGCGCAGAAAGGAACCGTCCCACTCGAAGGCGAGATCGAGCGATCGCAGGATCTGCTCGAGCGCCTCTTCCGGACTTGCGGCCTTGATGTCGCAGGTCACGGTGCCGGTGATGCCGGGCTCGATCAGCAGATTGAGATCGGATTCGCGGAAGAGGGTCAGCAGGAAGTCGTGGACCGGAACCTCGCGCGTGATCCGTGCCGACCGCA
>JACRLW010000037.1:73964-78356 GCA_016235155.1 Planctomycetota bacterium
CTCCGATCGGGCGGGATCCCGCCCGCTTCGCTCGACACCGCGGCCGCGGCGACGGCAGGCAGCGGGACGACGAGCATCGGCCGCAACGCTTCGTTTCGCGCGGGCGGTGTACTCGCTTCGTCGGGCGCACTGGTGCCGTCGGGAGCGGCGCAGCCGCACGCGGCGGCGAGGAACATCACGGCAAGTCGCTCGAGTTCGATCATCGATCTCCTCCTGCTTCCACACGTTCCGCTGTCGCACCGCCGGTGGCGTCCGGCGAGGGCGGCGAGGCCGCGCCCTCGATCGGCGCCGGAGCTTCGGGCGGGGGCGGCGGCGGTTCCCAGCCTCGCGCGTGATCCGTGCCGACCGCATAGAACAGTTTCTTCGCGCGCCATTCGACTTCGATTCCCGTCGGATCGATACGCGTGACCACCACGCCCGCAATGCGATCACCGGGCCTGGCGATGACGCCTCCGAGATTGGCGAGCGAGGTCCGCCCCGTGATCAGCACGAGTCGCACGTCCAACCGCGGGGGAGCGATGGTGACGGCATCCGTCGGCGCCGTCTCGCCCGCAGGCGCTGCGTCGGTCGCGTCGGGTTGCCCGAATGCCTCCCGCACCGGCGCACCGGGAGTGAACGAACCCTGGGACATGAGCAGGTCGCGTCCGGCCGGCGTCGGCTCCACCGTCGCAGGCTCTTCGTTCGCGGATCCGGTCGGATCGCTCTCGTCCTCGGCGACGGGCGGACCCTGCATCAACGGCCTCGCGACGACGAACGCGCCGGCGCCCAACATGAGGAACGCTCCGATGAGTTTCACGGCCTGGTTCATCGCGGCGCTGCTCCCGGTGCGAAATGCGAGGTCAACACGAGTTCGAACGAAGCGCCGCGCCCGGCGTCGGGCTCGATCGTCAACGCGTGGAGGACGAAGACGTGGTCCTGGTTGCGTTCGATTCCGGCCAGGAATGCGCAGAGCGAGGCGATCGTTCCCCGCCCGGCGACGATCACGGTCTGTGCGCCCGGCACCGTCGGCGCGGGCATTTCGCTGCCAGTGCATTCGAGTCCGTGATGTCGGACGAGCGCTTCGAGATCGGCGATCACCAGCGACATCCGTGATCGCTGCGGCAGGGTGGGAGTGGTCGCCCGCACCTCGACGCTCGCGGGCGGCGGCGCTTCCTGCGGCGCCGGGACCGGGTTCGCGGCGGCGACCGCGACCTGGCCCTCCGCGGACACGGCGGCGAGTTCGGCCTCGGAGACCTCACGCTTCGCCGCGTCCCGCGCGCGCCACGCCAGCACGAGCCAGACCAGCGAGCCGATCAGGAGACCGACAACCACCGCCACCCGCGCCGCGCGACGCTTCCTCATTGGAGCCTCCATCCGCCACGGACTTCGAAGGTGAGTCCGTCACGCCGCTCGGCCACCGTTTCGGACCAGTCCGTGGTGAAGGCGATCGAGCCGAGGCGATCGACGACACTCGCCAGCGCGCGCAACGCTTCGATCCGATCGGCGATGTCGATCGACCCGGCCAGTTCGATCGCGCCTTCGGATTCGATGTGCATGCGAGTGAACCGTCCCGCCTCGGGGAGCGCATTGCAGGCTGCGGCCACCAGCAGGCTGATCGGCTTGCGTTGCGCGAAGATCACCGCCAGCGACTCCAGGTCGGCGGATGAGCCCGCCGCGACCTCTCCGGCCGGCACCGGCGTCGGTCCGGCCTCCTGAGTTCCCCGCTCGACCAGTGTCGCCGTGTGCGAGCGCAACTCGTCACGCTTCGCCCGCAATGCGGCCTCGTCGAGGGACAGCTCCGTCGCGCCCCAGACCGCGCATGCCACGGTCCCCCCCACGATCACGCCCGCGACCCTCTTCAGTCGCCGGCTCGCGGGAGTCTGCCATTCGCCGATCAGCGAGAAGCGCTGACGGCGTACCTCCGCCTGGAGCACGCCATAGGTCGCCATCCCCGGCTCGGGGCAACCCTCGGGCACCGCATACGGCGTCGTGTAGGGCACGCAGTCCCCGACGTCCGCCGCGACCATGCGCAGGTACTCGTCAGGGAGTCGCATCACGTGACCGACGACCATCGCCTCCGGCCGCCCGAGCTTCTGGCTCTCCAGGTAGTCGAGCGTGCGCGGCATCTCGAGCGCGAGGTGCGACACGATCGGTTCCAGCGGACCTTCGCCGGACGCGAGGACCGGCGGCAGGAGGATCCGCCGCACCTGCACCGCCGCGGCGTCCTCGCAGAACGCGATGTGCGCCTTCGATCCGGTGATCTCCAGCACCAGGACACGGTCCGGCAATCCGCGCGGCAACGCCCGTGCGAGCGCGTCGGGAAGCGACGTCAATGTCGTCGCTTTGGCATCCCGCCTCGCGAGCGCTCGCTCGATCGGTCGGAACGCCGCCGCCGGCAGGGCGACGACCGCATACCGCTGCATGCCCTGCGGCAGCCGGCGCGTGAGTCGGTGGCCGCAGATCACCTCCTCTTCCGCGGCGAGCTTTCCGCGGCGGCGAGCTTCGCGCTCCACGATCTCGCGTAGCTGCCGGGCCGGGACCCGCGGCAGATCGAGATGGAAGTGCTGGAAGCGGCGATCGCTCAGCACGACGTGGATCTCGGCGTTCGCCAGGTTCTCGCCCTCCAACACGGTGCGGAACGCCTTCGCGAGGTCCTCCTCGCCCGGCTTGTCGATTGCGACCCGACGGCAGGAGCGGATCGTCGCGTTGCGCCGCGTGAGGTCCGCGATCGTCGCGACCAGTTGCTCCTCTTCGATCTCGAGGACGACGTGGCTCTGCATGCAAGGTCCTCGCTCAGAAGGTGATGTCGTCGGCGGTGGACTTCTTCCGGTCCGGTCCGTCGCTGCTCAACGTGAGCGTGCCGGCTTCGAGCCGGAAGGAGCTGCCGAAACCGTCGTTCTGGTAAGCCGAGCCGAGACCGAGCGCGGCACGGTCCTTCGCCCAGTTCCCCGTCAGTGCGCCTCCGGCTTCGATGTGATTCGCGAGCGCTTCGACGATCACGAGCATGCGCAGCCGGGTCTTGGCGTGACCCGGCGCCGCGCCGAACACCTCCACCTTGAGTTCCTCGTTCGCGGCGCCGTCGTCCTTCCGGTTGCTGTCCACGCTGTGGACGGTGGCGACGTCCGGCGACTTGCTCACTGAGTAGACGTAGTCGCCTCCGCTGCCCCACGCGTCGACCACGGTTCCGTTCTGGACGCCCGGTTGGAGATAGACGCCGAGGAATCCCGTGTCCCGCAGCGTGCCGGGGAAGGCGGCATGGTCGGTGTAGTAATCCTCCAAGGCCCGCGCGATCGACCCCAGATCGTTCGCCGCGTCCTCCCGTCGTTGCTGGTCGATGCTCGCACTGACGAGCGGCATCGCCGCGCCGGCGATGATGCCGAGCACGGCCAACACGACGACGAGCTCGACCATGGTGAAGCCGCCGTGTGCGCGATCGCGACTACTGGTCATCCGAGGTGCCTCCTTTTCCGTCCGCCCCGCGGCTGCGGAAGCCCGCGGGGACGACGTCGAACGGATTGCCGAAACCGTCGATGCCGCGCGAGTCCGGTACGCCGAGCCGCTCACAAAGCCCACCCGGCCCCGTCGCACGCTGCGGAAGCTCCGGAAGCCCGTTGCTCTTGCGCACGGATTCGATCGCATCCTCCGCTTCGGCGCGTTCGGACTCGTGCTTGCGGCCGTTCTTCTTCCCGTGGTGCTGATCGTCCTCGCCCTTGTGGTCGTCGTCATCGCCCTCGTCGTCGTCCTCCTCGTAGCGGGTCCGACGTTGCGCAGCCCCGTAGGAGCGGATCGCTTTCCTGAGCTTCGCGCGGTCGTCGCCCTTCATCCGCTTGTCGTCGCAGTAGCGGCTCGTCGCGTAGAGAGCTCGCAATGCGCACGCTCGCCCGCGGGTGTGCTGCCGCGCGCCGGGCTCGAGGTCGGCGGTGAACGAGATGTCGTCGGCGGTGCCGGCGATGCCGTCGGGACCGCAGCTCGTCACCGTGACTCCGGTCGGGTTCGAGTTGATGCGATACATGAGATCGCCGCCGCGACCGAACGGATCGAAGCGCCATCGCCCGTAGGGGTCGGTGATGCAGGTGCCCGCGAGCGCGCCGAGATCCGCGGGCAGGGTTCCGTTCCGTTGCCATGCGTCTCGCGCATCCATGGCGATCGCGGCCACGCGACCTTCCGCGACGCTCCGCCGGGCGCCCAGCAGTTCGTCGGAGGTCGACTCGGCGGCAGCGATCGCGACCATGCCGATGCCGGCGATCACGAGTAGCAGCGCCAGCAGGACGATCCCGCCCTCGCGGTGGCGGTTCACGGGCCCGAAGGCCGGAGAATCGTCGCGGCGGTCCTCTTGGACCACAGTGACGATTCGGGAGGCCGGAGGGCCCCAGCAAGAAGAGCGGGCGAGGCCTTCTTGGTCGTCGCGCCAGC
>JACRLW010000038.1:0-16396 GCA_016235155.1 Planctomycetota bacterium
GTGGATCAGGGATCCGGGTCAGTCGACGCGCAGGATCAGCGGCGTCGAGAGCGCGATGCCAGCGGGCTCGAGCACGAAGGACTGGAGCGCGACGAAGGTGCCGATCGGCAGGGACGGCAGGGTGAGGCTGATCGTGCGCACGCCGCCCGGACCGATTGCGCCGACGTCGAGCACGATGTTGTGGACGCCGATCCACGGGTCGATCGGTTCGAGCCACGGCGCGGGACGATCGGGCGCCGAGGCGACGAGCATCGCGAGCGTCGCGTGCGGTGCAGTCAACGTCGCGCTCAACACGCCGCCGCTCACCGCCGCAGTCAGTCCGCCGATCGGGAGGAACTGCGCCGGACCCGAGACCGGCGGCAATCCCCCGCTCGGAACGAGGTTCGTCCCGGGATCGATGACGACGCGGTTCTGAGGGTTCGACGACACCGTGATCGCGGGTGCGCCGCCGGAACTCGCCGCGATGCTCGACGCCGCGGTGCCGGTCAGCGTCAACCGGCCGCCGGCGACAGCGATTCCCGGTTCCGGGCCGAGCGCCGAGTTCACGCCGACCGCCGTGCACTCCGCGAGCACGAGTCGTGAGCCGTTCCGACACTCGACGCCTGGTCCCGGACCGAGGGTGAATCCGCCGCGAAACGTGCACGCCGTGGCAATCGCCTCGCTCCCGTCGAGAGTGAGTCCCGGGCCGCCGGCCGTCGGCGCCGCGCCGCCGTCCACGGCGACGCGCGTCATGCTCACGGTCGAGTTCCTCACGATGAGCGGCCCTGCCAACGTGAGGTCCTCGAGCTGTACGAGTCCTTGGCACGCGATGATCTCCGCGCACGGTGCGCGGAAGCCGCGCGCCTGGAGCCCGCGCACGACGACCGTCTCGCCGGCCGGCAGGTTGCGGATCGCGATCATGGTGGGGAAGGTGCCGCTGAACACCGTCAGGAACACCCCAGGGTCGGCGAGGACCTGGATGCCGCGCGTGATCGTGATCGGGCTGTAGATGTAGACGCCCGGCCGCACGATCACGATGTCCCCCGGCGCGGATGCCGCGATCGCCGGCTGGATGTCCGTGTAGCCGGTGCCGCCGCGTGAGTCGACGATGCGGATCGTCTGCGCATCGAGCGACGCGGCGCACAGAACGGCGGGGACGGCGAGGGCGAGAACTGCGCGACGCAGCGCACCGGTCGGGTTCGACATGGCAGCCTCTTGGGTCGAGCGCATCATGCCCCGAGCGGACGCGTCGCGGTTCATCCCCTGGCCACCGGACTTGTCTTCCCGTCCCGCTCCGCGTCGACTCCGCGCGTGCCTGAGCGACCCGCGGACCATCCCGTGCGCTGGCGGCGCGCGCTCCTGATCGCCGCGTGCGGGCCGGTCGGCGTCGCGCTGTTCCTCGCCGCGATGCGTTGCCCCGACACGGTCGAGCGCGTCTACGCGCGGGGCGTCTACCCGTTCGTGCAACGCGCGCTGGTCGCGGTCGCGTCGCTCTCGCCGGTCGCGCTCGGCGAACTCGTGCTGCTCGCGGCGATCGGCGCGGTGATGGTGCGCGTCGCGCTCGGCCTGATCGCCTGGCGGCGCGGGCGGCGGCGCCTGCGCAACCTGTTCGTGCACGGCGTCGCGCAGGCTCTCGCGGCGGGCGGCGTGCTGCTCCTCGTGCTCGTGCTGCTCTGGGGGCTCAACCACGCCCGCGCGCCGCTCGCAGTGCAGCTCGGGCTCGCGCCGGCTCCCGCCGACCGCGCGCGACTCGTCGCCGTCGTGCGCAAGCTCGCGGAGCGCGCCGCGGCAGCGCGCCCCGCGGACCTCGACGCGACGACCTTCGAACTCCCGGCCGACTGGCACGAGCGCATCGCCGACGCGTACGACGTCGCGGCATCTCAGTGGCCGGTCTTCGCCGGTCCGCGCCCCGTGATCCGCGGCCCGTGGCTCTCGCGGGTGATGACGCTCTGTTCGACGACCGGCATCTACTCGCCCATCACCGGCGAGGCGAACGTCAACGCGCACATGCCGGATCTCGAGCAGCCGTTCGCCGCGCTGCACGAGGTCGCGCATCTGCGCGGCTACGCGCGCGAGGACGAGGCCAACTTCATCGCGTGGTGGATCGGCTCGCGATCGAGCGAGCCTTGGATCGCCTACTCGAGCGAGCTCGGCGCCTGGCGTACCGCGGTGAACGAAGCGTGGCGCGTCGACTACCTCCTGGCGATGCAGCTCGAGGAAGAAGCACCCGAACCGGTGAAGCGCGACGAGTCGGTGCTCCGCGCCTTCTGGGCGGGCCGGCCGCAGCTTGCGACCAAGGTGCTGTCGGCGATCAGCGCGACGACCAACGACCTGTACCTGAAGAGCGCGGGTCACGCCGACGGCGTGCGCAGTTACGGCCGCATGGTCGACCTGCTGATCGCCGCGCTCGACGGCTGAGCCCCGCTGCGCGGCAATAGGCCCTGGCGCGCGGGCGTCTCCCGCGACTGGGCGCGAACTGTGGAGCTGCGACGGCACGGCGAGCAGCACGCGCCTCGTGCGCGAACTCCGCGCCGGCCCTGGTGACGGCATCGTCGAGATGGGCGTCGCGCGTGCGGGGCTTGTGTACTTCGCCGGAGACGACGGCGTGCACAGCGGAGAACCGTGGGTGCTGGATCCCGGCGCGACGGCGCAGTCGGTCGGTCTGCGGTGCGCGCGCACGCCGCCGGCGCCTCTGCTCGACGCGAGCGACCCATCGCGGCCGAGGCCGCAACCCATCCGGGTTGCAGGCGTCGTCGCTGGCGCGACGACCAAGAAGGCCTCGCCCGCTCTTCTTGCTGGGGCCCTCCGGCCTCCCGAATCGTCACTGTGTTCCAAGAGGTCGGCCGCGACGATTCTCCGGCCTTCGGGCCCAGTGCTCGGCGCGAGCGCGCACGTCGTCGTGAGCAACGAACCGACGGACAGCCTCGGCTCCCTGCTCTTCGGCCTGCGCCGCGACGCGCCGCAACCCGTGCTCGGCTGCGCGCTCTACGTCGATCCGTTGGCGTGGATGCCGCTCGCCGTTCCCCTCGCCGCCGGCGACCTGCCGATCGCGAACGATCCGTCGCTCGCCGGCGCGCTGGTCGCGATGCAGGCGGCGTATCTCGCGACCGACCCCGAGTTCCGGCTCGCGGCGTCGAACGCCGTCTATCTGACGCTCGGGTCGTGAGCGGCGGCCGTGAGCGCCGAGTTCACGTAGCCGGATGCTCCACACTTCCGTGCATCTTCCGGCGACATGGTTCGCGAGCGCGCAGTTCCGCGGATCCGATCGCTCGAGGACCACGATGTCCGGCGGCGCAGGATTGGTTCCCCGACCGCGCAATGCTCTGAACCCGCTCGCGGCGAGGTTCGAAGCGCCGTCAGTTGATCGGTGACGCCGAGAGCGTCGCATGCCGCGACCCGGTGCGCGCCGGATCCGTCGTGCGGTGCACGATCGTCGTGCGCAGACCGCAGGCGGCGAGCACGTGCGAAGCACCCTTGTCGGGGGCGAAGGCGCTCGCGCCGGCGCGCGCGCCGAGCGTGCCGAGCGCGATCAAGCGGCGGAGTTCGCCGCGCTCGTGCCGCAGCACCGCGACGCCCGGCGGCGCAGCCGCGTCGGGTTCGTCGGGACCGGCGAGGGCGAGCACGGGCATGCGCGCGGCGGTCGCTTCACGCTGGAGCGACGCGGCGTCGAGCGCGCGCGGGTCCCGGAGATCGGCGAGCACCAGCACGCGAAAGGGAGCGAGCGGGTCGACACCGAGCGCGCGCAGGGCGGATGCCTCGCACACGCATTCCTCGTCGCTTGCGCGCAGGACAGGCGGATGGGCCGGCACGAGCTCCTCGGCGAGCACACGCGCGAGCGCCCACGCGACGTCGTCGGGGTGCGACGACGGCGCGGTGACGAACTCGTTCAGCAGCCGCGAACTCGACGGCTCGCGGCGCTGCGCGCGCACGGAGCCGATGCGCCGCGGCGCGCGCGAGGCCCACGCGAGCGCCGCACTCTTCCAGTTGCCCTGCAGGTCGAGCGCGACGTCGCAGCGCAGCGCGCGCAACCGGCGCGCCGTGCGCAGGAACGCGCGCGGGCCGCCCTTGCGGTCGTGGGCGATCACGCTCGTGAGATCGAGGCCTTCGAGCAGCGGCGCGAACGGCGCCTGCACCACCTGGTGCAGTTCGTCGTCGGGACGCGCGGCGCGCAGCGCGGTCATGGCCGCGAGTCCGTGGACCACGTCCCCCATCGCCGACAGGCGCACGACGAGGACGCGCATGGCGTCAGGCCCGCCGCTCTTCGGCGCGCGGCACGATCACGCGCTGCTTCAGCCAGCGGATCGCGAAGCAGTCCTTCAAGCCGCGCCAGGCGCGGTTGCCGATCCCGTACTTCGCCTTCCCGGCGACGCGCGGCCGATGGTTCACCTCGATCTCGACGACCTTGCCGCCGCAGAAACGCACGAGCGTCGCCATGAAGCGGTGCATGCCGTTGAAGCGCGGCACGGCGAGGAACAGCTCGGTCTTGTAGCCCTTGATGCCGCAGCCCGAGTCGGCGATGCGATCGCCGGTGAGCCAGTTGCGCACGCCGTTGCCGATCCTGGACGACACGCGGCGCACGAAGGTGTCCTGGCGCTTCGCGCGGACGCCGGTGACGCCGTCGACCTCGCCCTTCTCGAGCAACGCGAGCATGCGCACGAGATCGCGCGGGTCGTTCTGGCGGTCGCCGTCGATGGTCATCACGAAGGGGCCCGTCGCGTGCAGGGCGCCGGCGAGCACGGCGCAACTCTGCCCGCCGTTCTTTTTCATGCACACGAGGCGAAGCCACGCCGCCGCGTGAGCCGTCTTCCAGGCGAGGATGCGCGCGACGCTGTCGTCCTTGCTCAGGTCGTCGACGAGGATCACCTCGAAGGGTGCTGCCGGCGCGAGCACCTCGGCGAGTTCGTCGAGCAACGGCGCGACGTTGTCGGCCTCGTCGTACACCGGCACGACGAGCGTGAAGCGCGGGCGGCTCGCGGTCACGGCACCTCCGCCAGGCGCAGGCGCGCGTCGACGGCGAGGCTGCGCACGGCAGCACCGCCTTTCTGCTTCGGTGTCCCCAGGATGAACGGGTTGACCTCGATCTCCGCGATGCGCGGGAAGTCGAGGACCAACTGCTGGATGCGCAGCAGCGCGTCGCATGCCGTCGCGACGTCGGCCGCGGGCTGGCCGCGGAACGGCTCGAGCAACACCGCACCCTTGAGCGACGCCAACATCTCCTTCGGGTCGTCCTGGTCCATCGGTGCGATGCGGAACGCGAGGTCGCGCAGCACCTCGACCATCGTGCCGCCGAGTCCGGCGGCGAAGAGCGGGCCGACGCGCGGATCGCGCGTCATGCCGAGCAGCACCTCGCGATGGCCCGGTGCGCGCTCCTGCACGACCAGCGTGAGCGGCGCCATGCGCTTGCCCAATCGCTCGATCAGGTCCTGCGCCGCCGCGAAGACGGAGTCGCCGTCGCGCAACCCGGTCACGACCGCCTTGTGCTCGGTCTTGTGCAGCAGCTTGGGCGACTCGCCCTTGAGCACGACGGGGAAGCCGAGTTCGTGCGCCGCGGCGACGGCGTCGCCGGGCGTGCTCACGCGACGACAACGCGCGAACGGGATGCCGTAGGCGCGCAGCACGGTCTCGAGTTCGAGTGCGGCGAGCCAGCCCGGCGCGTGGCCGTCGAGGATCTCCTGCGCGACGGAGCGGTCGACGACGAGACGCGGTCGCTGCCCCGGTTCGCGCGCGAGGCGCCGCGTGCGCTCGACGAGCATGCGCATCGTGCGCGCGGCGTCCTCGGGGTAGCGGAACACCGGGATGCCGTTCGCGCGCAGGTGCGCGAGCGCCTCGTTGCCGCGCTGGCGTCCCATCACGCACGCGAGCACCGGCTTGTTGCCGCGCGTCTCGTCGACGATCGCTTCGGCGACCGCGACGGCGTCGATCATGATCGGCGAGACGAACAGCACGAGCAGACCGTCGACGTCCTTGTCGCGCACCACGGCGCGCAGCGCCTTGCGGTAGCGCGCGCCGTCGGCCGAGGCGATCAGGTCGATCGGGTTGAGGATCGACGCCTCCGGCGGCAGGTCCTTCCGCAGTTGCGCGTTGGTCTTCTGGCCGAGCGTCGCGATACGCAGTCCGCAGCCGTCGAGCGAATCGGTCGCGAGGATGCCGGGCCCGCCCGCGTTGGTGACGATCGCGATGCGGTCGCCGCGCGGCAGCGGTTGCCGCAGCAGCGCCGCGGCGAGCGCGAACATCTCGCGGAACGATTCGACCCGCAGCACGCCGCACTGCTTGAACAACGTGTCGATCGCGAGGTCGCCGCCCGCGACGGAACCGGTGTGCGAGCCCGCCGCCGCCGCGCCCGCGGCGCTGCGCCCCGCCTTCACCGCGAGGATCGGCTTCGTGCGGCTCACGCGCCGCGCGGCCTCGACGAAGTGCAGGGGATCACCAAGGCTCTCGACGTAGAGCAGGATGATCTTCACCTGCTCGGCGTGCTCCCAGTACTCGATCAGGTCGGCCGCGGTGACGTCCGCCCGGTTGCCGATGCTCGCGAACATCGACACGCCGAGTCCCGCCGCGGCGGCATCGGCCAGGATCGCCTCGCCGAGCGCGCCGGATTGACTGACCATCGCGACGTCTCCCGGCGGCGTGCGCGTCGCGCTGAACGACGCGTCGAGCGAGACGCCGGGCTCGTTGTTCACGATGCCCATGCAGTTCGGCCCGATCACGCGCATGCCGTAACGCTGCGTGATCGCGATCACCGCGTCCTCCCGCGCCGCCCCCTCGGGTCCGACCTCGCGGAAGCCGGCGGTGATCACGACCAACCCGCCGACGCCCTTCCTGCCGCAGTCCTCGACCACGGCGGGCACCTCGGCCGCGGGCACGCAGATCACCGCGAGGTCCACCGGCCCGGGGATCGCGGCGACCGACGCGTAGGCCGGCATCGACATCACGACGTCAGCCCCGCGGTTCACCGGGTAGACCGGCCCGGTGAATCCCGCCGCGACCAGATTCGCGACCACCTGCCGCCCGATGCTGCCTTCGCGCCGGCTGGCGCCGACGACCGCGACGGCCCGCGGCCGGAACAGGGCGTCGAGCGAGTGACGGGGATCGCGAGCTGCGGGGGTCTTCGCCCGTGATGCGCTCTTGCGCGCGCGTGAGGACACGCGGCGGGAGAGTAGCGGCGCGGCGAGGGGCGAGGAAGCGACGAGAGCGGCGCGTGTGGAAGTACTCGGTGCGAACTCGACGACGCGAAACCGGCGGCGCCGAGGTTCTGCACCGAATGCTGCGGCTGGTGCTCGCGAGCGACGTCGAGATTGCGCCTCGCGCGCGGACGGGACTTCGATCGGCGTACGCGTCTCGCCATCCGTCCGAGCTTCGCTCACCGCAACTCGAACCGGAACTCGATCGTCAACGCGATGAGCCGACGGCTTCGATCAAGGAACGCGCCGCAATCCGCCCTCGTTCCGCTCGAGCTCGAACGCCGCGAAACCCTCCGTTCCTCACCTGCGGCGTGATTACGCCTGCGGGGAAAGGCTCGCGGACCGCTCGGTCTCCGGCCTCGCTCTCGAGTGATCTACGGGACGAGAACTGAGGCGAGCACCACCCGGAAGCCCAGGTGGAGGTACCCGCCCGATGGGTTGTCCCCGATCCGGCCCGCGGAACGGCAGTAGCGCGAGTCGTTGCCCCAACTGCCGCCCCGGATGACCCGGAGGGGGCCGCTGAAGACGTACGGATCCGTGACGGCGCCCGCGGGGTAGTTCGCACTCCCGTCCCCCCAGTCAAGGCACCACTCCCAGACGTTGCCGTGCATGTCGTGCAAGCCCCACGCGTTCGCGGTGTAGCCGCCGACGACACCGGTGCTCGAACTGTTGTTGCAAGAGCTGAGCGAGTGGTAGCTGTACCAGAAACTCGCCTGCCCACAGACGAGGCTGTTCCCATAGTGGAACTCCGTGGTCGTCCCTGCGCGGCAGCAGTACTCCCATTCGGCCTCCGTCGGCAGGCGATACTGATACCCCGCCGGCAGACGACCAGCGGCTGACTCTCGCGCGGTCAGCGCGGCACAATAGGCCATCGCGTCGTTCCACGTCACTTGCTCGACGGGACGGTTGGCGCTGTTCGGGTAGGGCGCACCCTGGAAATACGATGGGTTGCTGCCCATCACCGCCTGATACTCCGCCTGTGTCACCTCGTACCTGCCCATGCAGAACGGCCGGCTGATCGTCACCTGATGCACGGGGCGCTCCCACGCAATCGAGAAGTAGGGCACTCCCGTCGCCGCATTGGATCCCATCAGAAACGTGCCCGGCGGAATCGCGACCATGTTCGACACCCCCAACGCGGCGCCCACCACGCCACGACCCGCGTTGGTCGTCGTAATCGCCAGCGCCCGGCCCGGCGGTGCCTCCAGGCTCACGTATTGGTTGTAGAACGTGAAGCCGATCACACCCGGGACGTTCGGGATGCTGAACGTCACGACCGCCTGTCCAGCCGGATCCGAGCCCGCGGTCACGCTGAACGCACCGGCACCCGGATCACTGTTCACGTTCAGAAAACACCCCGGCGCCCCGACGAACGCCAGGTCGAGCGGTAGCGCAAACGCGCCGAGGCTGTCGTCGCGCAGCCCGAAGAACAGGACGCCGCTCCGGTTGGGAGCGAGGCCCGTGACGCTTAGGTTCCAGACCGAGCCCGCGAACGGCGCACCGGCCGAAAGCTGCGGCGTAGCGACCTCGCCCGGACACGATTGCCGGTAGTTCTGGTACGAAGCCTGGGCGTTCCCAAGGCACGTGAGCGAGGCGATCGCGACGCTGGCCGCAGCCAGGGCCCGCACGGTCGAGGTGATGGACATGGTTCCTGCCGTCGAGAACGAGAGGCGCTGCCCCTCGTGAACGAGCTTCAGCCCGGGCCCCGGACCTTCCGGAACCCGCGGCGGGATGGTCCCCGAACCCGCCGCCGCCCTCAAGCCCCGCCGCAGATCACAAGGTCCGCAACGCCGCGCTCGCCGGCAGGCGCGACGCCCGCCGCGCCGGCAACGCCCCGCCGACCACGCCGATCAACAACGCGAGCAGCCCCGCCTGCACGACGACGTCGCTCGTGACGCGGAAGGCGAAGCTCTGCTCGGTGAAGGTGGTCCAGTTGGTCGTTCCGGTGGCGAGGCCGTTGCACTGCCAGCCGAGGACGACGCCCAAGACACCGCCGCAGAGCGCGAGTACCACCGCTTCGATCACGAAGCCGAAGAACACCACGCGCGGCGAAAAGCCGATCGCCAAGAGCGTGCCGCGAAGCGCTCGTTCAATGCCGCGATCCGTGCGGACTCGGCGAGGCGGACGATCATCGTGCTGAACGCCGGACGGTCGAGCACGCGGAGGAGGATCTCGACGTCCATCCAGAGCTCGCTGTCATAGGCCTGACCGTCGCTGTCGAGGATGCCCGCGACGTACCACGTGGTACCCGCGAGTTCGACGGCGCCGCCGACGACCAGTCCCGGCAAGCGCCCGCGGAGACTCTTGCCCGCGACGAGCTCGTAGCGACCAGGCACGAACATCCGACCCTCGGCGATCCGTGCGCGCTCGCGCAGGGCGAGGCCGCTCGGGCCGGTGCCGCGCGCCGGGATGTTGGTCTTGCCGCCGTCGGTCCGCTCGAGGTTGAACGCGGCGAAGACCTCGGGTTGCGCGATCGGCGCGCCCTCGTCGTCGCGCATCACGAAGTCGGCGACCGCGAGGATGCGCGCCTGGTCGCGCGTCACGCCGGACACGCCTTCCGACGTCGCGCCGCTGCGCAACAGGATCGCATTGCGGTCCGAGCCGGTGCCGGCGAGCGCCTCCTCGAAGCCGCGTGCGAGCGACAGCACGAGGACGAGCACCGCGACGGCGAAGCCGATCGCCGTGACCGTGAGCGCGGTCGCGCCCTTGCGCACGAACGCGCTGCGCACGTGGTAGGCGAAGGGGATGCCCATCCGCGTCAGCCCTCCCTCAGCGCGCGCACGATCGACACGCGCGACGCCATCACCGCCGGCGCGACACCCGCGAGCAGGGCGAGACCGACGCCGATGCCGAGCGCGACGAACAACGTCGAATCGGGCACCCCGAAGGCGGGGAAGATCACCGTCGCCATGCGCAGCGGTTGACCGTGCCACAGCGCGGACGCGAGGAGCATCCCGAGGCCGGCGCCGCCGAGGCAGATCACGAACGACTCGGCGAGGAACAGGGCACTCAGGCTCCGTCGGCGAAAGCCGAGCGTGGCGAGCACGCCGATCTCCTTCACCCGCTCGCGCACGCCGAGCAGCATCGTGTTCAGCGCGATCACCGCGGTCGCGAAGATCACCGACGCGCCGATGAAGCCGAACAGGAGGCCGACGTTCCCCCACATCGAGATGAACTGCGCCTGGAACGCGGCTTCGGACTGCGTCAGCGTCCGGTTGCTCGAGTTGCGGAACAGGTCGTCGACGGCAGCGCTGATCGCCGCGGCGTCCGCGCCCGGCGCGAAGTCGATCGTGTAGGTCCCCACCAGGTCGATGCGGCCCATCCCCTCGTTGAGGTAGGACCAGTGGAAGAACATCGTCTCTTCGTCATAGGTCGGGTTGTCCGACGCATAGACGCCGACGATCTCGAACTGCCAGGTGCCGGGATAGATGTCGCCTTCCAGCACGAGCGGGTCGCCGACGGCGAGGGCGTAACGATCGGCGAGACCGCGGCCGACGACGCAACCGCCCTTGCTCCGCGCGAAGCGGTCCCAGTCGTCGGCCGACAGCAAGTACGCCTCGCCCGACGGCGCGAGGTCGCCGTATTGCCGTCGCATGGTCTCGACGTCGACCCCGAAGCGCGGGAAGAACTCCTTCGGATCGCGGTACACCCCGCCGAACCAGGTCCAGTGCCCGACCTCGCGCACGCCGTCGATGCGCGCCGCGCGGATGCGCTCGACGCCCGACAGCGGCAGCGACTGGAACAGGCTGACCGCCGAACTCGCGATCAGCCGATTGCCGCTCACGCCCGACGCGAGCGAGTCGAGCGCCGCGAGCACCGTCTGCAGCGTGCAATAGAGGAAGACGGCGAGCGCGATGCTGCCCGCGGTCAAGGCCCAGCGCAGCGGTTGCGCGCGCGCGTGCGCGAAGACGAGGCGCCAGGGCACCATCTCACGCCCCTCCCGCGGCGATCCGACCGTCTTCCAGATGCACGATCCGCTGCGCGCGCGCGGCGGCATCGCGGCTGTGCGTGACCATCACGATCGTCTTGCCGAAGTCCGTATTGAGGTGCTGCAGCAGGTCGAGGATCTCCTTGCTGGAGTGCGGGTCGAGGTCGCCGGTCGGTTCGTCGGCGAGGACGAACGACGGATCGGTGACCAATGCGCGCGCGATCGCCACGCGCTGCTCCTGGCCGCCGGACAGTTCGCGCGGGTAGTGGTCCGTGCGATGCGCGAGCCCGACGAGGTCGAGCGCGAGCGCCGCGCGCTTGCGCCGCTCGCGCCGCGGCAGACCGAAGAGCTGCAATGGCAGCTCGACGTTCTCGATCGCTTTCAGCACCGGCAGCAGGTTGTAGAGCTGGAAGACGAAGCCGACGGCGGACGCGCGCCATCGCGCGAGGTCGTCGTCGCTCAGCGGGACGATGTCGATCCCGCCGGCGACGATCGCACCCGAGTCGGCGCGGTCGAGTCCGCCGAGCAGGTTGAGCAGCGTGGTCTTCCCCGAACCGGACGGCCCCATCAACGCGATGAACGCGCCGCGCGGGACGTCCATCGACAGCGAGTCGAGCACGCGCACGATCTGACCGCCGCGTTCGTAGGACCGCGACAGTTCGCGGACCGCGATGAGGACGTCGGCCACGACGACCTCAGCGCTCCGCGACGACGACGTGCTCGCCGTCCTTCAGCTTCGGAGCGGGATCGAGCACGACGATCTCGCCGGCCTTCAGACCGCCGAGGACCTTGCGATCCGCGCCGTCGACCGCGCCGAACTCGGGGACCACGAAGCGCAGCTGTTCGCCACCGAGCACGAAGACGCCGTCCTTGCCGTCGCGCGTGGTGATCGCGGCGCCCGGCACGAGCAGCTCGTCGGCGGCGAGCGCGTCGGTGTCCGGCCGGTAGAAGGTGACGCGCGCGACCATCTCCGGACGAGCGAAGTCGGGCACCGCCGCGAACGCGACGTAGACCTGCACGGTCGCGCGCGTTCGATCGGCCGTGGGACGCACCAGCCGCACGCGCGCCGCGAGCGGGGAATCGCGGAACGCGTCGAGCACGACGCGACACGGCGCGCCGGCGGTGATCCGCGCGACGTCGCGTTCGTACACGTCGACCTCGACCTCGAGCGTGGCGAAGTCCGCGAGCGTGACGACCGCGGTCTTGCTGCCCGATGCGCCGGTGTTCGCCGGCGACACGACCTCGCCGGGCTCGGCCTCGCGCCGCAGCACCACGCCCGCGAACGGTGCGACGAGGAACGACTGCTGCCGCAAGACCTCGGCGCGCTTCTGCTCCGCCGATTCGATCGCGATGCGCGCGTGCTGCACCTTCCGCGCGTACTCCGCCGACGCCCGGGCGGCGACGGCGCGCTCGACGTCCTTCTCGCCGGTGACCAGCGCGGCTTCGGCGCGGCGCACCTGCGCCTGCGCCACGTCGCGCGCCTCGCGCGCGCGGTCGAGGTCCGCCGCGCTGCGGATCTCGCGGTTGACGAGGTCTTCGATGCGCGTGAACTCCGCGCCGGCCTGGGCGAGCTCCGCGCGGGTCGCGTCGAGGGCCGCGGACCGTTCCGCGAGGGCGGCGCGCGCGCTGGTCACCGCGGCGATCGACTCGTCGACCTGCGCGTCGGCGACGGCGACCTCGTGCCGCGCGACGTCCACGCGGGCCGCGGCGGCGGCGATCGCGGCGTCGGCCTCTTCGTGGTCGACGACCGCGAGGAGCTGGCCGGCCGCGACCAGATCGCCTTCGTCGACCGCGACGCTGACGAGCTGGCCCTGGGTCTTGCTCGCCACCGACGCCCGCGTGCGCGCACGCACGTAGCCGCTGGCCGTCGTGATCTCCGCGGCGACGATCGGCGAGCGGCGCACGACCGCGCCGGTCCTCACCTCGGGCACCGCGGTCGCGCCGCGGAACAGGAACCACACGGCGACGGCAATCGCGAGGAGGAACAGGACCGCGAGCCAACCGGGAACGCGCCGCGCGCGGCGCGGTGCGAAAGCCGCGCCCTTGTCGAGCGCGAGACCCGACAGCGCCGCGCGGCGATCCGCCGCCGTCGCCGTGCCGCCGGATTCGATCGAGTCGTCCATCGGCGGCGATCATGGGCCTGCGACCGCGCCCTTGCGAGCACGCGCGCGTCGCCGTCGTTGACATGGTTGCGGGCCGTCCGGATCATCCTCGCGCCCGTTCCTCGAGCTCCATCCTTGACCCAACCCGCCGCGGGCCGCAAGGCCGCCGATCACCAGGCTCTCAGTTCACGGGCACTGTGTTCGATCCGCGGGCTCGGGCGCTACCTGCCCGAGAAGGTGCTCAGCAACGCCGACCTCGAGAAGATCGTCGACACGACGGACGCGTGGATCACGCAGCGCACGGGCATCAAGACCCGGCGCGTGATGGCGGCGGATCAGTGCACGAGCGATCTCGCGGTCGAGGCGGCGAAGGACGCGCTGGCGGACGCGAAGCTCGACGTGGCCGACATCGACATGCTGATCGTCACGACGGTCACGCCCGACCACCTCTGCCCGGCGACCGCCTGCGTCGTGCACAAGAAGCTCGGCATGACCGGAACGCCGGCCTTCGACCTGAACATCGCCTGCTCGGGCTTCGGCTACGGCGTGACGGTCGCCGCCGGGCTGGTGCGGTCCGGCCTGTACCGCAACGTGCTCGTGGTCTCCGCGGAGGCGATGACGCGGTTCATCGACTACTCCGACCGCGCGTCGTGCATCCTGTTCGGGGACGGCGCGGGCGCCGCGGTGTTCTCGCGCGAGGGCCGGATCGATCTCCTGCACACGCGCAACGGCGCCGATGGCTCGTTCGCCGAGATGATCGAGATCCCCGGCGGCGGTTCGCGCGAACCGACTTCGACGGAGACGCTCGCCAACCGGCGGCACTTCCTGCACGTGCGCGGGCGCGAGGTGTTCAAGACGGCGGTCCGGCAGATGGTCGACTCGACGCACATCGCGCTGCGCGAACTCGAACTGACGCCCGACGACATCGACTGGATCGTCCCCCACCAGGCCAACGGCCGGATCATCGAAGCGGTCGCCGAAGCGCTCGAAGTTCCGATCGAACGCGTGATCGTCGACCTGATCGAGCACGGCAACACCTCGAGCGCGTCGATCCCGATCGCGCTGTGCGGACTCGATCGCACCCAAGGTCTCCGCCCCGGGCAGATCGTCGTGCTCGTCGGCTTCGGCGCCGGCGCCGCCTGGTCGTGTCAGGTCCTGCGCGTGCGCGATCGATCGTGAAGCGATCCCGCGCGACAGGCACGGAGCGCGCGGCGCGGGGCGAACGCCTCGGCGTGTGGCTGTTCGGCGCGCTCGGCGGACTCGCGACGACCGTCGTCGTCGGCGCGCGCGCGATGGCGCGCGGCCTCGCGCAGCCGCACGGACTCCTGACGTCCACGCCGCTCGCCGAAGGGTTGCCGCTCGCGGCGATCGACGAACTGGTGTTCGGCGGCCACGAGGTGCGGCACGGCACGCCGCGCGACGCCGCGCGCGAGATCGGAGCGGCCAACGGTTCGCTGCCGGCGCCGCTGTTGCGCGCGATCGACAAGGACCTCGTCGCGTACGGCAAGCGCATCCGTCCGGGCACGATGGTCCACGCCGGCAAGGGCATCGAGCGCCTCGTCGGGACGCCGCGACGGGGCGGCACGCTGCGCGAGGAGCTCGATCGCATCACGGACGACATCCGGGCGTTCATGCGGCGCGAGCGCCTCGACCGCTGCGTGTGCGTGAACCTCTGTTCGACCGAGCCGAAGTTGACGCCGTCGCCGGCGCACCGCGGGATCGAGGCCTTCGAGACGGCGATCGACGCCGATCGACGCTCGCTCGTGCGGCCGTCGACGCTGTATGCCTACGCCGCGGCGTCGCTCGGGCTGCCCTTCGTCCACTTCACGCCCTCGGACGCCACGCTGCTGTCCGCGGTGCGCGAGATGTTCGCGCGGAAGAACGCGCCGTTCGCGGGCCGCGACGGCAAGACCGGTGAGACGCTCGTGAAGTCGGCGCTCGCGCCGATGTTCAAGTACCGCAACCTGCGCGTGCTGTCGTGGCTGGGCTTCAACATGCTCGGCGACCGCGACGGCGCCGTGCTCGACGTCGCGGAGAACAAGGCGACCAAGGTCGCGAGCAAGGACAAGGTGCTCGCGCAGATCCTCGGCTACGCCCCGCACAGCAAGGTCGCGATCGACTTCGTGCCCTCGCTCGGCGACCTCAAGACGGCGTGGGACTTCGTCCACTTCGAGGGCTTCCTCGGCTTCCGCATGTCGCTGCAGTTCACCTGGCAGGGCTGCGACGCGATCCTCGCCGCGCCCTTGGTGCTGGATCTGGTGCGCCTCGCCGACCTCGCGCATCGCCGCGGCGAGAGCGGACCGCTCGGTTGGCTCGCGTGCTTCTTCAAGCAGCCGATCGGCTGTGACGAACAGGACCTCCACGCGCAGTGGCATCGCCTGTGCGCGTGGTTGGCGGCGGCGCGCGGGACATGACGCGCATCGGCCGGGTCGCCGTCCTCCTGGCACTGCTCGCGGTTCCGCTCGCGGCGCAGGGCGACGCGCCCAAGGTGCTGCGACTCGAACCGGAACACGGCGCGCGCGACGTCGATCCGGCGCGGAAGGAACTGACGATCGCGTTCGACCGCGACATGGACACGGCGCACGGTTGGTCGCTCTGCGGCGGCGGGCAGAGCTTCCCGACCTGCACGGCGTTCGCGTGGCGCGACGCGCGCACGCTGGTCGTCACGGTCGGGTTGCGCCCGGGCCAGCGCTACGAGATCGAGCTCAACTGCGCGACCTCCTCGCAGAGCTTCCGCGACACCGCGGGTCGCGTGCTCGCCCCGGCGCCCTGGAGCTTCACGACCAGCGGCAAGCCGGAGCCGGTCACGCCGCTGACCCGCGAGCAGAACGCCGCGGCGGTCGACGAACTGCTGCGGCTCGTCACGGTCGAGTACTCGCACAAGGATCGCGTCGTGGACGACTGGCCCGCGCGCTTCGGAGCGCAGCGCGAGGGCCTGCTCGACGCGACGGAGAAGATGGTCTTCGCGGCGCGCGCTGCGACCCTGCTCGGCGCGGCGCAGGACCCGCACCTCTGGCTCGCCGTCGAAAGGCGCATCGTGCCGAGCTTCCGCCGCGCGGCGACGCCGAACTTCGACGGCAAGGCGCTGCGCCTGGCGCTGCCCGGTGTCGAGGCCGTCAACCCCGCCGTCTGGCGCGCGACGATCGAGAGCAGCGGGATGCGCATCGGCTACCTCGCGGTGACCACGCTCGCGCGCGGGCGCGAGA
>JACRLW010000038.1:16419-47213 GCA_016235155.1 Planctomycetota bacterium
CGCGGCGCAGGACGTGTTGCGCGCGCACAAGGACTGCGACGCCCTGGTGCTCGATCTCCGCGCCAACGGCGGCGGCGACGAACGCCTCGGCATGGCGATCGCGCGCTGGTTCGTCGACGGCGAAGGCGTGTATGCGAAGTCGGTCCTGCGCGACGCAAAGACCGGGGCCTGGGACGTCGTCAAGGAGCGCACGATCGCCGCGCATCGGCGTGAGGACCGCTTCGAGAAACCGCTCGTCGTGTTGCAGGGCCCGGTCTGCATGAGCAGTTGCGAGGGCCTGCTGCTGATGCTGAAGCGCTGCCCCCGCGCGACCTTCGTCGGCGCCACGAGCGGCGGCAGCAGCGGCAACCCGCAAGCACGCGATCTCGGCAACGGCATCGTCGCCTTCGTGCCGTCGTGGCGCGCGTTGGATGCTGACGACCAGCCGATCGAAGGCGTGGGCCTGGCGCCGGACGTCGCGGTGGAGGTGACGCCGAAGGACTTCGCGGACGGCGATCCGGTGCTGGCGCGCGCGCTCGAACTCGTGCGCGAGCGGTGATCGGCTAACCTCCCCCGCCCATGAGCGTCCGCCCGCGCATCCTCTCCGGCGTGCAGCCGTCGGGGACCCTGCACCTCGGCAACTACTTCGGCGCGATCCGGCGTCACGTCGCGATGCAGGATGAGGGCGAGTGCTTCTTCTTCATCGCGGACTACCACGCGCTGACGAGCTTGCGCGACCCTCGAGCGTTGCGCGAGCACACGCGTGACGTCGCGCTGACCTATCTCGCGGTCGGGCTCGATCCCGGGCGTTGCGTCTTCTACCGGCAGTCCGACGTGCCCGAGGTCACCGAGCTGAGCTGGCTGCTCGCGACGGTCACCGGCATGGGTCTTCTCGAGCGCGCGCACTCCTACAAGGAGAAGGTCGCGCGCGGGATCACGCCGTCGGTCGGCCTCTTCACGTATCCGGTGCTGATGGCCGCCGACATCCTGGCGCCGCAGGCGGACCTCGTGCCGGTCGGCCAGGACCAGGATCAGCACGTCGAGATGACGCGCGACATCGCGCAGCTCTTCAACAACGCGTTCTGCCCAAGCGACCCGGTGTTCAAGCTGCCCGTCGCGAAGATCGGCGAGGGCGCGCGCGTGCCGGGGACGACCTTCGAGAAGGGGACGGTCCTGCAGGTGGTGACCGCGTTCGCGCCGAGGCGGAACGACGACGGCGGGCTGGTCGACGTCGACAGCTACGTGCGCGCGGTGCGCACGCTCGTCGTCGAGCTTCTCGCGGCGCATGGGGAGGAGCGCCTGCGCAGCACCGAGGACCTCGCGGGACTCCTCGACCAGGAGCACGCGCGGCGCTTCCCGTGGCTGGACGTCGTCGAACGCGCGCTGCGCGTCGTCGCCGAGCATCCCGGCGAGCAGGCGATCGCCACGCCGCGCCACGATGCGGTCGGCGTCGAGTTCTACGTGGCCCTCGACCGCGTCCTCTTCCTCACCAAGAACAGCCGGCGCGTCGCCGCGAAGATGTCGAAGAGCCAGGGCAACACGATCCCGATCTTCGACGAGGGCAAGTCGCTCAAGAAGAAGGTGATGGGCATCGAGACGCGGCTCGTCGACCTCGCCGATCCGCTCGACTGGCGCGAGGACATCGTGTTTGCCCTCTACGAACTCGTCGCGACGCCCGGCGAGCTCGCGGCGATGCGCGCGAACTACGAACGCGGCGGCTTCGGCTTCGGCAACGCGAAGAAAGCACTGCTCGAGAAGCTCGACGCCCTGTTCGCCCCCTTCCGCGACAAGCGCAAGGCGCTCGCCGCCGATCCGTCGCTCGTCGAGGACGTGCTGCGCGACGGTGCGAAGCGCGCGCGCGCGGTCATCGGCGCGACGCTCGAGAGCGCGCGCGCGGCGTGCGGGCTCGGGCGCCCGCGCTGAGCGGCAAGCGGCTTGCCTCCGCCTCCTTCTCCCACTGTCGGCCTGCAGGAGTCACCCCGGGATCACCCTTCTCACGCCGACTTCGCCTTCGTTCGGACGAAAGAAGTCGGCATCCGCATCTCTCCCACATGCGCTGCTTCCTCTTCGGCCGCTCGCATACCGGTCCATGGACCGAGAATCGGGTCCTGGGTAGCGTGCGGCGCATGGCGTACCTGCCTCCCCGAGGAACGTCCGAACTTCTGTCGCTTGCCGACAACTGCCCGTCTTGCCTCCACATGCCAATGGGGTCGTCATCTTGCTGCCGGGCCGCTTCCGGCGTCCCGCCACTGGCACCGACAGGAGTCGTTCACCGTACGGTGCTCTCCCTCTCCACACCAGGAGGGGATGCCGACCCGGAGACCACGGTCACTTCGGCCATCGCCGTCGGACACAACAACGCTGTTGCCGCCACCGTTGTCGTGATGGCGTTGACCGCCGGAAGTATCAACGTTGCTCTCTCCGGCAGCGACGATTCCCGCAATTGGATCTCCTTGGGCAGTCTTCCTGAGGTTTCATCCATTGGCACCACCATGGGCCAGATCTCCAGTGTTGCGACGTCCCTTGTCCGCGCGCTCGTAACTCTGAGCTCGGTGGAAGGCGCGGCTCAATGCACCGTTGCCCTTCGTCTGCACCTGACATCCCTCTGACACCCGCTCCAACCCCAAACGAGGCCTCACATGCAAACTCAGATCTGGACAGCCCTCGGCTTGTCTGCCGGCGCCGTTGAGTTCTCCCAGCCGGTCAACATGGCTGGCTCGAACGCCCTAAGCCTTACAATCACCGTCTTCTCCGGAGCTCTTGCTGCGGCAGGTGTCGAGGTCTTCGAAAGCAATGACCTGGAGAACTGGAAGTCCAAGGGAAGCACCTTCGCTTCTCAGAGCGTTGGGGCGAGCATGACAGTCAGCGGATTCGGGAGCATCGCCAGCACCTACGTCCGCTTCAAGGTCACCGCAGGAGCTGCCGCCACCGTGATGGCCATGACCATCAACACCGCTCACCTGTAGCAAGTCGACTCGCCGTCCCCACCCGTTCACGCCGTCGTGAGGCACTCCCATGGTTGAAGTCAACGGAGGCATGGTACCTCCCCTTGGGCAACGGCCTCAGGAGCCGAGGACTATCAGGTTCGAGAGGGTCCGGGACGACCAGGGGAAGAAGGTCGAATTGCCGATCCCGAGCGAGTGGAGAAAGAGTGACGACGGCCCAAGAAAAGGGAAGTTCGGTGACAAGCCGCGCTACGGGAAGTGGCCTGGTGGCTTCGTTTCTGTTGATCCGGAACCGTCGCCAACGGAGGCGAAGAAGCCGTGCAAGGCCACTATCTACCTGCACCTGACTCTCGCCGGCAAGGGTTGCTCCCCGACTGATGTCATTACCACAATGCAGAGGATGGAAGAGGGCGCTGAGAAACTCGGTGGCACGTGCCCCTGTCCAGATCCTCCTGAGGGTCAGGAACACGACAAGAACGAAGGGCGCACGGTCAAGATCGTCATAGTCTGGCATCCCAGCGCGAGCGGTGGGGTTGCGACCGTGACCTTGGACTGTGGCGCCAAGCCACCACGCCATGGAAGAGCATCCAGCGAGGATGGGACCATCGAATTCGATGGTAACTTCGCGGCTGCGGAAGGGCGAAGCGGCGCAAGCAACGCAAGTCTCTGCGCTCACGAGCTGGGGCATCTCCTCTTCGGCACGGGTCCGCATGCACCCGAAGGCTGGAAGGACGGTCACAATCCGGAGTCGGGCAGCTTGATGCGAGACACTGAGGGCGACGGGCTGAAGGGGGAAGACCACGCAAGTATAGTGGAGGTTTGCGCTCTTTGCGACAAAGCGGGCCTCGAGCTCGAGCACTGCTGTACCTACAAGAGAACGGCGATGCCCATCGTTCAGATCGGTCGATCAGTCGACGCAATCACCTTGGCCACCAATGCCCATGGCTCGTAGTGGCTCAGTCTTGCTCCTCGGCCTCTTGCCCCTCGTCGGGGCTTGTCGCTCGGTTGAACGAGACGCTCTCTTCCAATCGGATGAGGCAGCACTGTTCGCCGTGGCAGATAGAATCCTGCGTGGCCAGCTACAGGTCGTGAAGTCCTATCCCGACATAGCAAACATCAAGATCGGTGGCGTCTCTGTGTATGTAGGAGGTGATGGACTTGAAGTCCCACGCGATATGGAGGAGCAACTGCGGCGATTGCAGGGTCTTGATGTGATGGCTGGCGTCCACGATGCTCGGTTTCCCTTTGGTCCCGTGCAAGTGGTGATGTGCCTCAATTGGAAGCTCGCCTTGAGTGAACCACCGAAGTACTCCGAGATCGTGGCGAGGCGAGAGGCACTCCTCGCGGACGAAGGTTGGCGGGGCCGGGCATGCGATCTGGAGACCGGCCTCTGGGAAGGGTTCTTGGCCAAGGTCATGACTCCGCACGATGAGAGCGGGAATGTCCTCCTGGCGAGATTCCTCGAGAGCGCCAGCCCACGGGACATAGCCAGGGATGTCACCGGTTGGTGGGCACGCACGATTGGACAAGACATGCCGAAGTGGCCGGACAGAGAGGTGCACGTCAGTGGCGATCGTTCCCCGGTCAAGACCGTCCGTGACGTCGCCAAGATCGTTCTCGAAGTCACCCTGCGGCTGCGTGACACTTTTCTGTCGAGATGGGGCCGTCGAGATCCCGAGCAGGCGCGCTGGATCTGGATCCTCACCGAGATGCGAACGTGACGGATCCGCTTCGTAGCGCTGCGTCGGTGACGGGCAAGCCTGCGAATGACGAGGTCTCCGGATCTCGCGCCGGAGATCGAGGCCGTCGGATTGGACCGGCCGGCTCGCGGCCCCTCACAACGTCAGGTTCCGCCCGCCGTTCTCCTCGGCGATCTTGCGCATGAACTCCGCGCCGCTCATGCCGGCGAACTCCGCGCCCTTGCGCTCGTTCTCCGGATCGCCAGCGATGTAGATCGTGTTGATGACGACGCGCGAGTAGCGGTTGGTCTCGCGGATCAGACCGAGCAGTTCCTTCGGGTCGCGCACGTCGCCGAGGGTCGGGATGCCGTCCGACAAGATGAACACCTCGTCGTAGTTCTGGCCGTACTGGGCGCCGTTCGTGAACGACTCGAGCTTGAGGCCGAGGCGCAGGCCTTCCCAGAGGTTGGTCGCGCCGTCGGCGCGCAGGTCGGCGACCGACGTGGCGAAGCGCTTCTTGTTCTTCGCGTTGGCCTCGACCATGTCCTTGCTCCACAGCTCGCCCTGCGACGAGAACCAGACCATGTTGAAGGCACAATCGGCGGTCAGCTTTTCGACGACGGCGGTGAGTTCGTGCTTCGCCGCCTCCATCTTCGGCTTGCCGGCGAAGCCGGTCGTCACCGTCGAACCGGCGCGCATCGGCTCGCGCATGCTGCCCGAGGTGTCGACGATGAAGAGCACGCGGCTGCCGCGGACCGGGATACCGAAGAAGCTGCTGCCGGTGCTCGTGACGCCGTCCTTCTCCTTGCCCTCGGGGGCGTCGACGACCTTGAACTCGTCGCGGATCTTCTCCCACCAGCGCTGCCAGGAATCGACCTGGTCATAGGGGAAGCGCGCACCGGTCAAGGAGACGAGCGCATCCCAGGCGCGCTGGCGCAGCATTCCGGAACGCAGTTCGGCGGCGCGCTTGCTCTCCTTGGTCTCCGCCTCCTTCGCGTCCTCGACCTGCCGCGCGAGCACGTCGATCAGCGCCGGGACCGACGCGGCGCTCCGTGCGATCGCGAGGTACTCGACCGCCGCCAGGTCGCTGCGCCAGTCGCCCTTGCCGAGGGCGGCGAGCGTCGCGTCGACGCTGTGGCGCAGGTCGTCCTCACCGACCTGCTCCTTGTGCTTCACGAGCGTCTTGCGCAACGCGTCGACCATCGCCGCGATCAGCTCCGCATCGGTCTCCGTGCGCAACGCGGTCGCGATCGGCTTCACGAGTGCTCTGGGTTCGGCGGACTGCGCCGCCTCCGCCGCGCCGAGCCGCACGACGAGTTCCTTGTGAGGGAGCGCGGCTTCGATCACGGGGAAGAACTTCTCGTCGTGGCGACGGCCGAGGGCGCGCAGCGCCGCCGCGCGGATCAGCAGGGCGCGGGCGCCCTTGGCCTCGTCCTTGGCAAAGGTCTCGATCGCGCCGAGCGCCTCGGGCGACTTCAACGCGTCGAGCTGCTCCTCGCCGATGCGGCGCACGGACTCCGGTCTCTGCTCGACCGTGAGCTTCTGCGCGCGGTCGAGGCCGACGGCCGCGACCTCGAGCAGCGCCTCGGCCGACGTCGCGCCGTCGCTCTTGACGACCGCGCGACAGAACGCGCCGAGTTCCTTCAGGTGCGTCGTCTCGCCGACCGACTCGGGCGAGACCACGCCGGCGCGCACGCCGATCGCCGACTTCGTGATCCGCTCCTTGGTGAGGTCGAGCTCGCCCTTGCCGTGCGCGATCAGCCATGCATTCAGGCCGTCGAACACGCGCTTGTCCTGGGCAGGCGCCCGACCCGTCGCGACGGCGATCGCGACGATGCACCACAACGACCAGCACGAGGCGATCGACGGACGAGCAGGGGTGTTCATGACTCGGATGCGGAACCGCGGCGCGGGCAGGCGCGGGGATCGCAGACAGTAGCGAGCGAGGCGGAACCGGTCACCGCGAGCGCGGGATCGACGCGTTCGATCGGCGCCGGCACTCCGTATCATCCGCGGCCCCATGCCGACGGCCGTCGCCCACCTCCTCACGCTCCGTCCCTGCCGCGCAGCACGATCCGCCGCCTCGGTGCTGGCGCTCGCGTCCCTCGCGATCGCCCAGCGCGACGGCGCCTACGCCCCGCACGTCGAACCGGCCTCGACGGCCGCGCGCGACGCCATCGCGGGCTTCCGCCCGGCCGACGGACTCACGGTCGAACTCGTCGCGGCCGAGCCGATGCTCGCCAATCCCGTCGCCTTCGACATCGGCGACGACGGCCGCATCTACGTCGTCGAGACCCATCGTCTGCGCGCCGGGGTCGTCGACATGCGCGACCACCTGAGCTGGGTCGACGAGGACCTCGCGTGCACGTCGGTCGCCGACCGGGTCGCCGCGATCCGCAAACACTTCGCCGGGGATCTTCCGAGCTGGCGCAAGGACCAGGAGCGGATCCGCTGCCTGATCGACGACGACCGCGACGGGACGATCGACCGCGCCGTCACCTTCGCGGACGGCTTCGACGAACTCGAGGACGGCATCGCGGCCGGCGTGTTCGCGCACGGCGCCGACGTGTTCTTCACCGACATTCCGAACGTGTGGCGCCTGCGCGACGCCGACCGCGACGGCGTGGCCGAGTCGCGCGAGGTCTTGCACAGCGGCTACGGCGTGCACTTCTCGCTGATCGGTCACGACCTGCACGGCGCGGTCGTCGGCCCCGACCGCCGCCTGTGGTTCTCGATCGGCGACCGTGGTTTCCGCGTCGAGCAGGGTGACGGCGTGCTGGCGTATCCGCACGAGGGCGCCGTGCTCCGCTGCGAACTCGACGGCAGCAAGCTCGAGGTGGTGCACCGCGGCCTGCGCAATCCGCAGGAGCTCGCGTTCGACGACCAGGGCGACCTGTTCACCTGCGACAACAACAGCGACGGCGGCGACCGCGCGCGCCTCGTGCACGTGATCGACGGCGGCCACAGCGGTTGGACGATCGGCTACCAGTGGCTGCCGACGCGCGGCGCGTGGAACGAGGACGGCCTGTGGAAGCCGCGCTCCGACGAGCAGCCGGCGTGGATCGATCCGCCGATCGCGAACGTCGCGGACGGACCGTCGGGCCTCGTCGCGAATCCCGGGAGCGGCCTGCCCGCGCGCTGGAACGGCCGCTTCTTCCTCTGCGACTTCCGCGGCAGCGCGTCGGGCAGCGGCGTGATGGCCCTGCAACTCGAGCGCGCCGGCGCGAGCCACCGCCTCGTCGGCACCGAGCGCGTGATCTGGAACGTGCTCGCGACCGACTGCGACTTCGGGCCCGACGGCGGCCTCTACGTGCTCGACTGGGTGGACGGCTGGGGCAAGACCGGTCGCGGCCGCGTCTACCGCGTGTCCGACGGTCGCACCGCGAACGACCCGCTCGTGCAGGAGGTCAAGGCGATGCTGCGCGACGGCATGGCGGGGCGCGCGATCGACGAACTCGCTCGCTTGCTCGGCCATCGCGATCGTCGCGTGCGGCAAGCCGCCGAGTTCGAGCTCGTCGACCGCGGCGCGGACGGCGTCGCCGCGCTGGAGCGCGTCGCGAAGCAGAACGACTCCCTGCTCGCGCGCCTGCACGCGATCTGGGGACTCGGCGTCGTCGCGCGCAAGGGCGACGTCGAACTCGTCAAGCGCATCGAGAACCTCGTTCTCGACGCCGAGGACGAAGTGCGTGCGCAGGCGCTGCGCGTGTGCAGCGATTCGCCCGGCCCGACCACGCGGCAGACCGCCGAGCGCGCGCTGCGCGACCCGTCGCCGCGGGTCCGTTACTTCGCCGCGCAGGCGATCGGACGCGTCGGCCAGTTCCACTCCTTCGGCGCGCTCCTCGGCCTGGTGCGCCGCGAGAACGACCAGGACGTCGCGTTGCGCCACGCGGCGGTGGTCGCGCTGTCGCGGATCGGCGCGAGCTGGCGCATCGAGGAGTTCGCGCGCGATCCGTCGCCCGCCGTCCGCCGTGCCGGCGTGTTGACGCTGCGCCGCCTTCGCCACGAGTCGATCGCGGTCTTCCTCGACGACACCGATCCGTCGGTCGCCGGCGAAGCCGCCCGCGCGATCCACGACGAGCGCATCGCCGGTGCCTTGCCGGCGCTCGCGGCGTGGACCGAGCGGACCGATCTCCGCGACGAACGCGTGCTCCGCCGCGCGATCGGTGCGCACCGCCTCCTCGGCAAGGGCACGAACCTCGACGCCCTGATGCGCTTCGCGCAACGCGCCGCTGCTCCCGAGCCGATGCGGGTCGAAGCGCTGCGCATCGTCGCCGAGTGGCCGAGACCGCACGGCCAGGACCGCGTGCTCGGTGAATGGCGCCCGCTGCCCGAGCGGCCCGCGATCGGCGCGCGCGTCCGCAGCGGGGCGATGCTCGACGCGCTCGCGGTCGAAGCCGGAACGCCTTCGGCGGTGCTGCAAGCCGCGATCGACGCCGTCGCGCGGTTGAAGGCCTTCGACGTCGCAGCCACGCTCGAGATGATCGCCGTGGACGAACGGCGCGACGGCGAAACACGCGCGCTCGCGTTGCGCACTCTCGCCGCGCTCGGCTCCACCGCGCAGCGCGTGCGCACCGCGCGGACCGTCGCGCCCGACGCGCCGCTGCCGCTCCGCCGCGCCGCCTTCGACGTCCTCGCCAAGGACGAACCGACGGCGACGCTACCGCTGCTCGTGACCCTCGCGCGCGAGGGCAGCATCGACGAACGGCGCGCGGCGTTGGCGAGCCTCGCCACGGCGTCGGGCCAGGTCGCCGACGACGCGATCGCGCAGGAGCTCGCGCGCCTCGACGCCGGCGAGACACCGAAGGAGCTCGCGCTCGACGTGCTCGAAGCCGGCCTCGCGCGCGCAGGGGGCGTTGCCCGCACCGCGGCGCAGAAGCGACTCGATGAACTCACAGCGTCGGGCGATCCGCTCGCGCCTTGGCGCGACTGCGGCGAGGGCGGCGACGCCGGGCGCGGGGCGAAGTTGTTCCGCGAACACGCCGCCGCGCAGTGCACGCGCTGCCACTCGCTCGCCGGCAGCGGCGGCCAGGTCGGCCCCGCGCTCGACGCGATCGGCAAGACCCGCGACCGCGCGTACCTCCTCGCCGCTCTCGTCACGCCGCAGCGCGACATCGCCGAGGGCTACGCGCAGAACGTGCTGAAGCTCGACGACGGCAGCCTCGTCGCCGGTTCGATCGTGAGCGAGGACGCCGCTGTCCTCGTCCTGCGCGACGCGAACGACGCGGAAGTCCGCGTCGAGAAACCGCGCATCCGCGACCGCAACCGCGGCGGCTCCGCGATGCCGGAGATCAGCGCATTGCTCACGCGCCGCGAAGTGCGCGACCTGGTCGAGTTCCTCGCGACGCGGCGCGGGGAGTGAGAGCCCTCAGCGCCGCCGCCGGCCTTCGCCGCCAGCGCCAGCGCCCGCGCCCGCCTCGCCTTCCTCGCCCTCGCCGTCCTTGTCCTCGTCGGCCTTGAACTTCTTGTGGGCGTCGGACTTCGACTTGTTGATCTCGTCGCGGAGCTGGGCGGCGAGTTCGTTGTCGCCTTCGATCAACGCGCGCTCGAGTTCGAGGAGCTTGGCGTGCATGTCGAGGAGGGCGACCTGGAAGTCGACGACGAACTGCGCGCGATCGGCTTCCTTGATGTCCTTCAGCATGTCCGGCTTCTCGAGACGGCTCTTGCCGCAGAGTTCGCCGATGCGCCGGACCAGTGCGAGCGAGGCCTCGTTCTTCTGCGGGTTCTTGAGGTCGCTGCGGAGACGGCGGAAGCCCTTGTTGACCTCTTCCATGTACTTCGCGAGCTGCGTCTCGTCCTGATCGGCGACGACGGACGGCGGCACGGGGCGCGCAAAGACCTCACTCACCGGCGTGGTGAGCAAGGCGACGAAGACGGTGGACGAGATCGCGAGGAGACGACGGTGGATCATGATCGGGTTCGTGCGCCGCGGCGGGCGACCCGCCGGACGGGGCGGAACTCTAGCGAGCGCACGCGAGGCTCCCAGCGACACGCACGTCCCGGGTCTGCAACGGCTCGAGCCGGAGGCACGCCCGGCATCGCGGTCTCCCGAAACGCAGCGGCCCTCGTCGCGCTTGCGCGCTTCGAGGGCCGCGGAGGGACATACCCGGAAGGACTTGAACCTTCAACCTTCGGATCCGTAGTCCGATGCTCTATCCAATTGAGCTACGGGTACGCGTCGGTGAGGGCGGGGAAGATAGCGACGGCACCGCGACGCGCAAGCGCGCGGCTGACCTTTCCCCTCCGTCACGAGTCCGCCGCGAGCCCGACGCGGACCCGGCTCAGGCCGCCGGCACGCGCGTGACGGAGCGGATCGCCAGCAGGTGGCCGGCGAGCACGGCTTCGAGGGCGTGGATCGCCTTCGCGTGGCGGAGGAGGTTGTCGCAGGTCTCGACCATCACGCAGGCGGTGAGGGAACCGCGCAGGAACTCGATGCTGCGCCGGCCGAAGGCCACGGCACGGCGCGGGTCGGGGCCGGTGCCCGCGAGTTGCGGCAGCCAGACGTGCGTCAGGTTGCGCAGCGTCTCGCGCCCGAGGTCGCCCGCGAGGATCGCGTTGACCCAGAGCCGCGCGGCGCGGCGCCGCCGGTTCATCACGCTCACGTTCGGCGTGCGCGACAGCGGATAGCCGCCGCGCGACGCGGAATCGATCGAGTCGTGGACCAGCGCGCGCGCGATCAGGACGTCGTCGTCGCTGACCAGGAGCTGGAAGTAGGCCAGGCCCTGCTGGACGTCCTCGGTCAGCGTCGTGATCGGACGACTCGGCCGGAGCCAGGAGATGGATCGTTGAACCACCCGGTCCTCGGCGGCGGTCCGAACCGCCGGCCGCCCGGGCGACGTCGCCTTCGTCTGCATGCGGCGCTCTTCGGCCGCCCGGCCGACGGGAATCGAGCGTGCCCCCCGAGCCGGCCTCCTACGCCGGATCCGGGGCGGCGCCGCCCGCCAGCGCGGCCGCCCAGATCGCACGGGGCAGAGCGGTCCAGGGCGCGTCGGCCGCGACGCGGACCGGCCGCGGACCCTGCGCGGCGTTGGTCGACCAGACCGCGGTCGCGCGCACGAAGTCGTCGATCGTCACGATGTCCTCGACGACGTTCGCGCCATGCGCGCGCAGGCCCGCGAGCACGACGCGTCGCGCGATGCCCAAGAGGATGCGGCCGTCGTCCGGCGGCGTGACGAAGCGGTCGGCGCACAACAGGAACAGGTTGCCCCGCGAGGTTTCGCCGAGCGTGCCGTCGCGACGGACGAGCAGCGGCTCGTCGCAGCCAGCGGCGCGCGCCCTCGATTCGAGGCGATCCCAGTGCGTCCGGTCGAGCAGCTTGTGCGTCGGGGACGGTGCGTACGCGAGCGACGGCACGAGCAGCAGGCGCAGCATCGCGTCGGGTGCGCGCAGGTCACGCACTGCGCACTCGATCGACGGCTCGCCGTCGTGGACGTTCACGGCGAGGCGGAGGACGGCGTCGTGTCGGAGCTCCGCGACCGCCGCGGCGACGCGCGCGCGCAGATCGAGGAGCGCGGGCAGCGGCAGCCCGAGCGCACGCGCCGAGTCGGCGAGGCGCGCAAGATGGAGTTCGAGCAACGGCACGCGCGGGACGCCACCCTCACCTGCGACGACGCGCATGGTCTCGAGCAGGCCGGTCGGGGGCATGCGGGTCATGGCAGGCGATCGAACCCGAGCGCGCGCAGCATGCCGGATGCCTTGTGAACGGACTCCTCGTACTCCAGCGCCGGCTCGCTGTCGGCCGTCACGCCGCCGCCGGCGTGGAGACGCACGCGCGATCCGGCGACGACCATCGTGCGGATCGCGACGTTGAGCCGCACGCGCGCGCCGGCCGCGAACTCGCCGATCGCGCCGCAGTAGACCCCGCGCCGGCAGGACTCGAGATCCTCGAGGATCTCCATGCAGCGCAGCTTCGGCGCGCCGGTGATGCTGCCGCCGGGGAACGTCGCGCGGAGCAGATCGCCGGTCGTCGTGCCGGGCCGCAAGCGCGCGGTGACGGTCGCGAGCAAGTGGTGCACCTGCGCGAAGCTCGCGTGCTCGGGGAAGGTCCCCACCGCGACGCTCCCCGTCGCGGCCACCTTGCCGAGATCATTGCGCAGGAGGTCGACGATCATCGCGAGCTCGGCCAGGTCTTTCTCGCTCGCGAGCAGTTCGGCGAGCAACGCGGCGTCGCGCGCGGGATCGGGATCGCGCGGCCGCGTGCCCTTGATCGGGCGCGTGCGCACCGTCGTCCCGTCGGCGACGAGGAACTCTTCGGGCGACGACGACAGCACGGCCAGTCCGGCATCGGTCTCGACGTAGGCCGCGTACGGCGCCGGACTCACCTCGCAGAGGCGCGCGAAGAGTTCGCGCGGGTCGCCGTCGAAGTCGGAGTCGAAGGCCTGCGTGAGATTGACCTGGAACACGTCGCCGGCGCGGATGTGCTCGACGATGCGCGCGACCTTCGCTTCGTAACCGTCGCGCGTGTCGAGCGCGCGCACCGCGCGCGCGTGCCGGCTCCCGTGCGACGCGACCACGTGAGCCTCCGCCCCCCAGGCCGACCGGCGCGCGAACGCGCCGATCCACAACGCCGGTTGCGGGAAGTCGTCGGCGATGCGTCGCGGCACGGCTTCGATCGCGTCGCGCAGGTCGAAGCCGCAGAACCCGGCGCAGGCACGATCGCGATGGCGGCCGAGGAAGTCGTCGAGGCGGGCGAGCGAGTCGGCGGGCGGCGGCGGCGACGACGGGACGCAGAGGACGTCGACCGCGTCGGTGAACAACTCGCTCCCGCCCGCGCCGCACGAGTGCAACAGCACGAGCGGTCCGCCGCGGCGCTGCGCGCGAAGGCGCGCGTTCACGTCCAGTTCGGCTTGCGCTTCTCGAGGAACGCGCGCGTGCCCTCTCTCATCTCGTCGGTCGAGCTGACGATGCCGAACAGGTCGGCTTCGAGTTCGAGACCTTCGGCGAGCGGCAGGTGGATGCCGCGACGGATCGCCTGCTTGCTCAGTGCGACCGCGTTGCGACCGCGCGCGACGATGCGCTGCGCGACGGTCTTCACCGACGCGAGCAGTTCGGCCTGGGGGAACACGCCGTTCACGAGGCCGATGCGCAGCGCGTCTTCGGCCGTCACGGGATCGCCGGTCATCACGAGCTCGAGCGCCTTGCCGACGCCGATCAGCCGCGGCAAGCGCTGCGTGCCGCCGTAGCCCGGGATGATGCCGAGGCCGACCTCAGGTTGGCCGAGCTTCGCGTTGGGCGACGCGTAGCGCAGGTCGCAGGCGAGCGCCATCTCGAGACCACCCCCGAGCGCGAAGCCGTTGATCGCGGCGATCACCGGCTTGGGCGCCGACTCGATCGCGAGCGTGAGCGCCTGCCCATGGCGCGCGTTGGCCTTGCCGTCGAGCACGCCCTGCTTGCTGAGACCCAGGACGTCGGCACCGGCGATGAAAGCCTTCTCGCCGGCGCCGGTGAGCACGATCGCGCGAACCTCGACGTCGGCGCCGAGTGCGACGAACGTCGCCGTGAGCTCCGCGATCGTCGCGTGGTCGAGCGCGTTGAGCTTGTCGGGGCGATTGACGGTGACGACGGCGAGCGCGCCGTCGCGCGCGACGAGGACGGTGCTCATGCTTCACCTCCGTCGTCGGGCCGGGCATCGGGATCGTCCGTCGGCTCGGGCGTGCGCACCTTCGCTGGACGGATCTCGACCTGGCGGATGCCGAGGCGACGCACCGGCTTGCTACGCTCGCCGCCGCCGCCGAAGGAGCACTCGACCGCGGCGATCGCGTCGAGCACGTCGTGGCCCTCGACCACCGCGCCGAAGACCGTGTACTTGCCGTCGAGCGACGGCACCTTCGCGGCGTGCACGATGAAGAACTGGCTGCCCGCGGAATTGGGGTCCGCCGAGCGCGCCATCGACAGAGCGCCGCGCACGTGCGGCAGCTCGTTGAACTCGGCCTGCACGCGCCAGCCGGGCCCCCCGGTGCCGGGCGTGCCGCCGCTCCCTTCGCGCGTGTTCGGACAACCGCCCTGGATCATGAAGTTGCGCACCACGCGGTGGAACGCGAGGCCGTCGTAGAAGCCCTCGCGCGCGAGGCGGAGGAAGTTCTGGACGTGGCCCGGCGCCTTGTCCGGGCGGAACGCGACGACGAGGTCGCCGAGGTCGGTCACGATGCGCGCTTCGAGCGTCGCGGGATCTTGGGTTGCGTGGTCCATGGCGGTCACTCCTTGAAGTTCGGCTCGACGACGGCGGCCCACAGCCAGAGATCCTCGACGGGCATCGAGGTCTCGCCCATGCGCGACGGAATGACCGGCGTGTCGGCGATCGCGTCGAGCACGTCGATGCCCTGCTCGATCATCGCGAACGCGGAGTACTTGCCGTTGAGGTGCGGCGCCTCGCCGTGCATCAGGAAGAACTGGCTGCCGGCAGTGTCTTCGCCCTGCGCGCGTGCCATCGAGACGACGCCCTTCACGTGCTTGGTCTCGTTGAACTCGGCGCGCACCGTCCATCCGGGGCTGCCGGTACCCGGCGCGCCGGTCGCGCCGCGCTTCGTGTTCGGGCAACCGCCTTGGACCATGAAGCCCTTGACGACGCGGTGGAAGCGCGTGCCGTCGTAGAAGCCGTCCTTGCTGAGCTTGACGAAGTTCTCGACGTGGCGCGGCGCGACCTCCGGCAAGAAGCCGATCACGATCTCGCCCTTGCTGGTGATCAGGCGCACCTTGGTCTTTGTGTAGTCGAGCTTCGTGAGGTCCAGATCGTGCTGGTCGGAAACGATGCGCACGGTCGCCTCGGCGCCGGTCAGTCCGACCCACTTCAGCGCGATCTGGCGCTTGCCGCGCAGCGACGCCTCGGGCCAGTACTTCGCCGTGTCGATCGTGATCGTGCGTCGGATCGACGCGCCCGCGGCGACCTTGATCGTGCCGCCGACCGGTTCGCGCAGGGTCGTCGACTTCGCCCCGTCGATCGCGCTCTCGATCTCCATGCCGCCGAGCACGCTGGCGGGCAGCGACGCCGGCTCGTTCGCGTCGATCGCGAGTTCGAGGACGAGCGGCTGGCCGAGCTTCACGACGCCCGAGGCGGCGACGAAGGAGACGACGAGCGGCGCCGGCTTCGCGGGCGGCGTCTCCTGGGGCGGCTTCGCGTCGCCCTCCTGGGCGACGGCGAGAGATGCGAGGAAGGCGAGAACGGACGCAGCACGCAACAGGAAGTGCATCGTGGACCGGTGGAGGGGACGCCGCGCGACGGCGCGGAACCGGACGCTTGTACGGACCGCGCCGTCGCCGCTCAACGCCGCTCGGACTCGAACTCCATCGCCATGCCCATGCCGCCGCTCATGCACAGGGCGGCGACGCCGCGACGCGCTCCGCGCCGGCGCATCTCGTGCAGCAACGTCGCGACGATGCGCGCGCCGGTCGCGCCGATCGGATGGCCGAGCGCGATCGCGCCGCCGTTGACGTTGAGCCGCTCGGCGTCGATCGGGACGTCGCGCAGGCACGCGATCATCTGCGCCGCGAACGCCTCGTTGAGTTCGACGAGGTCGAAGTCCGCGAGCGCGCGGCCGCTGCGTTCCATCAGCGCGCGCAGCGCGGGTACCGGGCCGATGCCCATGATCCGCGGCGACACGCCCGCGGTCGCCGAGGCGCAGAGCCACGCGAGCGGCGTGATGCCGCGACGGCGAACCTCGGATTCGGTGGTGAGCAGCACGGCCGAGGCGCCGTCGGTGATGCCCGACGAGTTCCCCGCGTGCACGGTGCCGCCCTTCGGACGGAACACCGGCGGCAGCTTCGCGAGCGCGTCGAGGCTGACGTCCGCGCGCACGTGTTCGTCGTCCTGCACGGTGAGGGCACCGCCACGCTGCGGCACGACGATCGGCACGACCTCGTCGCGGAAGCGACCGGCGGCGAGCGCCGCGGCGGCGCGGTGATGACTTCGCACCGCGAACTCGTCCTGCTCCTGCCGCGTGATGCGGTACTCGTCGGCGAGGTACTCCGCGGTCATCCCCATCGGTTCCTTCAGGATCCCGCAGGTGAAGCCGTCCTGGTAGTTGCCGTCGAGAACCTCGGCGTGCCCGAGCCGGTAGCCCTGCCGCATGCGCGGCAGCAGGAACGGGATGTTGGTCATGCTCTCCATGCCGCCGGCGACGACCATGCGCCTGCCGTCGAGCAGGAGTGCCGCGCGCGCGAGGTCGATCGCCTTCAGGCTGCTGCCGCAGGCCTTGTTGATCGTGAACGCGGGCGCGGTCTCGGGGATGCCGGCCTTGATCGCCGCCTGGCGCGCCGGGTTCGGACCCGAGCCGAGTTGGCGCGCCTGGCCGAGGATCACCTCGTCGACGTCGATCGGCGCGACGCCCGCGCGCGCGAGCAGTCCGCGGATCGCGGCCGCCGCGAGGTCGACCGCGAGCAGCGGCGCGAGGGAGCCGTTGAACTTGCCGATCGGGGTGCGGACGGCGTCGACGACAGCGATGCGCTCCATGGTGGCCCGCGACGATAGCCGTCGCCCAGGCGGCTCTCCACGCGCGCGGCGGGCGCCCGTTCAGCCCCAGGTGCGCCCCGGTCGAAACACGGCGACATGGATCTCCCCGGTCCCGGATCGGATGCGGTGTCGCGCGAGCACGTCGATCGCGAGCGCGGTCTCGAGAGCGCGCGGCGGGCGTCGTCGCTGCCGAGCGGCGTGTTCCGCGCCGCGTCGCCGACCGTCGAGCGCGAGCTCGCGCAGAACGTCGGCGACGTGTTCCTGCGGCATCTCGCGTGCACCGATCGGGACCGCTCGCGGGGCGAGGTCACGCCGCCGCCCGATCCCGACGCCGAGCGACGAAACCACATCGCGCCCGAGGAACTCGCGGCGCTCGCGAGCGAGCTGCGGCAGCGTCAGGCCGTGACGGCGCCTCGCATCGACGCCGGGCTCGCCGCCGAACGCACCTGGATCCTCCTGAATCTCGCGGCGCACGGATCGCCGCGGCTGCGCGAACTCGCCGCGCGCGAGTTGGTGGCGGCGCTCGGCGACGCGGACTCGGCGGTCGACGGCTTCCTGCTCGCGGCGCTGCGCGACTCGCTCGACGCCGCGATCGCCGCCGGAGAAGGCGGTGCGGAGCTCGCGGCGATCGGCGAGGCCGCGCGTCGCGCCACGCGGGAGCCGCCGACGTGAGCGACGCCCCGCGCGTCGTCGACTCGGGCCGAAGTCCCGCCGATCGCATCCTCGAATGCGTCGGTTCGTTCGCGCACGACTTCGTCACGGCGCTCGTCGACGCGGAGATCCACGCACCGGAGTCGCCGCTGCACAAGGCGCACCTCACGTCGGCGGCGCGCGCGCTGCGCGACGCGATCGCCACGGGCGCGGAAGCGCCGGTCACGCTTCGATTCGCCGGCGGTCGCGTGCTGTGGCAGGAGCACGACCTCGTCGCGGCGAGCCTGCAGGCGGCGCGGCTGTTGCGCATCGCGGCCGAGCGCGGCGTCGCGGCGCTCGCCTTCGACGCGCGAACCGACGGCAAGGCGCTCGTCGCGCTGGTCGAACTGCTGCGCGACGAGCGCGCGAGGGACGCATGGCGCCCCCAGACGATCGAGATGGTCCTGCGCGCGCGCGGTGTGCGCGGCGTGACAGTGACGCTCGGGCAGCCGGCGACGGCGGCGGCGGAGCCTGGTGCCGCGGGCGTGTCGCCGCAGGGTGCGGTGCGCGAACTGTCGTTCGCCGACGCGATCGCCGGCTACCAGGCGCTCACCGACACGCTCCAGGACAACCACGTGCGCGCGACGCGCGGGCGCGAGATCGAGATCGACGTCACGCGCGGCGTCGTCGAGCGCGCCGTCGCGACGATGAACACGGCGCCGAGCGATCTGCTCGCGCTCGCCGTCTACGACGACATCGACCGCTTCACGGTCGGTCACTCGGTGCGCGTCGCGCTGTTGGCACTCCAGGTCGCACGCGCGGCGGGCGCGAACGAACCGCAACTCCTGCTGGTCGGCACCGCCGGCATGCTGCACGACATCGGCAAGGGCCTCGTGCCGCAGGACGTCCTGTTCAAACAGGGCCGCCTCGACGACGACGAGTGGCGCGTCATGGCCGAGCACCCCCGCCTCGGCGCGGAGCTGCTGCTCGAACAGAAGGACGTGCATCCCGCCGCGATCGGCGCCGCGTACTGCCACCACATGGCGCCCGGCGGTCTCGGCTATCCGCGTCCGTTCGTCCCCTTCGACACCAGCGGCATCAGCAAGCTCGTGCGCGTGTGCGACGTCTTCGAAGCATTGACCGCGGTCCGTCCCTACAAGCGCGACCTCGCCCCGCTCGAGGCGTTGGTCGTGATGCACCGCGAGGCCCAGGGCTTCGACCCCCACTGGTTCCGCTTCTTCGTCCAGACGATCGGCGTCTATCCGATCGGCACGCGGGTGTTGTTGAGCACCGGCGAGCGCGCCCTGGTCGTACGCCAGGGCATCGCGGTCGACCGCCCGGTCGTGCGGGTCATCGAGTCCAGGCAGGCGGGGGACCTGCCGGGAGCGGACGCACGGGAGTTGACGATCGGCGACCGGATCGGGGAGGTCTCGGTCGCCGTGGACGCGGTGGTGCGGCGGCGGACCGGGGCGGCGGGAGAGGATCCGACGACGCAGGTGTCGGCGGCGGTCCGGCACTCCTGTCTGGGCGGCGAGCCCGGAGCACCGGGTCGGGACTGATCGGCGTCGATACCGTGCTTTTTGGCGCGGTGATTGACATTTGAGCCGGTTGTTTCGTCACTCGCAGTGAGAAACAAGACGCCATCGCTGATCACCACAACACGAACGAAGCCGCGCTCCCGATGCGGACGTTCGGGCCCGCGATGGCGGCGACCTGGGCGTGGATGGTGACGCCGCGGAGGTTGGGGTCGTCGGGCAGGGACAGGGCGATGAAGGCGCGGCGGTCGGCGTTGGCGACAGCGGCGGGGAGCGGGAGGACGACCGGGACGATCAAGGTGCCGAAGGGCGTCGGCACGGGTTGCGGTAGAAGGGTCGGCGAGACCCAGGCGAAGGCGATGTCGCCAGGGTCGGTGATGACGCCGAAGCTGATGCTGCCGCCGAGCGATTGATTGGAGACGGCCGCGATCTGGAGCGCGGGCGAGGGCAAGTTCTGCGGGACGTAGCGGACGATCCGGTCGGCCCCGCGCTCGAACCGCGTGGGGTGCGCGAGCGCATAGAGCGCGCCGTCGGGACCGTCGGCGAGTCCGAAGGTGGAGCCCCAGGTGTCGAAGATCGACTGGCTGCGCACGGTCGCCGTCTGCGGGTCGATGTCGAAGGCGTAGAGGCCGCCGTCGTTGTAGGCGCCCGCGATCAATGCGCCGCGCAGGGTCGCGGGGAACAGCGCACCCGTGACGAACGCCGCGCCGGTGAACGCCGGATCGGGGCGACGCGTCCAGAGCGGGTCGACGGTCGACGGATCGGGCACCGGCTCGAAACCGTCGTACATCGGCCAGCCGTGATTGCCGCCGCGCACGATGCGATTGAGCTCGTCGCCGCCGCCGGCGGAGTTCTCCGTCTCGTAGAGCTCGCCGTTCAGCGGGTGCACGGCGAGTCCGAAGGAGTTGCGGATCCCATAGGCCCAGATCCACGGCGACGCGCCGGCGACGCCCACGAATGGATTGTCCAGCGGCGCCGTGCCGCCCGGCACGAGCAGGCGCAGGACCTTGCCGTTGGGATGCGCGAGTGATTGCGCGAGCGGATCGAGGCCGCCTTCGCCGGTGACGGCGAACAGCGTCCCGTCGCGACCGAAGACGAGCGGTCCGCCGCAGTGGCGTCCCGAGGCGAGCATCGTCGGACCGATCAACGTCGGACTGGTGCCGACGCCGTTCGACTCGAGCCAGCGCTCGATCACCGCTTCCCAACGCCCGGCCGCCTGGCGCGTGTAGTAGAGATAGACGTAAGGCGTGGTGAGGAAGTCGGGGTCGATCGCGATGCCGAGCAATCCGCCCTCGCCGACCCCGAGGGTCGTCGACGGGTTGGCCCAGACACCGCCCAGCACGCCGTTCTCGACGACGCGCACTCGCCCGGGTCCGCGTTCGAGCACGAACAGGCGGCCGTCGGGCGCGAAGGCGAAGGCGCTGGCGAGATCGAGGCCGGTGACGACGGTCTCGACGTCGAAGCCCGGCGGTCCCTGCGTGCGCGCGGGTGCTATGGACGTCGCGAGGGCGGCGAGAACGAGGGTGGCGCAGCGCATCATGGGACGATCCTCATCGGCACGGGATTGCTCGCGAAGTCGAAGCTGCCCGGTCCCGGCAGGAGCACGAAGGCGTGATCGAGCGTGAGTCCGATCAAGCCGCCGAACACCGCCGGGGACGTGAGGAACGCGCCGGTCGAGCGGCCGGACGCGTCCAATGCGCCGAGCGAGTTCACGAAGGGCAGCAGGTTCGCGCCGCTGATCGACGCCACGCTGTAGAAGTCGACGTTCAGCGGCAGCGTGATCGATCCGAGCGGTGTGCCCGGCGCGATCCCGCTCAGCGATCCGATCACCAGATAGACACGGCCCGCGTTCGCGACGCCGGCATCGACGGTCCAATCCTGCCGCCCGCTGCTCGCGACCCGCAGCCAGGTCGGACGGCCGATCAGCGTCTTGCGCGTGAATGCGAACACGTCGATACGGCCTTCCTGCGTCGCGCCGACCGCGGGCGCCGCGACGACCAGATCGTCGCGGCCGTCGGCGTCGATGTCGCCCCCGGCGGCGAGGACCGAACCGAAGCGACCCGCACCCGATTGCGCGAACGTGCGCGTCGGACCGACAAAGGACCAGATCTCCAAGGTGCCGTTGCTCGAGCCCGCGGCGATCTCGACGCGGCCATCGCCGTCGAGGTCGCCGGGCAATGCGAGCGCATGGCCAAGACGTTGGAACCGCGTGCGGCCCGCAATGGTCGCCAGCGTGCTGCCGTCCCGACCGGACACGACGACGAGCCCGCCCGCCGAATTGAGCGGCGTCGACACGTTGCGCGCCGGAGTGCTCACGACCATGTCCGGCCAGCCATCCTGATCCCAATCCGGTCCGCCGGCGATCGCGTGACCGAACTCGTCGTTGCTCGCCCCACGCACGACGCGCAGTTCGAGGCCGCTGAGGCCCGACACGACGCGCACGACACCCGCGCCGAAGCGCAATCGCTCGATCCCCCCCATCGCCAGATCGCCGCGTCCGTCGCGGTCGACGTCGCCGACCGCGGCAACCGACCAACCGAGGTTCTCGCCGACGACGCCGCCGAACCAGGTGCGCAGCAGCAGACCGCTCGCACCCGAATACGCGCGCACCGCACCGGCGAGATCACTCGCGAGATTGGAGAACGGCGCGCCGGCGGCGACGTCGGGGCGCGTGTCGCCGTCGAGATCGCCCGCGCCAGCGACGCTCATCCCGAGCTGTTCGAAGGGCACCGCGCCGAAAGCGCTCCACAGCACCGAGCCGTTCGCCCCCGACACGACGATCACCGCGCCGGCATCGGTCCCGCCGCGATCGTCGAACGGCGCGCCGGCGACCACGTCCGCACGGCCGTCGCCGTTCACGTCGCCGATCCCCGCGACCGCGTAACCGAAGCGATCCCCCGCGGCGCCGAGCACTTCGAACAAGGTCTCGCCGTGACGCCCGGACAGCACCGCGACCGCACCCGCATTGGCGCCATTGCGGTCGTCGCCGTCCATGCCGACGACGAGGTCGTCGATCCCGTCCCCGTCGCAGTCCCCCGCGAAGGCGCACACGCTGCCGAAGCGCGCGCCGGGAGCGGTGCCGTCGAAGGCGCGGATGACGACGGGCGTCTGTGCGATGGTCGCGCTCCCCAGCGACAGCGCCCATCCGACCGCGATGCCGAGTGATCCGTTTCGTGTCGCCATGGGCCGCGTTCTGTAGTCCCCTCGCGCAAGGTCCACAAGCCCCGCCATGACGGACGGATCGGTCCGTCATCGACGCGAGGCGCCGCGAGCGGCGGCGAGGATGCTCGAAGGCCACTTCGAAAAAGGGCGAGGAATCTGAAGTCGACTTTGAATTCCTCGCCGGGCTAGCATCCCGGCATGTTCGCTCGATGGTACCGACAGGCCCTCGCAACCAAGCTGAAGCGGCCCTACGTCCACATCCTCTTCGGAGCCCGCCAGACCGGGAAGTCGACGCTCCTCCGGTCGATCTTGCCGGCCGACGCCGTCAGCTACGACCTCGCAGAGCCGGGAACCCGCTCCCGGCTCCTCGCCGACCCGAGCAGCTTCGTCCGCGAGTGCCACGCGCTCCCACGCCGTCGCGGCGCGACCTTCGTGTTCGTCGACGAAGCGCAGAACGTGCCGGCCTTGTTCGACGCCGTCCAGCACCTCTACGACGGCGACCGAAGCCGTTGGCGCTTCGTGTTGTGCGGGAGCTCGTCTCGCAAGCTCCGCAGCGCCGGCACGAATCTCCTGCCCGGCCGCTGCTTGCTCCACCGACTGTTCCCGCTGACGACCTGTGAACGGCCCTCGGACCCCGCACCGGCGACGAGCGACCATGCGGTCGTGCCGATGCGCTGGCGTTCGGTCCCGGTCGACCGCTTCCCACCCGCCGACCTCGACACGCGGCTCGTCTCCGGTGAACTGCCAGGGATCGCCGCAGCGCCCGAGCGGGATCGCGTCGATCTCCTGCGTGCCTACGCCATCGCTCACCTCGAAGAGGAGATCCGCCGCGAAGCGTTCGTGAGGGACTGGGCCGCGTTCCTGCGTTTCCTCGTGCTCGCGGCGCGCGAGTCCGGGCAGATCGTGAACCACTCGGCCATCTCGCGTGATGCCGGGATCTCGCAGCCGACGGTGAAGAGCTACTACCAATTGCTCGAGGACATGTTCGTCGGCTTCACCGTTCCGGCATGGTCACGGAGCCCGCGCAAGAGCGTCTTGTCCACTCCGCGCTTCTTCCTCTTCGACGTCGGCGTGCGCCATGCCGCCGCCGGGCTGAAACCTTCACATTCGACCGTCCACGCCGCGCCGGGGCCGATCTTCGAACAGTGGGTCGGCATCGAACTGTGGAAGCGTCTGCAATACCGCGGTCGCGGTGGTCTGCATTACCTGCGCACGAAGGACGGCGCCGAAGTCGACTTCGTCGTCGATGACGGCAAGAGCGTGACGCCGATCGAAGTGAAGTGGTCCGAGCGGCCGACGCTCGCCGATGCGCGTCACCTGCGGACGTTCCTCGATGAGCACACCAGCACCTCGAAGCGGGGCCTGATCGTGTGTCGCTGCGCACGCCCGATGCAACTCGACGAGCGCGTCACGGCGATTCCTTGGTGGGGCCTCTGAGCCGACCGAGCATCTCGTCGAGCCGGTCCTGCGGGATCTCGATGCGGAACTCCTGCGTGTGCGCGGGCTCGATCACGTCGATCGAGCGCGGTGGATCCAGCGACAGCACGCCGCCGCGGCCGACGTTGTCCTTGCCGGCGACGAAGACGAAGACCGACATCGCATAGCGGCCGGGTCCCGGGAGGTGCAGGCGCAGTTCGCCTCGAGCGTCGAAGTAGCGGAGTTCGAGGGGCGTCGACTCGGGCCACAGCATCGGCCCCGCCCGACCGTCCTGGCCGAGAACGTGGAACTGCAGGCCGAGGTCGTAGCGCGGTTCGCTGCCGTGCGCGGGCACGCTGCAGGTGATCCGCACCGGCAATCCGCGGCGCAGCACGACGTCCTGATCGCGATCGACGCCGGTGACCGTCGTGCCGCGGAACCCGAAGGCCTCGATCTCGAGATCGACGGGGAGCGCGCGCCCGCGCAGCACCGCGACGCCGTCCGCGCCGCTGCGAGCTTCGCCGCCGCGACCCTCGCCCGCGACGCGCACGCGCGCGTTCTCGATCGGGGCCGACGATTCGTCGAGCACGCGCAGCGCGAGTCTCGTGGTGATGGTCCCGATCGTGATGTCGTACAGGCGCCGGTCCTCGCTCGCCTCGCCCTCGCGCACGACGATCCCTTCGACCTCGAAGAACGAATCCCGCGCGTCCGCGGGCACGTCGCTCTTCAGCTTCGCCATGACGCGATAGCTTCCCGCCGCGAGCGCCGTGATCTGGAACGAGCCGTCGGCGGCGATCTGCGCACCCTGGACCTGCCGTCCGTCGCGCGCGGTCACCGCGAAGTCGTTCGCGGCTTGGCCCGCGAGCAAACGGATCGAGCGACCGATCACGACGCCGTTCGCGCCGAGCGCGATCGGCTGCGGCTTCGGGGTCAGGAAGCCATTGGCGTGCGCGGTCACGTGCAAGCCGGTCGCCGGGCAATCGGCGTCTTGGACGGCAAACAGCGCAAATGCACCGTCGTCGCCCGTGCGCCAGGTCCCCGCGACCTCGACGTTGCGCATCTCCTCGCCGGAACTCCCCGCCCAGGGTGCGAGAGCGACGACCTGCGCGCGCGCGATCGGACGGCGCTGCAGATCGAGCACCCGTCCCGACGCGATCGCCGCACCATGGTCGAGCAGCACGTCGCCGAGATCGGTCACCGGCGCGTCGAAGTCGCGCGAGAGGTCGAGCGCGCCGATCACCAAACCGCGCGACGCATCGCCGCGCGCGAGCAGGCGGAAGCCGCGCCGTCCGCCGGGCACGCGCGGCGCGCGCACCGCGAAACGGAACCGCCCGTCCGCGGCGATGCGGATCGACTCCTGCTCGTGCGCGGCGCCCGCGCCCGGCATGAACCAGGGCCATGCCTCGACTTCGCCCGCGGGCCAGGGCGTGCCGTCGCGATGGACGAAGCGACCGATCACGACGGGCCAGGGCCGCGCACCCCTGCCGAGTACGAGTTCGCAGCGCTTCGTCTCACCGGCCGCGATCGGGCCAATGATCGCGAAGGTCTCGGGATCACGCGGTGCCTCTTGCTCGCGGATCGTCGCGCGCAGATGCAGGCCGAGGCCGAGCCAGGGCACGCGCGCGATGCCGTCGCTCGACAAGCGTGGACGCGACCAATGCCTCGCCTCGGCGATCGGAAGAATCGACGACGGCGCGACGAAGGCGTCGAGTGCGAGGTCCACGCGCTCGGGTCCGAGCGGCACTCCGGCCTCGTCGCGCACGGCGATCTCGAGCGAGCCGGTCGGCGGCAATCGCAGTTCGATCACGTCGCGCGGGGGGTCCGAGGCGCTCACCGGAACGACGGTCTCGGGTGCTACCGGGAACGCAAGACCGACGTGCCAGCCTTCGCCGAGCGCGAAGCGTCGCTGCACGTGTAGGAAGCGCGCGATGCCGTCTTCGCCCTCGGTCGTCGTCACGCGTTCGCTCGACGTCGCGCCGGTCCGGCGCAGCCGCAACGCGACCGGCACTCCCGCGCGCGGCAGGCCGCTGAGGTCGACGACGCGCACGCGCAGTTCGTCGTCGCGCGCGAGTGCGATCTCGACGACGTCGGCGGGCACGGCGGTGAGGAATACCGTGCCCCAGTCGGCTCCGCGCCGCGCTTCCACGCTCAGGCGTGTCGCGTGGACGATCAGCTCGGCGATGCCGTCGTCCGCCGTGCGCGAGGTCACGGCGTGTGCGCGGCGCATCGCCCGCGCCTCGGGCATCTCGATCGCGAGGCCCGCCTCGATCAGTCGGCGATCGAAGGCGTCGACGTCGAGCGCCAGCACCTCGGCGCCCGCGACCGGCGCCTTGCTCGCGGCGTCGATCACGCGCACGCGCAGGCGCGCACCCGCGACGGGCGCTTCGACCGCGCTGCGCAATGGTCCGGCGTTCGCCGTCGCGACGGCCTCGCGCGGGGATCGGTCTTCGGCGTCCTTCGTCGCGACGGGTAGCGCCTCCGGCTCTCCTTCCGAACTCCACACCGCGATCGCCCACGCGGCGATGCCGAGAGCCACGAGCAGGATCGCGAGCAGCCGTCCCATCGAGGCTGCGCATGGTATCCCGCCTCTCCCCGCGCTCCGGTCGCTCGCGCGCCGTCTCCTTCCCCGCCATGATCCCGCCACCTCACCGGAAGGACCCATGGCGGAGCGCGAAGTCTTCCTCTCCTACCGCAGCAGCGATCGGCCGGTCGCGGAGCGGATCGCGCAGGCGCTGCGCAAGAAGGGCCTGCGGGTCTTCTTCGATCAATGGTGGCTCACGCCGGGGGGCGACTGGCGCGTCGCGCTGGAACACGCGCTGGGGCGCTGCTCCGCGTTCGCGGTGCTGATCGGACCGCGTGGGCTCGGGCCTTGGCAGCAGCGCGAAGTGGGGCTGGCGCTGCTGCGCGTCGATCGCGGCGACGCGCTGCCGATCGTGCCGGTGCGCTTGCCGAACGCGGATGCGCCGCTGTCGCTGCTCGACCTGCAGCAGTGGGTCGCGATCGACGACGCGGTCAGCGACGAGCGCGCGCTCGAGGTGCTGGCGCGCGCCGTGCGCGGGCAGGCGCCGGGGCCGGAGCTCGAGGAGGAACTGCGCGAGGGGCGCGCGGGGCTCTGTCCGTTCCGCGGACTCCTGGCGTTCCGCGAGGAAGACGCCGCGTTCTTCGTCGGCCGCGAGGAGGCGACGGCGCAGTTGCGCGCCAAGATCGAGGCGCAGGGCTTCGTCGTCGTGGTCGGGGCGAGCGGCACGGGCAAGTCGTCGTTGGTGCAGGCGGGGCTGCTGCCGGTGTTGCGGCGCGATGCGCGGCACGTCTGGGACGCTCTCGGCCTCGTCCCGGACAAGCGCCCGCTGCACTCGCTCGCGGCGACCCTGCTCGATCGACTGCGGGGTGACTGGAAGCGCGACGAGTTGCGCGACCGCATCGAGGACTGGGGCGGACGGCTTCTCCGCGGCGAGCTGCCGCTCGGCGACGTCTTGGGCGACGTGCTGAAGGAGCAGCCCGGCACCGACCGCGTGCTGCTCTTCGTCGACCAGTTCGAAGAGACCTTCGCGCTCTGCCAGGACCCGGCGATGCGCACGCGCTTCCTCGATGTCCTGCTCGATGCCGCGCAGGACCCGCGCGTGCGCGTCGTGCTCACGCTGCGCGCCGACTTCTACGGCCACCTCCAGGCGCACCGCCCGCTGACCGCGCGCCTCGACGACTGCGTGGTGAACGTCGGGCCGCTCGACCAGGACGAACTCCGCCGCGTGATCGTCGAGCCCGCGCGCAAGGTCGCGCTCGAGGTCGAGGACGCGCTCGTCGACACGCTGATCGGCGGCGTCGGCAAGGAGCCGGGTCGCCTGCCGCTCTTGCAGTTCGTGCTCGAGCAGATGTGGCGTGAGAGCCATGGCCGGCGCTTCGACCACGCGACCTACCAGGCCGTCGGCGGCATCGAAGGCGCGATCGCGCACCGCGCCGAGCAGGTCTTCGGCGAGTTGAACGACGCGCAGCGCCAGGCGGCGACGACGCTGTTCCTCCGCCTGGTGCAAGTCGGCGAGGGCACGCGCGACACGCGCGAGCGCGCCTTGCTCGCCGGCGGCGATCCCGCGCTGCGCTCGGTCGTCGATCGGCTGGCGCGCGGCGATGCGCGCCTGCTCGTCACCAGCCGCGACGAAGGCAGCGGCGCCGACGCGATCGAGATCAGCCACGAGGCGCTGATCCCCTCCTGGACCTGGCTGCGCGACCTCGTGCAACAGAACCGCCAGTTCCTCGCCTGGCGCAAGCACGCGCGCGCCGCGGTGCGCGCGTTTGCCGAGCGGCACGAGAACGCCGTGCTGCTGCGCGGGCGCTATCTCGCCGAGGCGCTGGAGTTCCGCGCGACCCGCTCGGCCGACCTCACCGAAGACGAACTCGCGTTCATCGAGGCGAGCGCGCGCGCCGCGGCGCGGCTGAAGCTGCTGCGCCGCGTCGTCGCCGTCGCGTTGCTGGTGCTGGCGGTCGCTGCTTCGATCGGCTTCGTGCAGGCGAATCGCAGCGCGGACCTGGCGAAGAAGCGCGGCGATGCCCTGAAAGCCCACACCGACGAGATCGACCGTCTGTCGACGGTCGTGCATCTCCGGGCGGCGCGCGAGACGGAGGCGACGCTGTATCCGCCCTGGCCCGAGAAGCTGCCGGCGATGCGCAAGTGGCTGGCAACGGACGTGAAGCGCCTGCGCGACGCGCTGCCGAAGCTCTTGGCGGCGGTCGAGTCGTTGAAGGAGCGAGCCTTGCCGCGCCCTGCGGAGGCGATCAAAGTGGAGCGGCGTGCGCATCCGGCCTTCGCCGAGCTCACGACGTTGCGGGCCAGGCTCGAATCGCTGCGGCGCGCGCGTGCGGTGAGGCTCGGCGAGGAGAGGGTCGAAGTCCCGCCGCTGCCGAGCGAACTTGCCGGGGCGAACGCGAGGGCGCTGAACCACTACGCCTGGAGGCGCGTCGATCCGTCGGCGCACCTCATCTTCGGCGAGAATCGGCAAGCGATCGCCGCGGCGTTGGCCGCCGTCAAGTTGATCGAAGTCGGTGATGACTCTCTCGATCTCTACGAGGCCCTGGACACACTCGCTTGGGGCTGGATGTCCGTCGGCTGTGCCGACGACGCGCTCGCCGCGAGCAAGCGCGCGAAGGAGAGTGCTCCCGAAGAGTATCGGGAGGAGTGCGCGCGACGTCTCGCGAAGGTGGAGGCCGCGGAGAAGGACCTCGCGGCCGCGCCGGGGTCACGCGCGATCGACGACCTCGAGCGCGCGGCCAAGAAGGTCGAGGCGCGGATCCAGAACGACCGCCGCTACGAGTTCGCCAGCAACACCGAGTTCTTCCTCTTCGAGACCCTGCGCACGCAGGGCATCGCGATCGACCACTTCCTCGCCGAGGAGGTCGTAGGGGTCGAGCAGCGCCTCGCCTGGGCCGAGAAGCTGGAGTACCTCACGATCTCAAACCACAAGCAGCGCTGGGACGAAGCGCGAGACGCAATCCAGAAGGCGCACGGTTTCGGCCTGAAGCCGCAGATGGGACTGGTGCCGATCGGGATGAACCCGGTCACGAAGCTCTGGGAGTTCTACGAACTGCGCAGTGCCTGGGACGGCAAGTGCGATCCGGCGTCGATCGCTATCCCGACGCACGATTCCGAAGGTCGCATCGCCGTCACGGGCGACACGGGGATCGTCTTCGTGCTGCTACCGGGCGGGACCTTCACGATGGGTGCGCAGAAGGACGACGAGAGCGGTCCGAACTTCGATCCGGGTGCGGAGAACGACGAGCGGATCCACGAGGTCACGCTCGCGCCGTTCTTCCTCGCGCGCCACGAACTGACCAAGGGCCAGTGGCTGCGCCTGTCCGGCGGCGAGGGCCCAGGCGGGTTTGAGATCGGCATTGCCTACTGGGCCGACTCCGTACCGATCGGCTACGCGCACGCGGTGGAGAGTGTGGACTGGACAATGAGCCGCGATCAGCTTCAGCATCACGGCCTCTCGCTGCCGAGCGAGGCGCAGTGGGAGTACGGAGCACGGGGCGGGAAGCGGAGCGCGTGGTGGACGGGGGACCAGCCCTCGGACCTCGCGGGCGCCGCAAACGTGATCGACTTGTTCGCGGAGCGCAGCCAACCCCGCTGGGGCCGCCAGCAGGGCGACTTCGACGACGGTTTCGCAGGGTTGGCGCCGGTAGGTCGGTATCGCGCGAACGAGTTCGGTCTCTTCGACGTGCACGGCAACGTGTGGGAGTGGTGCGCGGACGAGTACGGGGCCTACGGCAGCGAAGGTCCCGGGGATGGGCTCCGGCTGAAAGGCGAAGGCTCCGGCCTCCGGGTGTTCCGGGGAGGCAGCTACATCTACCCCGCCCCGCACGCGCGGTCTGCATACCGCCGCAGGTTCGCGCCGACGAAACGCGACACCACGCTCGGCCTCCGCGCCGCCAGGATCCTCACGTTGTGACTTCACCACTTCACCGCCTCGTCGGAGCTCCAGCCAAGCGAAACGGCAGGGGCTGCGGGAGAAGGGGCTGCAATCGCCGGAAGAAGTCCTTCGGCGCGCATCGCGAAACCAGCGCGCACCAGGAAGGCGTTCCGGCCTACGCCAGGTCACGTCAAGAGATCACGCCATGCGGCGCTCGCGGCCCGAAGACCGCGGCGAACGAGTCGCGGAACTGCGACCGCAAGGTGAGCCGGCCGCCGCGTGCGTCGAACCAGTCGAGGTGTGCCGCGAGCCAACGGACGTCGAAGTCCGGACGCGCGGGCTGCGCTTGAAGGGCGCATTGCGCCAGCGGGCGCACGCCGAGCAGGTCACGGCGCTCGACCGGGCGGGCGTGCGCGTCGCGGAAGACGAAGCGCGGCGCGCCACGCGGCGCGGCGCCGTGCGCCACCTCGACGTCGAGGAAGTCCTCGTGCACGAGCGTGTGGCAGCGCGCGCAGAGCGTGACCAGGTTCTCGGCCGTGGTCGCGCCGCCGTGCTTGCGCCAGACGACGTGATGCGCGTGCAGCCCGCGCCGGCCCTTGCAGTTCGCG
>JACRLW010000039.1 GCA_016235155.1 Planctomycetota bacterium
ATCCCGAACACAGCAGTCAAGCAGACGGGGCCGATGATAGTCGTAAGGCGAAAGTAGGTCAGTGCCGGGTCCATTCTCCACGCGAGCCCAGTCCGCCCAACCGGCAGACTGGGCTCGCTGCGTTTCCAGAACCCGCGGCCCCAAGAAGTCGATGCCGCGACCGCTCCGCGTCGTCGAGGTCGTCAGTCGGGCTGCGACGGTCCACCCTGATCGCCGAGGCGGGCGCCCTTGGCGATCAGCTGCTGCACTGCCGCGGCGCTGGCGCGGACGGTCATTGCGCTTCCCGTTTCGTCGAAGGACTCGCCGAGGACGGTGGCGAGCCGGCGAACCTCGGCGCGAAGCGCTCCGGAACCGTGGGGCACGAGGAGGACGACGTCGCGTTCCACGCTGGCGAGGTGATCGAGCAGTGCCGCTTCCAAGCCAGGGAGTCCGTCGCCGGTGAGTGCGGAAACCAGGACGCTGACACCGCCGTGCGACCGGATCGGAGTGAGGACGGAGCGATCGGAGATCCGGTCGGCCTTGTTGAGGACGTGGATCCTCGGGATGTGGGCAGCGCCGAGGTGTTCCAGCACCTCTTCGACGACCTGAAGTTGTTGGAGGGCGTGCGGACTCGACCCGTCGACGAGGACGAACAGCAGATCAGCGTTGAGTGCTTCCTCGAGGGTCGCGTGGAAGCTCGCGACGAGTTGGTGAGGCAGCTTCCGGATGAACCCGACCGTGTCGGACAAGAGGACGACGCGGCCGCCGGGAAGGCGCCAGGGTCGGGTCCGCGTGTCGAGCGTCGAGAACAACCGGTCCTCGGCGAGGACGCCGGCATCGGTGAGCCGGTTCATCAAAGTCGACTTCCCAGCGTTCGTGTAGCCGACGAGCGCCACGGTGAAGCGATCGGCACGGGTCCGCACTTCGCGCACCTTCCTACCCTCGATCTTCTCGAGGTCGCGCTGCAGTGCGGCGATGCGGGCGCGGATCTCGCTTCGGTCGACGTCGATCTGCTTCTCGCCGGCGCCACCGCGAACGGCGATGCCGCCGCGCTGCCTCTCGAGGTGCGTCCACATGCGCTTCAAGCGAGGCACCTGGTACTGGAGCCGCGCGAGCTCGACCTGGAGGCGGGCCTGCGGAGTTCGGGCGTGGATCCCGAAGATGTGGAGGATGAGTTCGGCGCGATCGAGAACGATCGCCTTCACGGTCTCCTCGATGTTCCGACCCTGGGCCGGAGACAACTGGTCGTCCGCGATCACGACCCTGGCGCCGGTCTGCGCGACGGCCTCGGCGAGTTCCTCCAGCTTGCCGGCGCCCAGGTAGGTCTGCGGATCCGGATGGCGCCGATGTTGGGCCATGCAACCGGCGACGGCGAACTCCCCCGTGTCGGCGAGTTCGGCGAGTTCGGCGAGAGCTTCTGCGGCGCCTCGTTCGTCGCCGTGGGGCACGACGCCGAACAGGATCGCCTCGACCAGTTCGTGCTCGTTCGCGTGCAGGCGTTCGCGAACCGTCATGAACCGTCTCCTCGCGGATCACTCGGGTTCCGGAGGTCTCCCGGCTGCGCGAGGATCACGCCGTCGTCGGCACGAGCCAGGACGACGCGCCGGCACCAGTTGGAGTCGTCACGCGTCGGGAAGTCGCTGCGGAAGTGAGTGCCGCGCGACTCCTGTCGCGTCAGGGCGGCGGTCGCCACGAGAGCCGAGGTCGTGAGCATGTTCTGCAACTCGCAGGCTCGGCGAGTTCCGGGGTGCGAACGACGGACGTATCGATTCCAGAGCCCGATGCGCTCGACAGCCTGCGTCAGCCCGTCCCGGGCTCGGCTCAGTCCGACCTGGCGCCACATCAGACTCTTGAGGGAGTAGAGGACGTCATCCAGCTGCAGCAACGGGGCCTGGTCGGAGCTTTCCGCAAGATCGTCGTGCCGTGGAAGCACACCGAGTCGAGGCTCGGCCGCGGCGGCGGTGCCGGCGCTCGCGCCGAAGACCGCTCCCTCGAGCAGCGAGTTCGACGCGAGACGGTTGGCGCCGTGGAGCCCCGTCGCGGCGACTTCGCCGCAGGCCCAGAGTCCTGGGACGCTCGTCCGGCCGTCGCCGTCGACCACTGCGCCACCGACCATGTAGTGCGCGCCCGGACGGACCGGAATCGGGTCTCGCGCGATGTCGATGTCGAAGGCGCGGCAGATGCGGGAGATCGACGGGAAGAGCTCGTGGGGGTCGCCCTGGACACCCGACAGGTCCAGATAGACGTGCGTGTCGTTCGTCGCGACCATCCGGTCGAGGATCGCGCGGCTCACGATGTCGCGCGGCGCGAGTTCGGCGTCGGGATGGATCGCGGTCATGAACCGGCTGCCCTCCCGGTCGCGAAGAACGGCCCCGGCACCGCGTACGACTTCCGAGATCAGGAAGCGCGACGCGCCGGCGATGTACAGCACCGTCGGATGGAACTGCACGAACTCGAGGTCGGTAAGTCGTGCGCCGGCGCGGAACGCGAGCGCGTGACCGTCGCCGCAGGCTCCGCTCGGGTTCGTCGTCTCGCGGTAGACCTGACCGGCGCCGCCCGTCGCGAGGATCACGGCGCGTGCGTGGATCGCGAGCTCACGATCACCGTCGAGCACGACGGCGCCGACACAGCGTCCGTCACCGACGAGGAGATCCCGGACGAAGGGCCCGACCTTGCAGAGGATGCGCTCGTGGTTGCGCAGCGCCTGAGAGAGCGCCCGTTGGATCTCGCGGCCGGTCGAATCCCCATTCGCGTGGACGACTCGATTCGTGGAGTGACCCCCTTCCCGGCCGAGCGCGAAGGCACCGTCGGCGGCGCGGTCGAAGCGGGCGCCGAGGCCCTGCAGCCACGCGACCATGTGCGGGCCCCTCGACACCACCTCGCGGACGACCTCCGGGGCGGCCAACCCCGCGCCGACGACCAGCGTGTCCCGCGCATGGCGCTCCGGGCTGTCGTCGCTCCGGAGCGCGGCCGCCATTCCACCCTGCGCCCAGGCCGTGTTCGCTTCGTCGAACTCGCCCTTGCTGACGCAGAGGACCGAGGCTCCGGCATCCGCGGCGTGTAGTGCGGCGGTCGCGCCGGCGATGCCCGCGCCGATGACCAGCACGTCGGCCTGAAGGACCGGGATCCGGCGCGCATCGAAGGCGCCGAGCGTCGCGGGGAATCGGGACTCGCCGGGCGACGGCACGCGTCGGCTCAGGAACCGGCTTCGCCGGACGGGACCGCCGAGCCGGGAGTTGCAGGAGCCGCGGTGATCTGGCCGGTCGCCACCTGCGCCTGCGCCTCCGCCTGCTCGCGTTCGCGATCCCAGAGCCAGAGGACGATCGGCGACGCGATGAACACGGTCGAGTACGTCCCGCTGATCATTCCGACGAGAAGGGCGAAGGAGAACCCTTCGAGAGTCGTTCCGGCCTGGAAGTTCACCGCGAACTGCGCGATCACCACGAGCATGACCGTCGCCGTGGTCAGGATCGTGCGCGAGAGCGTCTGGTTGACCGAGCGGTTGAGAAGCGCGGCGCGGTCGATCTTCTCGCCGAGGCGCTTGGCATCGGACAGGTTCTCGCGGACCCGGTCGAAGATGACGATCGTGTCGTTGATCGAGTAGCCGATGATCGTCAGGAAGGCGGCGATCATCGTGAGGTCGATCTCGGCATCGACCCAGCCGAGCCAGTTGAAGACCACGACGAAACCGAGCGTCACGAGAACGTCGTGGACGAGCGCGACGACGCCGGCGATGCCGAACTTGTACTCGTGGAAGCGGATGCGGATGTACAGCACGATCGCGAGCAGTGAAACCGCCAGGGCGTTGATGGCCGCGCTGCGCAACTCACCGACCAGGCGCCCACCGATCTCCGACGACTCCGGGATCGGATTGCTCAGTTCGACCGGCTGACCGGCCGCGGTCCGCAGTCCCGCGATCCGGTTCTGCACCATTTCGAAGAGCGCGGTCGGCGGCGTCTCCTTCACGACGTCGAACTCGACTTTGAAGTTGCGGCCGACTTCTGCCTTCTCGTCGTCGAGGTTGGTGGTCTGGATGTCGCCGCCGAGCACGGCAAGCTTCGCTTTCAGCGCGGCGATCGACACGTCCTGGACGAAGTGCAGTTGGATCTCGCCGAAGTCGAGCGTTCTCGCCGGGTTGGGGTCGACACGGACCCCGCTGAACGCCTCGGGCACCAGGTTCTGTCCGAGTGCCTCGTGCAGGGCCGTCAGGTACGGCGGCTGGTAGTCCGAACCCGCCGCCCTGCGTTCGGCGTCGATCGCGGTGCGCTGCGTGTCCGACAGCTTCACACGGATGGAGAAGCGCGTCGCCTTGCCGTCGATCACGTCGCCGACGGTGTTGACGATCACGCCGTCGAAGCGCTTGGCGTACTCGCCGAGTAGGTCGCGCACCTCGTCGGCGGTCTTCTGCTCGCGGAGCACGACCTTCAAGTTGGCGCCGCCGGTGAAGTCGATGCCGTACTTGTCGTCGTTCGGGATCGTGGCGAAGGCCGTCAATCCGATCCCGATGACCACGATGCTGATTCCGAACCACAGCTTGCGCGCCCGCATGAAGTCGAAGTTCGCGTTCTTCAGCCAGGCGCTGAACCGCAACGAGCCCAGCGCATCGCGTTCCAGCATGAAGTGGAACATCAGGCGCGTGACGTAGTACGCGGTGAAGATGGTCGTGACGATGCCGACCATCAGAGTCACCGCGAAGCCGCGCACCGGCCCCGTGCCGAGCTGGTACAGGACGATGCCCGCGATGAAGGTCGTCAGGTTGGCGTCGAGGATCGTGCCGAGCGCGCGTTCGAAGCCGGCGCGACAGGCCTGGAGCATCTCCTTGCCGCGCTCGAGTTCCTCGCGGATGCGCTCGTAGATCAGGATGTTCGAGTCGACGGCCATGCCCATCGTGAGCACGAGGCCGGCGAGGCCCGGCAGGGTGAGCGTCGCGCGCAGGAACACGACGATCCCCATGATCAGCAGCACGTTCACCGCGAGCGCCGCGCAGGCGATGAACCCGGCGAGCCGGTAGTACCACATCACGAACGCGAGCAGCAGGATGCCGCCGAGCGCGATCGAGAGCCCGGCGAGGTAGATCGAGCGCTGACCGAGCGTCGCGCCGATGTTGTCGCGCGACTGCCGGATCGGCTTCACCTGGAGCGAGCCGGTGCGCAGCGTGCGGACCAACGCGTCGACTTCTCGCTGCGTGAAGGTGTCGGAGGAGATCTCCGCGGCACCGAGGATCTGCCCGAGGAACGTCGGCGCCGAGTAGACGATGTTGTTGAGGATGATCGCGCTGCGCTGGCCCTTGTACTCCTCCGACCAGTCCGCGTAAGCGGTCTGGCGATCGACGCGCATCTGGTAGTGGATGGCAGCGCGGCCGTTCCGACCGAGTCCCGCGCGCGTGTACGACGGATCGAGGTCCTGGCCATCGAACTTCTGCTCGTGCCAGTTGATCGGAAGGTACTCGACGAGGAACGGCTTGCCGCCGCCGCCCTTCTTCGCGTCGTCCGGGACGATCCCGCCGTTCCACTCCTGCGCCGTGAATGCGGCGACTGCGGAACCTTCGGTGATCGGGCCCGCCGGTCCGAACGACTCGGCCGCCGCCCAGTGCGAGAGGTTGTCGAGATTGGGTTCGACCAGCTTCGCGCGCCACTTCAGGTTCTCGCCGGCCTGCGGTCCGCCGACGTCGACGCCCAGCTTGTTGAAGATGTCGATCGCTTCGGGATCGGCGGCGACGAGCTTGCGGTTGGCGCCGTCGTTCGCGTCGAGCCATTCCTGCAGGCGGCGGCGCTCTTCGCGAACGTTGAAGCTGACTCCACCCTTGGCGTACTGCTCGGACGCGAGCATCCGGAACTCGAGGCGGCCGAGGTCCTGGATCTGCGATTCGACCGTCAACGCGTCCGCTTCGGAGAGCCGCGGCAGTTCGATCAGGATCCCGTGCTCTCCGCGCCGCGTGACGACGGCCTCACGAGTGCCTTGCGGATCGATGCGCTCGAGGATGATCTGCACGGTGCTGTCGAGCACCGCGGAGACCTCCGCCTCGGTCGCGTTCTTCGGGATGATCCCCTTGTCCTTCGAGTCCTGGATGTCGACCTCGTAGACGAGCTGGACGCCGCCGCTGAGGTCGAGGCCGTAGTTGAGCGGGGTGAGAGCCAGCACCAGGAGCGATGCTGCGATCGCCAGCGCGACCAACAGGACCTGGCGACGAGCGTTCTCGAGCATGACAGTCGGGTCGGCGGAAGGAGCGGGTGCGTCGCGAGCCGGAATCGACCGAGCGCGCGCGCGGGGGCGCAGTCAGGTGCTCTCGATCAGGACGGATTCGCGGGGCCGGAGCCGTCTTGGCTGCGACGACGCAGGGAGCGCGTGCCACGGGTCTTGCCGAAGTTCGCCATCAGGCGGACGGCCTTTCCGACGCGCTCGCGCATGTAGTAGAGCTTCGCGCGGCGCACGCGGCCGCGGGACTTCACCACGATCGCCTGCACGCGGGGCGAGTGCAGCGGGAAGATTCGCTCGACACCCTCGCCTGCGACGATGCGACGCACGACGGCGCTGCGGCGGATCCCCGAGCCGCGGATCGCGATCACCTGACCGGCGAAGATCTGGACGCGTTCCTTGTCGCCTTCCCGGATCAGATAGTGGACGTTGACCGTGTCGCCGACCGCGAAGTCCGGCACCTCGGTCTTCATGTTTTCGAGCTCGATTCGTCGCATCAGGTCCATCGGAGTCCTCGGTCGGCGTACAGGTTCGCAGTCGTGGGAGGGGGTCGGCCGCCCGGGTCAGGGCGGAGTGTCAGGGTCGCGGACGGTCGGTTCGGTACCGGGAGAGGTCTCGTCGACCGCCGGCGCCGGATGCGCACAGCCGTCGGCCTCGTGGAGACGTCGCCGGATTTCGGTGAGTTGCCGTGACTGCTCTTCCCGCCAGCGCGCGACGGCGCCGTGGTCGCCCGAGACGAGGACGTCGGGGACGACCATCCCGCGGAACTCGCGAGGACGCGTGTACTGCGGGTAGTCGAGCAGTTCGCCCTCGAAGGACTCGAGCTCCGGCGACTCGGCGCAGCCGAGCACGCCGGGAATCAGGCGCACGGCGGCCTCGACGACACAGAGTGCGGCGAGCTCGCCGCCGGCGAGGACGAAGTCGCCGAGCGAGATCTCGTCCCAGGTCATGCCCTGGCGGATCCGCTCGTCGAAGCCTTCGTACCTGCCGCAGAGCAGCAGGAGCTGCTCCACCTTCGAGAGTTCCCGCGCCTTCCGCTGGTCGAACCGGCGGCCGCGCGGGCAGAGGAGGACCTTGTGGAATGCGCCGTGACGGCGCTCCAGGTCCTCGACGGCGTCAAAGATCGGATCCGGCTTCAGAACCATTCCAGGGCCGCCGCCGAACGGACGGTCGTCGACCGTCCGATGTCGATCGCGCGTGTAGCCACGCCAGTCGACGAGCTGGACGGCGAGCTTCCCTTGTCGCTGTGCGATCCCGAGAATGCTCTCGTCCAGGTACGGCCTGACCGCGCCTGGAAAGAGCGTCAGGATGGCATAGAACATGGTGCTGGGCCAGAAAGTGAGCGGAGCACAGTAGGCGTCCCCTTAGCTTGGGTCAAGCGAGGCAACGACAGGTGTTCACGGGTCTGGTTCAAGGCATCGGCACGGTTCGCGCTTTCCGATCGGTGGGCGGCGAGGCAGACCTCGAGGTCGAACTCGGTCCACTGGGGGACTCGCTCCGTCCCGGCGACTCGGTCGCGCTGTCCGGGGTCTGCTGCACGAAGGTCGGCGACCGACCCGCCTCGTTCCGCCTCTCGGCGGAGACCTTGGATCGCACCTGGTTCGACGAACTCGTACCGGGCCGGCGGCTCAACCTCGAGCCGGCGCTGCGGGCGGGAGACCCGCTCGGAGGACACCTCGTCCAGGGTCACGTCGATGGCGTGGGGAGGATCGCGGCGGGGATCGACCCGGTGCTCGGGGGCGAGTTGGCGGTCGAGGTCCCAGGGGGACTGGCCCGCTACTGCGTCGAGAAGGGCTCGCTGGCCGTGGACGGGGTCTCGCTCACCATCGCGGGGGTCGCGCCGTCCGCGGAGGGTCGGGTGATCGTGCGCATCGCGGTGATCCCGCACACCGCGACGGCGACCACGCTCGGCGTCGCGCGGGTCGGTCAGCGCGTGAACCTCGAAGTCGACGTGATCGGCAAGTACGTCGAACGCCTGTTGGAAGCCCGCTTCGGTCGCTGAGCCAGGACGCGGTCTTCCGGCGACGAGGGTCAGAACGCTCCGCTGAGCACGGTGAAGAAGGTCGCGACCGGTGCGGCTTCGCGGGCGTCCTCGATCGCGCGGCTGACCTGGTTCAGCACGCGCTCGAGCTGGTCGGCCATGCGGTCGTCGAAGACCAGGCGGCCCAGGACTCCCTGTCCGGAGCGGACCTGCGCCACGCTGTCCGCGATGTCGACGACGATCTGCTCCGCACGCGCGCGCAGTTCGGCCTTGCCGACGAAGGCACCGATCGCGCCGGCCTCGGGATCGTCGAGTTTGGCCGAGACCGAGTCGACGTGGGCGATCGCCGATCGGACGCGCGACGAGACACCTTCGTCGCTGAACAACATGCCGATCGTGCCCCGTCCGGAGCGCAGGTCGGCCGTCGTCGCGGCGACGTCGGTGACGATCGAGTTCGCCTTGTCGGCCAGCTCGGGGTCGTTGATGACCCGGCCGAGCAGGCCCTCGCGGCTGCCGAGCTTCTGGATCAGGTCGTCGATGCGGCGGACGGTGTCCGCGACGGCATCCCCGAGCGACTTGTCGCCGATCATCCTCCCAAAGACACCCTCGCCCCGCTCGATCGACTCGAGGCTCTTCTTCGCGCTCGACGTCGCGGCGAGGAACTCGTCGTGGAGCTTGGGATCGGTCAACAACTTGCCGAGCGTCCCTTCGCCACGGTTGGCGCGATCGATCGCCTCGCGGATTCCCGCGACGATCGCCTTCACGTCGCGCTGGACGTTGCCGTCGCCGAGCAGGTCGCCGACCGCGTCGAGTCCGCCGGGGCGGACCGAGCCGCGGAGCAAGGCGTCGGGAGCGAGGATGGTCTCGCCCTTCCCCGGGTCGATCTGGACCTGCACACCGCCGAGCAGTCCGGACGGCTCGATCACGAGCGAGTAGCCGTCACGGAACTCGATCGGCTCGCCGAGCACGAGGCTCGCCCGGATCCGTGCGTCGCGGTCCGCCGAGTGTGAGTCGAGTCGCAGCGCTCCCACCTGACCGAGGCGGTGTCCGAGCACGAAAACGTTGTCGCCGACGCGCAGGCCGGCGGCGTTGGGGAACACCGCCTCGCGAGCCGTCGGGCGCTGCAACATCGACAGCCCCGTGAGTTCGATCGTCGCCCACAGCAAGATGCCGAGGGCGGCGAAGAACACGAGGCCGAGGAGGAGGTCCTGTCTGGTCTTCTCCATGGTCACGCTACCTCAGTCACGCAGACACTTCGGTCACGCAGCCTCAATCGGCATGGCCGCTGAGGAAACTCCTGACGAGCGGGTGGGTGGACTGCCACATCTCCTCCATCGTGCCTTCGGCGACGATGCGACCCTCGTCGAGGACGCCGATCCGATCGCCGGTGTCGAGGGCGCACTGCCGGCTGTGGGTCACGAGGAGTCCGGTCACCTGGAAGCGGTCGCGCACGTGGGCGATGAGCTCGTGGATCTGTCGCGCCATGATCGGGTCGAGGCCGGCGTTCGGTTCGTCGTAGAGGACGTAGCGCGGGCGACCGACCAGCGCACGTGCGAGCCCGGCGCGCAACCTCATTCCGCCGGAGACGTCCGGCGGGAACTGCCTCGCCGCGTGGTCCATGCCGACCACTTTCAAGGTCTCCTGCACGCGGTCACGGATCTCGCTCCTCGCCATGCGCGTGTTCTCGACCAGGGGCAAGGCGACGTTCTCCTCGACCGTGAGCCAGTTGATGAGCGCACCGTTCTGGAACAGGTAGCCCATCTTCCTGCGCAGTTCCTGCAGTTCCTTCCGTCTGAGGCCCGGGACCTCCACGCCGTCGACCTTCACGCTGCCGGCGTCGGGCCGCAGGATCCCGATCACATGCTTGAGCGTGACGCTCTTGCCGGTCCCCGATCGCCCCATCAGGACGTAGTTCAGCCCCTCGGGGACGACGAGATCGAGGCCGCGCAGGACCTCACGCGATCCGAGTCGCTTGCACACGCCGCGCAGTTCGATCATCGGCGCGTCCGCGTCACTCGGGGAGCAGGAAGTAGAACAGCCACGTGATCGCGTAGCCGAGCACGATGATCAGGATGATCGACGCCATCACCGCGCGTTGCACCGCACGCCCGACGCCGAGCGCGCCGCCGCCGGCGCGGAGTCCCGCCGAGCAACTCACGATTGCGATGGTGCAGCCGAAGACGATCGCCTTCACCAGGCCGACGTAGACGTCCTTGGGCAGGATGCTCGTCGTCGACGTCAGCGACTCGCGCACCGCGAGCCAGTAGGTCTGCTGCGTGATCCCGAGGTGGAAGTGGCTGACGACCGCGCCGCCGGCGATCCCCACGAGGTCCGTCACGACGGTGACCGTCGGGCACATCAGTGTCATCGCCGCGACGCGCGGCAGGACGATGTAGTTGGCGACGTCGATCGACATCACGTCGAGCGCGGTCACTTCGTCCGAGACCTTCATCGTGCCGACCTCGGCCGCGATCGCCGAGCCGACCGTCGCGGCGAGGATGATGCCGGTCATGAACGGTCCCATCTCGCGGCACATCGACAGCGAGAGGATGTTTCCGATCAGTTCGGTCTGGCCGAGTCGGCGCAGCTCGATGCCCGTCTGCAGCGCGAGGATCATCCCGGCGAAGAGGGCGACGACCAGGGAGACCGGCATCGACTTCACGCCCGCGGCGTGCGCGGCGTCGAGGAAGAAGCGCCGGCGGCGGGGCAGATACCGCGTCGCGGCGAAGGTCCGGACGAGGAGCCCGACCGTGTAGCCGGCCGCGCAGAGCACCTCGTCGACCTGCGCCCCGGCTTGGCGCACCGGCTCGAGCCATCCGCGCACCGTCGGTTTCGTCCCGCTCACTTCGCCTCCGCGGGCGCCGTGCCGCCGAACGGGATCGGGATCAACTGGAACAGGCGCAACGTTCCGCCGTCGCCGTCGCCGTCCCAGTTGAAGAGGAACGGCACGCTGGTCTGGCGGCGCTCGCCGCGACGGCGGGTCGTGAAGACGTGGGCCGCGAGGTCGAAGGACGTGTCGGTCGCCGAACGGCGCCGCGCGAACGCGAACTCCCACGCCCAGCCGAACGCTTCGCGCAGGCCCTCGGCGGCCGCTCCGTGCCACGGCCATGGCGAAACGACGCTCCACTCTCCGCGCCGGTCGCCGTGGCGGTCCGACGTCGCTTCACGATGGAACAGCGGCCAGATCTGGAGCCAGTCGGCGGACCCACGCTCACCCTCACGGTGCGAGTGCGCGAAGAAGGGCACGACGTACTGCTGGGTCTCCACGTCTTCCGGGTCGTGGTACTCGCGCAACCAGATCAGGGGCCAGAGGAAGTTCCAGGCCCACTGGTCGTCGGTCACGGTGCGCGCGATCAAGGGGAAGATCCACCACTGATGGAGCGGGTCGGAGGGCGAGCTGCGCTCCTCGACACGGAAGATCGGCCAGAGGAAGTCCATCTTCCAGTGCCGGTCCGCGATGCGGATGCTCTGGAACAACGGGAAGAGCACCGTCCAGCCGAAGGTCGTCCTGCTCTGCTGCTTGCCGAAGATCGGCCAGAAGAAGAAGCGCGCGACCGGGTCCTCGGAGTCGAGGTTCTCGACGCCCCACGACACGATTGGCCAGAGGATCGAGCGGTACCAGCGCTTCGGACCGTTCGCGACGGACCAGAACGGCAGGAAGCGATGCCAGATCGAGCCGTCCGTCCCGCCACCCCAACCGATCAGCGGCCAGAGCAGGATGGTGCTGGTCAGACGCTCCTTCTCGAGGCGGAGGTAGATCGGCCAGAGCACGAAGTCGAAGCGGCGGTAGGTGAGGAAGTCGGGGAACGAGCCCGCGATCGGGAAGAACCCGAAGTAGTCCTCGCGGCCGTCTTCGCGCGAGCCGCCCCAGAGGAACGGGAACAGGAGGTACCAGTCGGCCTCGTGCCTGCCCTCGTCGTTCGACCGCGACCGGTGCCAGAGCAGGGGGAACAGCCGGACGCTCGACTCCACGTCGTCGTGACGTGCGCGACCCAGCGGCCAGAGGAACTGATGTTCGACCGCCGGCTGGCCGGTGTCAGGCGCGATCGGCTCGGTGACCTTTCGCCAGAGCGGCCGGACGCGCCAGTCGTCGCCGCCGTCGGGCGTGCGCTCGTAGTGAACGAGCGGCCACAACACGTCGAGTTCGAGGAGTTCGCCGCGTTCGTCGAGGCGGTGGCGGTAGAGCGGTGCGCAGTTGAACTCCGCCGGCAGCCAGGTGCACGACGCCGCGACGAGCGCCGCGGCCATCGCCGCGACGCCCGGCAGGCTCCTTGCGAGCCGACTGCCCTCACCGCGCATCGCGGGCACCATACGCGGCGGGGGTCCGCGCGCCATGCGTCGCGTTGTGGCTCGGAGTTCCTCGTTCGCTAACCTCCCCGGGATGGTGCGACGTCCCCGTGGTACGCGTGCGGCGACTCTCGTCGCGTGGGTGTTCCTGGTCGTGGTGGTGTTCGCGTGCGGCGGGCCGCCGCGACCCGTCGACGAACTCGAGGTCGCCGCTGCCGAAGGCGGGTTCGTCGCCCCGTTCGCGAAGCCCACGACGATCGTCGCGGACGAACTCGTGATCGAGATGACGGCGAACTTCTACGACGAGCTCGCGACGCCCGCCGGCATCAACGGATCGCAGCGCGTCGCGAGGCCCGACGGCGGTTCGGAGTACGTCTTCCGGAACGCGACCCCCGGCGGCCACCTGACCTTCCTCCTGCGTCAGACGGAGATCGTCGTGTTGCGGTCGGCGCGCATCGTCGTCTTCGGCGGCCGTCATGCGTTGACCTTCGACCTCGCCGCCACGGGTCGGGTCTCGATCGTCGATCCGGGTGGTCGCCGCGACGGATCGCGCTACCGCGTCTCCGGCGGGAACGCCGCGCTCGAGCCGTGAGGCCGTTCGACGCCCTCCTCCGGTGTCTCGCGTGCGCCGCGCTCGCCGCGTGCGCCGCGGTGGAACAGCTGGCTCCGTCGGCCGACGAGTACGAGACCTGCGACGGCCGGTCGGGATGGGAGGAGGAGTTCGCCGCGCGTCGCGGCGATCCGTCCGGCCTTCGCGAGTACCTCATCGCGACCATCCGGCGTTGCCCCGATCTGATGCCGGCGCATCTCGAACTCCTCGCGATGGTCGGCGCCGACGGAGCCCACGACCCGGCCGTGCTCGATTTCTACGCGACCTGGAGCGGGCGCCTTGGTTCGCCCGTGCCGAACTTCGTCAAGGCGCGCATGGCTCGCAACGACCGCGATCGGCTGGAGGCGCTCGAAGCGGCGCTCGCGCTCGACCCGTCGTTCTACTTCGCCTACCTCGACCTGGCCGAGGTGTGGGCGCGGAGCGATCGCTTCGCCAAGGTCGTCGACGCCTACGAGAAGGCATCGCGCGCGAAGCCTGGTTCGTGGCGCGCACAGCTCGGACTCGCGCGATCGCTGCACCAGATCGGACGGACCGAGGACGCCGCCGCGGCGTTCGCGATCGCGATGCCCGTCATCCCGGACGATGCGCCCGAGCTGCACGACGCGTCGCGCGAGTACGCCGCGATGCTCGTCTACGAACTCGAGCGACCCGACGCGGCGATCGTCTGGCTCGACCGACTGCTCGCGCGCGCGCCCGACGACGTCGGTCTGATCATGGACCGCGCGGCCGCCTGCTGGCGGAGCGGCGAACGCGACCGGGCGGTGGCCCTGTACCGGCGGGTGCTCGAACTCGACCCGCAGGAGGTGCGCGCCGCGCTCAACATCGGCAACCTGTACTTCGGACGGCCGGGGCGAGCCGAATCGGAGAAGCGGCGCGACTGGCCTGCCGCGCGCGTCGCCTACCGCTACTTCCTCGCCCACGCGACGGACGGCGACGCCTTCGACGTCACGGATCGCACCGTGTCGGTCCCTCTGCGCCTGCGTCTGATCGACGAGTTGCTGGGCGCGCTTCCCGCGGGTACGCCGACCCCGCGCGTCGGCGATCTCTGACGTCGGCCCCGGACTTCACGACCGGCCCGGCAGCTTCGCGAGGCCGCTCGTGAGTCGCTCGCGATCTGCGGCGACGAGACGGTCGTACCGGCGTCCCGGGCGGAGCACGCGGGCCCGTGGCGAGTCGATCTTGGTCACCCGGAACGCGCCGGAGCCGTCGCCCGATACGAGCAGGCTGCGCGGATCGAGATTGCGGTCTACGAAGCCGAGCCCGTGCAGGGTCGCGACGAAACCCCACACGGCTGCGAGAACGCGGCGCCGGTCGTCCGGGCCGAGTGGCGCGAGAAACGCGTCGAGCGCTACGCCGGGCCATGCCTCGGTCACGAGCAGCGATGCCCTCAGCCAACCTCCGCGGCGGTGCTCGGCGACGCCGAGGGGGCGGGGAGCGTCGATGCCGTGCTCGAGGAGCCAGCGCAGCGCACGGCTCTCGCACACCGCGCGACCCGGAGCGAGGAAGGTGGTTCGCAGGACCCCGCGAAGGCGGTCGCGCCGATCCGGATAGACGTAGGTCTTCGCGAACAGGTCGAGACCTCCGACCCGACACCGTCGCACCCACGACGTGCGGTGTTCGGTCACCAAGACCCCGACCTCACGCGACCCGAGGCGCGTTGGAGCTCCGGGAGGGTCCGCGCTGAGCGCGGACGTCCACGCCGTACGCAGACGCGGGTCGATCTCGAGCCAGGGATCCGTCGGCCCGAAACCGTCCCCGATGGTTTCCACAAGCACCGATCCCACGCTACCTTCCGGCGATCCGACCGGACCGCGCCGTGCGCCCGGCGCGCCGCCGCAGGGATCGGAGTCGACGACCGATGAAGACCGTCACGAAGAAAGAACTGGTCAACCGCATCGCCGAGGTGGCGAACGTCACGAAGGTCGTCTCGAAGAACGTGATCCAGTCCTTCCTGGACGCGATCATCCGCGAACTCGCGGAAGGCAACCGTCTCGAGTTCCGCGAGTTCGGCGTGTTCGAAACCCGCGAGCGCGCGCCGCGACGGGCGCAGAACCCGCGCACGCTGCAGCGGGTCGATGTCCCGGCGAAGCGCATCGTGAAGTTCAAGGTCGGCCGGATGATGCGCGCGCTCGTGTCGGGTGAGGACGTCGGGCCGCCCGAACCCGAAGAAGAGGACGAGAAACCGCTGCCCTCCGAGAAGCCGGCGAAGCCGGCGAAGGACAAGCCCGAGAAGCCGAAGGCGAATCGCCGCCGCCGGAAGCCCAACTCCGGCGGGAACTGAGCCGGCTCACCGCGACAGCACCGCGAGCGCGTCGTGCAGGTCCGCCCGCAGGTCGTCGACGTCCTCGATTCCCACCGAGAGGCGGATCAAGCCGTCCTCGAAGCCGGCTTTTCGCCGTTCCTCGGGCGGAATGCTGCCGTGCGTCATCGTTGCCGGGTGGTCGACGAGGCTCTCGACGCCGCCGAGGCTCTCCGCGAGCGAGAAGATGCGGAAGCTCGAAGCGACCCGCTTCGCGTCGTCGACGCTGGCGTCGAGTTCGAAGGACACCATGCCGCCGCCGTTGCGCATCTGACGCTTCGCGAGCGCGTGTTGCGGGTGGCTCTCGAGTCCCGGGTACCAGACACGCTCGACGCGCGGGTGGGCCTCGAGGTCGCGCGCGATCGCGAGCGCGTTCGTCGCGTGGCGTTCCATCCGGACGTGGAGCGTCTTCGTGCCGCGAAGCACCAGGAAGCAGTCCATCGGACCCGGGGTGCCGCCGACACTGTTCTGGAAGTGCGCGAGGCGCTTCGCGAGTTCGTCGTCGTTCAGGACGAGCGCGCCGCCGACGACGTCCGAGTGGCCGCCGAGGTACTTCGTCGTGGAGTGGATGACGACGTCGATGCCCAGCGCGAGCGGGTTCTGCAGGAAAGGCGTGGCGAACGTGTTGTCGCACATCGACAGCACACCGCGTTGCCGGCACAGCTTCGCGAGTGCGCTGAGGTCGGTCACGCGCAGCAGGGGATTCGACGGCGTCTCCGTCATCACCAGGCGGGTCTTCGGTTGGATCGCCTTCGCGACGCCGTCGAGGTCGGACATGTCGACGAAGCTGAAAGTCACGCCGAACTTCGCGTACAGCGTCGTGCAGATCCGGTAGGTGCCCCCGTAGAGGTCGTTGCCCGCGACGACGTGGTCGCCCGACTGGAGCAGGTTGAGCACGCAGTGGATCGCCGCCATCCCGCTGGCGAAGCCGAGGCCGTGCTTGCCGCCCTCGAGTGCGGCGAGGTTGCGTTCGAGCGCCGTGCGCGTCGGGTTGCGCGTGCGCGAGTAGTCGTAGCCCCGCAGGACGCCGGGTGCCTCTTGGACGTAAGTGCTCGTCAGGTAGACGGGCGTCATGATCGCGCCCGTGCTGGGGTCGGGGGATTGGCCCGCGTGGATGGCGCGCGTGCCGAAGCCGGCGTTCTCGTTCATGGGAAGTGGGGCGGGAGTCTACGCAGCGATGAGGGCGCGCGCGCCGGTCGCTCGCGCCCGACCACGACGTATGCTCCGCGCGTGCGTCCTGCGTCCCGCTTCGATCTCGATGCGATCGAGTTCCGCGTCGTGCGCGAACTCCTGGTGGAGCGACTCGTGACGACGCTCGGGCGCCCGCTGGTCGACGCGCTCGCACCGTTCGGCAGTGCCGAGGACGCCAACGCCGCGCTCGACGAAGCCGCGGCGCTTGCAGCGGCGGCGGCTCACGGCGAGCGTCCGCCGGTCTCCGGCGCGGTCGAGGTGCGATCGTGGCTCGGAGGGTTCTTCGACGGCGTGCATCAGCCCGTGACGCGCGACCTCGCGGAGCTCAAGCGGCTGCTGCGTGCAGCGTCCCGTTGTCGCGCGTGGTTGATCGGACGGTCCGGGAGTGCCGTCCTCGCAGCGACCGGCGGCCGCATCCCGGCCGTCGACGACGTCGCCGAGGAACTCGAGCGCGTGGTCGATGATCGCGGTGAGGTGCTCGACTCCGCGTCGATCCGACTCGCGGAGTTGAGGCGCGAGATCGACGCAGCGGACGCCGGGGTGCGCGTGGTCGTCGCGCGGGTGCTGGCCGACGAACGCGTGCGCCGGTGCCTCCAGACCCCGGAGGCGGCGTGGCGACACGGCCGTCCAGTCCTTCAGGTGCGCGCCGAGCTTCGCGGCAACGTGCCGGGAGTGCTGCACGATCGGAGCGCGTCGGGAGCGACGGTCTTCATCGAGCCGGAGGCCGTCATCGACGCGGCGAACCGGCTCGCCGACGCCCGCGCGGACGAACACCGCGAGATCCAGGTCGTCGTCACCGACGTCTGCCGGGCTTTGCGCCGCCTTCGGACCGAAATCACGGCCGCGGTGGCGTGCATGGCAGCCTTGGACCTCGCGATGGCGCGAGCCAGGCTCATCCACGAGGACGGCTGGTGCGCCGTGCCGATCGTCACCGGAGGCACGTTGTGCCTGCGCCGGGCGTTGCATCCGATCCTCTCGAGGGCGGCGACGTCACGCGGGCGCCGCGAGGAACTGGTGCCGCTCGACCTGACGCTGGGCGAGGCGCAGCGGATGCTGGTCGTCACCGGACCCAACACCGGCGGCAAGACGGTCGTCCTCAAGTCCGTCGGTCTGCTCGCGGCGATGGCCCTGGCCGGGGTCCCGATCCCGGCCGCGGAAGGGAGCGGGATCCCGCTCTACGACGGCCTCTTCGTCGACATCGGCGACGAGCAGGCGATCCAGCAGAGCCTCTCGACGTTCTCGTCGCACGTGGTCCGGATCGCGCGCTGCCTCGACGCGGCGACCTCCCGTTCGCTGATTCTCATCGACGAACTCGGTTCGGGGACCGACCCGGACGAGGGCGGTGCGCTCGGCACCGCCGTGCTCGAGGCGATCGAGCGGATCGGTGCGACAACCGTCGTCACGACGCACATCGGCCGTCTCAAGGGTTTCGCTCACGCTCATCCCGCCGCGATCAACGGCGCGATGGCGTTCGACGGTGCCTCGCTCCTCCCTCTGTACCGACTCGACGTCGGGATCCCCGGCTTCTCGCACGCACTCGACGTCGCGGGACGCGTCGGCATGCCGGCAGCGATCGTCACCCGGGCGCGCGAACTCCTCGGGACCAAGGATGTCCGGCTCGAGGAAGTCATCGAGCGCGTGGAGTCTGCCCGGCGGGAAGCGGAGGCCGGACGGCGCCGCGTGGAGCAACTCGAACAGGACGCACGGGCGGCGGGGCGAGCGGCGGACGAGCGCCGAGCCGAGTTGGACAAGCGACGCGCCTGGCTGGAAGAGGAGGCCGATGCGCTCGTCGATTCACGCCTGCGGGCGGTCCGCGAGCGGCTCGATGGCGCGCTGAAGCAGCTCGCCGGGGTGCCGCGGCCCTTCGACGAGGTCGTGCGGGAGCTGCGCGACACGGTGAATCGTCCCCTCGAGCAGGGACCGCTCCGCCGCCGTCGCCTGGCGTTCCTCGCGGGGGTCAAGAAGGACGACGTCGTCTACCTGCCGCGCCTCGCGCGCCGATGCACCGTGCGGAAGATCGATCGGGTCCGGGAGATCCTTTCGATCGAGGTCGGGACCATGCGGCTGGAGGTTCCGTTCGAGGACGTCTCCTGGTTCGTCCCCCTCGACGCGTGACGGGGGCCAGGTCCGCGCTTCCGCCGCGGGGGCGGGGGGACGAAGATGCGCCGCGCGACGATGACCGCGCCGCGACCGACCGTCCTGATCGCCGACAACGACGAGTCCGTCGCGGCCGTGCTCCGTCTGTTCCTGGAGCGCGAGGGGCTCGAGGTCGAGGTCGCCGGCGATGGGCTGCGTGCGCGCGAGCGCGTGCTGGCGCGGCGATTCGACGTCCTGGTCTGCGACCTCGACATGCCGCTCCTGGCCGGTGAGCGTCTGATCGAAGCGCTCGGGACCTCGGCTCCTCCGACCGTCGTCGCTTCCGGCTACATCGACACCCTGGTGGAGAAGCGTCTCCGGTGCTGTCCGAGCGTTCGAGACGTTCTCCGCAAGCCCTTCGACCTGATGCGTTTCGCTCGCCTCGTCGCGGCGATCGCGCGTGGCGACGGAGCGGCGGAGGGCGGCGGCGATCCACCGTGAGTCGTTGCGGGCGTCGCGCGCCAGGTCGCTCCGGATCGTGGCTCCAGAAAAAGCCGGCGGCGTTCTTGACCGAGCTAGGGGCCTCGCTATCGTGCCCCGTCCTTTCCTCGCCAGGTCGTGCCGCTAGCGTAGCTCAACGGTAGAGCACCTGATTTGTAATCAGGTGGTTGAGGGTTCGATTCCCTCCGCTAGCTCCAGGAACGACAAGCACTTGGCGCAGCGGACCTCCCGGTCCGCGCACGCCAGGCCAGCTCACCCGGGCTCCGCTCGCGGGCGATCGAAGCGCGGAAGGGCGCCGACGAACTCGGCACCCCGGTCCGGGCGGATACCCAAGCGGCCAACGGGGCCAGACTGTAAATCTGGTGGCTTCGCCTTCGCAGGTTCGAATCCTGCTCCGCCCATCCCGCCGGAGGTGGTCCGCTTCGCCGGTCGGGTGTCGTTCGTCGGTGTCCGATTCCACGCGCGGTGCATCCGCGCGAAGCTCGGACCGTCGCGGGTTCTGCCCGCGACGCTCACGGAATCCGCGGGTCGATCCCGCGGGCTGACAACCAGGCGACCTGGAGAACCAGGCGAGCACAAGCCCGACGACCGGGCGGAGGAGCACCGCTCCCCAGCGGCCCAACCGCGACCGGCGCCGCGCGGCCGACGCTCGAGCGCGGTTTTCCGCGGGTGTAGCTCAATGGTAGAGCCCCAGCCTTCCAAGCTGGTGGTGAGGGTTCGATTCCCTTCACCCGCTCCACTCGATCGCTCTTTCCACGCACGTACCAACCCCATCCCGCTGCTGTAGCTCAGGGGTAGAGCACTTCCTTGGTAAGGAAGAGGTCATGGGTTCAATTCCCATCAGCAGCTCCAACCGGCGAGGCCGGACGAGCGAAGTACTTCGGTCCCGATCGGACGCGGCGCGAAACGCCCGAGCCGATCGGCGACGAAGGAACCTCGCTCGCCGTGTCCTCCGCCGACTCGTCGAGATCCCGTCCACACTGAAAGCAAGCGAGTCCGCCTCCACGCGAGGCCCCTCGGAGTCCGCAGAGCATGGCCAAGGAAGTCTTCGAACGGAAGAAGCCCCACGTCAACGTGGGCACCATCGGGCACGTCGCGCACGGCAAGACGACGACGACCGCAGCGATCACCCGCACGCTTGCCGCAGTCGGCCTCGCGAAAGAAAAGGCGTATGCGGACATCGCGAAAGGCGGAACGGTCCGCGACGACACCCGCGTGGTGACGATCTCGTCGGCGCACGTCGAGTACGAGACGGAGAAGCGCCACTACGCCCACGTCGACTGCCCGGGGCACGCCGACTACATCAAGAACATGATCACCGGCGCGGCGCAGATGGACGGCGCGATCCTGGTGGTCGCGGCGGACGACGGACCGATGCCTCAGACGAAGGAGCACATCCTGCTCGCTCGTCAGGTCGGCGTGCCGGCGATCGTCGTCTACCTCAACAAGTGCGATGAGGTCGACGACGAGGAACTCCTCATGCTCGTCGAGATGGAGGTCCGCGATCTCCTGAAGAAGTACGACTTCCCCGGTGACGACATCCCGGTCGTTCGCGGTGCGTCGTACAAGGCGCTCCACACCGTGAAGCCTGGTCGTGACAACCCCGACAGCAAGTGCATCTTCGCGCTGTTGGAAGCGATCGATGCTCACATCCCCGCGCCTCAACGCGAGATCGACAAGCCGTTCCTCATGCCGATCGAGGACGTGTTCTCGATCGAGGGCCGCGGCACGGTCGTCACCGGTCGCGTGGAGCGCGGTCGCGTGAAGACCGGCGAATCCGTCGAGATGGTCGGCATCAAGGACACCCGTACGACGACCGTGACCGGCGTCGAGATGTTCCAGAAGACCCTGAACGAGGGTCTCGCCGGCGAGAACGTCGGTTGCCTCCTTCGTGGCATCAAGAAGGAGGACGTCCAGCGCGGGATGGTCCTCGCTGCCCCCGGCAGCATCACTCCCCACACCAAGTTCAAGGCGCAGGTCTACGCGCTGAGCAAGGAGGAGGGCGGACGGCACACTCCGTTCTTCTCGAACTACCGACCGCAGTTCTACTTCCGCACGACCGACGTCACCGGCTCGGTGAACCTCGTCGGCGCGGAGATGTGCATGCCGGGCGACAACGTCGAGGTCGAGGTCGAACTCATCACCCCGATCGCGATGGATCAGCACCAGAAGTTCGCGATTCGCGAAGGCGGTCGCACGGTGGGTGCCGGTCGCGTCACCCAGATCATCAAGTGAACGACCCTGCGAATGGGGTGGCGACGACGCGGGCGCCGGCATCTGTTGCCTTGCCCGCGTCGACTTCACGAGCGTCGCCGATGCGGTGCTCGTGGATCGCGCACTCCTGTTCCAGTACGACGCACCAACCGCAGATCATCGCTTGCACTGCAGGGCAGTAGCTCAATTGGTAGAGCAGCCGATTCCAAATCGGCAGGTTGAGGGTTCGAGACCTTCCTGCCCTGACCGCGAACGACTGCGCAACCCCTGACCGTTTCCTCCGTTCCAGCTCCCCTGTCCCCAGCCCTCGAGCCCGAGAATCCACCCGTGGCCTACAAGAAGGATCAAGGTCGATACGCCCGCATGACGGCGTTCTGGGCCCTACTCCTGCTCCTGGCGTACGGCTGCCTGGGAGGGGCCGGACTCGCGGCGACCTTGCGTTCGTGGTTCCCCGCGTGGGCGTCGCCGTGGATGGACCGACAACCGCTGATCGGCGAAGTCGACCTCGCGAAGGCCGTGACGCTCGGCGTGCTGCTCGCGGGCGGGATCTGGCTGCATCGAACGCTCAACCGTCCGCGCGCCGCGGACATGATGATCGAGACCGAAGCGGAACTGCGAAAGGTGACCTGGCCGACCGGTGGCGAGGCATGGGCAGGAACCGTGGCCGTGGTCCTCACGGTCACCGCCCTGCTCGTCTACCTCTTCGCGGTGGACGCCGTTCTCGCGTCGTTCATGCCCGGCCTGATGGGGGTGCGGTGATGCCCTTGTCCTGGTACTTCCTGCGGGTGCAGGTCGGGCGCGAGGAGCGCATCCGGAAGAGCCTCGTCGCTCGGGTGAAGCAATCGGGCCTCGACGAACGGGTCGCGCAAGTGATCGTTCCGACCGAAGAGGTCGCCGAAGTCCGTGAAGGCAAGCGCCGGATCCGCAAGCGCAAGCTCTACCCTGGCTACCTCATGATGCAGGCAGACCTCTCCGACGAGGTCTGGTTCACCCTGCGCGAAACCCCCGGCTTCGGCGACTTCGTGGGGGCGCGAAGCGCCCCGACACCGATGTCCGACGAAGAGGTCGAGAACGTGCTGGGTCGCATGCGCGCGAGCAAGGATCAACCCAAGATGTCGGTCCAGTTCCAGAAGGGCGACCGCGTCAAGATCAAGCAGGGTCCCTTCGAGAACATGGACGGCGTCGTCGAGGAGGTGCACCCCGAGAAGGGCACGCTCGAGGTCGCCGTCACGATCTTCGGCCGTTCGACTCCGGTTTCACTTGGCTACTGGGAGGTGGAATCGATCTGAGTCTTCGCCGAAGATCACCGCGAACCATCGACTGACGGTCGCGCGGTGGCACGCTGCGGTTCCCGATCCGGGGACCCCGGACGCCCGCCGCGATTCACGACCGCTTCCGTGAGTGGGAGGCATCGGCCGTCCGGTGCCGTTCGAACCGCTGGGAGCTAGCCATGGCAAAAGAAGTCACAGCACTCGTCAAACTGCAGTGTCCGGGCGGACAAGCGACGCCCGCTCCGCCGGTTGGCCCCGCACTGGGTCAGCACGGCGTCAACATCGGTCTGTTCGTGAAGGAGTTCAACGACCAGACCCGCGATCGGCAGGGCCTCATCATCCCCGTCCTGATCACGATCTTCAAAGACCGCACCTTCAGCTTCGTGCTGAAGTCTCCGCCGGCCGGCGTGTTGCTCAAGAAGGCCGCAGGCGTCGCAACCGCCGCCGCCACGCCAGGCAGTCAGATCGCGGGCGAAGTGACGCGCGCTCAGGTGCGCGAGATCGCCAAGATGAAGATGGCCGACCTGAACGCCGGGAGCCTCGAAGCCGCGATGCGGATCATCGAAGGCACGGCCCGTTCGGCCGGAATCCGAGTCGTGGACTGAAGGAGAAACGATGGCACGCAATCGCAGCCGCCGCTACCGCAACGGCATCGCCAAGATCGACCGGACGAAGTCCTATTCGCCGGCCGAAGGCATCTCGCTCCTCAAGGGCTTCCCCGCGCCGAAGTTCGAGGAGGCCGTCGAAGTGGCGGTCCGACTCGGCATCGATCCCAAGAAGACCGAGCAGCTCGTGCGAGGCTCGGTGAGTCTTCCGAAGGGGACCGGCAAGTCGATCCGCATCGCCGTGTTCGCGGAAGGCGACAAGGCGAAGGAGGCACTCGACGCCGGAGCGGACTTCGTCGGTTCCGCGGACCTCGCCGACAAGATCGAGAAGGGCTTCACCGAGTTCGACATGACCATCGCGTCGCCCGACATGATGAAGTACGTGGGCAAGCTCGGTCGCATCCTCGGCCCGCAGGGGAAGATGCCGTCGCCCAAAGCGGGCACGGTGACCCCCAACGTCGGCGCCGCGGTCCGGGAGTTCAAGGCGGGCAAGATCGAGTTCCGGACCGACGCAGGAGCGAACGTGCACGTCGCGATCGGCCGGCGATCGTTCCCGGTCCAGGACCTCGAGGCCAACCTGCGCGCGTTCGTGGAACACCTGAGGGCCCTGAGACCGCCCCAGGCCAAGGGCGCATTCATCAAGAAAGTCTGCGTGTCGACGACGATGGGGCCCGGCGTCGTCGTGCAGGTCGACTGACCCAGCGAGATCGACCCATGGCGAACATCGTCAACGAGATCCTCTACCGCGAGCTCGAGCGGGACATCCGCGCGATGGGCTCGTGCCTGCTCCTCGAGTTCGACAAGCTCTCGGTGGAACATGACACCGGCCTTCGCCGCAAGCTCCGCGAGGCCGGTTTCGACTACCGCGTCGTGAAGAACCGCCTTGCGTCGAAGGCGATGCGCCAAGCCGCGAACGTCGACATCACGCCGGCGCTCAAGGGCAAGTGCGGGATCATCTTCGCGCACGAGGCGCGTGCCATCGAAGCGGCGAAGCTGGTGCGCGATGCCCTCAAGGTGTTCAAGAAGGACGTCCCTGTCCGTGTGGTGGGTGGCGTCATCGAGGGCGAAGCGATCGTCGGCGCAGCTGCGCAGACCATCGCCGACATGCCCGACCGGAACACCGTCAACGCTCAGCTCGCGGGAGCGATCGCGGGTCCGGCCCGCAAGCTCGCGAGCATGGTTGCCGCGCTCCAGTCCGGCCTGGCTCGTTGCGTGCAAGCGCGCGTCGATCAGGGAACGAAGAGCGAGGTACCCGCCGCGGGCTGATGTTGCGGGCGCCGCAGCGTCCAAGGAGCCGCCGGCGCGCAGCGCCCTCGACTCCGTCCGAACCACCGCGCCGCGAACCCTCGGCGCAGAATCGAAACACGAACCGAATCCAAGCAACCCGGAGAACCTGAGATGTCCGACCAGACCGTCACGCTCGAGCCCGCCCTCGAGGAGATCTTCCAGAAGATCGATTCCCTGTCCCTCGGCCAGGCTGCCAAGCTCGTCAAGGCGATGGAGTCGCGTTGGGGCGTGTCCGCCGCCGCGCCTGTCGCCGTAGCCGCAGCTGCCGGCGGGGCCGCCGCCGAACCCGTCGAGGAGAAGACGGCGTTCGACGTCATCCTGAAGAGCGGTGGCGCGAACAAGCTGAACGCCATCAAGGTGGTCCGTGAGATCACCGGCCTCGGCTTGAAGGAAGCGAAGGCGCTCGTCGAAGAGGCGCCGAAGCCCGTCAAGGAGGGCTGCAGCAAGGACGAGGCGAACGACCTCAAGAAGAAGCTCACCGAGGCCGGAGCCGAGGTCGAGATCAAGTGAGTCGCGAGCGGGCGCGGTGTCGCCCGTCTCGCGCTCTCGAGCCCGCGTCGGCGCGCCTGCGCCACGGCAGCGAAGTCAAGTCGCCGGCAGCGCCGGGATGGACTCCGGCTTCGCGACCGCGGTTGCGAGTTCGCCGCGCGTCCCGCTCGTCGAAGCCGACTTCCCACCTGTGCGCCGCGCCGTCCGCGCGGCGACTAGTGCGTTGGACGGCGCTTCGGTTCGGATACCCCTCCGTCCGTGCCGGGACAGCCACCCGGCGCGGTTACCCCTCGCGGTTCGGGCGCGCGTCGTGAGCGCGCGCTTGCATCGGACCGCGAGCAGGGCTTAGGCTGCGCGTTCCCGCGGTGGTTCAGTTTTTGCAGCAGACGCGTCCGGCGAACGGCGGTCTGCGGCGAACCTGAGCCGGTCGAGTTCGAGATCCCTCAGGTGCAGAGCATGCAGACCGTCACGTACGGGCGTTACCAGTCCGTCGCGGAAATCCCGGACCTCGTCGAGATGCAGACGAGATCCTACGAGTGGTTCCTGCAGCCGAAGGCGCTGCCGAACAAGCGGAAGAACCAAGGCCTCGAGACGCTGCTGCGCGAGGTCTTCCCGATCTACTCGTACGACAAGACCCTGTCGCTCGAGTACGTCAGCTTCGAACTCGGACGACCGCGCTACTCGCCGGACGAGTGCCGGAAGCTGCGCATGACGTATGGGTACCCGTTCAAGATCCGGGTGCGTCTCGTCAAGCCGGAACCGATCGAGGAGGAGATCTACCTCGGCGAGATCCCGATCATGGTCGGCGGCGGCGAGTTCATCATCAACGGCAGCGAGCGCGTCACCGTGTCGCAGCTCCACCGTTCACCGGGAGTCGACTTCTCCGTCGAGACCGGAACCGGCGAGAAGAAGCTCCACTCGTGCTGGATCATCCCCGAGCGCGGAAGCTGGATCGAACTCAACGTCACGAAGAAGGACGCGGTTGCGGTCCGCATCGATCAGTCCGGAAAGTTCCCGGCGACGACGCTGATCCGGGCGATGGACCCGAAGTACTCCACGGACGCTGCGATCATCCGCGAGTTCTACGAGGTCGAGAAGGTCGTCCGTAGGAAGAGCGATCCGGAGGCGAAGTTCGCAGCCGCGATCCAGGGAGCGTACGCGGTCGGCGACATCCTCGACGAAGCGAGCGGCGAACCATTTGTCCACAGCGGCGACGAGATCACCGAGGAGCAGGCCGGCGCGATCGCTGCATCCGGGATGAAGGAGGTCGAGGTCCTTCGCCACCCGGAGGACCTGCTGATCCTCAACACGCTCCGGGAGGATGCGACCAACAGCCACGACGAAGCCCTGCTCCGGATCTACGGACGCCTTCGACCGGGCAATCCGCCGCTCATCGAGAAGGCGCGCGACCTGTTGAACGAGAAGTTCTTCGACGAAACGCGCTACCTCCTCGGGCGCGTCGGTCGGTTCCGGCTCAATCGCAAGTTCGGCACCTCGATCGACGAGGAACAGCAGACGTTGCTGCCGGTCGACCTGGTCCAGGCCGTGCGCTACTTGCTCGAACTCCGCGCCGGCCGCGGTGAGATCGACGACATCGATCACCTCGGCAACCGCCGCGTGCGCACCATCGCCGAACTCGCGGGCGAGGAGTTCCGCAAGGGCTTCCTCAAGCTCCGGCGGACCGCGCAGGAGCGCATGAACCTGGAGAACGCGGACAGTGTCACGCCGCGCAACCTCATCAACAGCAAGACGTTCTCCTCGGCGATCGAGTACTTCTTCGGTCGTGGCGAGCTATCCCAGGTCGTCGACCAGACCAACCCGCTGTCGCAATTGACCCACGAGCGTCGTTTGAGCGCGCTCGGCCCCGGCGGTCTCAATCGGAAGCGCGCGGGCTTCGAAGTGCGCGACGTCCTCGTGTCGCACTACGGACGACTCTGCCTGATCGATACGCGCGAAGGCACGAACATCGGCCTGATCTCGAGCCTCGCGATCTACGCATCGCTCGACGAGTACGGTTTCCTCACGGCGCCGTACCGGATCGTCAAGAACGGCAAGGTCACCGACGACGTCGTCCGACTCCGCGCTGACGAGGAGTACGGCGCGGTGCTCGTGCCGGCCGACACGCCGGTCGACGAGAAGAACCGCCTCGTCAGCGAAGACGGTACCGGTCGGGTGATCGCTCGCATCAAGGGCGATCCCCAGCTCGTCGATCCGCAGACGGTCCAGTACATGGACGTCAGCACGAAGCAGATCGTCGGCGTATCGGCGTCGCTGATCCCGTTCCTCGAACACGACGACGCCAACCGTGCGCTCATGAGATCGAACATGAAGCGCCAGGCCGTGCCGTTGCTCGTCACCGAGCAAGCTCTCGTCGGCACGGGGATGGAGGATGTCGTCGCGCGCAACTCGTCGATGGTGGTCCGGGCCCGCAAGGCGGGAACGATCAAGTACGTCGACGCGTCGAAGATCGTGATCGGCGACGAGGTCCATCGCCTGCGCAAGTACGAGGGTCTGAACGAACGGACCTGCCTGAACCAACTCCCGCTCGTGCTGCCCGGGCAGAAGGTCGAGAAGGGCCAGATCATCGCCGACGGGGCCGCGACCCGCGACGGCGTGCTCGCCCTCGGACGGAACCTGGTCGTCGCGTTCATGCCGTGGGACGGCTACAACTACGAAGACGCGATTCTGATCTCGGAGCGATTGGTGCGGGAAGACGTGTTCACGTCGATCCACATCGACGAGTTCGAGATCGAGATCCGCGAGACGAAGCTGGGCCGCGAGGAGTTCACGCGCGACATCCCCAACGTCTCCGAACGGGCCCTGCGTCACCTCGACGAGTACGGCATCGTTCGCGTCGGCACTCGGGTGAAGCCCGGCGACATCCTGGTCGGAAAGGTCGCCCCGAAGAGCAAGAGCGAACTCACGCCCGAGGAGAAGCTGCTCCACGCGATCTTCGGCCGCGCGGGCGAGGACGTGAAGAACGCGTCGCTCGACGTGCCGATCGGGGTCGAGGGCATCGTCATCGCGGCCGAGCAGTACTCCCGCAAGGTGAACCTCACCGAGCAGGAGCGCTCGCGCAACCTGCAGGAGATCAAGCAGGCCGAGATCGAATTCCTGGAGCAGTACCGTGAGTCCACGCGCACACTCGTCCAGGAGTCGAGCGAGGCTCTGGGTTCGCCGCTCGTCGATGCGGACGGCAAGACCAGGATGGACGTCGGCGACGGCATGTTGATGCTGGACTTGCGCCGGATCCGTGACCACGTCCGCAACCTCGCCGAGACCCACGAGGATGCCAAGGTGCGCAACGAGCTCATGGGGCTCGTGCAGACTCACACCGACAAGATCGAGGAAGCCGAGACCGACAAGAACAAGCTCGTCAACCGACTCTCGCGCGGCGACGAACTCCCGAACGGCGTGCTCGAGATGGTCAAGGTCTACGTCGCCACCAAGCGCAAGGTGTCGGTCGGCGACAAGATGGCCGGACGTCACGGCAACAAGGGCGTGATCAGCAAGGTGCTTCCGCTCGAGGACATGCCGTTCCTCGAGGACGGGTCGCCGGTCGACATCGTGCTCAACCCGCTCGGCGTGCCGAGCCGCATGAATGTCGGCCAGATCCTCGAGACGCACCTCGGCTGGGCAGCGACCAAACTCGGCTTCCGAGCGCTTTCGCCGGTCTTCGACGGGGCATCCGAAGGCGACATCGAGGACGCGTTGCGTCGCGCCGGTTTCGCGACGGACGGCAAGAGCCGGCTTTTCGACGGTCGCACCGGCGAAGCGTTCACCCAGCGCGTAACCGTCGGCTGCCTCTACATGATGAAGCTGCACCACCTCGTCGACGACAAGGTGCACGCACGCGCTACCGGCCCCTACTCCCTCATCACGCAACAGCCGCTCGGCGGAAAAGCCCGCTTCGGGGGCCAGCGCTTCGGGGAGATGGAAGTGTGGGCGCTCGAGGCGTACGGCGCAGCCCACATCCTCCAGGAACTCCTCACGGTCAAGTCCGACGACGTCGACGGTCGGACCAAGATCTACGAGGCGATGGTGAAGAACGAAAACGTGCTCGACCCGGGCACGCCGGTCTCGTTCGGCGTGCTCTGCCACGAGATCAAGGGCCTCGCGCTCAACATCGAACTCCACAAGCGCGGTTCCGCGGAACAGATGCTCGGAGCTGCCGCGACGTGACGTCCGAGCGAGTTGCCGTGTCGGTCCCGCGAACCATCGCGCGTTGTCGCCCCGTACGGGGCGCGCGGATGCCGGAGGGCAACCAGCTCCCCGGCACCTGTGAGCGGTCCTCTTCGGACCACGTCCCTTCCAGTCGGAATCGCAGCCAGTCCCAGTCCACCAGGTAACCGATGGTCGAGACCATCTACGACAAGATCAACGACTACGCGTCGGTCACGATCCGGCTCGCATCGCCGGAAGACATCCGTGCGTGGTCCTTCGGCGAAGTGAAGAAGCCGGAGACGATCAACTACCGGACCTATCGTTCGGAGCGCGACGGCCTGTTCTGCGAGCGCATCTTCGGTCCCGAGAAGGACTGGGAGTGCGCGTGCGGCAAGTACAAGGGCATCAAGCACAAGGGCATCATCTGCGACAAGTGCGGCGTGATGATCACGACGTCGCGCGAACGCCGCAAGCGGATGGGGCACATCAACCTCGCTGCTCCGGTCGCCCACATCTGGTTCTTCAAGGCCATGCCCTCGCGCCTCGCGACCCTGTTGCAGGGCGTGAACTCCGACGTGAAGGCGTCGAGCCTCGAGCGCGTGATCTACTTCCAGGACTACCTGGTCGTGGATCCCGGGGACACGCCGCTCAAGATGTTGCAGCTCCTGACGGAAGACGAGTTCCGCCAGGCGCGGCAGAAGTACGGGAACAGCTTCAAGGCGGGCATGGGTGCGGAGTCCGTCCGCGAAGTGCTGCGCGGTCTCGATCTCGCCGAGCTCAGCGAGAAGCTGCGCGAGGAACTGCGCCAGCACGCGGGCAAACAGAAGGTGAAGGACATCATCAAGCGGTTGAAGACCGTCGAGATGCTCCGCGACTCGGGTAATCACGCCGAGTGGATGATCCTGGAGGTCGTGCCGGTCATCCCGCCGGATCTGCGTCCGCTCGTCCTGCTCGACTCGGGCAACTTCGCGACGTCCGATCTCAACGATCTGTACCGGCGGCTGATCAACCGGAACAACCGCCTCAAGAAGCTGCTCGACCTGAACGCGCCCGAGGTCATCATCCGCAACGAGAAGCGGATGCTGCAGCAGTCGGTCGACGCCCTCTTCGACAACGGTCGTTGCCGTCGCCCCGTGCTCGGCAGCAGCAATCGGCCGCTCAAGTCCTTGACGGACATGATCAAGGGCAAACAGGGCCGGTTCCGCGAGAACCTGCTCGGCAAGCGCGTGGACTATTCGGCGCGATCGGTGATCGTCGTCGGCCCCGACCTGCGACTGCATCAGTGCGGCCTGCCGAAGATCATCGCGCTGGAGCTCTACCAACCGTTCATCATCCGTCGCCTCAAGGAGCTCGGACACGTCGACACGATCAAGTCGGCGAAGAAGATGCTCGAGCGCAAGGACGAGGAGGTCTGGGACATCCTCGAAGAGGTGATCCAGGGTCACCCTGTGCTCCTCAACCGTGCACCGACCTTGCACCGCATGGGCATCCAGGCCTTCGAACCGGTGCTGGTCGAGGGCAACGCGATCCGCATCCATCCGCTGGTCTGCGCCGGATTCAACGCCGACTTCGACGGTGACCAGATGGCGGTGCACCTGCCGCTGAGCTTCGAGGCCCAGATCGAGGCCTCGACGTTGATGTTGTCGATCAACAACATCTTCTCGCCGGCCCACGGCGGTCCGATCATCGCCCCGAACCAGGACATCGTCCTCGGCTGCTACTTCCTCTCGCTGATGCGCGGGGGCGAGCTGGGCGAAGGCAAGGTGTTCGCCAGCCGCGACGAACTCTGGTTGGCCTACTCGCTGAGCAAGGTCCACATCCACGCGCGCATCCAACTCGCGGTGGAATCAGGGCTAGAGGTTCGAGAGCGCGACCGCATCTGGCACACGGACGGCAAGAAGTTCGTCGAGACGACCCCCGGCCGGGTGATGTTCAATGACATCCTTGCGCCGGGGATGCCCTACTACAACTACGACCTCGACAAGAAGGCCCTCGCGAACATCATCGCGGACTGCCACTTGCTCTGCGGCCGCTCGTCGACGCTCGCACTCCTTGACGAGCTCAAGCGCATCGGCTTCCTCTCCGCGACGCGCGCGGGGCTGTCTTTCGGAAAGGACGACATGCTCGTGCCGCCGACGAAGGGCAAGATCATCGCGCAGACGCAGGCCGAGGTGGAAAAGATCCAGCTCGCTAATGCGCGCGGGATCATCACCGAGGGCGAGCGCTACCTGAAAGTCGTGGACGCCTGGACTCACGCGCGTGAACGCATCGGCGAGGACATGCTCACCGAGTTGCGCAACGACATGCGTGACGGGAAGCCGTACGTCAATCCGATCTTCTGCATGGTCATGTCGAAGGCGCGTGGCTCGGTCGAGCAGATCCGCCAGCTTGCCGGCATGCGCGGTCTCATGGCCAAGCCTTCGGGCAAGATCATCGAGGCGCCCATCAAGGCGAACTTCAAGGAAGGCCTGCGCGTGCTCGAGTACTTCTCGTCCACGCACGGCGCCCGCAAGGGGCTCGCCGACACGGCGCTCAAGACCGCGGACTCGGGTTATCTGACGCGCAAGCTCGCCGACGTCGCGCAGAACGTCGTCATCTCGATGCTCGACTGCGGCACGCCGAACGGCATCGAGAAGGGCACTGTCTATCAGGGAGAGAAGGTCGCGGTGACCTTCGTCGACGCCGTCCGCGGACGCGTCACGCGCCAGACGATCGTCGACCACATCGCCGACGAGGTGGTCGTCGAGGAAAACGAGCTGATCACGGTCGAGAAGGCGCGGCGCATCGAACGCGTCATCTCCGCGGAGCACATGATCGTCCGGTCGCCGCTGACCTGCGAAGCATCCCTCGGCGTGTGCGCCCGGTGCTACGGCATGGACCTGTCGCGGAACGACACCGCCGAGCCCGGACTCGCGGTCGGCATCATCGCCGCGCAGTCGATCGGCGAACCTGGCACGCAGTTGACGATGCGTACGTTCCACATCGGTGGCACGGCATCGAAGAAGGTCGAGGAGTCCGAGATCAAGAGCAAGCGCGGCGGCAAGGTCCGCTACGCCAACATCGAGATGGTCATGCGCAAGGACGGTCAGCGGATCGTCCTGAAGCGCAAGGGTGAGATCATCCTGCTCGACAACAAGGACCGCGAGATCGACCGGTATCCCATCCAGCTCGGATCGACCGTCCTCGTCGACGAGGGCCAGGAGGTCAAGGGTGGGGCGGTTCTCTGCTCGTGGGATCCGCACCACAATCCGATCCTCGCCGAAGTCAGCGGTATCGTGCGCTTCGAGGACATCCTCGAGGGCAAAACGATGAAGCTCGAGCGGGATGCGGAGTCACGTGTGTCGCGCAAGGTCATCATCGAGCACAAGGGCGACCTCCATCCCCAGATCATCATCGAAGACGACAGCGGGAATCGCGCGGCGATCCACCCGCTGCCCGAGAAGGCCTACATCGAGGTCGAAGACGGCCAAAAGATCGAGGCCGGCACCCTCATCGCGAAGACGCCTCGCGAGATCCAGGGAACGCAGGACATCACCGGCGGTCTGCCGCGTGTCACGGAACTCTTCGAGGCGCGGCGCCCGAAGGATCCGGCCGTACTCGCCGAGATCGAAGGCGTGGTCGAGATCGGCGAGAAGCGTCGCGGCAAGCGGACGATCATCGTCCGCGGCGAAGGTGAGATCGAACGCGAGCACCTGGTTCCGCAGGGCAAGAACCTGCGCGTGCACCGCGGCGATCGGGTCGTCGACGGCGAGCCGCTCTGTGACGGTCCGCGTGTCCCACAGGACATCCTCGCCATCCAGGGCGAGAAGGCCGTACAGGACTACCTGCTGCGCGAAATCCAGTCCGTCTACCGCGCGCAGGGCGTCACGATCGACGACAAGCACATCGAGATCATCATCGCGCAGATGATGCGCAAGGTTCAGATCGATGATCCGGGCGATGCCGAGTTCCTGCCCGGCGCCGTGGTGGACCGGTTCCGGTTCCGCAACGCGAACGAGGAACTGATCAAGGCGCGCAAGAAGCCGGCGACGGCGTCGACGCTCCTGCTTGGCGTCACGAAGGCGTCCCTGCAGTCGGACTCCTTCATCTCGGCGGCGTCCTTCCAGGAAACCACCAAGGTCCTCACGGAGGCAGCCTTGGCTGGGAAACGCGACACGCTCGTCGGACTCAAGGAAAACGTCATCCTCGGTCATCTGGTCCCGACCGGAACCGGTTTCCGCCTGCACCAGCGGACGCGAGTGCAGAAGAACGTCGATCTCCACGCCGCGGCCGAGGAGATCGGCCGTCTGAGTCGGCAGGGCTACATCGACGCGGGCGGTCCGGTCATCCGTCTCGAAGGCGAGACCGAGGCCAGTCGCGTCGATTGATGGTCTTCGCGCGGCCTTGCATTCACCCCCCTCACGGCTAGCATCCTCCGCCCTTCCCACGCCGGCGATGCCGGCTGCTCCGCATGCCCACGATCAACCAGCTCGTCAAGAAGGGCCGCACCAAGGTCCGCTACAAGAGCAAGTCGCCGGTGCTCGAAAAGTGTCCGCAGAAGCGCGGCGTTTGCCTGCAGGTCCGGACGATGACCCCGAAGAAGCCGAACTCCGCGCTGCGGAAGATCGCGCGCGTGCGCCTCTCGAACGGCAAGGAAGTCACCGTCTACATCCCGGGTGAGGGCCACAACCTGCAGGAACACTCGATCGTCCTGATCCGTGGTGGTCGCGTTCGTGATCTCCCCGGTGTGCGCTACCACGTGCTGCGTGGCGTCCTCGACGCATCGGGCGTCGATGGGCGTCGCCAGAGCCGGTCGAAGTACGGCGCGAAGCGCCCGAAGAGCTGAGTCAGCCCGATCCGCCACATGCTGTCCTGCCGACGCACAAGCTGAACCGCCAACCCCGCCCCGACGACCTCGATGCCGCGTTCGTACAAGTCGACCCAGGTGTTCCTGAAGCCGGACCCGAAGCTGGGTTCGAAACTCTGCTCGAAGGTCATCAACAAGGTGATGCTGCACGGCAAGAAGAGCACGGCGCAGAGGATCCTCTACGACGCTCTCGCGATCGTGAACGAGAAGGTGCAGGCCGATCCGGTCGAGATCATCCAGAAGGCGATCGACAACGCGAGTCCGCGCATCGAAGTGAGGTCGCGCCGCGTCGGTGGAGCGACCTACCAGGTGCCGCGGGAAGTCCAGAAGCGTCGGTCCCAGAGCCTCGGGATCCGCTGGATCGTCGACGCCGCGCGCGCGAAACGCGGCAAGCCGATGGCTCGTCGACTCGCCGAGGAACTGTTCGACGCCTTCAACAACCAGGGCGCGGCAGTCACGAAGAAGGAAAACGTCCACAAGATGGCCGAAGCGAACTCCGCGTACAGCCACTTCGCCTGGTGACGCGATCGAGCGCGGCGACGCCCCACCGTCGCCGTTGCCGCGCCGCCTGACGCCCGGAATCCGCGCGACGCCGGCCCTCGACGTTCGGACTCGCTCCCGAGGACAATCGGTGGGGCGATGGTGCCGATGAACGCGAACCGCACCTGGACGGAACGGCTGGAGCGGATCCGCAACCTGGCGATCGTCGCGCACATCAACGCCGGCAAGACGACGCTCGGCGAGCGCATCCTGCACGTCACCGGACGGCAGCGATTCCTCGGTAGCGTCGATTCCGGAACGACGACGCTCGACTGGTTGCGCGAGGAACAGGCACGAGGGATCTCGATCGCCGCGGCGGTGACCCAGGTCGTCTGGCGCGGCTACTCCATCCACCTCCTCGACACCCCTGGTCATGTCGACTTCGGCGCGGAAGTCGAGCGGAGCCTTCGCGTCGCCGATGGCGCGATCGTCGTCCTGGACGGAGTGCGGGGAGTCGAAGCTCGAACCGAGGCGGTCTGGAGCCGCCTCGACCGACTCGGCGTGCCGCGCCTCGTGTTCGTGAACAAGCTCGACCGGAAAGTGGCGGAGCTCGAACGGGCGATCGCGGACCTCGAGCGCCGCTTCTCGTGCCGGGCGTTGCCGGTGACCTGGCCGGTTCGCGATGCGAGAGGGGATCTCGTCCGTTGCGTCGACCTCGTCGGGTCCGCCGCCGAAGCAGGCCGCGACCGCGCGGTCGCCCAAGCAGAGCGGGAGAAGGTGTTCGCGCGCCTGGGAGAGCTCGACGACTCCGTCTGCGCATGCTTCGTCGACGGCCACCATCCGGGTCGAGGACTCCTCCGGGAGGCGCTCCGGCGCGCAACCTTGCGCCGGCAACTCGTCCCGGTGTTCTGCGGTTCGGCGTTGCACGGCATCGGCGTCGACGCGCTCCTCGACGGCGTGTGCGAGTTGCTGCCTTCGCCACTCGCCCGGATGCAAGCCGAGGCCACGAACATCTGCGTCACCCGCGACGCGCCGCTCGTCGCTCTCGCATTCGGGGCGGCGCCGGCGGCCGACTCACCTGCGCTCGCGAGCTTGGTCCGGGTCTTCCGCGGTCGACTCAACGTCGGCGATTGCGTGGAAGACGGACGAGGCATGGCGCGGACGGTGGCGGCACTCCATCGCGTGCACGGGTCCGAACAGATTCCGGTCGACTCCGCGGATCCCGGGGAGATCGTCGCACTGAGCTCGGACCCGCCGTTTGCGTCCGGCGACACCGTGAGGTCTCCGGGATCAGGCACGCTGCTCGAGCCGCTGGCATTCGCCGCCCCGGTCATCGCGGCGACCCTCGAGCCCGCGACGTCGGAGGAACTCGACGATCTGCGGCGTGCCGCTGAGGTCCTCGCCGCAGCCGATCCGACGCTCGTCGTCTCGACCGATCCGGGAAACGGAGCCCTGCTGGTCGCCGGGATGGGGGAACTGCACCTCGACGTCTTCCGCGACCGCCTCACCCACGCCTTCGGTCGACGCTTTGCCATGGGGGCGCCCCGAGTCGTACACCGGGTGGTGCTGGTTCGCGGTGCCGACGGCGTCGCGGAGTTGCATCGCAAGCTCGGCGGGGCCGATGCGTCCGCCGTCGTCGAAGTTCGGGTCGAGCCGGCACCCGGCCAAGGCATCGTGTCGCGGTGGGCCGTATCGGCTGCCGTCCAGGCGCCGGGCTCCATGGGGGACGCGCTGAAGGGCGAGTTCCTGGTCGAGGTAGCCTCGGTCGCCCGACGCGGAGTCGGCGCCGCGGCGCCCCTCGACGACGTGGCGATCGAGGTCCGACGGGTCGGGCTGACGGTTTCCGCGGGTGAGGGGATGCCGTTGCTCCTCGAGGCGACGGCCTCGGCATGTCGCCGGGCGCTCGAGACGGCGGGCGGCCGGGAACAGGAGCCGGGGGTCCGATTCGAGGTCGAAGCTCCGTGTGGAGCACTCGGCCCGGTGCTCGCGGACCTGCGCTCCCGCGGCGCGACGGTGGAGGACTTGGCGGCCGGCGGCACCACCGCCGTCATCAGCGGGAGGGCAGCGCTGTCGCGACTGATCGGTTGGGCGACGCAACTCCGCTCACTCACGCGAGGCGAAGGTCGCTGCGACCTCGCGGCGGATGCGTGGATCGACGTGCAGCCCGCCTGAGAGGCCGAAAATCGCCCGCCCGCTGCCTTGACCCTGCTCGGGCCCATCGCTACGATCTTCCTTCCCCTGTCTCCCGGAACGCCCAAGACCGGCGTAACCTGTGCCAAAGCAACGGGTTACGACCGGACCGCGCGACGGGGGCCGGGGCCGCCGACGAGTCGGGGGCCGTCCTCACCAGCCCGAGGTGTGCACGCCCCCAGTCCCGTCGGAGGCAGCGTCCGTCGCTGAACCCGATCGTCGCGAAGCGGCGGTTCTGGTCCCGCAGCGACGGTTCGTCTTCGTCTACAGCATCCGTCTTCGCACGTTTCACTTTCGCAGCTCCCCGACGACGCGGACCGCCTGAGCGGTCCGAGTACCTATGCAGGAACGCATCCAGATCCGCATGGAGGCCTACGACTTCGAGGCCCTCGATCAGGCCGCGCTCGACATCGTCGAGACCTCGGTCCGCACGGGTGCTCGCGTGGCCGGGCCGATTCCGCTGCCGACGCGCATCGAGCGCTACACCGTGCTGCGTTCGCCCCACGTCGACAAGAAGAGCCGCGAACAGTTCGAGATCCGCACACACAAGCGACTCATCTTCATCTCGGAGCCGACGTCGAAGACGGTCGACGCCCTGAGCAAGCTCAACATGCCCGCGGGTGTCGACATCCGCATCAAGGCATGAAGTCCCGGCGCGCCGGCGTTCTCGCGGGCGCATCCTTCAACTCCCTTCACTTCGTTCCGGTCGAGATGCACCTGGAACGCGTCGCCTCCCGCGCGGGGTGACGGACAGCATCTCCGCACGACACAACCCGATGGCGCAGGTCAAGGTCTACAAGAGCGGCTCGGTGAGCACGACAGCGGTCGATCCGTCGCTGTTCGGGGACCGCATCCTCGGGCGGACGCTCAAGGAAGCGGTCGTGATGTACGAGGCGAACGTCCGGGCAGGCACGGCGAAGACGAAGACCCGCGCCGAGGTCAACGGCCCGAACCACAAGCTGTGGAAGCAGAAGCACACCGGCCGCGCGCGCATGGGCACGGAGAAGGCCCCGCACTGGACCGGCGGTGGTGTCGCGTTTGGCCCCCGGCCCCGCGACTACTCCTTCCACATGCCGAAGAAGATGAGGCGGGTCGCGCTGCGGAACGCGGTCTACTCCAAGTTCGCGGACGACGAGGTTTGCGTCGCGGACGGTTGGCCGACCTCGACGCCCAGCACGAAGCAGGCGGTCGGCGTGCTCGGGGCGCTCGACGTCCTGCGGAGCGCGCTGGTCGTCACCGCGGACATCGATCGCGTGTTGTGCATGTCGCTCCGCAACGTGCCGCACGTCGACGACCGCACCGTCGCCGACCTCAACGCGCGCGACGTACTCCTCCGCCGGCATCTGGTGTTGACCCCGGCGGCTTTCGAAGCGTTCAAGGCGAAGTTCGGTCGTACTTCCGGTGAGACCCCGGCGGCCCGCTGAACGGAGATCCAGCCATGCCGAATCCACTCCTCTACTACGGCGTGATCGAGAAGCCGCTGGTCACCGAGAAGTCGACGGTCCTCCAGGACATCCGGAACCAGTACTCGTTCCGCGTCGATCCCTCGTCGAACAAGAGCGAGATCAAGAAGGCGGTCGAGACCCTGTTCGACGTGAAGGTCGAGGCGGTCAACGTGATGAACGTGCCGGGGAAGTTCCGGCGCGCTCTCGGCCGCATCGGCAAGTCGCGCGACTGGAAGAAGGCCGTGGTCACCCTGCGCGCCGGGGACCGCATCGAGATCGTCTGAACTCGACCGAACCCGCTCCACAACACCCCCGCGAGGATCAGCGATGCCCGTCAAGACCTACAACCCGACCTCGGCAGGACGCCGCAATTCGTCGGTGCTGGACTTCTCGCACCTCACGAAGAAGCGGCCGGAGAAATCGCTCGTCGTCCGCCTCAAGAAGACCGGCGGGCGGAATCACCACGGGCACGTGACGAGCCGCTTCCGAGGCGGCGGTGCGCGCCGTCTCTACCGCATCGTCGACTTCCTGCGCGACAAGGATGGCGTCCCCGCCACGGTCAAGGCGATCGAGTACGACCCCAACCGCAACGCCGACATCGCGTTGCTCCACTACGCGGACGGTGAGAAGCGCTACATCATCGCTCCGAAAGGGCTCGAGGTCGGCCGTCAGGTGGTGTCGGGTGAGCGCGTCGAGCCGGACGTCGGCAACGCCATGCCGCTGGGGTCGATCCCGCTCGGCGTGATGATCCACAACGTGGAACTCCAGCCCGGCAAAGGCGGGCAGGTCGCGCGCTCGGCGGGGCTCTCCGCTCAGTTGCTGGCGCGCGACGGCAACTACGCCGTGCTCGTCATGCCGTCGAGCGAACTCCGCAAGGTGCACGTCCGCTGCCGCGCGACGATCGGCGAGGTCGGCAACGCCGACTGGCAGAACATCCGCTGGGGCAAGGCCGGACGCCGCCGCTACATGGGCTGGCGGCCCCACAACCGCGGAACCTCGCAGAATCCCGTCTCGCACCCGATGGGCGGCGGTGAAGGTCGCACCGGTGGTGGCCGTCACCCCTGTTCGCCCACCGGCAAGCTCAGCAAGGGCGGCAAGACGCGGCGCGGCAAGGCGCGCACAAACCTCTTCATCATCCGTCGCCGCAAGTCCGGCAAGCACCAGCAGTCGAACTGAGCGGAGACACTCGCCATGAGCCGCAGCATCAAGAAAGGCCCGTACGTCGACCTGAAGTTGTTCGACAAGGTCGCCGAGCAGAACGGCGCGGGCACGCGCAACCCGATCAAGACCTGGTCGCGCGCCTGCACGATCGTGCCGGAGTTCGTGGGGCACACGTTTCTCGTCCACAACGGTCGCGTGCACACGAAGGTGTACGTGACCGAGGACATGGTCGGTCATCGGCTCGGCGAGTTCTCGCCGACGCGCACGTTCCGCGGTCACTCGAAGAAGGAAGCCTCCTGAGCCATGGTCGCCGAGTTCCGCGCAACGCATCGTCACGCCCGCATCACGCCGCGCAAGGCGCGCCGCGTCATCGAACTCATCCGCGGGATGCCCGCGGGTGACGCGCTCGACACGCTGGGCAACGACAATCACCGTGCATCGATCTTCATCCGCAAGGTGCTCGCTTCGGCGGTCGCGAATGCGCTCCAGGACGAGACCGTCCGCGCCAACCGACTGGTCGTGTCGAAGGCGTTCATCAACCAAGGTCCGCTGCTGATGGGGCGCCAAAGGTTCCGGCCCGCCTCGATGGGGCGTGCGGCCCCCTACAAGCGCGTGACCTGTCACATCCACGTTCATGTCGCCGACCTCGGGGTCGAGGGACGCGGTGCCGGCGCACGTGGCGCCATCCGCGCGGAGCAGGAGAGCTGAGTCATGGGTCAAAAGGTTCATCCCATCGGTTTCCGCACGGCGATCACGGAGCCATGGCGTTCGCGCTGGTACGCGAGCAGCAAGGACTTCCCCGCGTTGCTCCTGCAGGATCAGAAGATCCGCCGGCACATCCGGGACAACTGGGGCTTCGCAGCGATTCCCAAGGTAGAGATCGAGCGAGCCGGAGACGTCGTGACCGTGTTCATCCACACCGCGCGGCCCGGCGTCCTGATCGGGAAGAAGGGTGCGAAGGTCGACAAGTTCCGCGAGGAGATCGAGAAACTCACCGGCGGTCCGGTCCGCCTGAAGATCATCGAGGTGCATCGCCCCGAGCTCGAGTCACGGCTCGTCGGCGAGTCCGTCGCCGAGATGCTCGCGAAGCGCATGAACTACCGCCGCGTCCTGAAGAAGGCCGTCGATCAGGCGATGGCCGCCGGCGCGCAGGGCGTGAAGATCGTCGTCAGATCAGCAAGGGTCGTGTGCCATGCACCACGCTGCGGGCCAAGCTGGACTACGGCTTCGTGCTGGCGTGCACCAAGGCGGGCACCATCGGCGTCAAGGTCTGGATCTTCAAGGGTGAGTACGGCCCCGGCGAGGTCACCCATGGACTCCTGCCGGTCGAGCGTGCCAACGCCGAGCGACCGACATCGTGACGGGGTCGCCCGCGCCGCAAGCCTGACGCAGAACCCAACCAGCGTTTTCCAAACAAGCGATTCGAGAGGTCAGTTCCGATGTTGATGCCGAAGCGAGTCAAGTGGCGCAAGCAGCAGCGCGGGGTCATCCGCGGCAACGCCACGCGTGGCAACTCCGTCGCGTTCGGTGAGTTCGGGCTTCAGTCGCTCGAGCCTGGTTGGATCCCGTCGCGCACGATCGAGGCGGCCCGTGTCGCCGCATCGCGCGCCGTCCCGGAAGGGAAGGTTTTCATCCGGATCTTCCCGCACCACTCGGTGACGGCGACCCCGGCGGAGACGCGACTCGGCACGGGCAAGGGCGACATCGAGTACTGGACCGCGGTCGTGAAGCCCGGAACCGTGATGTTCGAGATCGGCGGTGTTTCCGAGGAGATCGCCAGGAAGGCTTTCAACCGCGTCGCGCACAAGCTGCCGGTCAAGGTGCGCATGATCGGGCGCAAGCCCCTCTGAACCTGAGTCCTGACCCGACGCCCCGAACGACCCAGCACTCGAGCACCGAGAGACCAGAGAGGATCACGTGAAGATCGACGAGATTCGAGGCAAGGACTCGCGCGAGCTGCTGCTCGACGCGCAGGCTTTGCGCAAGGAGTTGTTCGGACTGCGATTCCGCGGCGCGGCCGAGGAGGTCTCGCACACGTCCCGCTACCGGACGATCCGGCGAACGATCGCGAGGATCCACACCGTGCTCCGCGCCCGCGAGATCGAGGCAGCGAAGGCCAAACCCTGACGTGTGACCGAGATCCGAGCAGGATCCGCCAGAACCACAAGACGACATCGCGAGCGATACGGACATGACCGAGACGGCGAACACGAACGGAACGCAGGCGTCGCGCCCGCAGCGCATGACCCTCCAGGGGGTCGTGATCTCCGACAAGATGGCGAAGACCATCACCGTCGAGATCGAGCGGCAGGTCCGGCATCCGCTCTACGAGAAGTTCATCCGTCGTCGGACGCGGCTCCACGCGCACGACGAGAATCGCGAGGCCCACGTCGGCGACCTCGTCGAGGTGCTGGTGACCCGTCCGCTTTCCAAGCTGAAGCGGTTCCGCCTGCTGCGCGTGGTGCGCAAGGCCCAGGTCGACTGAGGTGGCTTGGACCGATCGAGACCGCAGCGCCAGATCTCGTGAGAAGAGAACCCTGACATGATCCAGGAAACCACGATGTTGGATGTCGCCGACAACACCGGCGCCAAAGAGGCCATGTGCATCAAGGTCCTCGGCGGAAGCGGGCGCCGGTACGCGTCCCTCGGCGATGTCGTCATCGCTGTCGTGAAGAAGGCGCTTCCCACCGGCGAGGTCAAGGCGCACCAGGTCGTACGCGGTGTCGTCGTCCGTACGCGACGCGAAGTCCGTCGCAACGACGGCAGCTACATCCGCTTCGACCGCAACGCTCTCGTCATCATCGACAAGGACAACAATCCGCGCGGCACGCGCATCTTCGGTGCGGTTGCGCGCGAGTTGCGTGACCGGAACTTCATGAAGATCGTCTCGCTCGCTGAGGAAGTGATCTGATGGCAGTCCGCGCCGCATGGAAGCAGAAGTCGCCGGCGAACCGGAAGGTGCACGTCAAGAAGGGCGACAAGGTCGTGGTGATCTCCGGGGCGTACGCGTCCGACGAGCCGCATGAGGTCCTGCAAGTCCTCCCCGCGACGGGGAAGGTGGTGGTCCAGGGCGTGAACCTGCGCTGGAAGCACACTCGTCGAACGCAGCAGAGTCCGCAAGGCGGCCGCGTCCAGCGCGAGTTCCCGATCCCTGCCGCCAAGGTGCTCCTGTGGAGCGAGAAGGCCGGCAAGGGTGTGCGCACGCGGTCGCAACTCGTCGACGGCAAGCGTGTCCGGGTGGGGGTGCCGTGCGGCACCCGTTTCGACTGAGGCCCCGCGTCCAACCCGAAAGAACTCGTGAACGAGAATCGACCGATGAGCACGACAGCCCCTGAACGCGTGGTGCCGCGCATGTTGACGATGTACCGGGAGAAAGTCGCCCCGGCGCTTCGCGAGCAGTTCGGCTTCAAGAACCCGATGGAAGTGCCGCGCATCATCAAGATGGTGGTGAACATGGGCGTCGGCCGCGCCGTCGAGAACAAGGCGCGCATGGAGCACGCCCAGCGCGAACTTGCGGCGATCGTCGGACAGAAGCCGACCGTGCGAAACGCGCGTCTCGCCATCGCCGGCTTCAAGCTCCGCGAGGGCTACGCCATCGGCTGCGCCGTCACGCTGCGCGGGACACGCATGTGGGAGTTCTTCGATCGGCTCGTGACGATCGCGATCCCGCGCATCCGAGACTTCCGTGGCCTGCCGAAGAAGTTCGACGGCCGCGGCAACTACACCTTCGGTCTCGCCGAGCAGAGCTTGTTCCCCGAGATCAGCCTCGACAAGGTCGAGTTCGTCCAGGGCATGGACATCAGCATCGTGACGACGGCGACGACCGACGAGCACGGCTACGCGTTGCTCGAGCGGATGGGGTTCCCGTTCCGCAGATGACCGGCCCACGAACTCACAAGAGCACCGCCGCACGACCCGAGTACGACCGATCCGCCGACTCCAACGTGAACCGAGACGAACAGCCATGATGACCGACCCGATCGCTGACCTTCTCACTCGCATCCGCAACGCGGTGCGCGTGAAGGCCGATTCGTGCATCGCGCCCGCGAGTGCGATGAAGGTCCGGATCCTCGACGTCTTCAAGCGCGAGGGCTACATCCGCGGCTACGAAGTCGCCGGGGAGGGGCCGCAAGCACACATCCGGATCGACCTGAAGTACGGCCCCGAGGGCGAGGACATCATCTCGGCGATCGACCGCTACAGCGCCCCCGGCTGCCGCCGCTATCGGCGCGTCGCCCAACTCCCCAAGGTCCGCGGCGGACTCGGGATCGCGGTGGTCTCGACGAACGTCGGTGTCCTCTCCGATCGCGAGTGCCGCGAGAAGAACGTCGGCGGCGAAGTGATCTGCACGCTGGCGTGAGTCCCACGCGACGCAACCACAGGATCCCAGGAGCAAATCCAGAATGTCCCGCATCGGAATCAAGCCGGTCGAGCTGCCCAAGGGCGTGACGGTGACTACCGCCGCGAGGGCGGTCACCGTCAAGGGCCCGAAGGGCGAGTTGCGCATCGAGCACCGGCCCGAAGTCGGCGTCGCCGTGCAAGGAGCCTCGGTCCAGGTGAGCAACCTGCGCCCGGCGCGCGATCGCGCTGCGCGCGCCTATCACGGACTCACACGTGCTCTCATCAAGAACATGGTGGTCGGCGTGAGCCAGGGCTACGAGCAGAAGCTCGAGATCGAGGGCGTCGGCTATCAGGTGAAGAAGGCCGGCCAGAAGCTGGTCCTCACGCTCGGCTTCGCCGACGAGCGCCAGGTCGACATCCCGAAAGGAGTCGACGTCGACGTCCCGACCCCGACCTCGCTGATCGTTCGCGGTTGCGACAAGCAGGCGGTCGGTCAACTCGCCGCGCGCGTGCGGAAGCTGCGTCCTCCCGAGCCCTACAAGGGCAAGGGCATCCGCTACCAAGGCGAGATCATCCGCCGCAAGGCCGGCAAGGCGTTCGGCTCGGCCTGATCGAGCGCGACCGGCCAAGCGCAGATCGATCGATTCACACCCGGTATCGAACCATGAGCATCCAAGCCCTGAAGCAGGTCCGACGCCGCCGCAAGGCACTCCGCGTGCGGAACCGGGTCCGCGTCGGCGTGAGCCGTCCGCGGCTCTCCGTCTTCCGGAGTCTGACCAACATCTACTGCCAGGTCATCGACGACACCTCCGGGCGCACGCTCGCCGCGGCGTCGTCGCGCGACAAGGGACTTCGCGAGGCGCTGAAGGGCGTTCGCAAGTCCGACGTTGCCACACGCATCGGCGCTGCGATCGCCGAGCGTGCCAAGGCGGCCGGCGTCACGGCGGTCGTATTCGATCGCGGTCCCTACAAGTATCACGGTCGCGTCAAGGCGCTCGCGGAAGCCGCGCGCGCCGGCGGCCTCACGTTCTGACGAACGTCACGAGCCAGCGAATCCAGAGCAGCGGAGCCCTTCAGAGATGGCGAAGCCGAAGTATCCCCCGATTCCGATCGACGAGGCGTTGCAGTCCGACATGCGGGACGACGTCATCGCGATCAACCGCTCCGCAGCCGTGGTCAAGGGCGGCCGTCGATTCTCGTTCAGCGCGTTGACCGTCGTCGGCAACAACGACGGGCTCGTCGGCGTCGGCTACGGCAAGGGCCGTTAGGGGCCGGCAGCCGTCGAGAAGTCCGTCAAGGACGGACGCAAGCGACTGATGCGCGTGCTCCGCGCGGGATCGAGCATTCCGCACCAGGTCGAGGCCTCCTACTGCGCGTCGCGGGTTCGCTTGATCCCGGCCGCGCCAGGCACCGGAGTCATCGCCGGCAAGGCGGTTCGCAAGGTCTGCGAGTTCGCCGGCATCCACGACATCCTGACCAAGGTCTACGGCTCCACGAATCCGCTCAACGTCGTCAAGGCGACGATGGCTGCACTCGCCAAGCTGCGCGATCAGAAGGTGATCGCCGCGTTGCGGGAGGTGAATCTCGGATGAACCTGAGCGAAGCAAAGGCCCTCGGTCTCAAGAACGGCGCGCGGAAGCGCATCGGTCGCGGCATCGGTTCGGGGCTCGGCAAGACCGCCGGACGCGGCCACAAGGGCGCGCAGTCGCGCACCGGATGGAAGAACCGCATCGGTTGGGAAGGCGGCCAGATGCCGCTGTTCCGTCGGCTCCCCAAGCGCGGCTTCAACAACAAGAACTTCCGCAAGAGCTTCACGACGATCAACGTTCGCGACCTCGCCGGTTTCACCGCGGGGTCCGTCGTCGACCTGGCCGCCATCCTCGAGCGGGGCATCACGTCGAAGGCCTTGCACACGGAGTTGTTCAAGATCCTCGGCGAAGGCGAGATCACCCAGGCCGTGACCGTGCGGGTCGACGCGATCACGCAGTCGGCCAAGGCGAAGATCGAGGCCGCCGGTGGAAGCGTCGAACTGCTGCCGCGCGTCGCGCATCGACCGAAGTTCGTCCGCAAGGGCCAGACCGACCCCACGCCGAAGCGGCGTTGAGTCGCGAGGCAATCCGCCCATCCGAGCCGCCGCGTAGCGCATGACCCTTTCGATCGGCAACCTGTTCAAGGTCAAGGAGATCCGGACCAAGATCCTGATCACCCTGGGACTGTTGTTCTGCTACCGGATCGGCTTCCACATCCCGCTTCCCGGGGTGAACGCGGACAAGTTCCTCGCCGACCTGTCGGGCACGAGCAGCGGCTTCGGCCGCGTGCTCGACTTCATGAACATCCTGACGGGAGCGCGACTGCAGAACGCGTCGCTGTTCTCGCTCGGAGTGATGCCCTACATCTCGGCGAGCATCATCCTCTCGCTGCTGGTGAAGGTCGTTCCCTCGCTGGAGAAGATCGCGAAGGAAGGGCAGTCGGGCCAGCGGAAGATCAACCGGTACACCCGCTACCTGACCATCCCGATCTGCATCCTGCAGTCGTTCTTCGTGCTGTTCGGTTCTCTCACGAGCGACCTGCTGCATGCCGGCGTCCGCGAGAACTACTGGCTCCTCTACTGCATCGCGGTGGTGGTCTGCCTCACGGCGAGCACCTTGTTCGTGATGTGGCTCGGTGAGCAGATCACCGAGCATGGTGCCGGCAACGGGATCTCGCTGATCATCATGGCCGGTATCGTCTCGTCGCTGCCGGGATCCTTCACCTCGTACTTCCGGTCCGACGGCGAGATGAGCACCAGCGGCTTCCAGACGCTGATGCTCTTCCTCGGTTCGTGGGCGCTGGCCGTCGTCGCGGTCGTGTTCATCACGAAGGCGCACCGCCGCATTCCGATCCAACAGGCCAAGCAGACCCGCGGCCGTCGGGTCTACGGCGGGCAACGCCACTACCTGCCGCTCAAGGTCAATCACGCCGGCGTGATGCCGATCATCTTCGCCTCGGCAATCCTGATCGTCCCGCCGATCATCGGCGGCACGCTCGGCGTCCGCTTCCTCGAGGGCTTCGCGCAGAACCAAGGGTTCTGGTACGTCCTGAGCTATGCGGCCCTGATCTTCTTCTTCTCGTTCTTCTGGACCTCGATGATGTTCCAGCCGAACGAGATGGCGGACAACCTGAAGGAGCACGGAGCCTTCATCCCCGGCATCCGGCCCGGCAAGAACACCGCCGAGTTCCTCGAGCAGACGATGGTCCGCATCACGCTCGCGGGTGCGGCCTTCCTGACGATACTCGCGGTTTTCCCGTCGCTGGTCGGCGGCAGCTTCGCGGGCCTCGACACCCAGCTCGTCTACTTCATGAGCGGCACGTCGATCCTGATCGTGGTGGGCGTCGCGCTCGACCTCGTCGACAAGCTGAATGCGATGCTGATCATGAGGAACTACGAGGGCTTCATGAAGGACGCCGCGGGTTCGGGCCGAGGGTGGGGGCGCACGCAGTGACTCGGCCGGACGGAATCCGCGCCGTCTTCCTCGGTCCCCCGGGGGCGGGCAAAGGCACGCAGGCCCTCGAACTCGCCAGGTCTCTCGCGCTCGCGCACCTCTCCACCGGGGACATGCTTCGGAGCCACGTCGCCCGGGGCACGGCGCTCGGTCAGAGGGCCAAGGCCTTCATGGACGCCGGCCAGCTCGTCGCCGACGACCTGATCATCGCGATGGTGGAGGACCGGTTGCGGACGGACCTTGCGGATGCGGGCTGGATCCTGGACGGCTTTCCCCGTACCGTCCCGCAGGCCAAGGCGCTCGATCAGAGCCTGCGGTCGTCCGGCCGTCCGCTGACCCACGTCGTCTACTTCGCAGTGCCCCGCACCGAACTGATGTCGCGGCTCACCGGCCGTCGGACTTGTTCGAAGTGCGGCGCGATCTGGAACGTCACGTTCAAGCCGACCACGGTCGACGGTGTATGCGACCTCTGTGGCGGCGCGCTCGCGCATCGCTCCGACGATCGTCCCGAAGCAGTCGGGCGACGCCTGGAGGAGTACGAGAGATCCACGCAACCGTTGCTCGCGCACTACCGGGTCTCCGGTTGCCTCATCGAAGTCGACGCCAGTCGAGTCCCGTCACAAGTCAACGACCAGATCGTCGCAGCCCTGCGGCGGAACGCCGGCTGAGGCCGTCCGCCGATGGTCATCGCGAACCCAAGCATCCCCTGCCGAGTCCGTTCCGGAGTCATCCGCATCGAAGCGTCACCAAGTCCCCGATCCGCCTCGCGAGCGAGCGAGCCCGCCGTCGTCGTCGACCGCCTGCCAAACCGCATGCTGTCGGTCGAGCTGCGCGACGGAGCCCGCATCGCCGTGCATGCGAGCGGCTCGATGCGCATCGCCGTCATCCGCCTCGTAGCCGGTGACGCGGTGCTCGTCGAGCGCTCGCCGTACGACGCCGGCAAGGGCCGGATCGTGGGCCTGGATCCAGACTTCCCCTCGCGTCATCGCGCGGCTCCGAACGAACAACGTCATCCCAGCATCGATCGAGTGGAGATCCAGCCGTGAAGGTCCGAGCCAGCATCCGTCGGATGTGTGATTCCTGCCGCATCGTGCGCCGTCGCGGCATCGTGCGCGTCGTGTGCAAGTCCGATCCGCGGCACAAGCAGCGGCAACGTTCCCGTCCCGGGCGCTGAATTCCGGATCCGGCGACCGACGAACCGACCGATCCACTCCGAACCACCCCCGCCCCGAATCGAACCATGCCTCGCATCCTGGGAGTCGACATCCCGAACGACAAGCGGATCGAGATCGCGCTGACCTACATCTTCGGCGTCGGTCGTACGACGTCGCGCAAGGTCATCGTCGACCTGTCGCTCAACCCTGACACGCGCGCGAAGGACCTCACCGACGAGGAAGTCGCTCGCATCGCGACCCATCTCGAAGAGGTGTACGTGGTCGAAGGCGCCTTGCGGCGTCAGACCATGGCGAACATCAATCGCCTCAAGGAGATCGGGTGCTACCGCGGACTCCGCCATCGCCGTGGGCTGCCCGTGCGCGGCCAGCGGACGCGTTCGAACGCCCGTTCCCGCAAAGGCCCGCGCAAGACGGTCGCCAACAAGAAGATCCTCAAGAAGTGACGCCCATGCACCGCTCGTGCACCGCCGGATCCGCGCGGTGCACGTTCGGTCCGGGCTTCCGCCGACGACACTCCCCATGGCTGAAGCGAAGAAGAAGACCCGCAAGAACATCGGTCGTGCGATCGCCCACATCAAGGCGTCGTTCAACAACACGATCATCACGATCACCGACGCCGCCGGTCAGGTGATCGCGTGGGACTCGGCCGGCACCATCGGCTACAAGGGCAGCCGCAAGAGCACGCCGTTCGCGGCGCAGCGCGCCGCCCAGAAGGTGTCGGACAAGATCCGGAAGATGGGAGTGTCGGAGCTCGAGGTCCTCGTCCGGGGTCCGGGTTCGGGCCGTGAATCGGCGATCCGTGCGCTGGGCAACAGCGGCATCGAGATCAAGAGCATCGAGGATCGCACGCCGCTCCCTCACAACGGTTGCCGCCCGCGCAAGCGCCGCCGCGTCTGAGCGGAGCGCATCGCAGCATCCGACCGTCTTCAACCAACCACAGAGTATTCGAGTCCAAGTCGTTCGAGAATCGAACCGGATCACATGGCAAGGATCAGCGGAAAGGTCTGCAAGCTGTGCCGCCGGGAAGGCATGAAGCTCTTCCTGAAGGGACAGCGCTGCTTCTCCGAGAAGTGCGCGGTCAACCGCCGGGACTACCCACCCGGCGTCCACACGCGCCCGCGGAAGACCACGGACTACTACACGCAGCTGCGCGAGAAGCAGAAGGCGAAGCGGATCTATGGCGTCCTCGAGCGTCAGTTCCAGCGCTACTTCTCGATCGCCTCGCGGCAGAAGGGCAACACCGGCGAGAACCTCCTCGTGCTCCTGGAGCGGCGGCTCGACAACGTCGTGCTCAGCCTCGGCCTGGCGGCGTCGCGGTTCGACTCGCGCCAGATGGTCGCCCACGGCCACGTGCGTGTGAACGGCAAGCGGTTGAACATCCCGAGCTACCTCGTCCGCGCCGGCGACGAGATCGAGTTGTCCGGTCGCGACCGGATCAAGAAGAAGGCGGCCGAGGCCGTCGACGTCAACAAGGGTCAGTCCGTCCCGGCCTGGCTCGAAGCGCACCCCGCCGACCTGCGCGGCAAGGTCGTCGCACTTCCGAAGCGCGCCGACGTGCCGCACCCCATCAACGAGCAGCTCATCGTCGAGCTCTGCTCCCGCTGAGCGTCCGCGAGCTGACGCAGCCAACCCACTTCCGCCGCAGGACGTCCGACCGCGGCGACCTCAGTTCCAGAGATTTCGATGCGCATCCGCTGGCGTAACTTCGAGTTGCCGTCCCAGGTCCGTCTGGAGCCGGAGACGGCGACCGACACGTACGGCAAGTTCATCGTCGAGCCGTTCGAGCGCGGATTCGGCGCCACGATCGGCAACGGCCTTCGCCGCGTCCTGCTCTCGTCGATCGAGGGCACGGCCGTCACGTCGGTGAAGGTCGACGGCGTCGTCCACGAGTACTCGACGATCCCGGGCGTGCTGGAAGACGTCACGCACATCGTTCTCGCGCTCAAGAAGCTCCGCGTCCGGATGCACACCGACGCCCCGTCGACGCTTCGACTCGAGGCGAACAAGCGCGGCGAGCTGCTGGCGGGCGCGATCGAGACCGACCAGAACGTCGAGATCGTGAATCCCGACCTGAAGATCTGCACGCTGACCGACGATGTCCGCTTCTACGCGGAGATCCAGGTGCGGCGCGGCCGCGGCTACGTCACGGCGGAGGACAACGTCGCGGAAGAGCAGGAGGTCGGGACGATTCCCGTCGATTCGATCTTCAGCCCGGTCTTCCGGGTCAAGTACACGATCGAGAACACCCGCGTCGGCAAGTTCACGAACTACGACAAGCTGGTGCTCGAGATCTGGACCGACGGCACGGTGGGTCCGGAGATGGCGCTCGTCGAAGCGAGCAAGATCTACCGCAAGCATCTCAATCCGTTCGTCCAGTACTTCGAGATGAAGGACGACATCGCGATCGAGGGCGGCGGACTCGCTCCGGAAGGCGACGAAGTTGCGAAACGGCGCGAGCTCGACGACCTGCTCTCGAAGTCCGTCGACATCCTCGACCTGTCGAACCGCTCGAAGAACTGCCTGGAGGCCGAGAACATCCAGACCCTGCGCGAACTGCTCTCGATGTCCGAAGCCGAACTGCTCAAGGTTCGCAACTTCGGCAAGACCTCGCTCAAGGAGGTCAAGAGCAAGCTGTCAGCACTCGGTCTCTCGCTGGGCATGATGGTCGGCGACACCCACACCAACTGAACCGCTCCTCGCAGCTCACCCGCGCGCAGGCGCTCGAACCATGAGACACCGCCTCCTGAAGAAGAAGCTCGGCCGGACGACGTCGCACCGTCTGTCCATGGAGCGCAACATGATCTGCTCGATCATCAAGCACGAGCGGATCGTGACCACGCTGGCCAAGGCGAAGGCCATCCGTCGGAACCTCGACAAGATGATCACCCTCGGCAAGCGCAAGGACCTCGCGCGGTTCCGTCGGGCGATCGCCTATCTCAGGGACCGCGATGCCGCGCAGAAGCTGTTCGACACTCTCGGCCCGCGCTACGCGACGCGCCCTGGCGGCTACTGCCGAGTCATTCGCCTGAGTTCGTATCGGATCGGCGACGCGGCACCCAAGGCGATCGTGGAGCTCGTCGACAACGACGTGCTGGCGCGGAGCCTCGCCGGCGACGCTGCAGCAGAGGAGTAGCGGCCGCGGGGCGTGGCGCCGCGTCGCGTGAGCGTCAGCGGCGCCGGAAGGAGAGGTTCTCCGGGCCGACGAGGATCGCCAGATCGTCGATCAGCGCATCGTCGATCCGCACCGAGAAGCGCCGATCGGCGCGCACCACGTGGGTGGCGCCGTTCTCTTCGACCTCGAGGAGGAGCCGGTGCGAACCGCGTGAGCGCTGCACTGCTTCCGCGAGCCCGTCGAGGACGCGGTCCGCGGCGAGCGCCGCGGGCAGGCGGACGATGAGACTGTTCACCTCGCGCGCGGCGATGTCGTCGGCACTCTCGACGGCGTCGCAGACGAGACTGACCTCCTCGGCGTTCTTCTCCGTGCGACCGGTCACGAAGACGATCGCGTCGTCGGCGAGCTTGTCGCGGACGCGCTCGTGCACACGCGCGAAGACCACGACCGAGACGGCACCGTCGAGATCCTCGAGGCGGAACTTCGCCATCTTCTGGCCGGCGCTCCGCCCGGACTTGACGACCAGGGTTCGCAGTCCGCTGACCATCCCGGCGATGCGCACCTCGGTGCCGGACTCGATCGAGACGAGATCGGAAGTGTTCCGTCCGGCGATCCGCGCGAAGAAGCGTCCGCGTCGCTCGAACGGATGACCGGAGAGGTAGAAGCCCAAGGCCTCCTTCTCGTGAGTCAGTCGTTCCATCTCGGTCCATTCCGCGGCGCGCAACGCGCGGCGATCGGTGGGGGGAGGCGGGGCCTCGCCGAGATCGAAGAGACTGCGCTGTCCGGCCGCCCGGTCACGCCGGACTTGCGCGGCAGCGCGCTGCGCGGCTTCGATGCCTTCCAGCGCGGACTTGCGCGTGGCCTCGATGCCGTCGAACGCGCCGGCCTTCACGAGCGCTTCCAGCGCGCCCTTGTTGACGAGCTGCGTGTCCTGCCGCTCGCAGAGTCCCTCGATCGACGCGTAGGGACCGCCTCGTCTGCGCTCGCGTTCGACCGACTCCGCGAAGCGCGTCCCCACGCCCTTGATCGCGCCGAGTCCGAAGCGGATTGCACCGTCTTCCACCGCGAAGCGCACACCACTCGAATTGACGTCGGGCGAGTGGACGCGAAAGCCGACACGACGCGCTTCGTCCACGAACTCCTTCAGCTTGTCGGAGTTCGGGCTCTCGACGGTCATGTTCGCGGCATAGAACTCGACGGGGTACTGCGCCTTCAGCCACGCGGTCTGGTAGGTGACGAGCGCGTAGGCGGCGGAGTGTGACTTGTTGAAGCCGTAGCCCGCGAAGTACTCCATCGTCTCGAACAGTTCGCGAGCCCACGCCGCGTCGTGGCCCTTCGCCACCGCACCGCTGACGAATTTCTCCCGGAACTTCGCCATCTCCTCGGGCTTCTTCTTCCCCATCGCCTTGCGCAGCGAGTCGGCTTCGTTGAGCGCGAACCCGCCGACGATGTTGGAGATGCGCATCACCTGTTCCTGGTAGACGATGATCCCGTAGGTCTCCTGCAGGACTTCGCGGGTGTCCTCGTGCGGGAAGGCGACGGGCTCTTCACCGTGCTTGCGGCGCACGAACATGTCGACCATGCCGGAACTCAGCGGCCCCGGGCGATAGAGCGCCAGCACCGCGATGACGTCCTCGAACGTGTCCGGCTTGAGCCGTGCGAGGAGGTCGCGCATTCCTGACGATTCGAGTTGGAACACGCCGAGCGTGTCCCCGCGCGTCATGAGAGCGAAGGTCGCCGGGTCGTCGAGAGGCAAGGCGTCGAGGTCGAGCGACCGGCCGTGGTGATCGCGCACGAGTCGCTTCGCCTCTTCGAGGATCGTCAGCGTCTTGAGGCCGAGGAAGTCGACCTTGAGGAGGCCGACCGACTCGAGCTCCGTCATCTGCCACTGCGTCGTGATCTCGTCACCGCTCCGGCACAGCGGCACGTAGTCGCGGAGCGGCCGATCCGCGACGACGACTCCCGCGGCGTGAACCGACGAATGCCGCGCGAGTCCTTCGAGCTTCAGCCCGAGGTCGAAGAGGCGCGCGGTCGCCTCGCTGGAGGCGCGGATCTGCGCCAGTTCGGGGTCGGTCTCGAGGGCCTTCTGAAGCGATGCTCCTGGGCCCTGGGGGACCTTCTTGGCGATCCTGTCGATCTCGCCGAGGTCGACCTCGAGCACGCGACCGACGTCACGCAGCACTCCGCGGCTCGCCATGGTTCCGAACGTGACGATCTGCGAGACGCACTCCTCACCGTACTTCTCGCGCACGTAGCGGATGACTTCGTCGCGTCGCTCGCCGCAGAAGTCGACGTCGATGTCGGGCATGCTGACCCGCGACGCGTTCAGGAACCGCTCGAAGAGCAGGTTGTAGCGGAGCGGATCGAGGTTCGTGATACCGAGCGCGAAGGCGACCATCGACCCGGCCGCCGAGCCGCGGCCGGGACCGACCGGGATGCCCTTCGCGCGCGCGTGCTGGATGAAGTCGGCCGTGATCAGGAAGTAGCTCGCGAAACCGAGTTCGCGGATGACGCCGATCTCGTGCGTCAAACGCGTGCGGATCGCTCCGCCGAGTTCGCCGTAGCGCCGGACGGCGCCTTCGAAGCACAGGCGTTCGAAGAGCTGGTCCGGCGTTTCGCTGGTCCCCGTACCGAACACCGGGAGGTGGTAGGTGTGGAACGGGATGTCCACGGCGCATCGCTCGGCAATCTCGACCGTCGTCGCGAGCGCCTGCGGAAGGTCGCGGAAGGCGTGCGCCATCTCGGCGCGGCTCTTGAACCACAGTTCGCGCGACGGCATCCGGAATCGCTCGGGGTCGTTGAGCGCCTTGCCGGTCCGGATGCAGGTCATGATGTCCTGCGCGACCCAGTCCTGAGGGTGCACGTAGTGGACGTCGTTCGTCGCGACGAGCGGCGCGCCGAGTCGGCCGCTCATCGCGACCAGGTACTCGTTCACGCGCCGCTGGGCGTCGACGCCGACCTCCATGACTTCCAGGTGGACGTTGCCCTTGCCGAGCAGATCTTCCAGTTCGCCGACGACCCTGCACGCGGTCGGCGTGTCGTCCTGCTGGAGAAGCCGCGGGACCTCGCCGGAGAGATCCCCCGTGAGCGCGATCAGTCCTCGAGCGTGAGCGGCAAGCGCTTCGCGGTCGATGCGCGGACGGTAGTAGAAGCCGTCGAGGAAGCCGATCGTCGACAGCTGCTTGAGGTTGTTCCAGCCGTCCGCATCGCTCGCGAGCAGCGTCAACTGGTAGTTGGGGTTCGCGGTCGAGGTCGGCTCTTTGCGCGTCTTCCCGGCGAGGAAGGCGACCATCCCCAGCACCGGCTTCACCTCGGCGGCCTTGCACGCCTTGTAGAACTCGATCGCTCCGTAGAGGTTGCCGTTGTCGGTGAGCGCGACGGCGCGCTGCCCGTCGCTCGCCGCCGCCTTCACCAGGTCCTTCACCCGGGCCGGCGCCGTCAGCAAGCTGTAGTGGCTGTGCGTGCGGAGGTGAACGAAGTCGGGAACCGTCATGGACGCAACCGCGCGACGCGCAGGCGCGGCGATTATGCCCTGGTTCTCCGGCGCATCGCGCCCGCTGTCACGCGTCGTTCGCGGCGGCGCGCGGCGGCCTCGGGACCGCGTGGGCCGGCACCAGCCCCATGCGGCGTCCGGCGTGTTCGAAGATTTCGATCACCCGGTCGCACTGCGCGGGTGAATGGGCGGCCATGTACGAGGTGCGCACGAGATCCACCCCGGGCGGCACCGCCGGGGACGTGACCGGGTTCGTGAACACGCCGGTCTCGAACAACAACTTCCAGAATGCGAAGAGCAGGTCCTGGTCGCCGACGATCACGGGGACGATCGGGGTCTCGGTCCGCCCGACCTTGAAACCGCGTTCCACCAGGCCCCGGCGCACCTGGGTCGCGCGTTCCATGACCAACGTGCGGAGTTCCGGGCAGCCCTCCATCACGTCGAGCGACGCCAACGCGGCGGCCGCGGCGCTCGGCGGGATCGATGCGGAGAAGATCAGCGCGCGCGCGTGATGCTTGATGTAGTGGATCACCGGCTCGGGACCGGCGACGAAGCCCCCCAAACTGGCGAAACTCTTGCTGAAGGTGCCGACGACGAGGTCGACCTGGCCTTCCACGCCGCAGTGCTCGACGGCGCCGCGCCCGTGAGCGCCGAGCACGCCGACGGAGTGGGCTTCATCGACCAGGACCCGTGCGTCGTACTGCTGCGCGAGTTCGCAGATGCGCGGCAGGTTGGCGATGTCGCCCATCATCGAAAACACGCCGTCGACGATGATCAAGCGGCCGCGGACCTCCGGTCGCGATGCGGCCTGGAGCTGGCGCTCCAAGTCGTCCATGTCCTCGTGGCGGTACTTCTTCAACTCCGCGAAGCTGAGCCGGCAGCCGTCGTAGATCGACGCATGGTTCTCGCGATCGCAGAGGATCACGTCGTCCTTCCCGCACAGCGCCGAGATCACGCCGAGGTTGGTCTGGAACCCGGTCGAGAAGCACAACGCGGCTTCACGGTCGAGGAAGCGCGCCAGCCGCCGCTCCAGTTCCTCGTGGAGTTCGAGCGTGCCGTTCAGGAAGCGCGACCCGGTGCAGGACGTGCCGTATCGGTCGAGTGCTTCCCGCGCCGCGTCGACCACCTGCGGGTGATGGGTCAACCCGAGGTAGTTGTTGCTGCCGGCCATGATCAGCCGGCGGCCCTTGATCTCGACCTCGGTTCCCTCGCTGTCGGAGATGGGGATGAAGTACGGGTACATCCCCAGCGCCTGCACTTGCCGCGCACGGGTGAAGCCGTAACACTTCTGGAAGAGGTCCAACGGTCGTCGATCGAGGAGCGGGCCGGCTCGGTCGCCCTCGGCGAGCGATTCAGCCCGAGGGCCCTTACGTTAGACGTGGCCGCAGCTCCGGACAATTCTTTCGAGCCTGGCGAGGTTCACCCGGGCGGCGGATGAACGGACCGATCCTCGTCACCGGCGCCACCGGCTTCATCGGGCGCGCGCTCGCGTCGCGCCTGCGGCGCGACGGCGTCGCTCTGCGTTGCCTCGTGCGCGATCGCGCGCGCACGCAGACGACGGGCCTCGCCCCGTCCGAGATCGTGGAAGGTTCGCTCGAGGACGAGGCGGCCCTGCGCCGTGCCGTCACCGGAGTCGAGGCGGTCGTGCACCTGGCCGGCGCCACGCGGGCCCTGCGCGCAGCCGGCTTCTTCCGCGCCAACACGGAAGGCAGCGCGCGGCTCGCCGCCGCGGCAGCCGGGTGCTCACCCGGGCTCCGCTTCGTCCACGTCTCGTCCCTCGCCGCCGCGGGACCGAGCGTCGACGGCCGCGGGTCCGACGCCGCTCCGGACGCGTGCCGCCCGCGATCGTGCTACGGACGGAGCAAGCTCGGCGGAGAACGAGGCGTGCTCGTCCACGCGAGCCGCATCGACTGGTGCATCGTCCGGCCGCCGATCGTCTACGGCCCCGGCGACGAAGCGACCGCGCTGCTCGTCGCGCAGGCCTCGGGCTGGTTGGCGCCCGTGCCGCTCGGACGTCGACCGCTTTCCCTCGTGCACGTCGACGATCTCGTCACCGCGCTGATCTTCGCCCTGGAGTCGCGCGGAGTCCCCGGCTTCTTTCCGATCGACGGTCCGGAACGCGCGGACACCACCTCGCTCCCGCAGCGCATCGCCGCGGTCGCCGGCCGTCGCGTGCGACCGCTTCCCGTGCCGATGCCGCTCGCGTTCGTCGCAGGCTTCGCGGCGGACCTCGTGCACCGGCTCACCGGCGTGCCGGGGTACTTCGGCGTCGACAAGCTCCGCGACGTCGCGTCGGTCGGCTGGGTCGCGGACCCTGCGCCCGCGCGCGAGCGCCTCGGATTCACCGCGCGGATCGGGATCGACGACGGTTTCCGGTCCACCCTCGCGGCGATTCGGCCGTCGGGTGTCGATCCCGTCACCCGAGCAGGTGGGTGAGCAGGGCCTTCTGCGCGTGGACGCGATTCTCCGCCTGGTCGTAGATCAGCGAGCGAGGTCCGTCGAGCACGCCGTCGGTCGCGCCGACGCCGCGGCGCACCGGCAGGGGGTGCATGAAGATCGCGTTCCGCGTCTTCGCCATCGCGGCCTCGTCGATGATCCAGGTCTGCAGCGAGCGCTTGACGATCGTCTCACGCTCCTGGTCCTCCCAGTACTTCGGTGAACCCCAAGAGCGCGTGTAGACGACCTCGGCGTCGCGCACGCCGTCGTCGAGGGAGTTGACGACCCTCAAGCTGCCGCCGTGCGCCTGCGCGTCCTTCGCCGCCGAAGCGACGACTTCGGCCTCCGGTTCGAAACCGAGCGGATGGCAGAGCGTGATCGACATTCCGAGCATGCCGGCGACGCGCAGCAGCGAGTGGCAGGGACCGATGTTCTTGGGCTCGGGGTTGTTGGTCCACACGATCGAGAGCCGGCGACCCGAGAGACGCGTGAGCTGCGCTTGCATGGTCATCGCGTCGGCGATCGCCTGGCAGGGGTGCTCGACCGCCGACTCGAGGTTGACGACCGGCACGCTCGCGTAGCGCGCGTAGCTGCGCAGCAGGACTTCCTGGCGATCGCGCTCCCACGAGCCGGTGTGTCCGAGGTGACGGATGCCGAGGCCGTCGCAGTAGCGCGAGAGCGTGCGCGCCGCGTCCTTCACGTGCTCCTCGGCGCGGCCGTCCATGACGATCCGCTCCTCGGGCTCGAGGTCGTAGAGCTCGCGATCGGCGAAGACGTTGATCACGTGACCGCCGAGCTGCACGGCGGCGACCTCGAAGCTGACGCGCGTCCGCAGGCTCCGGTCGAAGAACAAGAGCGCGAGCGTCTTGCCGGCGAGGACCTGCGAGGCGCGCTTGCCGCGTGAGCGCTGGGCGAGTTCCAGCAGGTTCTCGAGTTCGTCGCGCGAAAGGTCGGCGGCGGAGAGGAAATCGCGCTTCGTCACGGGAGCCGTCCTACGGGGTGGAGTGCACGGGACGGGGAGTCCACCCGGTCGCGCGGCCGCGGCCGCGATGGGTCTCGCCGATCCGCGCCGGATGATAGAACCCCGTTCGTGACCGGCACAAGCGCGCGCGATCCGCTCCTCATGGACCGCGAGTTCATGGAGCGCTGTCTCGCGCTCGCGGAACGAGCGGCCGCGTGCGGCGAGGTTCCGGTCGGGGCCGTCGTCGTCCGCGACGGCGTGGTGATCGGCGAGGGCAGCAACCGCTGCGAAGAGCTGCGCGACGCCACGGCGCACGCCGAGCTCGAGGCGCTGCGCGGGGCGTTCGTCGTCGCGGGCGAGGGTCGACTCAACGGGACGACGCTCTACTGCTCGCTGGAGCCCTGTTTCATGTGCGCGGGCGCCGCGCTGCACGCACGAGTCGCGCGGATCGTCTTCGCGGCACGCGATCCGAAGTTCGGCGCGTGCGGTTCGCTCGCGATGCTCCCGGCCGATCCGCGCCTCAACCATCGCTGCCCGGTGGACGAGGGGCTGCTCGCCGATCGCAGCGCCGAACTCCTGCGTGCGTTCTTCCGCGAGCGTCGATGACCGCGCCGCCGCGAGCGGGGGACGTTGAAAAGGCCCGCCGGTCCGGCATGATCCGCGGCCCCGAACGTCGCATGACGATCCCCTCGCGGAGAGGTGCCAGAGCGGCTGATCGGGACGGTCTCGAAAACCGTTGTGCTCGAATGAGTACCGGAATCCCCCCCTCTCCGTCGATGCGCGCCGCGCGGTGTCCGTCGCACCGCGCGGCGCACGTCTCTTCCCGGCGATCATCCCCCGGCCCTGGTCTCGACTGCGACGGGCTCGCTTGCGCGTGATCGCCGGCTCGGTTACGAACCCCGGACCCTTCGCCGGCCGTACGGTCGGCGGGCCGTCCGCCGCGCTGCGCGACCCTCCGCATGGAGAGGTGCCCGAGTGGCTTAAGGAGCTCGCTTGGAAAGCGAGTGTGGGTCAAAAGCCCACCGCGGGTTCGAATCCCGCCCTCTCCGCTGACCACCTCCCCCCGGGCGGGTGCGGAGTCGCGTCGCGACGACGGACGGCCGTGTGGGGCGCCTCTCGCAGGTGGGAACCGTCGGGTCCCGGGCGAGCGAGCGGTGTGAACCTGGTCAGGCCGGGAACGGAGCAGCCATAAGCATGCGGCGCGCTGTGTCCGGGGTGCCTGACGGTTCCCACCTCCGAGAGGTGCCGACCCGCGCGCCCGTGCGGCGCGTTCCGTATCCTCGCGACGCGATGGCACCGGCCGACTCCGAGAGCGACGCCCAACCGAAGGCAGGTGCGCCGTACCAGGTCGTCGCCCGCCGCTTCCGACCCAAGCGCTTCGCCGAACTCGTCGGTCAGGACGCGGTGGTGAACTCGCTGGCCGGCGCGCTTCGTTCCGGCCGGGTCCCGCACGCCTTCTTGTTCGCCGGGAGCCGCGGAGTCGGCAAGACGACCTCGGCCCGGATCCTCGCTCGCGCGCTCAACTGCGAGCGCGGCGTCTCCCCCGAGCCGTGCGGTGAGTGCCCGACCTGCGCGAGCATCCTCGCCGGGACCAACCCCGACGTCGTCGAGATCGACGCCGCGTCGCACAACCTCGTCGACGACGTGCGCGAGCTGTGCGACCGGGTCGGGGTCGTGTCGATGGGGGCGCGCTACAAGGTCTACATTCTCGACGAAGTGCACATGCTGACCCGGAACGCCTTCAACGCGTTCCTGAAGACGCTCGAGGAACCGCCGCGCAACGTCGTCTTCGTGCTCGCCACCACCGAGCCGCACAAGGTCCCGGAGACGGTTCGATCGCGCTGCCAGGTCGTCCTGTTCCGGCGCATCGACGAGCACGACGTCGTCGCGCGGCTGCGCGAACTCTGCGGCAAGGAGGGCGTGCGCGTCGAGGACGCGGTCCTCGAGGAGATCGCGCTCGCCTGCCGCGGCGGGATGCGCGACGCCGAGAGCGCGCTCGAGCGGCTGCTGCCGCTGGCGCGGTCCACCGACGAACCGTTCGACGTCGCGAAGTGGCGTGCCCTGACCCAGCGCATCGGTCTCGACCGGGCTGTCGAGGTCGCCGAGTCCCTGGCAGCCGGCGATGCCGCGGCGGCCCTGCGCTTCGCGAACGACGCGATCGCGAACGGCGTCGACGAACGGGAAGCGCTGGGCGAGGTGTTGGACGTTCTTCGCGCGGCCTTGCTGCTCCGCATCGACGGTCCCGAATCCGCGCTCGTCGCGCTCAGCGGCGAACTGCGCGCTCGCATCGCCGCACTCGCCGCGGCCGGCGACGCCGCGCGACTCGACGCGATGATCCAGGCGGGACTGCTCGGTCGGGAGCGCATCCGGCGGACCGACGATCGCCGTCTCGTCCTCGAACTCGCCCTCCTGCGCATGGCCGAGGCCGGACGCCTCGCGACGCTCGGTGAACTCGTCGCTGCGATCGAGAGCGGCGTCCCCATCGTCGCTGCCGCCGCGCCGTCGACGACCGCGGCGATGGCGCCGGGAGAGCGGGGGGCGGGCGGCGGTGCGTCGCTGCACGCGCGCTTCGTCGCGAAGGTCCGGCACGACAAGCCGATGCTCGCGGCGACCGCGCAGGAGTGCGAGATCGAGGGGCCTGACGAGCGCGGCGTCGTGACGTTGCGCCTGCGCTCGGACCGCCGGATGCACGTCGATCGCCTCGCCTCGCCCGAGGTGCTCGGGTTGTTCCGGTCGGCGCTTGCGTCGGCAGCCGGCCGCGACGTGACGCTCGAGATCGCGCGCACGTCACCCGCGGATCACGGCGGTTCGCTCCCGAGAGCGACCGCGGCGACTCCGCCCGGCGAGCGCGTCCAGCGGGTCCGCGAACTCTTCGACGGCGATCTCGAAGCCCCGCCCGACTCCTGAGCGCTCGAACGACCAGGGTCTCGACTTCCACAACCAACCCATCAGGCGTCCCATGTCCCACGAGATGAATCTCCTGAAGCAAGCGCAGGAGATGAACCGCCTGCTGCGCGAAGTGCACCGCGAACTCGGCGAGCGCGTCGTCGAGGGCAGCGCCGGCGGAGGAGCCGTGCGCTGTTCGGTCACCGGCCAACTCGAGGTGCGCAGCGTGCGCATCGACCCGAAGGTCGTCGATCCCGAGGAGGTCGCCACGCTCGAGGACCTGGTGACGGCCGCCGTCCGCAGCGCGGTTCACGCCGCCGTCGAGCTGAAGAAGTCGAAGATCGACGAAGTCACCGGCGGCATCCTTCCCGACCTCGGACTGTGACGGACCGGAGTTGACGTGGAGAACGCCGCGAGCCGCCCGCGCGCCGTCGAGCGACTGATCCGCGCGCTCTCGGGTCTACCCGGCATCGGTCCGAAGACCTCCGAGCGGCTCGCCTATCACGTCCTGCGCGCGGATCCCGCCGTCGCGCAGGAACTCGCCGAGGCGATCGCGAGCGCACGCGCGTCGGCGCGCATCTGTTCCCGCTGCTTCAACCTCGACGAGTCGGATCCGTGTCGCATCTGTGAGGACGGCGCACGGGACCGTGCGCGCGTGCTCGTCGTCGAGGATCCGCGCGACGTCGCCGCCTTCGAGGCGGCCGGCTACCGCGGGACGTACCACGTGCTGCAGGGACGGATCTCCGCGCTCGAGGGCATCGTGCCCGACGACCTGACCGTCGGCGCCCTGCTCGAGAGGGTCCGGGCCGGCGGCGTCGCGGAGGTCTGTCTCGCGACCAATCCCGATCTCGAGGGCGAGGGGACGGCGGCCGAGCAGGTCGCCGACCGGGTCGAGAAGCTGCGGGCGATCGGCATCCTCCAGCGCTACACGATCGTCCCGGACCCCGGGGGGCGCATCGCCCGCCAATTCAGGGTCGACGGCACCCCGCAGCTCTTCCTGGTCGACGGCGCCGGCAGGGTCTTCGAGGCCGCCCGGCTCGGGCAAGACGACGCGAGTGCCCGCGGCCCTCGTCGACGCCGGCGTTGCCGGGGAAGTCGTCGTGCTCGAACCGCGTCGCCTCGCCGCGCGCGCGGCGGCGCGCCGTGTCGCGTTCGAGCGCGGGGTTCGGCTCGGCGACGAAGTCGGTTTCCAGGTGCGGCACGAGACCGTCGCGTCGGAGCGAACGCGGTTGCGCTTCTGCACCGAAGGCGTCCTCGTGCGGCAGGTCGTCGCCGATCCCTTTCTCGCCGGCGTGGGGGCGGTGGTGCTCGACGAGTTCCACGAGCGGCACGTCGAGACCGACCTCGCGCTCGCGATGCTGCGCGAGGTCCGCGAGACCGTTCGTCCCGATCTCGTGCTGGTGGTGATGTCCGCGACGCTGGACGCGGAGCCGATCGCCGCCTTCCTGGACGACGCCCCGGTGCTGCGCGCGGAGGGGCGCAGCTTCGACGTCGCACTCCGCCGCCGCGGCCGACCGGGTCCGCGCGAGCGGCTCGAGGACTGCGTGCAGCGGGCGGTCCTGGACGTCCTGGACGAGACTTCGGGCGACGTGCTGGTCTTCCTGCCCGGCGTCGAGGAGATCCGGCGTGCGGCGCGCGCACTCGAAGTCACCGCGCGCTCCCGCGGTCTCGACGTCCTGCCGCTCCACGGCAACCTGCCTCCCGAGGAACAGGATCGCGCCATCGCGCGCGGCGTTCGCCGCAAGGTCGTGCTCGCGACCAACGTCGCCGAGAGCTCGGTGACGATCGATGGCGTGACAGCGGTGGTGGACAGCGGACTCGCGCGCGTGCTCCGCGCTGATCCCGCGCGCGGCGTGGACGTCCTGCGCGTCGAACGCATTTCGCTCGCTTCGGCCGCCCAACGCACGGGACGCGCCGGGCGGACCGGGCCGGGCGTGTGCCATCGCCTGTGGTCGCTCGCCGACGAACGCGGCATGGCGCCGTTCCAGACCGCCGAACTGCGCCGCACCGATCTGGCCGGGCCGAGCCTGCTGGTGCGCGCGTTCGCGGGACGCGCACCGCGCGATTTCGCGTGGTTCGAAGCCCCCGACCGCGTCGCACTCGACGCCGCGGACGAACTCCTCGTCGAACTCGGCGCCGTCGATCGCGCGGGTCGCGTCACGCCGACCGGCCGTCGCATGCTCGCGCTGCCGTTGCATCCGCGCCTCGCCCGCGCGCTGGTCGAAGGCGGCCGTCTCGACTGCGGCGTCGCGATCGCCGCGGCGGTCGCGGTCCTCGCCGAGCGCGACTTCGTGCGGCGGCCCGCGCCCGGCGAGCCGCCGCTGCCGATCG
>JACRLW010000067.1 GCA_016235155.1 Planctomycetota bacterium
CTGGTCCGAGGAGGAGGGAAACGCCCGCCTCGAGACCATGATGGTCAAGGCGTTCAACGACGTCGTCGACATGGCGCGTCGCTTCGAGTGCGGCAACCGCATCGGTGCCTACATGCTCGGCGTGGACCGGGTCGCCAAGGCGACCAAGATGCGCGGCATCTACGCCTGAGCCGCATCCACGCCTGAGTCGCTCGCCGGGCGACGAGCGCTCCCCGCGGGGTCCTACTTCTTGCGGATCTTCAGGATCAGCTTCTGCGTGGAGTGATCCTTCTTGTCGCCGACGAACACGGCCTTGATCCCGAGCTTCTTCAGCGTGTCTCGCTCGGGCAGCGTCTTCAGCGTGTAGTCGGTGCCCTTCGCGTAGAAGTCGGGCTGCAGCAGCTCGAGGACGCCGTCGGCGGTCTCGCCGTCGAACGAGGTGACGTAGTCGACGAACCAGAGCGCGGACACCAACTCCATGCGTTCGTCGATCGGGACGAACGGTCGCCCCTTGCCCTTGTTCGCCTCCGCGGAGCGGTCGTTGTTCAGCGCGACCACCAGGTAGTCCCCGCGCGAACGCGCGTCTTCGAGCGATCGCACGTGGCCGACGTGGAGGAGGTCGAAGACGCCGTTCGTCAGCACGACGGTCTTGCCTTGGATGCGGAGGCCTTGCAGCACGGGGCGCAGGGCCTTCGCTTCCGGGAAGACCTTGTCCTTCGAACGCATGTGACGCGGGACGACGACCAATCAGACCTCCCGATGGGGAGCCAGGGGTGAGCGGACGGCAAGAGCTGCTCCGCACAGGATGCGGTCGCGAGGATAGCGACGCCCGGCTCGCCGGAACACACTCGAGAACGCGGGGCGGCCGCGATCAGTCGTCCGTGGCCCGGATGCGCTCGATGATCGCGGTGGTCGAGCAACCCGGCCGGAAGGGAACGAGGACGACCTGACCGCCGTGCGCCTCGACCCAGTCCGCGCCCACCACCCCCTTGTCGCGCCAGTCCTCGCCCTTGACCAGCACGTGCGGAGTGACGGCCCGGATCAGATCGACCGGCGTGTCGTCCTCGAACGGCACGATGTAGTCCACGGCGGCGAGCGCGGCGAGCACGTCGACCCGGTCGGCGAGGGCGTTGATCGGCCGATGGCCGGCCTTGCCCTGCCGCCTCACGCTGGCGTCGCTGTTCACCCCCACCATCAGGGCGTCGCCGTAGGCCCGCGCCCGCGACAGGTACTCGGTGTGGCCCGGGTGCAGGATGTCGAAGCAGCCGTTGGTGAAGACGAGGCGATGACCGTCCGCGCGCATCCGCGCCGCGATCGAGATCGCCTCGTCGAGTTCGAGGACCTTGCCCGGCGTCTCGGCGCCCAACATGGTCATCAGTTCCGCGCGCGACACCGCCCAGGTCCCGAAACGGCCGACGACGATCCCCGCCGCGACGTTCGCGAGCCTCAGCGCGTCCTCCATCTCCACGCCGCAGGCGCGCGCGAAGCACAGGACCGCGACGACCGTACGCCCGTGAGCGCGCGGATCCGCGCGGCGACGCGATGGAGGTCGTCGCTCGAGCGGATGCGGATGCCGGTCGCCATCTCCGCCTCCTCGCGGTTCGGCGTGAGCAGATCGACCCCGCGGTACTTCTCGTAGTCGGTGCCCTTCGGATCGACGACGACGATGCCCCCGGCGGACTGCGCCGCCGCGACCGCCGCCTCGACGACGCCGCGATCGAGCACCCCCTTGCCGTAGTCGCTGAGCAGGATCGCGCGGTACGGGAACGGTCGCTGCCCGAGTTGTGCGAGCAGTTTCGCGCGCGACTCGCCGGCGAGCGGGTGACGGCGTTCTTCGTCGACGCGAAGCACCTGCTGCGTGCGGCTCACGTAGCGGGTCTTGCGCGTCGTCGGACGGGACGGGTCGACGACGCACGGCGAGTCGTCGATGCGCAGGTCGCGCAGCAGTTCGCGGAGCGAACCCGCCGTCGCGTCCTCACCGACGAGCCCCAGCACCGCGGCCTTCGCGCCGAGCGAGACGAGGTTCGCCGCGACGTTGCACGCGCCGCCGAGCAGGACGCGCTCGCCCTCCTTCTCGAAGACGAGGACCGGCGCTTCCGGCGAGACGCGGCGAGCGCTGCCCTCGATGTAGCAGTCGAGGATCAGGTCGCCGACGACGAGGATCGGCGGCGAACCAAGGTCGCGGACGATGCGAGCGAGGCGCTGCATGGTTCGTTCAGTCGTCGCTCACCGGCTGCGATCCGGGTCCGGGCTCGGGCTCGGTCCCCGGTCGCGTTCGGTAGCGGTCGTGGATCCAAAGGTACTGGTCGGGTCTCTCGCGGACGAGGCGTTCGATCCCGTCCGTCACGCGCTTCACCGTGGCGACGACGTCGTCGTGGAGGACTCCCGTCCGCGCGGCGGGAAACGGTTCGAGCATGCGCATCGCGAAGCGGAACCCCTTGCCGACGCGGACGCAGCAGCCGACGAAGAGCGGCAGGTCCCGACGCACGGCGAGCGTCGCCGCCGCGCGCTCGGACGACGCGAGGCGCCCGAAGACCGGCACGAAGACCCCGCGCAGGCGTTGGTTCTGGTCGGCCGCCTGGACGACGACCTTGCCGGCGTGCAACGCGCGCGCGATCGGACGGACCCCGCCGCGCCGATCGTGGACGATCAGCCCGAACGCCTCGCGCCGCGCGCGCAGGAACCGAGCGATCAGCGGGTTCTTCGGCAGTCGGCCGATCACGTGCACCTCGTGCTCGAGGAAGGCAGCCGTCAGCGCCGCGACCTCCCACGACCCGAGGTGCAGCGACACCCCGAGAAACGGCGGCTTCGGCTGCCGCGTCTCCCATTCCGTGACGTCCACGCGCTCGAGGAGCCGACCGCGCGCGAGCCAACGGCTTGCGTAGACGAGGTCGAGCACGGTGAGGAACGCCGACACCGTTCCCTCGCGCACGATGCGGAGCCGTTCGCTCCGATCGAGGACGCCGTCGGCTTCGGGAAACGCCAGCTCGAGATTCGCGAGGCCGAGGCGACGGCGGCCCCTCGCGCACGCGAGGTACGCGCGCGCGACGGCGGCCATTCCGGTGTACGCGATCCGTTCGGGCAGCGCCGCGAGGACGGCGAGTCCCGCGCGCGCGGCGGCGTAGGCGATCCGATGTCGCGTGCGGACCGGCCGGTCGCTGGTCATGCGAGGCCGAGGAGCCGCGGGTCCGGCTCGCCGTCGAGGAAACGGAGTCCGATGCGGAGCGCGGCGAACGGCGCCGCGACGGCGTCGAGCTTCACCGCATCCTTCTCCGTCGTGAGGAGCGTCGCGCCGATCCGCGCTGCGTCGCGCGCGATCGCCTCGACTTCGGCCGCGCCGTGACGGTGGTGGTCGGCGCGGCGATGGTGTCCCAGCACGCGGGCTCCAGCCGCGACGACCGTCGCTTCGAACGACGCGGGCCGCGCGATCGCGGAGAGCAGCACGACGGCACGACCGCGCAACCAGTCGATCGGTTCGCGCGCGCGCGACGGCGAGAGCTCGACGTCGAGGGGATCGTGCTCCGCGAACAACACCGGCAGGTCGCGCCCCGCGTGCGCGACGACCGACGCCGCGCGGTCGCGCCGCTGCGCCGCCGACAGCGGACCGGCGCGCGTCATCACGACCGCATGGGCGCGGCGCAACGCCCCCGGCGGTTCGCGGAGGTCCCCCGCCGGCAGGAGGCGACCCTGCGCGAAGGGGCGCTCGGCGTCGAGGCAGACGACGTCGAAGTCGCGCGCCAGACGGCGATGCTGGAAGCCGTCGTCGAGGACGAGCAGGTCGACGTCGTGCCGCGCGAGGAGGCGTCGTCCTGCCGCGACGCGATCCGGATCCTGCTCCTGCGGCAGTCCGGGGAACCGGCGCTCCAGCAGGCGACCCTCGTCGTTCAGCGCCGCGCCGGCCTCGCGACCGTAGCCGCGCGCCAGCACGCCGGGACGACGGCCGAGCGCACGCGCCCGCTCGACGAGCCATGCGACGAGCGGCGTCTTGCCGGTGCCGCCGACGCTGAGATTGCCGACCGAGACCACGCGCACCGGCAGACGCTCGGTTCGAAACCAACCGCGCTCGTAGGCGACGCCGCGGAGCCGCGCGGCCGCGCCGAACAACAGCGAGACGGGCCACAGCCCGGCGCGGATCGCGGAGCTCGCCGCCGTCATGACGCGCCGCACAGGCGCGCCACGTCCTCGGGGGTCGTCACCGCTTCCGCGACGACATCGCCGGCGCCGGCGCCGAGGTTCGCCGCGATCTGCTGGATCAACTTGTTCAGCGTCGGCTTGGGCCCGAACTCGACGAAGCGTCGGATGCCCGCGCCGATCATCGCTTCGACGCTCTGCTGCCAGAGCACCGAGCCAGCGAACTGCCGCGTCAAGGCGTCGCGCACCGCGTTCGGGTCGCGCAACGGCCGCGCGTCCACGTTGCACCAGATGGGACAGGACGGCGCGCGGATCGGCGTCGTGCGCAGCACTTCGGCGAACCCGCTCGCGGCATCTCGCAGCATGGAACTGTGGAACGGCACCGACACCGACAGACGCACGCCGCCGCGCGGACCGACGATCTCCATGACCTCGTCCATCGCGCTCGCTTCTCCCGAGAGCACGACCTGGCCGGGGGCGTTGTAGTTGGCGACGTCGCACACGCC
>JACRLW010000068.1 GCA_016235155.1 Planctomycetota bacterium
GCCGCCGCCGGCCTGCGCGATGGCGAGGTAGTCCGCGCCGGCGCAACGGCGATGGAACTCGTCCTCGCGCGTCGCGGCAAAGACCGGGTGCGTGTGACCGTCGACGAACCCGGGGACGACGACGAGCCCGCGCAGGTCGATGGTCTCGCGCGCCCGGATGCGTCGCGCGAGATCGTCGGTGGTGCCGGTGGCGAGCACGCACCCATCACGGACCGCAATCGCGCCGTCGCGCACCACGCCGAGGGTCTGCATCGCGACACCGCGCCGCGAACCGGATCGCGGGCCGTCGGCGAGCGTCACGAGTTCCTTGGCGTGGACGAAGAGCCGGTCGGCGGCCGCGGTCATCGGCGGGGAATCTACGGCCCGGCTCGCTCGCGGAGGAATCCGTGTCTGGGCAGCGGACCGGCCGGCGATTCCCAGGCAACGCCCGCGGCACGTCGCCGCGGCGGACCCGAACGACCCGACCAGGAACCCATCGCCATGAAGGCTCTCATCAGTCTCGCCATCCTCGCCGCCACCTCGAGCGGACTGGCACAGACGTTCATGCATCACGACGGCACGAACGAAGGCAACTCGCGCGGCGTCGGAACGAGCTTCGACCAGATCACGGTGCTGCAGCGCTTCCCGTGGAACCAGTGCTGCGGTCGCACCAGGCTCTGCTGCGTCGAGTTCACGCTTCACGACGTGAACCCGTTCACGCCCGAGTCCGCGTACCTCGAGATCCGCCGCAGCAACCCGCCGAGCATCGCGTTCCCGCTGGGGTCGCCCGACATGTCCGGTGCAGGGTTGATCTACTTCGCGCCGGTCCCCCTCGTCTTCACCGCGAACGTGCAGAAGTTCTCCTTCGCAATCAACGGCGGCGGTCCGACGCCCTGCCTCGACCTGCCCGCGATCCTGTCCGGCCCCGGCGGCGACTTCTACGTCGGCATGCGCTTCCGCCCGCAACCGTCGTGGCCGATCTTCGACGGCGTCTCCTGCATGTTCAGCGGGCGCACCGTGCTCCCGCCGCAGGTCGGCGAGCAATACAACCCGGTGATCAAGCCGATGTACGCGCCCGCCGCTGCGCCGGGCCTCGGCTGGAGCCACAACTCGACGACCACCGTGACGTCGATCCACCCGCAAGACCTCTCCTGGGCGATCGGTGTCGGGCTCATCGAAGACGTCTGCCAACCCTTCGCCTGGAACCCCGGCTCGTTCACGGGTGCCGGCGGCACGGGCAACAACCCGAACTTCGGCTACGCCGGGATCTGGCCGAACGGTCCGGACCTGATCGGTTGGCGCGTGCGCAGCATGGCGTCACCCAACAGCGTGTGCGTCCTGCTGCTCGGGCCGAATCTCCCGTTCCCGCAAGACCTGAGCCTCTATGGCCTCAACGGGCTGCTCTGCGTCGAACCGTGGATCGCGCTCGCCCAGGTCACCCAGCCCGATGCCACCTGCCGCAGCGTCTCCTCGGCGACCTTCGGGCCGCTCATCAACCCCCTGCCGGGCTCGCAGTTCTGCGTCGGCGCCCAGGCGCTCACGATGGACAGCGGCGCTTGGCCGCTGGTCTCCACCGCGTGCACGACGGTGTTGTGATCGCGAGCGCTGCGATCGCGCGCGCAGTCTCGGCGGTCGTGGATCAGCCGGCCGCGCGGAGCAGGGCTCCGACGCCCGCGCCTGCGCGCGAGAACAACACGCTCAGCCGATCCTGGATGCGGCGGCGCGCGCGGAACACGACCATCTTCAGCGCCTCGGGCCGCATGTGGAGTTCGAGCGCGAGATCGGCATAGCGACGGCCGTGCACCTCGACCATCTGCAGGACGAAGCGCTCGCGCTCGTTGAGCGCCTGATAGATGGCGTGGTAGCAGCAGAGCAGCATGCCGAACGCGCGCTGCGTCTCGCGCGACGCTTCGTCCGCCTCGACCTGTTCCATGGGGCCGGGCGCGGTCTCGTCCGCCGCCTGGCAGAGCGTCTCGTTCGGTTGGAGTTGGATCGCCATCGCGCCGCGGGCGGGGCGCAGGCGGCGGCGGATCGTGTTGTCGACGATGGTCGTCGACCAGGCTCGGAACGCACCGGGACGCTCCGCCGCGAAGCGGTCCGGATAACGGAAGACGTTCACGAGCGCGTCCTGCAGGATCTCGTCGGGGTCGAGTTGCGGGCCGATCCAGCGCAGGCGACGCCGCACGCGCTGCTCGAGCGGTGCGCGGACCAACGCGACGAGCGCTTCGAAGACCTCCGCGTCGCCGCCGCGACGGAAGCAGTCCATCAGCAGCGTGGCGAGTGCGTCGCGCACGAGTTCGGCATCGGCGTCGGCGAGTGCGTAGCGCTCTTCGGGTGAGGGTTCGCCGAAGCGCCGTAGGAGCTCGCGTGCCAAGAACTCGGGACTCGCGGGCGGATGCGAGTCCGCCGTGTCGAGCGCGCCGGCCGAGGCCTGACTGGGGAGGGCCATGGCGGACGGAGTGCGAATCCTGGGCCAAGTTCGGGACGCCGCCGGGACGAGTGGGCGCCGGGACTCGGAAGCCCGTTCCGGCGGCGAGGTTGCGTCGAGGGAGCCGTGGATCTTCTTGGCTGTGCGCTTTCGCCCAAGGGCCGCCTCCGTGCCGATCCGAACAGGGCTTGAGCGCTTCACCCCTCGCAGCCGATCACCGGGCAGAACCGCCGCATTCAGTCCGAGTCGCCGTCCGAGAGTCCGCCTTGCCCAGTTCGTCGCTGACGATCGTGCAGCCGCTGCACTCGCTCCCGTCGCTGCTCGCGATCCGGGACCTGCGCTCGGCGGTGCTGACCTCGCGCTGCATCGGCGGCAACCGGGACGACGCGGTAGCGCTGCTCGCCGTCGACCCGCTCGCCGCGCTGCGGGCCCTGCGCCTCGCGAGCGCTCCGGTCTGGGCGCCCGTGCGCGGTCCCGAGTCGCTCGAAGAACTGGTGGCGACGCTCGGCAGCCCCGCCGTGATGCGACTCCTCGAAGTGCCGCCGGTCGAGATCGACCGGACCAACGGAGTGCGGTCACTCTGGCTCCACTCGATCGCGACCGGGTGCGCCGCCGAGCAACTCGCGAAGAGCACCGGCGCCGCGAGACCGGAGCAGGCCTACTACCGCGGGCTCCTTCGCGATCTCTCGCCGTGGCTGAAGCAGCTCGGCATCCACCACGACGGTTCCGGGCCGGACTGGAGCGGGAACGATCTCGTCCGCCTGTGGCGACTGCCCCTGCCGAACGATCCGCGGGACGGCAGCGAGGCTTCGCCGCAGTCGGCCCAGCACCCCGATGATCCACTTGCGTGGGTCCGGCTCTCGCCCGAGCAACTCGTCGATGCGGCCGACCTCCTCGCATCGCTCGCGGGGTTCGTCCACCTGGCGGCGCCCCCCGTGCGCCCGGCGGACGACGAGGCGCTCCGCGCGGCGATCGAACAGGTGAAGGCGGACGTCGGCGCACGCCTCGCACGCGTCGGACTCGACATCGAACGCGTGCGCACCCCGCGCGTCACGCCCGACGACGAGCGCTCGCTGTTCACCGGAACGGGCGAGGCGAACCTCACCGAGCTCGTCGCCCGACTCCTCGACTGCCGCCAGGCGCCGAGCTACTCGGCTGCGGCGACGCTGTGCACCGCCGCCGCCCTGCGCTTCCTGGACTTCGACCGCGCCTTCATGGTGACCTGGAATCCGGCGTGCCGGCGCGTCTGGGTCCGCGCGAAGGCGGACCTCACCGAACTCGGCCTGGTCCGGCGACCGATCCGTCCCACCGACCGGGAGAACGACGCGCTCGCGGAGTCCCGGCGCCTCGGCGAGGCCCGCGTGCTGGTGCGCGGCGACCCTCGCGACGGCTTGTGCGGCGCCATCGCCGCCGACCGCGCGCTCGTCGTCCCGGTCCGCAGCGAACAGCACCTGCCGAGCCTCCTCGTGGTCGACCGCGCGGCGACGGCCCGCCCTCTCGACCTGCACAGAGACGGCGCGAACGCCCGCGTCCTCGCCGGCTTCATGTCGGTCCTGATCGAGAACCTCGAACTCCGCCTGCGCCGCGGCCGCGCCGAGCGCAGCGGGACGATCGACGCCCTCACCGGCCTCGCCAACCGCGGCGTCGGCATCTTCGCGCTCGAGCACGCCCTCGCATCCGCCAAGCGGACCAAGCGAGCGCTCTGCGCGATGATGATCGACCTCGACGAGTTCAAGGCGCTCAACGACACCTTCGGCCACCTGGTCGGTGACCACGCGCTGCGCGTCACGTCGGCGGTCCTCCGCCGCACCGTCCGCGGTTCCGACACGGTCTGCCGGTACGGCGGCGAGGAGTTCCTCGTGATCCTCCCGGATACCGAGGCGGAGGACGCGACGATCCTCGCCACGCGCCTGTTCACGGCGGTTGCCGAGACGGGGAAGGCGCACGGCCTGCCGATCACCTGCTCGATCGGTCTGTCGTCGCTGCGCGAGGACGACACGCTGGACACGCTGGTCGGGCGGGCGGATGGGGCGCTCTACGCGAGCAAGTCGCGGGGGCGGAACCGGTTCTCGGCCGACACCGACTGAGTTCCCTGATCCACTTCCGTGTGCCTCGCGGACCCGCGCCGCGGCCCGGCAGGCCGGATCGCGGGTCGCCTCGCGTGATCCGGCCCGGCGCTGCCGCAAGTCCCATCGCAACAGCGACTCGAGCGACTGCGGGACCATCGAAGTGGATCAGAATCCCCGGGGTGGACGGTCCTGGCGCGGTGGGTGTACCCTCCCTGCCCCCTTGCACGACTCCGTGACCGAACCCGCGGCGGCGGAGAGCCGCCGGTGATCTTGCCGACCTCGTTCGGTCCCGCGGAACTTCTGTCCGCGGGGTGCGCGTTCCAGGCGTCACCGGCCGCGACGGGGGGCATCTCCGTCGTCGACGCGCTGAGCGCCGGTGTTGCCCTGCTGCTCGCCACCCTGGGAGCCCTGACCGCCTCGGCGTTGCTGGTCTATTCGCCGACGAAGCTCGCTCGAGACGACGCCGGGAGGGGGCTCAACGAGTACCTCGGGGAGTCGGAGTCCGAGTACCAGGTCGTTGCCCGACTGTTGATGATCGGCGGGGTGGTCGCCGCGGCGTTGTTCGCCTGGCATGCGGTGCCGGACCACCACGCCTTGGCGCTCGCGGGGGTGGTCGTCCTGGCGTTGCCGGCGTGCGGCGTGGTCCCGGCACTGTTCGCCGAGCAGAGGGCGGAGCGGGTCCTGCAGGTGACCATCCCGCTCCTGAGGCCGTTGCGCTTGATGCTGCGCTGGGTGCTCGTGCTGCCGACCTTGGGCGCCGCCCGGTTCGTGTTGCGGTTGCTGCGGGTGCCGGACGCCGCCAACCGGGTGGCGGAGCCCGGAGAGATCGCCGGGGACATCCTCGCCGCGGTGACCGATTCCGCGCAGGAGACCTCGCTTCCCGACGAGGAGCGCCACTGGATCGAGAACATCGTCGAGTTGAAGAACCGGCGCGCGAGCGAGATCGCGACGCCGCGCACGGACATGGTCGCGTTGCCGGCTTCGATGCGGCTCGACGCCGCGATCCGGGCCGCGGCCGAGGCCGGGTTCTCGCGCTATCCGGTCTACCGGGAGCGGATCGACGAGGTCGTCGGGGTCTTCTACGCGAAGGACGCCCTCGCGCTCGCGCTCGATCCCGCGGCGCTCGCGACGAAGACGGTGGGCGACGTCTGTCGCAAGCCGCTCTACGTGCCGGCGAGCATCGACGTCGTCGACCTCTTGCGACAGCTCCGCGCCACCAAGCGGCAGCTCGCGCTCGTGCTCGACGAGTACGGCGGGATCTCCGGTCTCGTGACGATCGAAGACGTGCTCGAGGAGATCGTCGGTGACATCGAGGACGAGTACGACCCGACGGGCGAACAGGCGATCCGCGTGCTCGAGGCCGGCCGCGTGATCGAGGTCGCCGGTCGGACGCGCGTCGACGAGGTGAACCAGCACCTGGGTGACGTGATCCCGGGCGACGAGTCGTACGAGACCGTCGCGGGCTGGGTGTTCGCGAGCCTCGATCGGATCCCCAAGAAGGGCGAGGTGGTCCAGGTCGGCGGCGTGGAAGTCCGCATCGTCGAAGCCGACAACCGGCGGATCGCACGGCTCCGCCTCGCGCTGACCGAGGCGCCGCCGCTCGAGGCCTCGCCGGCCACCGGCGAGAAGCGGGCAACCGGGAGCTGACCCACCCGCCACGACCGTGCTCGTCCTCGTCTGGAAACGCGCCGACATCCGCGAAACCAGCCGCCTGGTGACCTTCCTCTCGGCGGAGCGCGGCCGCTTCGTGGCGCTGGCGAAGGGAGCGCACCGCCGCACGAGTTCGACCCTGGGGAAGCTCGACTTCCTCAACCGTTGCGAGATCGGACTGTCGGGCCGGGGATTCCCGTTGCTGTCGCGTGTGCGCCTCGTCCACGAGCCTCGCGCGCTTAGGTCTCGAGCGCGATTCCTCGCGGCGATGCACCTCGCCGAGCTCTTCGATCGCGCGATCCTCCCGGACCAGGGTGATCGGCCGCTCTTCGACCTCGCGCTCGGCGCGTTCGCCCTGGCCGAGCGGGTCGAGCCGCGACGCCTGCCGGTGGTCGTCGCGGCGGTCGAGCTCCGCATCCTCGCCGCGCTCGGTTCGTTGCCCGATCTGTCGCAGTGCACGGTCTGCGGCGCGCCGCTCGGCACGGACGAGCCGGCCTTTGCCGGCGCGCACGAGCCGGGCCTCGCGTGTGAACTCCATCGGGAGTCGGGCTCGATCCGCGTGGCCGCGGCGATCCACGCCTGGTTGCCGCGCCTCGTTGCGACGAAGGGCCGCGAGCTCCCTTCACTTGCCACGGACGAAGGCTTTGGGGCCGTGCTGTCGATCTGCGGGCGCTGGGTCGAGGCGGTGTTCGAGCTGCGTCCGCGCTACCGGGCGCTCGCGTTGTCGTCCCAAGACGCCGCCTTCCCCCGGCGCGGTGCTTCCGGTGCAATGCCGCGATGAGGTTCGCCGCGCTCTGTCCCGCCGTTCCGACCGCGATCGGCGCGCTGATGCTGCTCGGTTGCGCGTCGACGCCGATGCCGGCGATCCCCGACGACCCGAACGCGGCGCTCGAGCTCGGAGCCGGACTCCTGCCGGATCACCCTCAGCAGGCTCGCTACGTGCTCGAGTCGATCGACGCGTCGGCCTTCGACCGCGCGCAGCGCGAGCGCCTCGACTTCCATGTCACGCAAGCGCTCGCCGGGTCCGGCGACCTGTGGGATGCGTACCAGAGGGCGCGCGACTTCGCCGCCAACAGCCGCTTCAGCGAGTACCAGCCGCGCCTGCAGGAGTTGCACTACCGGATCGGCGTCGCGCTGCTCGATCGCGACCGCGGCTACTTCATCTTCGGTTCGGATCAGGAAGACGGACGGATCGTCCTGTCCGACTTCGTCGAGCGCTATCCGACCGATCCGAACACCGCGAGCGCGCTCCAACGGCTCGGCGAGGAGGACTTCGAAGCGGGGCGGTGGGACGAGGCCCGCCGGCGCTACGAGCGGATCATCGAGGACCATCCCGACAGCGAGTGGATCCCGCTCGCGCACTTCCGCCGCCCGATGGCGCAGTTCAATGCGCTCGTCGGGCCGGAGTACGACCTGCCCTCGATGCGCCGGGCCCGCGCCGAACTCCGCGACTACCTCCTCGTCCGCAAACCGGAGCGACCCGACTTCCGCGAGCCGGCCGAGGTCGCGCTGCGCACCGTCGAGCGATGGATCGCGATGCGCTACGAGATCGATGCGGACTACTACAGGACGCTCGGCAACCGCCCCGGCGAGGCGCATTGGCTGCGCGTCCTGCTCGCGGAGTTCCCCGACCACGAGCGGGCGACGGCCCTGCAAGAACGGCTCGCCGCCGCGGAAGCCACCGGCACCCCGGTCGCGACGCCGCCGGGCGAGGTGAGGTCGTGAGGCGTCGCGCCGCGCTGCGCAGAATCGCGACGACCCTCGCGCTGGGTCTCGGCGCGAGTGCTTGCGGGTATGCCTTCGTCGACGACGGGGACGCCCCGCGCCGCAAGGTCGCCGTCGCCGTCGTCGACAACCGCAGCTTCCGGCAGCGGCTGGAAATCCCGTTGACCCGCCGCCTCCTCGAGCAACTCCCGGTGATCGGGCCGTACTCCCCCGCCGCACTCGGCGAGGCGGATGCCGAGCTCCGCGTCCAACTCGTCGACGTCGCGGGTCGCAGCGTGTCGGGGTCCGGCCTGACGCCCGTCCGCGAGGGAGCCTTGGACTTCGCGGTCGTGGTGCGGCTGGTGGACCTCGCGAGCGGCGCCGTCCTGAGAGAGCGACGCATCGTCGACCGGGCGGAGTTCCGGATCGCGGTCGGCGAGACCGAGGCGAGCGCCGTCGAAGAAGCTGCCTACGATCTCGCCCGCAAGATCGTCCTTGCCCTGGACGAAGACTTCTGACGAACTAACCTCGGGTCCCCGCGCGCAGCCACCGATCTCCATGGGCGCGTGCCGGACCGATCGACGTCCGCACGACGTCCGCCCGACCGCGCGACATGACCGAACCCAAAGGCCCGTCCCGTCCCCGTGGTGAGTCCGGCTCGGACCGCACGGGCCAGAAGAAGCCGCGCGGCCTCGGCGGCGTGCTGTTCATCATGGCGCTGCTGCTCGCGCTGTTCGTGATGGTCTCGCGCGGCGGGATGCAGCAGGAGCGGTCGATCTACGACTTCTATCGCGACCTTTTCAACGGCCGCATCGAGAAGTCGAGCTGGGAGGACGGCCGAGTGGTCGCCGTCGTGCGGAACGAGGACGACCGGCCGGTGAAGGTCGAGGTCGCGATCGACCGCGCGGTCGAGGAGGACGGCCCGCTCATCCACCGCCTGCTGCCGTTCGCGGGTCGCCTCGACCAGACGACCTACCGCAACGACGTCGAGGCGTTCGAGCAGGACGTCCTCGACGGTGTCGTGCTCGCCAAGCAGGCGATCTTCGTGTCGGAGATGCCGGCGCGCGGCGAGTCGGCGAACGCCGCGAGCGCGGTCGGACCGTCGAGCTACGTCGTCGCGATCGTCGAGGACGGCCGCGGCGAACGACTGGTGCGGATCGACCCGCGCCCGCAGGAGCTCCGCGCGACCGAACGCCGTCCTGGTCTCGTCTCGCTGCGCCAGGCGCTCGCGACGCGCAATGTCCCGGTCGACGATCGCACGATCGCACGCGACCCCGACGCGCTGCGCATCGAGCGACCGAACACCGCGCTGTACTACCTGCTCGGCACGATCGGACCGTGGATCCTGATCCTGCTGATCGCATGGTTCCTCTTCTTCCGGCAGATGCGATCTCCCGGCGGATCGGGGGGCGTGTTGTCGTTCGGCCGCAGCCGTGCGGCGCTCTACACCAAGGAGAACCGGACGAACGTCACCTTCGAGGACGTCGCCGGCATCGACGAGGCGAAGGAGGAACTGCGCGAGATCATCGAGTTCCTCAAGAACCCGCAGAAGTTCGCGAAGCTCGGCGGCAGCATCCCGCGCGGCGTGCTCCTCGTCGGCGCGCCCGGCACGGGCAAGACGCTGCTCGCCAAGGCGATCGCCGGCGAGGCGGAGGTGCCGTTCTTCAGCATCTCGGGCAGCGACTTCGTCGAGATGTTCGTCGGCGTCGGCGCGAGTCGCGTGCGCGACCTGTTCCGCCAGGCGCGGGAGACCAGCCCGTGCATCGTGTTCCTCGACGAGATCGACGCCGTCGGGCGCAAGCGCGGCACCGGCATGGGCGGCGGCCACGACGAGCGCGAACAGACGCTCAACGCGATCCTCGTCGAGATGGACGGCTTCGACAGCGACAAGGGGACGATCCTCGTCGCCGCGACCAATCGGCCCGACGTGCTCGATCCCGCGCTCCTGCGTCCTGGCCGCTTCGACCGTCAGGTCGTCATCGACATGCCCGACGTGAAGGGCCGCGAGAAGATCCTCCGCGTGCACACGCGGAAGGTGAAACTGCGCGCCGGCGTCGATCTCGGCCAGCTCGCGCGCGCGACCCCGGGCTTCTCGGGCGCCGAACTCGCCGCGCTCGTGAACGAAGCGGCGATCCTGGCCGCGATGCGCAACAAGGACGCGGTCGACTACGTCGAGATGGAGGAGGCGCGCGACCGCGTGCGCTTCGGCCGCGAGAAGCGGTCGCGCATGAGCGACCGCGAGGACCTGCGCGTCACGGCGTTCCACGAGGCGGGTCACGCGATCGTGTCCACGTTGATCCCCGGCCTCGATCCGATCCACAAGGTGACGATCGTCTCGCGCGGGCTGGCACTCGGTCTCACGACGTCGATGCCCGAGCGCGACGACTACCACCACCGCCGCAACAAGCTGCTCGCCAGCATCGCGATGTGCTACGGCGGCCGCGTCGCCGAGCAGCTCGTCTTCGGCGAGGTTTCGGCCGGCGCGCAGAACGACATCCAACAGGCGACCAACCTCGCGAAGCTGATGGTCTGCGAACTCGGGATGAGCGAGGTCGCCGGACCGATCAGCTACACGATGCCCCGCGGGAACGACTTCCTCGGCCGCGACTTCGCGATCGCCTACGACGTGAGCCAGGAGACCCTCACCGCGATCAACCAGGAGGTGCGGCGCATCTGCGACGAGCAGTACGCGCGGGCCCAACGACTGCTCGAGACCCACCGCCCGCAGCTCGACGCCGTCGCGGAGGGACTCCTGCGCTTCGAGACGCTGACCGGCGACGAGGTCGGTAGCGCAGCGAACTGCCACCACCACGCGCGCAGGAGCGCGCGGAGCCCGACGTCGGGCTGTCCGGCGCGGAAGGGTTGGCCCACCCGTGACGGCCGGCGGACGCGTGCGCATCGGCGGCCGGCACGGTCCTTCGATCGAGGTGGGAGCGGGTCGGACGCGGTTGATGGGAATCGTCAACGTCACGCCGGATTCGTTCTCCGATGGCGGGCGCTACCTCGACTGCGGCGCAGCGATCGAGCACGGGCTCGCGCTGGTCGCCGCGGGCGCCGACGTCCTCGACGTCGGCGGCGAGAGCACGCGCCCCGGCCACGTCCCGGTGCCCGCCGCGCTGCAGATCGAACGCGTCGCGCCGGTGGTCGAAGCGCTCGCGGCACGCGTCGACGTGCCGATCGCCGTCGACACCACCCGCACCGAAGTCGCCGCGGCGGCACTCGCGGCGGGCGCGAGCTGGATCAACGACACCACCGCGCTCGCGCACGACGAAGGCATCGCGGACCTCGCCGCACGCGAGGGCGCCGTGCTCGTGCTGATGCACCGCTTCGATCCGCCGCGAGCGGCCGGCGCCCGGCCTGCTCCGGGACGCGCGCTCGTGAAGCTCGTCGCCGAACACCTCGCGTCGTCGGTCGCGACCGCGACGGCGCGCGGGGTACCGCGGAAATCGCTCGTCGTCGACCCAGGTGTCGGCTTCGGCACCCTGCACGAGGATTCGCTCGCGATGCACGTGTTCGTCGACGAACTCCGCTCGCTGGGCCTGCCGTTGCTGTTCGGCACCTCGCGGAAGTCGTTCCTCGGCCACGTCACCGGCCGACCGGTGGCCGAGCGCGGCGACGCCACCGCCGCGAGCGTCGCGTGGCTCGCCGGCCGTCGCGTCGAACTGCTCCGCGTGCACGACGTCGCCGCGATGCGCGACGTCGTTGCAGTGGTGGATGCGCTCGCCGCACAGGAGCGTGCGCCGTGATCGACGACCTCGTGAAGATGCTGATCGAGATCGCCGTGTTCGCGGCGGGCATCTACGTGGCGTTGCGCTTCCTGCGGACGACGCGCGGCTCCGGCGTCGTCCGCGGCCTCGCGATCGTCCTGCTCGGGTTGATCGTGTCGTTCACGGTGCTGATCAACCTGCTCGACCTCGAGCGCCTGGACATCGTCTTCCAGAGCCTGCGCAACATCGCAGTGCTCGGGCTGATCGTCGTGTTCCAGCCGGAGATCCGGCGCGCGATCGTCCACCTCGGCGACTCCCCGATCTTCGCCAAGCTGCTTCGCACGGAGACCCGCAAGATCCACCGCCTGCTGCGCTCGGTGGCCCGACTGAGCAAGGAACGCATCGGTGCTCTGATCGCGATCGAGCGCGAGGGCTCGCTCGCCGACTACGCCGACTCGGGCATCCACATCGACGCAGAGCTGAACTCCTTCCTGATCGAGTCGATCTTCTTCCCCGGCACCGCGCTCCACGATGGAGCGATGATCATCCGCGGCGAACGGATCGTCGCCGCGTCGTGCGTACTCCCGCTCAGCCAGAGCCAGGAACTCGACAAGCGGCTCGGCACCCGCCATCGCGCGGCACTCGGCCTCGCGGAAGAGACCGACGCCCTCGCGATCGTCGTTTCCGAAGAGACCGGCAAGGTCTCGACGGCGATCGGCGGCAAGTTGCACTACGGCCTGACGATGGAAGAGCTCGAACGGGCGATCGAGACGGCGCTGGGCATCAAGAAGGAACGCGGTGCGCGTCGCCGCACGGAGGCCGATGCCGCGGAAGCGTGATCGGATCGAACGCAGCAGCCGGCTGCGTGCCCTGCTCGACGACCCGTGGCGCAAGCTGGCGTCGCTGGGGTTGGCCGTCCTGCTCTGGCTCTACCTCGACTCGCAGGTCTCGCAGTCCGAGAGCCTGCTCGTGAAGTTGCGCCACGACGCGCCGAGCGCCGACCTGCGGAACGTCCGCGATGCGTTCGTCTCGCTCCGCGTCGACACCGAGCGGTTCACGCTGCTCGGCTTCGAGAACGTCGACGAACCCGGGGCGACGATCGAGGAGGTGACCCTCGAACTCAGCGGCGCGCGGCGCGCGATGACCGAGTTCCTCGCGAGCCCGGCGTTCACCGTCCGCGTCGCGCCCACCGCGGACGAGGCTCCGCCGGCGATCGAGTTCGGCGCCGACGACGTGAAGCCGCTCGATCCTCGCCACGCGGACCTCGTCGTCGGCATGAACCCGTCGCGCGTGCGTGCCCGGCTCGCCGCGAACATCGAACGGAACATCGCCCTGGACGCGAACAAGATCGAGGTCGTGGCGCCCGACGTGCCCGGCTTCCTCGACCGACTCCAGTGGGACGACGTCGCGTTCGAACCCGCGAGCGTGAAGGTCCGCGGACCCGACCACATCGTTCACGAGTTCGAGCGGGGCGAGCGCCGGCCGTTCCGGTTCGACCCGAAGGCTCCGCCCGCCGACGCGCAGGCGGTCTCCGAGAGCCTCGAGCTCGCGCCGTGGGCCGCCGGCGTCCGCCTCGAGCCGGAAGCGGTGGTGATGCGGATCACGCTGCGCGCGCCGACCCAGAACGTCGTCCTCACCGACGTGCGCGTCGAGCTCGTCGGTGCGCAGCGCGAGAACTACCGGCTCGAGAAGGACCGCGTCGACGTGCCGATCCTCGCGTACGACCGACTCTGGAACATCCTGCCGACTCAGCCGGCCCTGCTGCGCGAGTGGATCGACCGGAACTGGGTGATCGTCGCCCAACTCCCGCCAGATCCCGGCGTCGAGGGCACCATCGAGGACCAGAAGCTCGTGTTCTGGCGCAGCGAGATCCGCGAGTCGGACTGGCGCATGACCGTCACCCCGACGATCCGCTACGTGCAGAAGACGAAGAACCCATGAGCAGTCCGCGCCCCGAGCGATTCCAGCCGCCGCGCTTCGGCACCGACGGTCTGCGCGGTCGCGCCGGCGACCCGCCGCTCGATCCGGACACGCTCCGTCGCGTCGGCGCCGCGCTCGGGCTGTGGCTCCAACGCCGCGGCCCGGACGCGAAGCGTGTGCTGCTCGGCAACGACGGTCGCGACTCCGCGCCGTGGATCCTCGACGCGCTCGCGCAGGGCTTGTCGGCCACCGAGGTCGGGTCGGTCGACGTCGGACTGACCACGACGCCGGCCCTCGCCTACCTCACGCGGACCGAGCCGTTCGTCGCCGGCATCATGATCAGCGCGTCGCACAACCCCGCCGAAGACAACGGCGTGAAGGTGTTCGACGCGAACGGCCGGAAACTCGACGACGAGGCCGAGCGCGCCATCGAGCGGCTGACCTCCGACTGCGCCTTCGATCCGGGCGCGGAGCCTCGGACGCGCATCAAGCCGGAACTGCTCGACCGCTACGTCGACTGGCTCGGCAACCGCTTCCCGTCGCTCCAACTCGCCGGCGCGACGGTCGTCGTCGACGCGGCGAACGGCGGGGGCTCGGAACTCGCGCCGCACGTGCTGCGCGCGTTCGGTGCGGACGTCGTCGCCGTCGCGTGCGAGCCCGACGGTGCGAACATCAACGAGGGCTGCGGCGCGCTCCACCCGAAGTCCATCGTCGCGACCACGAGGGAGAGCGGTGCGGTGCTCGGCATATGCCTCGACGGCGACGGCGACCGCTGCATCCTGGTCGACGACCGCGGCGGCATCCACGACGGCGACGACATCCTCGCGACGCTCGCGCCGCAGATGCTGCAAGCGGGTCGACTGCCCGGCGCGACCGCGGTCGCCACCGTGATGAGCAACCTCGGCCTGCGCCGCATGCTCGCGGACTGCGGCATCCGGCTCGAGATGACCCCGGTCGGCGACCGGCACGTCGCGGCGCGGATGCGCGAGGGCGGCTTCGCCCTGGGCGCCGAGCAATCCGGTCACGTCCTGATCGACGTCGACGGCGCGCTCGCCGGCGACGGCCTGTTCGCGGCGCTCACGATCCTCGCCCTGCCGGGCGTGCGCGAGCACGGCGCCGCGAGCGTGATCAGGACCTTCGAACGCTTCCCGCAGAAGCTCGTCAACGTGCGCGTGGCCCACAAGCCGCCGCTCGACCAGAACGCGGCCATCCAGGCGGCGGTCGCCGCGATCGAGCGCGAGCTCGGCGAGGACGGCCGGGTCGTCCTGCGTTACTCGGGCACGGAAGACCTCTGCCGCGTGATGGTCGAGGCGCGCGACGCTTCTCGCATGGAGCGGCACGCGGCGTCGCTCGCGAGGATCGTCGAAGAGGAACTGCGGACGTGAGTCGCTCACGCGCCGGCGTCGACCTCGCGATCACGGCCAGCGGGACAAGGGTCGCGGTCGCGGCGCGCGGCGACGACGGGGCGATCGTCGCGCACGCCGCGCCGGCCGCGCGCGGCGGCGCCGACACGGCGCAACTCGTCGCACGCGCCGTCGCGGATCTCGGCGCGACGCCAGCCGACCTGCGTTCGATCGGAATCGACCGCGGACCGGGCTCCTACACCGGGCTCCGGGTCGCGTTGACCTTCGCGCGGACGATCGGCGCGTTCCGCGGCGTCGCGTTGCGCACGTGCACCAGCATGGAGCTCCTTGCCTTGCGCGCCTGGCGCGCCGGCGAAGTCGCGCGCACGCGGGCGATCACGATCGTCCTCGACGCTCGCCGCGAACACTTCCACGTCGCGAGGTGCGCGTGGCGCGCGGATCGGGTCGTGCTCGAGTCCTTCCCCGTCGCGTTGCGCGTCGAGCGCGCCCTCGCGACCCTGGACGGCGCGAGCGACGTCGTCGCGGCCGCCTCGCTGCACCCGATCCTCGCCGGTCGGATCGCGAAGACGGGCGCGGCCCTCCATGCGGTGCCTGAACTCGACGCGACCCTGCTCTTCGATCACGCGCTCGAACTCGCCGACGTCGTTCCGGAAGCCGTCGAGCCGCTCTACCTCCTGGCTTCGTACGCGGAAGCTTGAGCCCGGAACGAAACGAGCCCGCGACGACGGTCGTCGTCACGGGCTCGTGAACGGCCACGCCGGTCGCCCGGCACGGCGGATCGCCGGTTCGCGGCGATCAGTGGTCGACGATCAGAGGTCGAACGGACGGAGCGTCTTGCGCTTGTTGTCAAACGCGCGCTTCTCCGCGTTGCGGATGATCTCCTTCACCTTCGCGTCGAGCGCGGCGTAGAAGTCGGAAGCGACGTTGCACGACTTGGCGTTCGCCTTCGTGCGGGACTTGGAGATGATCATCTCCGACGTGGGGACCTTCTTGACGGTGGTCTTCTTGCGAGCGGCCATGGGTGGTTGATTCCTTGGGTTGAACGAGAACACGAAGGCTGCAACGCACCCCCCGGCGCGCCGCAGTTGGGCGGATGTTGGCGCGCGATGCCGGGCAGTCAACGGGAAAAACGCCGATCTTGGCATCGAATCATGGGGTTCTCGCCGTTTCTCTCCTCTCGTTCGACCCGCTTCGGCCCCCGAAGGCCCCCTTCCAGTTCGTTCGAGGGCGAATTCGGCGGCCTCGCAAGGACCCGACCCCGGGTTCTCGCGCGCCGACGCGAGGGATTCGGCGGTGCCTTCCGAAGGAGGCACGCGACAGGACATGGGCCATCGTTCCGGGGGTCGACTGCTAACATCCGCGGCCTCGCGCGATGAGGCCATCGCGCGCCGGCGGCGCACCCGCGAACGCAGCGGAGCGGACGGTTGAGCAAGAAGCGGATCCTGATCCTCTACCTCGGTTTCGTGCTGGCCCTGTTGGCCGGCACCTGGGCCCTGCTCGGCGAGACGGGCCTGTCGCGGACCTTCGTCGAGAACCTGCTGGCGAAGGTGATCCGGCGCGACCGCTTCTCGCTGCGCGACGCCGCGGTGGACCTGGGCGGCGGCGTGGTGACCCTGCGCGGGCTCCAGGTCGCGACCTCGGAGCAGCAGGCCGGAGGCGCCCGGCTCGCCGTCGAACACGTCGAGTTGGGCGTCGAGACCAACCCGCTGGGCGAGCCGGGCCGCGTGCGCGAGGTCCGCGTGCGTGGTCTCGAACTCGAGATCGACCTCGCCGCCGGTCGCTTCCCCGACCTCGCGCAGCTCTTCGATGTCCCCGGCGCGCTCGGCGACGGGCCCACCGGCGCGCCGCCGCCGCTCGAGATCCTCGACTCCCGGCTCCGGTTGTCGGTCTCGACCGACGTCCCTCCGATCGAGTTCCGCGACGTGAAGCTGACCGTGCTCCCGATCGAACTCGGCAGCAGCGTCGTCGTGCTGAAGGGCACGATGGCGGGCCCGAACGGCGAGATCTTCGTCGTCGACGGCCGGGCGGACGTCGCCAAGCCGGAAGTCCGGGTGATGCTGCGCTTGACCGACCGCGGCCTCGACCCGGAGTCGGTGATGCCCTACAGCCGCGACGCGGGCGACCTCCTGGCGGAGATCGACGCGAGCGGCCGCATCGAGAGCTTCCTCGTCTGGCTGGAGTATCCCGACCGGACCGATCCCGCCGCGCCGCAGGACCAGGCTCTCGCCGGCGTGCGCATCGACCTGACCGGCGTCGCGTGCAACGTGCCGGCCTTCCCCTATCCGGTGCGCGGCGCCCGCGCGCGTCTCGACGCCGACATGCGCGCCGGCGGCACGGTGCGCTTCGAGTTCGTCCAGGACGGACCCGGGGCGACGCTGAAGGCCACCGGCGAGATCGGCGGCCTGCTCGAGGATCGGCTGAGCGGCGAGGTCCACGTGACCGCGCGCGACGTCGCGCTCGACGCCGACCTCGGGCGCGCCCTCGCGCGCATCGACGACGCGCGGCTGGTCTGGGAGGCCTTCTCGCCGAGCGTGGGACGCGGCGACGCCGACATCCGCGTCGAACTGCGCCCAGGCGAGCGCGCGGCGGAGTTCGGCATGGATCTGACGCTCCGAGACACCGCAGTGCGTTTCGTCGGATTCGAAGCGGCGGACGGGACTCGCGTCGACGGCGTCCCGCTGCCGGTGCGCGGGATCGCCGGTCGCGTGCACGTGCGGCGCGGCGAGGTCGTGATCCACGAGATCACGGGGCGGATCGACGACGGTCGCCTGAACGTGAACGGTCGCATCGGCACGTCTCCGACGGACCGCGAACTGCGGCTGCACGTCGAGAGCGACTCGCTCGCGATGAGTCCGGCGATCCGCGACGCCCTCGCCGGGTTCGATCCCGGCCTGCCCACGACCTGGGACGAGTACGCGCCGCAGGGGTCGACCTCGCTCACCTTCGATCTGCGCAGCCGTTCGCCGGAGGGTGATCAACTTCGCGTCGTCCTGCGACCGCTCGCCGCCTCGGCGCGGTGGGCCGGTTTCCCGTGCCGCGTCGAAGCGATCGAGGGTCGGATCGAGATCGGCGACGACGCGGTGGACCTCGACCTCCGCGGCAAGCGCGGTCCGGCGGACGTCGCGATTCGCGGGCGCTTCCTCACGGGCGCTCGCGAGCCGGCCGGCGACGGCCCGGCGGCGGAACTCGCGCTGCGCACCGGGCCGCTCGCCGTCGACGACGAACTCCGCGCCGCGATGCGCGTGTTGAGTCCATCGCTCGGCGATGCCGTGGATCGGTACGAGCTCGGCGGCTCGGTCCGCGTGCAACTCGCGACGTGGCGGCTCGCCGATCGCGAGGCGTTCGACTACGACGTCCGCGCGGATCTCGAGGACGCGACCGCGACCCTCGCGCTGCCCGTGCGCGGCATCGCGGGCCCGATCTTCGTGCAGGGCTCCGGCGAAACGGCGCACGTCGAGTTGTCCAGCGTGCGGGGCGAGATCGCGCACGCGGGTGACATCCCGCCGTCGGCGGTCCTCGCCCAGGGACGACTCGACACCGTGGCGCCGGCCGCGGGTGGAAGCGCGGCGCCGCGGCTCGATGTCACGGCGGTCGTCCGCGGCCTGCCCCTCGACGACCGGCTCGGTTCCGCTCTGGACCGGATCGACGCGCTCGACCTCGAGACCTGGCGCGTGCTCGCGCCGAGCGGACGCATCGACCTCGTGTGGCATCGCGCCTCGGAGGGTTCCGCCGACTCGGACCATCAACGCCTCCAGATCCAACTGCTCGATGTCGGTTCGGACGCCGCGTTCCTCGTCGCCCCGGCGCGTGCGGTGACCGGCTCGCTGACCATCGTCGACGGCGTCGCCGGCCTCGCGGGCGTGCGCGGCATGATGGCCGACGCCGAGTTCCGCGTGATCGAGGGCACGATCGCGCACGAACGCGACGCCACGCGGTTCGGCTTCACGGTCGCGAGCGACGACTTCCCCGTCGACGAGCGCATCGCGAATCTCCTCAGCGGCCCGTTGCGCACGACCTACCTCGACCGCCGGGTGCACGGGCGGGTCGCGGTGAACTCGCTGCGCATCGACATGCTCGTTCCCGACTCGGGCGCAGGGATCGAGACGCGGCTCGCCGGCCATCTGCGAGCGCTCGGCATCCACGCGTCGCTCGGCGCCGAGTTGAGCGACTTCACCGGCCGGATCGCGATCGACGACACGCGCATCAGCGAGAGCGGCGGCGTCGTCCACGGCAACCTGAGCGACTCCGCGGTGACCTTGTTCGGGCACCGCGTCGACGAACTCGGCGCGAAGTTCGTGGTCGATCACGAGCAGGTCGTCTTCACCGGTCTCCTGGGCAAGGCGTACGGGGGAACGGTCCAGGGCGGCGGCGAGCCAGGCGGACGCGATCTCGCCTATCGCTTCGACGCGCCGGGTCGTCTGTCGTTCGCGCTGGCTTGGAACGGCATCGACATCGCTCGCGCGATGCGCGCGTCGGGCACGCGGGATCCGCGCGTCCGCGGCGAACTCGCCGGTCGCTTCGACCTCGCGCAGCTCGACGGCGCCGAACTGGCCGACGTGATCGGCGAAGGAGAGCTGCGGATCAGCGGCGGCGATCTCGGCGCCGTTCCGGCGTTCACGGCGATCTACTCGTACCTCGCCGAACCGCGTCGCCCCCGCTTCGACCGGCTCGGCGCGAAGTTCCACGTGCGCGACCAGCGCATCACGGTCGACTCGCTCGAGATCGGCTCGCCGCTGATGACCGCGACCGGCAAGGGCACGATCGATCTCGCCGGTTGGATCGACATGCGCATCGACTTCCCGGACTTCTTCGGCAAGAGCGCGGACTGGACGTTCCTCCCGCAGGTGTTGCGCGCCGTCACCAGCGGCCTCGCCCGCTTCCAGATCCACGGCGACCTGCGATCGCCGCAGACGCGACCGCTCTGGATCGGACGAGAAGCCGCGAACCAGGCGCCGCTCGGACCGATCCCCGCCGCGAGACCGGTGCGCCGATGAATCGGTCGGGGGCACGACGCACGAGATGAACCACGCGCTGCAGGTCGTCATCCTCGCCGGCGGATCCGGCACCCGCTTCTGGCCGGCCGGCCGGCGGCGGCGGCCGAAGCAGCTGTTGCCGCTCGCCCAGGGTCGCTCCCTGCTCCGTGCGACGGCCGATCGCGCGTTGCCGCTGTGCGGCGCCGGCGCGCTCTGGGTCGCGACCAGCGAGGACCTGGCCACCGCCATTCGCGCGGAACTCCCCGAACTGCCGAGCGAGCGCCTGATCGTCGAACCCGAACCGCGCGACACCGCGCCCTGCGCGGCGCTCGCCGCGGCCGTCGTCGACGCCGCGGTGCCGGGAGCGCCGATCGCGATGCTGCCGTCGGATCACCTCATCGAACCGCAGGATCGCTTCCGCGCGGTCCTCGCGCGCGGGGCGGAACTCGCCGCGGGCGGACGGACGCTGGTGACGTTCGGCATCAAGCCGACCTTCGCCGCGACCGGCTACGGGTGGATCGATCCGGGCGCGGCTGTCGATGCCGGCGAACCGCGCGCGTTTCGCGTGCAGCGTTTCCGCGAGAAGCCCGATCGCGTGACGGCGGAAGCCTTCCTCCCCACCGGCCGCATGCTGTGGAACAGCGGGATGTTCGTGTGGACCGCAGCGGCGCTGCGCGCCGCGATGGCGCGCACGGCTCCGGCGCTCGCTGCGGCGGCGGAAGCGATGGCGCGTGCGAGTTCGCGCGGCGACCGGCATGGCCTGCTCGCGGCGTTCCGGACCACCGCGCCCGGCAGCATCGACAAGGCCGTGATGGAGGGCGCGCCCGACGTCGCGGTCGTCGAGGCCGACCTCGCCTGGAGCGACATCGGTTCGTTCGCCGCGCTCGATGCGGCGTTCCCGCCGGATGCCGCGGGCGTCGTGAAGAGCCTCCACGCCGGCGCGCGGGTCGTCACGCTGGACGCCCGCGACTGCGTGGTGCACGGCGAAGGACCCGGACTCGTCGCGTTGCTCGGCGTCGAGGGCCTGATCGTCGTGCGGACCAAGGACGCGATCCTGGTGTGCCGGAAGGACCGCGCCGAGGACATCCGGAAGCTCCACGCGCTGTTGGGCGAACACGGTTGCGAGGACCTCTTGTGACGGGCGATCGTCCGCAGCGGGTCCTCGCCGTGGACTTCGGCGAGCGTCGAACGGGGCTCGCCGCCACCGACCGGACCGGCACGATCGTGGTCCCGCTGCCGCGACTCGATCGCCTCGACGACCAGAAGCTCGCCGCCGCGATCGCCGCGATCGCCGCCGAACGCGACTCCGAAGTGATCGTCGTCGGCATGCCGTTGCGCGCGGACGGGGGAGCCGGGGAGCGCGCCGCGCGAACCTGGCGATTCGTCGACGCCTTGCGCAAGGTCACGGCGATCCCGATCGAGTCGGTCGACGAGTCCCACTCGACCGACGAGGCGCACGCCCGCCTCGGCGAGTTCGGCATCCGCGCCGCGCAGCGCAAGCGCGCGGCGGACAGCGTCGCCGCGATGGTGATCCTCGAGCGCTACCGCAATCGACCCGCGCCAGGAGCGCAGAGTTGATCGGGGCCCCGCGCGGTTCGACTCAGTTCTTCGACGCGGCGATCGCCTTGCGCCACCGGCGCGACGACACGGCGAGTCCGATCAGACCGGCGCCGACGAGGAACAACGTGGTCGGCTCGGGCACCGCGGATGCAGCTTCGCGCGAACCCGGTTGCGGAGTCGCGGGCGGATTCGCCGACGGTGCGCCGCGGACGGCACCCGGATCCTGCGGCTCGACGAGCGCACAAGAGAGGGAAAGGACGAAGGCGAGGGCGAAGGACAACACGGACGGACCAACCGGAGCGAGTCAGAGGTGCGAGGCTTTGGGGCCGCCGCGCGCGAACGCGTCGAGGCCGCGAGACTAGCGAGGGCGCAGGATTCGGCAAGCGGGCGACTCATTCGTGGACTTGAGACCCTCGCGCTCGCGGTTACGCTGCCGCGTGTCCGGTCCCTGGGCGATCGCCGGTGAACGCCGCTTCGGCGTTCACGGGAGGAAAGTCCGGGCTCCACAGGGCAGGGTGGTGGGTAACGCCCACCGCTCCCGGGCTCCGGCCCGGGAGTA
>JACRLW010000009.1 GCA_016235155.1 Planctomycetota bacterium
CACGCACCTCGGCTCGGCGCGAAAGATCGTCGTCAAGAAGGAGGCGACCGTCGTGGTTGGCGGCGGCGGCAAGAAGGCCGACATCACCGCGCGGGCCGACAGCATCCGCGCGCAGATGGAGAAGACGACTTCCGACTACGACAAGGAGAAGCTCCAGGAGCGCCTCGCGAAGCTGACCGGCGGCGTCGCCGTGATCCACGTCGGTGCGGTCACCGAAGCCGACATGAAGCAGAAGAAGCAGCGCGTCGAGGACGCCTTGAACGCGACGCGCGCGGCCGTGGCCGAGGGCGTGGTGGTCGGCGGCGGCATGGCGCTCCTGCGCGCGAGTGCCGTGCTCGACGAACTCAAGAGCAAGGGCGACGAGCGCTACGGCGTGGAGATCGTCAAGCGCGCCTGCGAGGCACCGATCCGGCAGATCGCCGAGAACGCCGGCGAGGACCCGGCGGTGATCGTCGACGAGGCTTCGTCGCGCAAGAAGAACGAGGGCTTCGACGCGGTGAGCGGCACCTGGGTCGACATGTTCGTCGCCGGCATCATCGACCCGACCAAGGTCGTCCGCACGGCGCTGCAGAACGCGGCGAGCATCGGCGGCCTCCTGCTGACGACCAACACGCTGGTCACGTCGATCAAGGACGACGACGCAGCGGTCCAGGGCGCCGTGAAGTGACGCGCCCGCGTGCGCCGCGCGGCCTGTGCCGTGCGGCGCCGCGGCGCCCGGTCCACGTGCCGACGAGTCCATGAGCACGAAGCGCGACTACTACGAAGTGCTCGGCGTCGGCCGCGAGGCGAGCCCCGACGACATCAAGGGCGCCTACCGCAAGATCGCGCTGAAGAACCACCCGGATCGCAATCCCGGCGACGCGGCGGCTTCGCCAACGTCCAGGACATCTTCTCGGCGTTCGGCGACCTCTTCGGCGGCGGGAACAGCAGCATCTTCGACCAGTTCTTCGGCGACGCGCGCGGGGGCCGGCGACGCGGCGCGAGCCTGCGCGTCGACATCGAGCTCACGCTCGAAGAGGTCGCGACCGGCACGAAGCGCACGATCGACGTCAACCGGCCGGACAAGTGCGCGAGCTGCGACGGCAGCGGCGCGAAGCCCGGCACCGGACCGAAGACCTGCGCGACGTGCCGCGGCTCCGGCCAGATCACGCACAGCCAAGGCTTCGTCGCGTTCCGCCAGGTGTGCCCGCGCTGCGACGGCGCCGGCACCTGGGTCGAGGAGCACTGCACGGCCTGCAAGGGGCGCGGCGTCGTCGGCCGGCGCGTGCCGATCGACCTCACGATCCCGCCCGGGATCGAAGAGGGTCACGTCGAACGCATCGCGGGACAGGGCGAGTCGGGCGAGCGCGGCGGACCGTCGGGCGACCTCGTCGTCGTCGTCCATGTGAAGCAGCACGAATGGTTCCGTCGCGAGGGCGACGACCTCTGCGCGGTCACGCGCATCCGCTACCGCCAGGCGGTGCTCGGCGACGAAGTCGAGATCCCGACGATCACCGGCGAGACGGTCAACCTGAAGATCCCGCCGGGAACGCAACCGGGCGAACGCCTGCGGGTCCGCCACCAGGGACTGCCGCGCCTCGACGGCTACGGCCGCGGCCATCTCCTCGTCGAGGTGCGCATCGACGTCCCGAAGAAGGTGACCGCCGAACAGCAGGAGCTCCTCGAGAAGTTCGACGATGCCGAGCACAAGAAGCGGGGCTCGGGCGGCAAGAAGCGCGGCATCTTCGAGAAGGTCCGCGACATGTTCCAGCGCGCCGATGCGCAGGACTCACGGAGCAACCAGTGATGGCCGAACCACCCGATCGAGACGATCCGAACCGCGAGTCGGGCGATGCGACGCCGGCGGACCCAGCCGCGAAGGACCCGGCGATTGCCCGGCTGGAAGTCCAGCTGCAACGCGCGATGGCCGACCTCGCCAACCTCCGCAAGCGGATGCTCAAGGACGCCGACGACGCGCGGCGCCGCGCGATCGAAGGTCTCGCCGCGGAACTGCTGCCGGTGCTCGACAACTTCCATCTCGCGCTGGGCGCGCGCACGTCGTCCGAACCGGGCGGCGCCGCGGGACCGTCCGACGCGATCGCCGACGGGGTGCGCATGGTTCGCAGCATGCTCGAGGGCGTGCTCGAGCGGCACGGCCTCGCGGAGATCCCGTCCTTGCAGTGCGAGTTCGACCCGAACCTGCACGAGGCGGTCGGTGTCGATGCGACGAGCGAAGTCCCGCCGGGCCGCATCGTGCGCGTCATGGCCCGCGGCTACTACCTCGGGGAACGCGTTCTGCGGCCGAGCCGCGTGATCGTCAGCGGGGCGACCGACGGGGCCTCACGTCAAGGCGGTCCCGACGCCGACGACCGCGCCTGAGCCGACGTTCACCCACGAGACCAACGCACGCATGCCGACCTACCGCTACGAGTGCCAGGCCTGTGGAAAGGGCTTCGAGCTGTTCCAGTCGATGACGGACAAGCTGAAGCGCAAGTGCCCGAGCTGCGGCAAGCCCAAGCTCGACCGACTGATCGGCGCCGGCGCGGGCGTCATCTTCAAGGGTTCGGGCTTCTACCAGACCGACTACAAGAACTCGGGGCGGCCGAGCGAGGGCGGCAAGCAAGAGGACGGCGGCGCGAAGGAAGGCAAGGCGAAGGACGCCGGCGGCAGGGACACCACGGGCAGGGACACCTCGTCCAAGGACACCGCGGCGAAGGACACCGCGGCGAAGGACACCGCAGCGAAGGACGGCCCGCCGAGCGCGGGTTCGGAGAAGCGGGCCGAACCCACGCGCGAGCCGAAGGCGAAGCCGGACTCCGGCAAGCGCGCGACGAAGTCCGACAAGTAGCACGGCGCACGCCGCGCCGGTCCCTCCGGCTATCCTCCGCGCCGATGCACGCCATGCTCGAGTCCCGTGCGCCCGTCGCTCTGCCCACGCTCGCCCTGCTCCTCTGCGGCGGTTGCTCGGGCTGGTTCTTCAGCGGCGTGCAGTACCCCGATCGCTCGCGACCGGTGGTGCGCATCGAGACGAGCGCCGGCGTCGAGTACGGCGCCGCCACCGAAGTCGGGGTGCTGTTCCTCGGACGCACCGCGACCGAAGGACCCTGCCGCGTGCACCAGTTCCTCGGCGACGACCTGCTCGTCGAGGACGGCCGCATCGATCCCTTCGGCGGCATCTACTTCCGCGCGACGATCGATCGCAAGCACCAGCACGCGCCGCTGTGGACCGGCCGGCTCGCGCGCGGCGACGAACTCGTCGCGCTGGTGATGGGCGACGCCTCGGTCCAGTCCGTCGGCGTGAACGTCTCGAACGACTCCGCGGTCGACGGCGACGCGCTCGACGCGCCGGGGATCCCCCTCCCCGCAGGCACGCCGCTGTTCCGCGAGGAACGAGGGCGCTTGTGGTTCGTCGGCCTGGTGACGGGCGCCGCCGAACTCGAGGAGCAGGGACTCGGCCGCCGTGCCTTCGTCGTCTTCGCCGGCCCCGACCGCCTCGCGGAGGCGCTCGCCGTCCCCGAGAACGCGGCGGCGCCGCTTCGCATCAAGTACCGGCCCGACAACCTCTGGGTGGAGGAGCCGCTCCCGCGCGAGACGATCCGGCGCTGAGGCCCGCGCGCTGGCGCGGCCCCGCGCCGTCGCGCAGACTCGCGCGCATGGATCGACGCGCCTTCCTCGCCGCCACCACCGCCGCGGCCCTCCCGACCGGACTCGCCACCCGCATCGCGGGATCGGGCGATCAAGACCGCGAACGACCCGGCAAGACGCCGCACACGCGGTTCGCCGTCAACGTGGAGATGTGGTGGGGACGCCTCCCCTTCCTCGACCGCGTGCGCGAAGCGATCCGCCTCGGCTTCCCCGCGATCGAGTTGTGGCCGTGGCGCGGCAAGGACGTCGACGCCCTCGCGGCCCTCTGCGGGGACGCCGGGATCGAGATCGCGCAGTTCACGGCCTGGGGCTTCGCGCCGGGACTCAACGAGGCGAAGAACCACGATCGCTTCGTCGCGGAGATCGAGGCGTCGTGCGCGGTCGCGAAGAAGCTCTCGTGCAAGAAGATGACGGTCGTCGGCGGCAACGACGTGGCGGGCGTCGACCAACGCGCGATGCACGACACGATCGTCGCCGGCCTCTTGCGCGCCGCGCCGATCGCCGAGGCCAACGACGTGATGCTCATCCTCGAGCCGATGAACATCCGCGTCGATCACCGCGGCCACTGCCTCTACGGCAGCGCGCCGGCGATCGACATCTGCGCGCGCGTCGGCAGCACGCACGTGAAGATCAACTGGGACTGCTACCACATGCAGATCACCGAGGGCGACCTGTGTCGTCGCCTGCGCGACGGCTTCGCCCAGGTCGGCTACGTGCAAGTCGCCGACAACCCGGGCCGCAACGAGCCGGGCACCGGCGAGGTGAACTGGACCCGCGTGTTCCAGGAACTCGACGCGCTCGGCTACCGCGGTTGCGTCGGCCTCGAGTGTTCGCCGCGCGACGGCGAGGCGCGCGCCGCCGAGCGCGTGCTCGCCGCCGACACCTGGTAGGAGCCAAGTCGACTCAGCGCACCATCGCGAGCACGTCGTCGAGGACGTCGGCCAGCACGAACACGACGAGGTTGTCGAGCGCTTCGATCACGTCGTCGCCGCGCGGCACGACGATCTCCCCCTCGCGCGCGATCGCGCCGACGACTGCGCCGCGGGGAAAGTGCGCGTCCTTGAGCGTCTTGCCGACCAGCTTGCAGCCGGCCGGGACCTCGATCTCGATGACCTCGGCCTTGCCCGCCTCGATCGTCGCGATCCGTCCGACGCTGCCGCCGCGCACGATCGAGAGGATCGCGTTCGCGCAGATCAGGCGCGGCGAGACCGCGACCGTGACGCCGAGCTGCTGGTAGAGGCTGACGTAGTCGGGCTTCTGCACCAGCGCGATGGTCCGCTCGCAGCCGAGGTTGCGGGCGAGCTGGCACGACATCAGGTTGACCTCGTCCTGTTCGGAGAGGCCGAGGAAGACGTCGGTCTCGCCGATGCGCTCCTCGCGCAGGAGTTCGAGGTCGGTGCCTTCGCCGTGGAGGATCGTCACGCCGTCGAGCTTCGCGGCGAGCCGTTCGGCGGCCTCGCGGATCGGCGCGACGATGCGCACGCCGACGTGCATCCGGCGCAGCGCGTCGGCGACCTGCGCGGGGATGCCGCCCGTGCCGAAGATCACCACGTCGCGGACCTTCTCCGGCGCGCAGCCGGACTTGCGATCGAACGCCGCGATCCCCTTCTCGTCGCCGAGCACGAGCACCTCGTCGCCGACGAGACAGACGTCGTCGCCGCCGGGCACGATCACCTCGTGATCGCGGTCGATCGCGGTGATCAACACGTTGGCGGGGATCTTCAGCTCGCGCACCGGAACGCCGACCAGCGGCGAACCCTCCGCGAGCCGCACGCGGCGCATCTGGATCCGCCCCTCCGCGAAGTTCTCGACCCCCACCATCTGGTTCTGCCGGACCGCGTTGACGATCTCCGTCGCCGCGAGCGACTCGAGGCTGAGGATCTGGTCGAAGAGCAGGTTCTTGCGGAAGAAGGTCTTGAAGCGCCGGAACGGCGTCATGTCCTTCACGCGCAGGACCGTCCGCCGGGCGCCGATGCGCTTGCCGAACAGACAGCTCAGCATGTTGACGTTGTCGTCGTTCGAGACCGCGAGCAGCAGGTCGACCGAGTCGGCCTCGGCGCGGTCGAGGACGTCGGGCCGGGACCCGTCGCCGTGGATCGCGTGGACGTCGACGCCCTCGCTCACGCGTCGCAGGCGCGCGAGATCCTGGTCGACGACGGTGACCGAGTGGCCTTCGGTGGAGAGCACGCGCGCGAGGTGGCTGCCGACCTCGCCGAGACCGACGATCAGGATGTTCATGAAGGACGTTCGGCGCGCGGGGAGGTTACCCGCCGCGCACCGCGCGCCGCGCCCTCTTTCCCGCTCTGGACCCGCGGGTCGGCGCCGCTTCAATGCGTTGCCTTGCGGACCGTCCTGCTCGACAACCGCGACTCCTTCGTCTGGAACCTCGCGCAGCTCGCGATGGGTCTCGGCGCGTCGGTCGACGTCGTGCGAAGCGATCGCGCGGGCGTGGCGGAGGTCCTGGCGCTGCGTCCGGACGCGATCCTGATCTCGCCGGGCCCCGGTCGTCCCGAAGACGCCGGCTGCTCACCCGACGTCGTGCGTGAACTCGGCCCGCGCATCCCGATCCTCGGCGTCTGCCTCGGGCATCAAGCGATCGGACTGGTGTTCGGCGGTTCCATCACGCGCTGCCCGCCCTGTCACGGCAAGACGCGCGCGGTCGAGCACGCGGGCAATGGCCTCTTTGTCGAACTGCCCGCGCGCTTCGATGTCTGCCGCTACCACTCGCTCTGCGTCGCGCGCGACGCGGTGCCGGACGAGCTGGTCGTCGACGCCTGGAGCGACGACGGCGTGGTGATGGCGCTGCGCCACGCGCGACATCGAATCTTCGGCCTGCAGTTCCACCCCGAGTCGTTCCTCACGCCTCACGGCGGAGCGCTGGTGAAGCGCTTCTTCGAGCTCGCGGCATGACCACGCCCGGCGAACCGATCGTCGTCACGCGCGGGCTCGCGAAGCGCTTTGGTTCGGCGCACGCACTGCGCGGTCTCGATCTCGAGCTCCGCGCCGGCGAGATCCTCGGCTTCGTCGGCCCGAACGGTTCGGGCAAGTCGACCTGCCTGCGCGTCCTGCTCGGGATCGTGCCACGCGACGCCGGCGACGTGAGCGTGTTCGGCCTCGACCCCGCGCGTGACGAACTCGCCATCCGCCGCCGCTCGACCTACCTGCCCGGCGAGACCAGCGTGTACTCGTACATGCGCGGCGACGAGTACCTCCGCTTCACGCTGGCGTTCCACCCGCGGCGTCGCGAGCTGCCGCGCGACATCGCCGAGCTCTTCGAGCTTCCGCTGCGCGCCCGCGTACGGACGTACTCGGCCGGCATGAAGCAGAAGCTCGCGCTGCTCGCGACGCTGCAGGTCGACGTCGAGCTCTACGTCCTCGACGAGCCTGATCGCGCACTCGACGCCACGGCGCGCCTGAGCCTGCGCGAACTCCTGCGCGCCTTGTCGAACGAAGGCCGCACCGTCCTGCTGAGCTCCCACCACCTCAGCGAGATCGAGGCGCTCGCGCATCGCACGGTCTTCGTCCTCGCCGGCCGGCACGTCTCCGAACCCAGCGTTGCGGCGGCGCGCCAGCGACTGCGCGGCGAACTGCGGCTGAGGCTCTCGCGAGAGATAGTCTGGCCGGCGGGCGCGGACTCGATCGAGTCCGACGGCGAGCGGTGCTACCGCGTGCGATTCGATCGCGAGCCGCTGCAGTGGCTCGCGGGAGTGCCGGCCGACGCGATCGAGAGTCTGGAGTTCGGGACGACGCGCCTCGACGACCTCTACCGCGCCTTGCTCGACGCGGGACGCGCCGACGGAGAGGACGCACCCCCGTGATCGCCGGCAAGACCTGGCGCGAAGTGCGGGGCATGGGTCTCGCGTACTGCCTGCTGCTCGAGTTGCTCCTCGTCCCGGCCGTCCTCTTGTGGCCGGACGTGAAGCTCGGTCTCTCGGCGATCATGAAGATGATGCCGATGGCGATCCTGCGCGACATGTTCGTGCAGATGACCGACTCCAACGAGGAGGTCGCCTACCGGGCGTACCTGTCGGTCCAGGTGTTCTTCAAGGGCGTGAACATCGTCGGGATCGCCGCGGCGGTACTGCTTGGCACCGGACTGATCGCTCGCGAACGCGAGAACCAGACGCTCGAGTTCCTCGTCTCGCGGCCGATCTCGCGCTCGCGCATCCTCTGGAGCAAGTTCTGGGTCACGGCCCTCGTTGTCGTGGTGCCGATCTTCGTCACCTCGTGGACGGTGATCCCGCTCAGCCGCGTGCCCAGCGTCGACTTCGAGATCTCGCTCGAGTCGATCCTGATCTGCAGCGTGCACGCGTCGGTGTTCACGGTCGCGGTCCTCACCGTGACGCTGCTCTGCTCGGTCCTTGCCCGCTCTCAGGTCGTCTCCGCGTTCTGGATCGGCGCGTTCGTGATCTTCCAGGCGACGATCTACTTCGTGCAGGGCATCCGCGTCGTCAGCGTGTTCCAGCTCGCCGATTTCTACGTCTACGGGCCCGTGATGGCCGGCAACGTGTCGGCGGGATCGCTGTTCCTCGGCAAGACGATCTGGGTCGCGCTGTTCGCCGCCGCCTGCTACGCGACGGCCGACCGCGCCTTTCGCCGCGTCGGGCTCTGAGCGATGCCCGTCGCTCTCGAACTCCTACGCATCGCCGCCCGCGAGATCGTGCGCGCGCTCGCGGTGCCTCTGCATCTCGTCGCCTTCCTGCTGCGCCGCGCGCGCTGGCGGGAAGTGGCGGATCTCGCACTCGCGGCGCCGTCCCCGGCGTCGAGCGAAGACCGTGAAGCGATCGCGCGCGTCGTGCCGCGCGTGACGGGTACTCCGCGCGTCTTCCTCTCCTGCGGCGAGGCCTCGGGTGAGGAACTCGCGCTGCGCCTGCTCGACGGCCTCGATGCCCTGCGCGCCGGACAGCCGACCTCCGAACCGGCCGCTCCCGCACCGCGCATCTTTGCCTTCGGCGGCGCGCGGCTGCGTGCGCGCGGCGTCGACCTGCGCTTCCCGCTCGCGGAGCACGCCGTGATGGGCCTCGCCGGCGTGCTACGCAGCATCCCGGTCCTGATCCGCGCGCTCGCGTGCTACCTGCGCCTGTTGCAGAACGAGCGTCCGGACCTCGTCGTCCTGATCGACTACCCGGGCCTGCACCTCGTGATGGCAGAGGCCGCGCGGCGAAGAGGCATCCCGGTCGTGCACTGGGTCGCGCCGCAGTACTGGGCCTGGGGTCCCTGGCGCATGCGCCGCTACCGGCACGCCGTCGACGCGACGCTGACCATCCTGCCCTTCGAGCCGGCCTTCTTCGCGGCGACGGGACTCGCGTCGCGCTACGTCGGCCATCCGCTGCTCGATGCGCCGGCCGCGGCCCGTCATCCCGGCGTCGACGGCGATCGTCCCATCCTGCTCTTGTTGCCCGGCTCGCGCCGCAAGGAGATCGCACTCCACCTCGACGCGATGGTCGACGTCGCGCGCACGCTGCGCAGGCACGACCCGGGCTTGCGCGTGCTCGTCGCTCACCGCGATCCGGAGCGCGTCGCGTCGATCGAGGCACGCCTCGCTGCCCTGCCCGACGCGGGTTTCGTCGAGGTCGTCGCGGCCGATCCCTCCGGCGTGCTGCCGCGCGCGCGCGCGTGCCTCGTGAAGTCGGGGACCGGCAGCCTGCAGGCCTGCCTCGCGCAGGTGCCGAGCGTCGTCGTCTACGTCGTGCAGGGACCGCTCGCGCGCCTCGTGCGGCGCCATCTCCTCACCGTGCCGTTCTTCGCGTCGGCGAACCTCTGCATGGCGCGCGCAATCGTTCCGGAGTTCGCGATCGAGCGCCCGAACGACTGGGACCGAGCCGGCCGAGCGCTCGCATCGCTCTGGGACGACGGGCCGGCGCGCACGCAGTGTCTGCGCGATCTCGCCGACCTGCGCGCACGTCTCGGCGAACCCGGCGCCTCGCGCCGTGCCGCGCTCTGGATCCACGCGCTGTCCCGCGGCGAGGGCTCATCGGCATGAAGCGTCTGCCGAAGGCCACGCCGCTCGCCGACCTGCGCGCGTTGCTCGCGGTACTGCGCCGCGAGGGCGAGCTCGTCGAGATCGACGCCGAACTCGACCCCGACCTCGAGATCGCCGAAGTGCATCGCCGCGTGATCGCTGCCGGCGGCCCGGCGTTGCTGTTCTTGCGCGTCAAGGGTTCGCCGTGGCCGCTCGTGACGAACCTCTTCGGCACGCAGCGCCGCGTCGAACTTGCCTTCGGCCCGCGGCCCGAAGCGTTGATCGAACGCCTCGCGGCGCTGCCGCACGAAGCCCTGCCGCCGACCGTGAGCAGGCTCTGGGCGCAACGCGACCTCGCGTGGGCACTCACGAAAGTCGGCCTGCGCCGCCGTGCTCACGGACCGGTCACCGCGTGCGTCGATCGACCGCCGCGGCTCTCGCGGCTGCCGCTGCTCAAGACCTGGCAGAAGGACGGCGGACCCTTCGTCACGCTGCCGCTGGTCCTGACCGAGCATCCCGCCGGCCTCGGCACGAACCTCGGCATGTACCGCATCCAGCGCTTCGACGACGACCGCTGCGGCCTGCACATGCAGATCCAGCGCGGCGGCGGCGTGCACCTCGCCGAGCACGAACGGCTCGGCCGCGCGATGCCGGTCGCCGTCCACATCGGAGGACCACCGGCGCTGGTCCTCGGCGCGATTGCGCCGCTGCCGGAGAACCTGCCCGAGCTGTTGTTGTCGTCGCTCGCGATGGGCCGTCGGCTCGAGGTCGCGCGCACGCCGCACTCGCGGCTCGACGTCGCGCTGCGCAGCGAGTTCGCCTTGCTCGGCGACGTGCAACCCGGCGCGCGCCACTTGGAGGGTCCCTTCGGCGACCACTACGGCTACTACTCGCTGCAGCACCCCTATCCGCGCCTCGACGTCCACACGCTGCTCCACCGCGAGGATCCGATCTGCACCGCGACGGTCGTCGGCAAGCCGCGCCAGGAGGACGCCTTCCTCGGCGACTGGCTGCAACGCCTGCTGCTGCCGATGGTGAAGCTCGCGATGCCCGCGGTGCGCGAGCTGTGGGCGTACGGCGAGACCGGCTACCACAGCCTGGCCGCGGCGATCGTCGCGGAGCGCTATCGACGCGAGGCGATGGTGTCGGCGTTCCGGGTGCTCGGCGAGGGCCAGCTCTCGTTGACGAAGTTCCTGCTCGTCACCGACCGTGCCGTCGATCTGCGCGACGCCCGCGCGACGCTCGCGCACGTGCTCGCGCGCGCGAACCTGGCGACCGACCTCTTCGTGTTCGCGAACCTCGCGATGGACACGCTCGACTACACCGGGCTGGTCGTGAACGAGGGCAGCAAGGGCGTGCTGCTCGGACTCGGCGACGCGGTGCGTCTCCTGCCGGAGCGCTTCGAGGGCGCGGCCCTGCCCGCGGGATTCCGGCACGCCCTGCCGTTCTGCCCGGGCTGCCTCGTCGTCGATGGACCCGCGCACGCGAAGGAACCGCACGCGGCGAAGCGCTTGGCGGCGTCGAACGCGCTCGACGGCTGGCCGCTCGTCGTCCTCTGCGACGACGCGCCGGCGACGACTCGAACCATTGCACGCTTCCTGTGGACGACGTTCACGCGCTTCGAACCGGCGCGGGATCTCGTCGCGCGCACCGAGCGGCTCGAGCACAACCACGTCGTGCGCGAGGGGCCGCTCGTGATCGACGCGCGGATGAAGGCG
>JACRLW010000010.1 GCA_016235155.1 Planctomycetota bacterium
CGAGGGCGCGGAACTGGTGGTCGAGGACCGTCGCGACGGGTGGGTGCGCGTGCTCGCGGGGGGGCAATACGAGCGTTGGGTCGAGGAGTCCGCGGTCGCGACCTGGTGACGTGATCGCTACGCTGCGCGGCTCGCTCCGCGCCGATGAAACTCAAGGACGCCCCCGAAGACTTCCGCGTGCGCGAGTCGCTCGACTTCGTCGAGGACCGGCAGGGGCCGTACTTCATCCATCGGCTGCGCAAGGAGAAGCTCGACACGCTCGAGGCGATCCGGCTCGTCGCGGAGTACGCCGACGTCGACCGCACGAGGATCGCGTTCGCCGGCCTGAAGGACCGGCAGGGCGTCACCGAGCAGTGGATCAGCATCGAGGGCACGCGCGTCGACTGGCGCGGGCCGGGGCTCGAGGTGAGTTTCGTCGGCCGCTCGATGGACCCGGTCACGAGCAAGCTCTCGCGCGGCAACGACTTCGCGATCGTCGTGCGTTCGCTCGGCCCGCAGGAGCTCACGCGGCTCGAGGAGCGCGTGCCGGTGATCGAGTCGCAGGGCTTCGCGAACTACTTCGACGACCAGCGCTTCGCGTGCCTGCGCCACGGGCAGGGCTTCCCGATGAAGCACGTGCTGCTCGGGAACTTCGACAAGGCGCTGCGCGCCCTGGTCGCGACGCCGTCGCCGACGGCGATCACCGGCGACGTGAAGCTGAAGAAGCTGCTCAACTTCGCGTGGGGCGATTGGCTGCGCTGCAAGAACGTTGCGCGCGGTCCGGTGTGGCAGCGCCTCTTCCAGCACCTGCTCGACCATCCCGACGACTTCCGCGGCGCCCTCGAGCTCCTGCCGCAGCGCCAGAAGCTGATCCACGCCTACGCCTACCAGAGCTTCCTCTGGAACCGCGCCGTCGATCTGTTCCTGAAGACGGAGATCCCCGCGTACCGGCAGATCCGCGTCCGGACGGAAGCCGGCAGCTACGTGAGCTGGAAGCGCCTCGCCGACGATCAGGCGCAGCGTCTCGCGGCGGCGCGCACGCCGCTCTACGCGCCCGACGGCGAGGGCGGCGAGCCGGGCTTCGACCGCGCGATGCGGCAGGTGATGCGCGACGCGCACATCGCGGACGACTGCTTCTACACCCACCAGATCAGCGGGATGGTCTTGAAGGAGGAGCCGCGCCAGCTCGTCGTCGTGCCGCGCCGCCTGCGCGTCTCGGCGAGCGAGCCCGACGAACGCAATCCCGGCCGCCGTCGCGTCGAACTTCGCTTCGGACTCCCGCGCGGCGCCTACGCGACGATGCTCGTGAAGCACCTCTTCGCCGACGCGATGAGTCCGTCGCGCGGTGCACCGGGGACGCGGCCGTCGCCGGCTCGCCCGGCGCTTCGCCCGAGCCGCCCGCGCGGACCGCGACGCAACGCCGACGACCACGACCGGTGAGCCGACACAGGTGAGCCAACACAGATGAGCTCGAGTCGATGAACGAAAAGACCCTGGGAATCATCGGCGGCTCCGGCCTGTACGACCTCGACGGTCTCTCGGACCGCGCGGAGGTCGAGGTCGACACGCCGTTCGGACGGCCGAGCGACGTGATCGTCACCGGCCGCCTCTACGGCGTTCGCTGCGCCTTCCTGCCGCGCCACGGCCGCGGGCATCGCCTCGCGCCGCACGAACTGCCGTTCCGCGCGAACCTCTGGGCGATGAAGAAGCTCGGGATGGAGTGCGTGCTCGGCGTCTCCGCGGTGGGGAGCCTGCGCGAGGGCATCGCGCCCGGCGGCCTCGTGATCGTCGATCAGTTCATCGATCGCACGCGCGGGCGGACGCAGGAAGCGACCTTCTTCGGGCACGGCTGCGTCGCGCACGCGCACTTTGCGGATCCGGTGTGGGAGCCGCTGCGCAAGCTCACGCTCGACGCCGCGCGCGCCGCGTCGGGCGCGACGGTCCACGACGGCGGCACCTACGTCTGCATGGAGGGCCCGCACTTCAGCACGCGCGCGGAGTCGAACCTCTACCGGAGTTGGGGGGCCGCGGTCATCGGCATGACCAACCTCCAGGAAGCGAAGCTCGCGCGCGAAGCGGAGATCGCCTACGCGACGATCGCGCTCGCCACCGACTACGACTGCTGGCACGAGACCGAGGCGGACGTCGACGTCGCCGCGGTCGTGCGGGTCCTGCTCGCCAACGTCGAGAAGGCACGGCGCGTGATCGTCGAGGTCTGCAAGCGACTCACCGCGATGCAGGAGCGCATCGCGTGCCGCGGCGCGATGGAGCACGCGATCCTGTCGAGCAAGACGGCGATCAGCGAGGACGCGAGGCGGCGGCTCGCGCTGCTGATCGGGCAGTACCTCGGATGAGGGTGATCGCGGTGGTCGCGGCGTTCGCGTGCGCGGCGATCGCGCAGGAGAAGGCGCCGTTCGCCGTCGCCGGGTGGTCGAACGTGCACGAGCAGGATTGCGGTCGCATCGCGACCACGTTGTTCGGCGAGCCCGTGCGTTCGCCCGCCCGCGGTCTCGCGAGCTTCGTGTCGCGACCCGCGGACCACGTCGTCGACGGCGCGGGCGTGGATGGGGAGGGCGTGACGCGCGAGCGCCTCGGCTTCCCGCTCGAGCTCTGGGATGTCGGCGGCGACGGCCTCGGTGCCCAACTGCCGCTCGCGTTGCCGAAGGACTTCGACCACGCCTTCGCCCCGATCCCGTGCACGACGCCCACTCTCCTGCGCCGCGCCGTCGAGCACAGCGTCGCGGTCGCCGTGCGTCGCGACGCGTCCGGGCGCATCCTCGCGATCGGCGCGGCACCGGGGATCCAGGCGCGACCCGGATTGCCGGGACCAGACGCAGCGTTTCTCGCCGGCTGGCATGCGCAGCTGCTCGACGCCGGGCGTGAGACCCTGCCCTCGCCGCTGCGCGAGATCGCGGCGCGCGCGCCGCCGATCGGCGTCGTCGTCGGGTTGCGCGCGCGGATCGAGGACGAGACCTGGGCCGGCGCACTCACTCTGCAGTCGCGCACGCTCGACGAGGTCGAGGGCGTCGTGGCGGCCGACGGTCGCTTCCGCTTGGTCGTGCGCGGCGCGCGCATGACCGAGGGCGACGAGGCGACGGTGGACGTCGCCATCGAACTCGCCTGCGACCTGAGCGCGGTCTACATCGGCGTCGCGGAGTGGCCGACCCGTTGCGTCTGGCCCCGCGACCACGCGCGCATCGCCGACGTGCTGCGCACCGACGCTCGCGTCGCGTTGCCGCTGATCGCCTGGGCGCGAGATCCCTACTGGTTCGCGCCGAGTTCGCGACTCGAGCACGCGGTGGACATGGACGGCGCACACACGCGCATCGACGAATCCGCGCCGGACGAGGGCCTGCTCGGAGTCGTGCGCCACCTCGTCGACGCGCGCTGCGATCCGCCGCGCCTCGACGCGATCTCCGTCCTCGGCATCGACGGCAGCGTCGAACTCGAGCACCGCTTCGAGGGCGACATGGAACTGGCCCCGGGCTATCGCCGGCCGATGCGTGTCGTCACGCGCTGGTGGGGCTGGGGAACGCACGCCCTGCTCCGCCAGCGCACGGTGACGATCCTCGCCGCGCGCATCGGCGCGGAATCGTCGGTGGAGAGTTGGCGGCCGGGTGCCGGGGTCACGGACTGGCGCGTGCAGCGCTGAGCGGAGGGGTGGTGGGCTGGTGGCGCATTGAGCCAGTGGTCTCCACGGCTTCCGCGACTTGCAACGCGATCGGCTCCTCGCCGTCCTCCGTCGTGATCGTCCGGTTGCGAACCGAGCGGGCGCAGCCGGTGAGTCTCGCGGTGATGTCGGCGCACACACGCGTTCGAAGTTAAGCACGCCCGCCCGGTCGAGCGCCGCGACCTGCTCGGGGTGCGCCCGCTGGCGCAATGCGCCCTCGACGAGCAGCCCGCGCGTCCGGAGTTCGAGTTGTCCGCCGCGGTCTTCGGCCCGCGAGCGCCGCACGGCGTGTTCGCATCACGTGACGTGACGCGGGGCCGTTTGCACCGCCAGGGTCGACCGGCGCCGTCGTCGCGGCTCGCGCTTCGCCCTCGGCGATCGCCGCCTACGCTCACGCCGTGAACCCCGCCCCGCGCGAGTCCGCCCCGCTCCGCGAAGTCCTCCGCCTCGGCACGCTCGCAGGATCGCGCACCGTCACTCTGCACTTCGCGTTGACCATCCTCGGCGGCTTGCTCCCGCTCGGCGGGGTGTATGCGATGCGGTTGCTCGTCGACGCGGTGGCGGCGGGGCGGCAGGCGACGGTGCAGACGCTCGGGACGGCGGTCGCGATCGCGAGCGGGATCGCGTTGCTCGGCGTGCTGGTGTCGGCGGTCAGTGCCTGGATCGGCGAGCGGCACGGGCGGCTCGTCGCGGATCGCTGCGCGGAGCGCATGCTCGCGCAGGCCTCACGGCTCGACCTCGCGCAGATCGAGGACCCTGCCGTGCTCGACCTGATGCAGCGGGCGGGGAGCGAAGCGGGGACGCGGCCGGCGCGGATCGTCGCCGACGTCGCGTCGCTCGTGCTGGCCTGCGTGATGCTGCTCGCGATGGGGACGGTGCTCGCGTGGCTCGATCCGCTTCTGACCGCGGTGGTCGCGCTCGCCGCCGTGCCGGCGGTCGTATTGCGCGTGCGGCACGGCCGGCGCGTGCACACGTGGCAGCGTTCGACCGCGCCGCAGCAGCGCGAACTCGCCTATGTGTCGGGGCTCGTCGCGTCGCGGAGCGCCGCGAAGGAACTCCGCGCCGGCGGCTGGGCGTCGCGTTTCCTCGACCGCGCGGGGGGCCTGCGCGACGGACTGCGCGGCGGCGCCGAACGACTCGCGCGCGCGCGCACCGGGCGCGAGGTCCTCGGCTCGGGCCTCGCCGTCGCCGCGTTGTTCTGGGCCTACGCGACGCTCGGCGCGCGCGCTCTCGGCGGCGCACTGAGCGTCGGCGCCTTCGTGATGTACGCGCAGGCCGTGCAGCGCACGCAGGGCGGGGTGCGCGACCTGATCGGCGCATGGGCCGCGCTCGCGGAGCACCGGCTCTTCCTCGCCGCGCTCACGTCGTTCACCGCGCTCGAACCGCGCATCGAGATGGACGCGCCGGCCGCCGCGCCGCTCCCGCGCGCCGCTCTCACGTGCGACGCCGTGCACTTCGCCTACCCCGGCTCGCCGCAGGTCCTGCGCGGCGTCGATCTCACGCTGCGCCCCGGCGAGCACGTCGCGCTCGTCGGACGGAACGGCTCGGGCAAGTCGACGCTCGTGCGACTGCTCGCGCGCCTGCACGACCCCGATGACGGTTCGATCCGCATCGGCGACGTCGAGCTCCGCACGCTTGCTGCCGCGCAATGGCGCGCGCAGCTCGCGGTGTTGTTCCAGAACGCCGTCGCGCTCGACCTGACGTTGCGCGACAACCTCGCCCCGCAGGGCGACGTCGCCGAACCCCTGCTCCACGAAGCGCTCGCGATCGCCGGCGCGAGCGAACGCGGCGCGGCGCTTCCGCACGGCCTCGACACGATGCTCGGACGGCGCTTCCAGGACGGCGTGGAACTCAGCGCGGGGGAATGGCGGCGGCTCCTGCTCGCGCGCGCGCTGGCCCGCGTTCTCGCCAGGAGCACGCCGTTCGTCGTGCTCGACGAACCGTCGGCCTTCCTGGATCCCGCCGCGGCGCGGGCACTCGCGCAGCGACTGCGCGAGCGACTCGCCGGCGTCGCGCTCCTGATCGTCGAGCAGCGCCCGGAGGCCGTCGCCTGGGTCGACCGCATCTGCGTGATGGACGGCGGCCGCATCATCGAATCGGGCACGCCGGCCGAACTGAGCGCGCGCGACGGTCCCTTCCGCCGGCTCTTCGTCGCGGCGCCGGGAGTGTGATCGCGCCGCGCGGCGGTGATAAGGTCCCGCGCCGTGCGCGCCCTCGCTCCGCCCTTCCGCGTCCTCGCCGCCGCCGCCCTCGCGTTCGCCGCGCTCGCCGCGCTCGCCGCGCTCGCGCCGTCCGTCACGGCGCAGGAGCCGGCGCGCGTCGTCCCGCCCGGACATCCGCAGGGCGAAGCCCGGCAGGATCCGGCCAAGAAGGACAAGCCCGACGAGGAGGAGGAGAAGAAGGAGCCGCGCAAGGGCATCCCGGTCACGTTTCCGCTCGTGCTCACGCATTGCTCGCGCTGTCACGCGCAGGACGAGCGCGGCCACATGACGCGCATCAGCTACGAGCGCAAGGCGCCCGAGGGTTGGTCGGAGACCGTCAAGCGGATGATCCGCCTCAACGAGGTCAAGGTGACGCCCGACGAGGCCAAGCAGATCGTGCGCTACCTGAGCAACGACCACGGGCTCACGCGCGAGGAGGCGGAGCGCGGGCACTGGGAGAGCGAACGCCGCGTGCACTGGAGCGAGGAGAGCTTCGACGAGGAGTTCCGGCAGACCTGCTCGGTGTGCCACCCGCTCGGCCGCGTGTTGATCCAGCAACGCGACCAGGAAGAGTGGCAGCTCCTGCGCGCGACGCACGTCGCGTACTTCCCGCTCTCGCGCGGACAGATGGGCGGCGGTCCGCCGCCGGAGGAATCGGATCGACGGGGTCGCGGCGGTCCCGCCGGCGCGGGCCAAGGCAGCGGCGCGGCGGCGTCGATGCAAGGCGGCGGTGGCGGCGGCGGCGGCGGCGGCGACGCCCAGCGTCGGTCCGGCGGCAACGACCGCGGCGATCGCATCCTCGCGCGCCTCGCCGAGCAGCAACCCTTGTTCACGCCGCGATGGGAGCAGTGGGTGATCCATCGCCGCGAGGTCCCGCTCGCGGGCGAGTGGACGGCGATCGCGCACGAAGTCGGCCGCGGCGACGGCGTCGGCACGGTCACGCTCACGCGCACGGCCGCCGACGAGTACGACGTCGCGTGGAACCTCCGCTTCGCCGACGGCAGCGCGCTCGAACGCAACGGCAAGGGCTTGCTGTACGCCGGCTACTCCTGGCGCGGCTCGAGCAAGGAACCGGGCGAGAGCGGCCGCACCTGGCGCGAGGTCCTGCTGCTCGACGAGGGCTGGAAGTCGCTGAAGGGCCGGCTCTTCACCGGGGCCTACGACGAGCTCGGCGTCGAAGTCGAGCTGCTGCGGCGCATCCCGTCGCCGGCGGTGTTCGCGATCGTGCCGCGGCACGTCACCGTGCCGAGCCAGGGACGCGTGCTCGACGTGCACGGCTGCGCCTTCCCCGATCCGCTCACGGCGACGGACTTCCACGCCGGTGCCGGCGTGACCGTCACGGCCGTCGAGCGCGTCTCGGCGACGCTCGCGCGCGTCACGGTCGACGTCGCGCCCGACGCGGAGTGCGGCACGCGCGTCGTGTCGTTCGGCGCGGACCCCGGTCGCGCGGCGATCGAGCTCTACGACGCGGTCGATTACGTGCGCGTGTCGCCCGTGCAGGGGCTCGCGCGCGTCGGCGGCGCGAAGCACCCGCCGCAGTTCGAGCGCTTCGAGGCGATCGCGGTCCATCGCGGCAAGGACGGCAAGCCCTACACCCAAGACGACGTCGATCTGATGACGGTGCCCGCGCGTTGGTCGCTGGCGGAGTTCGTCGTGCGCGACGACGACGACGACGTGAAGTTCGTCGGCGCGATCGACGAGACCACCGGCCTGTTCACGCCGGCGGTCGACGGGCCCAACCCCTCGCGCAAATGGCAGGCGAACAACGTCGGCGACGTGTTCGCGGAGGCGACCGTGACGATCGAGGTGCCGGTGCGGCGCCAAAAGGACGCACCGGGCGAAGCTCCGCTCGTGCCGGCGATGGCGAGCACCACCTTCCACGCGCGCGGTCACCTGTTGGTGTCGGTGCCCCTGTACGCGCGCTGGAACAGCCTCGAGTGGGAGGACCGATGAAGCTCCGCACCGTGGTCCACCGTCGCTTCGGCGACGGCGATGGCGGTGACGGCAAGGGCCATCGCTTCGTGTACGCGCAGCCCTCGGCCGCGATCCTCGCGATCGACGCCGGCGCGGCTTCGCTGCTCGACGCGTTCGCGGGCGAGGGCCGCGAGGCGCAGGACGGACTCGCGCTGGCCGCGTGCGACGACGGCGAGGCGACGCTGCGCGAACTGGTCGAGCTCGGGCTGATCCGTCCGGCCGGCGAAGCGCGGGTCCCGGCGGCGGACCTGCCGCCGATGCCGTTCCCGCTCGCGACTCTGGTCCTCAACGTCACCAACAAGTGCAACCTCTCGTGCACCTACTGCTACGAGTACGGCGAGGACAAGCTCGGACCGGGTCGCGCGAGCAAGGCGCCGCCGCGCATGAGCGACGAGACCGCGCGGCAGTCGATCGACTTCCTGTTCGAGAACGCGGGCGAGCGGCCGCAGGTCGCGATCACGTTCTTCGGCGGCGAGACGCTGCTCAACGTGCCGGCGATCCTCGCCGCGGTCGAGCACGCCAATGCGCGGGGCAAGGAGCACAACAAGCGCGTGCACTTCGCGTTGACGACCAACGCGACGCTCCTCGAGCCGGACGTCGTCGAACTGCTCGTCGCGCATCGCTTCGGGATCACGGTTTCGATCGACGGCGACCGCAGCCAGCAGGACCGCCACCGCGTGTTCAAGAGCGGCAAGGGCTCCTTCGACGTGATCGCGCCGCGCATCCGCTACCTCGTCGATCGGAACAAGGCGGCGCGCGGCCGGCCGATCGGCGCGCGCGTCACGCTCACGCGCGATGCGACGTCCGTCCTCGACACCTTCCGCTACCTCACGCAGGAACTCGGCTTCGACGAGGTCGGCTTCGCGCCGGTGACCGCCGATCCGTCGCGCGACTACGCGCTGCCGGGAGCGGCGTACGACCAGATGCTCGCGGAGTTCAGCGCGCTCGCGGAGGAACACGTGAGCGCGGCGCTGCGCGACGAGGCCTGCGGCTTCGCGAACCTGAACGACCTCCTGCGCGAGTTGCATCACGGCGTGAACAAGGCGCACCCCTGCGGTGCGGGACTCGGGCTGCTCGGCGTGTCGACCGCGGGCGATCTCGGACTCTGCCATCGCTTCGCCGAGTCCGAGAGCCACGGCGTCGGCGACGTCGTGAACGGCATCGACGAAGCCGCGCGCACCGCCTTCCTCCGCGCGGGCCACGTCGACAACAAGACCGACTGCAACACCTGCTTCGCGCGCCCGCTCTGCGCGGGCGGCTGCTACCACGAAGCGCACGTGCGCTTCGGCGAGGCGACCCGCCCCAACCTTCACGCCTGCGAGTGGATCCGCGGCTGGACGGACATCGGTCTGTCGGCCTACGCGCGGATCGCCGCCGGCAACCCACGCTTCTTCCTGAGGTTCGAATCGGCATGAAGCACGTCATCCCCCTCAACCAGAAAGCCCGCCGACTCGTCGCGCTCGTCGACCGCACGCGCGGCGCCGCGCAGGCGCTGACCACCGATCCGCCGCCGACCCAGTACCCCTTCGGCTGCACGACGATCTTCGCGCCCGGCTGGGAGGTCGACAGCGGCGGCGGTACGCATGGCCTCTGCCAGCCGATCGAGCGCGACCTCTACGACTGCTACCACACCTGCTACTGGCCGGCGCAGGTGCCCGACGGCGTGTCGAACGCGCCGGGCTGGACCGCATCGTGCGGTGCTCCGATGAACGACTGGAAGTCGATCGACCTCGTGTTCCCGTGATGCCTCGTTCCTCCTGGCTCTCTCCCGCCGCGATCCTGCTCGGCCTCGTCGTCGCGTGCGCGTCGACGCCGCAGGACTCGGCGACCGCCGCGCCGCGCGCCACGTTCTGGTTCGCGACCTACCCCGACTTCCTGACGCAATTCGACCCGGTCACCGACCAGGTGCTGCGCAAGGTGAAGTTGCGCGGCGGGATGTTCTGGAACGTCGAGCTCGCGCACGACCAGCGACGCATGTTCGTCGTCACCGACCGGCAGTCGAAGATCGAGGTCGTCGACCTGCAGAAGGGCGAGGTCGCCGACGAACACGTGTTCACGGAGGAGGGCTTCGTGATCCGCGTCCGCTCGCTGATGGAGATCCCCGGCGGCGCGAAGTGGTACGTGCGCACCGACCGCATCAAGAAGGAGATCGACCGCTTCTCCTTCGAGCCGTCCGAGTGGCTGCTGTACGACGTCGCCACGAAGAAGGTCGAGAAGAAGCTGAAGCAGCTCCCCAAGGCGATCCGCAACGGTGCGCGCATCTCGCCTGACGGGAAGAGCTGGCACGTCGGCACCGAGGACGGCGACCTGTCGATCGTCGATCCGGAGACGAACAAGGAGACGGCGCGCATCGACCTGCACACGCCGCGCTTCGCCGGCGCCGGGCCGCTGCGCCTGTCCGGCGAGGACCTGCTGCGCGGGCGCGACCCCAAGCGCTACCGCGCGCTGTTCACGTCGACCGATCCGGTGCAGAAGAACCGCACGACCTGGGGCGTGATGGAGCTCGACCTCGTGACGAACCAGGTCAAGGAGGTCGTCGAGTGGGGGAACGAGCAGGGCGGCTGGGGGATGGAGATCAGCGCCGGCGGCACACGCGGCGCGAGGATGAGCGGCGGCTTCGGCGAGCGGAGCGATCGCGGCTCGCGCCTGCAGGTCTTCGACCTCACGAACGGCAAGCGCCTCGCCGAGGGCTACGAGCAGTTCCGTCCGCGGCGGAGCCTCGTCGCGATCTCGCCCGACGGCAGCAAGCTCTACGTCGGCGTCGCCGGCAGCGACTTCGAGGTCTTCGACGCGCAGTGCAAGCGGCTCAAGTCCGTCGAACTCGACGGCGAGATCTACGGGCAGATCCACGTCGTCGATGGGTGACGCGCCCGCGCGCGGTCACGTGCGCGTCGCGCTGGTCGACAGCGGCGTCGATCCGGCGCATCCCGGGTTGCGAGGCAAGACCCTGCGGGGCGAGCCCGACGCGTTGCGCGACCGCCTCGGTCACGGCACCTGGATGGCCGCGGCGATCCTGGCACTCGCGCCCGAGGCGGAACTCGTCGCGATCGCCGTGCTCCTCGACGGCGATCGCTGCGATCCGGCCGAACTCCTGCGCGGGATCGACGCCGCGCTCGCGACGTCTCCCGACTTCGTCAACGTGAGCTTCGGCGTGACCGACCTCGCGCTACGCGACGCGTTCGCGGCCGGCATCGCCCGCGCGCAGGCGTGCGGGGCGCGGATCGTCGCGCCGGCTTCGCTGCAAGGACTGCCGTGTTGGCCCGGCGCGCTCTCGGGCGCGGACGGCGTCGTCGTCGATCCCAATCTCGCGCGCGCGCTGCCGCAGCGGCGCCGCCGCGGCGACCGCGAGCTGTGGTTCGCGTCGGGTGTCGCGCCGTCGTTCGGCGCACTCCCCGCGCCGCGCGCCCGCGGCGAGAGTTTCGCCGCCGCGAACGTCACCGGGCATCTCGCGTCACGCGCGCGAGGCTGAGCACGCCTCGCCTCAGCAGCTCGCGCGCTGCATCGAGCACCGCGGCGCGCGGCAACACGAAGACGCGCGGATCGCGGCCGGCGCGGTCGACGCCCTCGGCGAGCGAGGTCGGCTCGGCGAAGGCGGCGAGCAGCGGCGGGATCGGCACCGTCCCGAGGCGGGAGAGCGGTTCGCCGTCGTCGGGAGCGATCACGCCGTCCTCCTTGACGAAGCGTTCGCCGGAGCGACGGAGCACCTGCGTGCGGCGCAGGTCGTCGCGGACGACGAGGAACTCGTCCGCGTCGACGCGCAGCGGCTCGCGCTCGGGAAGCGAGCGGGATCGTTCTGCCCAGAACGGCTCGTGACCGAAGCGCGCGCGGGCGTGGTAACCCGCCGTCGTGCGCGCATGAGCACGCCAGAGGCCGGCTTCCCACCGCGCGTGGTGCGCGAGAAGCGCATCCTTCTGGTCCGGCTCGTCGAGCACGGTGTGCAAGGCCGCCGCGGCGTCCTCCGCCGACGCGATCGCCTTCTCGATGCCCTGGCTCGACAGCGGATCGATCCCCGAAGCGGCGTCGCCGACGAGGAAGCACCGCGCGGTCGTCGTGCGGAGCGCGGGCAGGACTCGACCCGCGCGACGCAGGTGGTCGCTCGTCAACCCGGCCGCGGGTCCGCGCGCGCAGGCGAGCAGCCGGCGGAGTGCGACGCGCGTTCCGAGCGACGTGAGCAGGCGCACGTCGGCGAACACGCCGAGGCTGAGGCGACCGTCGTGAAGCGGCATGGACCAGAGCCAGCCGTCGGGGACCGCTTCGACGATCTCGGCGTCCATCGGCTGGGGTCGACTCTCGCCGACGAGACCCAGCACCGCGTTGGCGGGGCGTTGGTCGACGACCTCGATCGGCACGAGCGCACGCGCGCTGCGTCCACCGGCGGCGATCGCGACCTCGCGCGTGCGCACGCGCCGCGTCGCGCCGGCGGCGTCCGCGAGCGTGATCTCCGCCGACGGCGAGTCGGGCAAGGGACCCTGCACGTGCGTGCGCTCGAAGACGACGGCACCCATGCGTCGCGCCCACGCGCGGAGATCGGTGTCGAAGGGACCGCGGAGGACGCGCAACCCGGGCTCGTCCGGCGCCTGCCAGCGCAGTTCGTCGCTCTCCCAGATCGAGCCGCGTCGCAAGGTGCCGCTCGTGGTGATCGCCACCAGCGCATCGGCGATCCCCATGCGCGCGAACATCCGCAGCGCGCCCGGTTGGATCGTCTCCGCCGGTACCGAGAAGCGGCGCCGGCCGTCGTCGGCGAGCGCGACGCGCCGGCCGCGGCGCGCGAGCAGACCGGCGAGCATCGCGCCCGCCGGTCCGCCGCCGGCGACCAGCACGTCCAGATCGAGTCGTGCATCGTCCATGGACGGCGGCGCAGGATACCGGTGCTGCGCGGCGATCAACGGATCAGTTGGCATAGGTGTACGTGGACAGCGTGCACGACCAGTGCATCCCCATCAGGGGCGGATCGATCGCGACGGCCTGCGTGTGGATCAGCATGCACGGCGGCAAGAGCAAGCCCGTCGGCAGCGTGATGGGGTAGGTCGCGGTGCCGCTGCCATCGGCCATCACGACCGCGAGTGCGTCGATGTATGGGTTCAGGCAGAGCCCGGGGAATCCGGAGCAGCCGACGCCCGCGCCGACGAGAAGTGCCGTGATGCTGAAGGGCGGCGCACCGGTGATCGTGAAGTTTGCGACTCCGCCGAGGACGAGCGGGGTCACGCTGAGCCCGAGCTCGGCTTCCGCTTCGGTGCACGAACAGCCGCCGGGGCAGCTCGTGACGAGGTGCAGGTGCAGGTGATCGACGAGCGTGTCGTCCTCGATCGCGACGTCGAGCATGCCGGTTGCGTTCAACCATGGCCGCAGGTCCAAGCCGCCCGGCAGCGAGCCGAGGTCGAGCGTGACGGTGCCGCTGATGTCGTTGCCGACCGGGTCGATGAGCTGGCTCAGCGGAACCGTCCAGCACATCGGGCCGAAGACCCCGCCGTCCCAGGCGAGGCTCAGCCTGTCGTTGAGGTTGTTCGCCCCGTCCCAGGTCACCTCGAGCGTGAGCGTCGCCTCGATGATGCGCCCGGGGAGCTGCATGAAGGTGTGGCCGAAGCCGAGGTTCGACAGCGCGGCGCCGTCGAAGTCGCGCCGCGGCGCGAGCCACGCCGCGAGCGGCGAACGCGGGCAGGAGACCTCGGAGAACGGTGCGACCGTCGTCGCGAACGCGTCGTCGACTCCGGCGAGGAAGTCGTGGCAGCAGGTGCCGGTGGCGAAGTCGTTGCGCAGGATCGTGAGGTCGGCGTCGGGGTCCGGCGTGTCGCCGTTCCAGTTCGCCGTCGCGAGGTCCAGGTCGTGGTCGTGATCGACGTCGCCGATCGCGACGTCCACCGGGCCGGGGCCGGTCGCGAAGCCGTTGCCGCTCGGGAAGGCGCCGCTGCCGTCGTTGCCCCAGATGACGAGGTTGATCGCGGGCTGGAGGTTGCTCGGGCGCATCGTGACGACGAGGTCGAGATCGCCGTCGAGCCCGATGTCTCCCGAGGTGATCGCCGTCGGCACGGCGCCGGCGAGCAGCGCGACCGGCGGCTGCGCGACGAATCCCACGCTGTTCGGCCAGCCGATCACGAGGCCGCTGTTCTGCAGCACCGAGAGGTTCGCCGAACCGCCCCGTCGCGCGGCGCGGTCGTGTTCAGGAAGCCGGCCAGCGCACCGATGCCGCCGAAGGCGACCGCGAGGTCCGGGAGGGCGTCGCCGTTGAAGTCGCCGGTGCAGAACGCGTTCACGGCAGGGAACGGCGGGAGCGCGAGCGTCGTGGGCGTCATCGCGATCACGCCGAGCGTCGTGCCGTCGTTGCGGAACACGACCACCGCGTTCGGGGTCCGCGTCAGCGCGGCGACGTCGCGATCGCCGTCGCCGTCGACGTCGAACTCGAGCACGGCGATCGTGTCGCCGCCGGTCGCGAAGCCTTGACCGGAGAAGCCATAGGCGCCCGCCGCGGTCGTGCTCAACCCGATCGCGATCGAGTTGCTCGGCGAGCGCTGCGCGACGACGACGTCGCGCCGGAACAGCCCGTCGAGATCGACGGTCACCACGTCCCACGCGTCGGGGACCGCGGCATTCGCCGTGTTGTTGTAGGGAAAGACCCCGGCGCCGTCGTTGTCGTGGATCGAGACCAGGTCGGTCGCGCTGTGCACGGCGACGAGGTCGAGCTTGCCGTCGCCGCTCATGTCGCCGAGCGCGACCGCGGAGCTGCGCACGGCCGGCATGCCCGAGCCTCGCACGTGCGCGGGCGTGAAGGTCGATTGGATCGACTGCGCGCCGAGCGGCAGGGCGGTGACGGCGAAGGCGGCCGCGAGGCCGGTGAGGAGGCGAGGATTCGAGTTCATGGGGGCGGTCCGTGTCGGAGGTCTTGGGATCGGGTGCGGGCGCAGGGCCCGCGGTCGCCTGATGGACCGCGTCCGCCGCCCCCAGACACGGATTCCGCGCCGGCGTGTCGGTCGCGGTCGCGATTCCGCGTCCGTCCGCGCGATGACCACGCCGTCTCGCCTATGGGCTCTCGCCGCGACCCTCCTCGCGGGCCATGCCGTCTCGCAGACCTATCCGATCTTCCAGGCCGACGGTCTCACGACCCCCGAACGCTTCGGTGAGGCGGTCGCCGTGACCGGCGATCTCGATCGCGATCGCGTCGCGGACCTCGCGGTGGGAGTGCGACTCGGCGCGGGCGGCGGGCAGGTGCGCGTCTTCGACGCGCTCACCGGGGCTCCGCTGCTCGCGATCCCGGGGACGAGCGGACTCGTCGCGCCGTCCGGGTTGACGGTGTTCGAACTCGGCACGCGTCTCACGGCGCAGGTCCACGACGGCTGCACGCGCCTGCTCGCCGGCGCGCCCGCGAGCGGGGTGATCGGCACGCCGACGATCCCTTCGGTGGGAACGACGCTTCTCGCGTGGCTCGCGCCGGCGCGGCTGCTCGACGGCGGAGTCGCGAACGAGGAGTTCGGCGCGGCGGTCGCGAACGTCGGCGACGTCGACGGCGATCTCTTCCCCGACTTCCTGGTCGGCGCGCCCGGTGCGGCGCTCGATCCGAACGTGGTCGGTCGCGCCGTCCTGCTCTCCGGCCGATCGGGAGGCGTCCTGCGCGTGCACGCCGGCGATCGCCGCGTCCACGATCGATTCGGCGCGACGCTCGCGGGGCTCGGCGACATCGACGGCGATCGCGTCCCCGACTACGCGATCGGCGATCCCGCCGCGTTCGCCGGCGGGACCGGCGCCGGGCAGGTCCGCGTCTTCTCGGGCGTGAACGGCGCGCTCGTGCGCACGCTCGACGGTGCTTCGAGGGATCGCTGATCGCGGTCGCGGCGCCGCTCGCGGACCTCCCGGGCGGACGCCGCGCGTTCGGCTACGTGAAGGTCTTCGTCGCGCAGACCGGCGCTCTGCTGTTCACCCTCGAAGGCATCCGCGCCGAACACTTCGGCTTCGCGCTCGCGATCGGCAACTCGGCCGCGGACACGCTGCTCGGCGCGCACGACCTGCTCGTCGGAGTTCCGCGCGCGACGGTCGGCGCGGTCGCCGCCGCGGGCCAGGTCCGCGCGTTCAGCCTGCGCGACGGTTCGTTGGTCCGCACCGTTTCGAATCCGTCGCCCGCGACGGACGACCTCTTCGGCTACGCGGTCGCGAGCGCGAGCTTCGGCACGGCCGGCAACCGCTCGTTCGCCGTCGGTGCGCCGAACTCCGGCGCGAACGGGCAGGGCGCGGTCTGGGTGGTGTCGAGCGGCGGCTCGGTGATCACGACGATCGGCGGGCTCGGCAACGCCGCGGGCACCGGCTCGACGCTCGCCTGCATCGGCGACGTCGACGGCGACGTGCAACCCGACTACGCGGTCGCGTCGTTCACCAACGCCCACGGCCACGTGCGCGTGCACTCCGGAGTCGACGGCCGCTCGCTCGGCCACCTCTTCGTCGGGAACCCGGGCTTCCGGCTCGGCGGTGCCTTGTGCAGCGCGGGCGATCCGACGAGCGAGGCATACCGTTTCGGACTCGTCGTGGGCGTGCCGGGAGCGGACCGCGTGCAGACCACCGCGATGGTCGAGACGACCTTCCGCCGTGGTCCGTCGCCGGGCATCAGGCCGACCTCGAACGCGCGCTCGGGCGCCGCGGTGGCCTTCGTCGGCGACGTGGACGCCGACGGCACGCAGGACTTCGCGATCGGTGCGCCGGGCGAGATCGACAACGGCATCGGCCGGCAGGGTCGCGCGACGGTGTTCTCGGGGCGCGACGGCGCGACGCTGTGGACCGTCGACGGTGCGGGTCAGCACGACGGGCTCGGCGACGCGATCGCCGGACCGGGCGACGTGAACGGCGACGGTGTTCCCGACGTCGCGATCGGCGCGAAGAGCGCGGACGCGTCGGGCAGCCTGATCGACAGCGGCGCCGTGCAGATCGTCAGCGGCGCGAACGGCGCGCCGATCCGGACCCTGTTCGGCGGCGAAGCGGAGGAGCACTTCGGCGCGGCGCTCGCCGCGCTCGGCGACGTCGACGGCGACGGCGTCGGCGATCTCGCGTGCGGCGCGCCCGACTTCGACGGACTGGTCGCCGTCGATCGCGGTCGCGTGCGCTTCGTGTCGGGGGCGAGCGGCGCGACGTTGCGCACGATCGCCGGTTCGACGAACGGCGAGACCTTCGGCGCCGCGCTCGCGGCGACCGTCGACCTCGACGGCGACGCGCGCAGCGAGTTGCTCGTCGGCGCGCCGCGCGCCGACACCGCGACGTCCGATCAGGGTCGCGTCGACCTGCTCTCCGGCGCGACGGGGGCGCGGTTGCTGGTCATCGCCGGTCAGGACCTCTCGTTCGCGCGGCTCGGCGACGGTCTCGCCGCCGGCGACGTCGACGGCGATTGCCTGCAGGATCTCGTCGTCGGCGCGCCGGGGGGCGGTCCGGGTCGCGTGCGCGCGCTGTCGCGCTTCGGCGTGCCACAGGGATCGAGTCGCTTCGGCATCGGCTGCCCCGGCGCGGGCGGCTTCTTCCCGCGCATCGAGACCTTCGGCGGGACGCCGTTCTCGGTCGGCGTCCCCGACTTCGGGATCTCGTTGTCGTGCGCCGCGAGCAACGCACCGGCGCTGTTGATGGTCGGCTTCTCCGACACCGACTGGCGCGGTGTGCCGCTGCCCTTCGACGCCACGCCCGTCGGCTTCGCCGGCTGCAGCGTGCTCGTCTCCGGCGACGTGCTGTTCAGCGCAGCGACCAGCGGCGGCGGCAACGGGCTCGGCCACGCGATGGTCTCGATGCCGATCCCCGCCGACAACTCGCTCACCGGGGTCGTGTTGTTCGTGCAGTGGATCGTCGTCGACTCGCGCGCGCCGAACGGACTGGGCGCGATGAGCCCGGCCCTGCGGATCGTGATCCAGCAGGTGCCGTGAGCGCGATGCTCAATCGCAGATCGTCGTCACCGAGATCTTCGGCACCGCGAAGGGGTCGTATTGGTCGGGCAGTCCGTCGCCCGCGGTCGCGAAGCTGCGGTCGACGAAGAAGTACGCCGCGGACTCGAGGTGGTGCGGTCCGTACCCGACGTTCTGCTGCAGCACCTGGACCGGCATGCCGTCCTCGGTCCGGACGAGGAACGCGAGGCGGTACTTCGTGGCGAAGCGGAAGGCCACCACGTCGTGCGGGAACGGCACCACGACGTCGCGCGGCGTGGCCGACGCCGCCACGGCGGTCTCCGCCCGCGCGACGAGCTGGAACTTGCCCATCCCCACGGCCTGGTAGACCCGCGCTTCGACGAAACCGTCGCGCGAGGGAAGCACGTCGTGAAGGGTCATCGCGAGCAGCCGTCGCGGCTCTTCCGACAGTGAAGCGACCTCGATGCCGCGCGTGCCACGGAAGTCCGCGAAGGCCTGCGACGCCGGTGCCAGCGCGAAAGGCCCGCGGAACAGCGCCGAGACCGTCGCCTGGCAGTCGTCGGCGAGGATGCAGACGTCGTCGACCGCGAGTTCCTGACCGCCGAGCGCGAAGTCGCGGATGCAGCCGTAGAGCCACAGTTCGCCGAAGCGCGGGTCGGCGGCGGACGGCACGAACCAGGTGAACACGCTGCCGGGCGTGACCTTGGGATTCACGAGGATGCTCGCCGGCGGCGGCAGGATCGGGTCGACGTTGTCGTTGATCGCGTACTGCCACCAGCCGCCGTGATGGGCGAGCTTCATCCGGACGAGGCGCGTGCGCGGCGGAACGTCGAACGCGAGCACCGCGTTGTCGGTGAACACGGCGATGCCGCTGCCGCCGGCGCCCGGGTGCGAATCGAGTACGGCGTGGCCCGGAGCCGGATAGGTCCAGACCGACCCGACGAGTTGCGGATACGGCGCCCGGACGTCGATCGAGAACTCGCCCGACTCGATGCTGTTGCCGGGGGCGACGATGCCCGGCGCGAGGTCCGGAAACCCGGTGCAGGTCGGTGCACCGAGTCGCTGCTGCACCTCGATGGTCCAGTCCGGCGGCGGCGGCACGCCGGGGATCTGGGCGCAGTCGGCGAGTGCGAGGCACACGAGGATCGCTGCAAACGGTCGCGGCGAGTTGGACATGGCGGTTGCCGCCGGGTCCGGTGCGTCGTGCGCCGGAAGCCGGATCGCCACGAGGCGCAATCCGCGCGCGGGATTCCCGCGGCGCGCGGTCCGATTCATCGGGCGAGGGCGCGACGGCTATCATCCGCCGGCCCCCGGTCTCCCAGAGAGAGGACCTGCCCCATGCTCGCGCGTTCGTTCGTCGCGGTGTCGGTGTTTGCCGTATCCGCATCAGCCCAGTCGCCGCAGCTCGGTATCTGGAACTTCGATTCGAGCAGCGGTTTCGCCGCGATCGACAGCAGTGCCCGCGGCAATCACGGCGTGCTGCGCAACTTCACCAACGACCCGGCGCAGTGGGTCGTCGGTCGCTTCGGCAACGCGTTGCGCTTCGACGGCGTGGACGACGTCGTCGAGTTCGCCCCGGCGAACGGCCTGCCGTTCTTCACCGGCGGCGGCGAGGCGTTCTCGGTGTGCGTCTGGGTTCGCGCGGCGCCGGGGGATGACCAGGTCGTGCTCGCCCTCGGCAGCAGCACGGCGACGTCGACCGCGTTCGCGATCGGCAGCGGGAGGGCCTCGCTCGGCACCGCGGGTCGCGTGCAACTACGCGTACGCAACGACGCGGCGGTTGCTTCGACGCGCACGTCGCAGGGCGTCGCCTTCGACGGCGCGTGGCATCACCTCGCGTACGTCGAACAGGCCGGTCAGGGACGGCTCTACCTCGACGGCGTACTCGACCCCGCGAACTTCGACGACCGCTTCGGCGTGCGCGGCGCGCGGACTCCGGCCTACGGCGGCTATCCCTTCGACACGATCTCGCTCGGCGGCACGCGCTCGCTCTGCTGTCCGCTGGCCGGGACGCTCGACGAGCTGCAGGTCTACGCGACGGCGCTGAGCGCGAGCGACGTCGCGGCGATCGTCGCCGGCGGGGCGGCGACGCGATACCGCGCGAGCGTCGGCGAACTCGGCGTCGGCTGCGGGCCGGCGCCGCTCGAGCTCTTCGCGCTCGGCGTGCCCGCGATCGGCGGCCGCGGCGTGACCTTCGCGATGCGCGGCGGCCACCCCGGCGGGATCGCCTTGCTCGGCGTGGACGTCGGTCGCGTCGTTCCGGCGGATCTCTCCCGCTTCGGCTTCCCGGGCTGCTCGCTCTATTCCACGGACCCCGAGTTCGTCGCGATGGGCGTGTTCGACGCGGGCGGCAGCATCGCGTCGGCGCAGTTGCCGGTACCGATCACAGCGAACCTCGACGGCGTGCGCTTCGTGTTCCAAGGTGTCGCCGCGTCGCCGGCCGGCATCGCGTTCAGCCAGGCGCTCGTCGCGCAGATCGGGACCCTCGCCAACCGTCAGCGGAGCTTCGACTTCACGAGCGAGGCCTTGATGGACCGCGCACAGTCGGGCGGCGCATGGATCGGCGGCGCGGGCAGCTTCGCGGAGCTCGGCGGCGATGGGCGCCACGGCGACTTCGCATTGAGCGACGGCCAGCCGTCGAGCGCGACGCACTGGTTGTTCTCGACCGACAGCCAACGCATCACGGCGAAGCCGTCGACGGCGAGTGCGAGCGACGTGACCGTCAGCGACGGCACGTTCTTCTTCACCAGCTTCGTCGTGCCTGCCGGGATCACCGTCGAGTTCACCGGCAGCAAGCCCGTTCGCCTGCATGTGCGCGGTGAATGCCGCATCGAGGGCACGCTGCTCGGCGCGGGCGAGTCGCCGATTGCAACGTTCGCGATCAAGGCGCCGATCGGTCACGGCGCGGGCGGTTGGCCCGGACAGGCGGCCGGCCGCGGTGGTCCGAGCGGCGGGCGCGGCGGCGCGGGCGCCTTCGGCTGCGATGGCACCGGCAATCCGAACCAGCCGGCGTTCAACAACTTCAACGGATTCGACGGCGAGGCGCTGCAGGTGCCGGCGGGACACGTGCTCAGCGGCGCCGTGTCGGGCACCCCCGGTCATGGCTCGTCGCTGTTCCCCGCGCACGGGGATCACGCACAGCTGCGCTTCAACGACCCCGGCTCGTTCAACTTCGACCTCGAATGTGCGGCGTCCGGCGGTGGCGGCGGCTTCGTCGTCGCCGGTGGCGCGGGCACCTGCACGGAGGCGGGTTCGGTCAACAACCCCAATCCCAACACCAACCCCCTGCGGCGCGGTCCTTCGGCGAGCGGCGGCATGGCGGTGGCGTTCGGGCCCTTGCCCTTCGGCGTGAGCTCGAGCGACTACTACCTCGTCGGCGGCGCGGGTGGCGGCGGGGGTGCGAGCCAGCCCTTGTTCTCGCAGACCGGCGAGGTCTTCAAGTACCGCTCCGGCTCGGCGGGCGGCGGCGGTGGCGGCGCGATTCGCTTGAGTGTCGGCGGTGACTTCGACGCGCTCACGGGCTCACGCATCGACGTCCGCGGAGGCTCGGCGGCCGTGGTCAGCCTGGCCACCGCGAACACGAGAGGTGCGCCGACTCCCGGCGGCGGCGGGAGCGGCGGGACGATCCTGCTGCAGGTCGTCGGAGCGCGCGCGATGAACGGCGCGATCGACGTGCGGGGCGGCGATGGCGGGCGCTACGCCAGCGGCGTCTTCCGCGCGAGTGCCGGTGGCGGCATCGGCGGCGCGGGCTTCCTGCGCGTCGAGACGCCGAACCAGGCGCCGAGCTTGCCGAGCCTCGGGACCGTCGAACCGCCGGCCGTCGCGGACAACGCGGGCGTGCTCGTCGAGCGCGACCAACGCGCGGGGTTCCAGAGCGTGTGGGTCTCGTGCGGGGCGCTGACTGCTCCGTTGTGGGTGCGCTATGTCGTGCGCGCCGACGTCGATGGGATCCCGCGCGTCTTCAGCGACGATCCCACGCTCGGCCCGCCCGCCGCGGAAGGCTCGGCGCCGCTGGTCTTCCTCGTGCAGGGTGCCGACACCGACCTCGCGGGCGCCTTGCTCGCAGAGCCGCGCATCGGCCGCTGGCACGCGCAGGTCGGCGCCTTCGATCCGAGCCGCGGCAGTCTCGAAGCCGACGCGCGTCTCGGCTTCCGCTGGCGCCTCTCGATCGACCGCACCTTGAGCGCGGACGTCGTCGTGCGCGAGGTGCACGTCGAGTTCCGCGACTGATCCGTGGGTGAGTGATGCACGCGATCGCCGTCATCGTTCCGCTCCTCGTCGCGCTGACCGCGTGCGCGAGCGCGCCGCGCACCGTGAAGGTGTTCGTGCTCGCCGGCCAATCCAACATGGAAGGGCCGGCGGTCGCGGACCTCGATCCGGCGTGGAACCGGGCGGACTACAACGACGGCAAGGGCACGCTCGCGCGGCTCGCGGCGGGGGACCAGACGGGCTACGCGCACCTGATCGACGCGAACGGCGGTTGGGCGAAGCGCGACGACGTCTTCGTCCACTACCGGCTCGAGGACGGCGTGTTGCGCTGCGGGCCGCTCGGCGTCGGCTTCTCACCGCACGGGCCGCACCACTTCGGGCCGGAGCTCCAATGCGGTCACGAACTCGGCGATGCGTTCGAGGAGCCCGTGCTGCTGGTCAAGACCGCGTGGGGCGGCAAGAGCCTGTACCGCGACTTCCGTCCGCCGTCGGCCGGCGGCGTGGTCGGGCCGTACTACAACAAGCTGGTCGAGCAGGTTCGCGACGCTTGTGCCAACCTCGCGCGCGATCTGCCCGGACTCGCCGGCGCGCGCGTCGAACTCGCCGGCCTCGTCTGGTACCAGGGTTGGAACGACGGCTGCGAACCGCGCGTCGCGGTGCCCGAGTACCAAGCGAACCTCGCGCACCTGATTCGCGATCTGCGCCGCGAGTTCGACGCACCGGCGCTGCCCGTCGTGATCGGCGAACTGACCGGTCCCTGGGTCACGGCGGAGGGCGAATGGGCCGCGTTGCGCGCGGCGCAGGCTGCGGCGGCGGCGCTGCCGGAGTGGCGCGGATCCGTCGTCTTCGTCCCGACGCACGAGTTCGTGCGCAAGGCGGAGGACTCGCCGCATCCCGGGCACGGCCATCACGAGTTCGGCAATGCCGAGACCTACGTGCTGGTCGGACGGGCCCTTGGCGCGGCGATGGTCGCATTGGTCTCGGGCCGTTGAGGGAGAGAACCGCTCGAGGTGGACCCCGAGTCGCGCGAAGCGGCGGTCGAGCACCGGGCTCGCTCATCGCGCGGGGCGGTGTGCGAGCAGTGCCTCGATCGCGAAATGGCGCGCGAGGAGGCTGAAGTCATCGAGGCGCCCTTCGATCTGGGAGCGCACTCGGGGCGGCAGATGCGGCGCGTTTCCGATGTCGTCGAGGACCCAGAGGGCATCCTCGCCGTCGAGGGCCGCGAGCACGATCTCGATGTCCAGCTCGGTTTCCAGGCCGAGCTTGCTCAGCGCTCCGGCGAGACGCGCCCGTGTCGCGGGGTCCTTGGCCAGATCGCACGCCTCGCGGCAGGCGGCGCGCGCCGCGGCTCGATCGTCGTCGCGAAGCAGTTCCCAGGCATAGCCCTGCCGCAGTAGCGGACCGAGGATTTCGAGCATGCGTGGCGTCGGCAGCGCGTGCTGTTCCGCGAACGCTTTGCAGCAAGCGGGCAACTCGGCACCGCGCTGCGCCGCCATCCAAGTGAACACTTGCGCTGCCTGTTCGCCGAGATCCTCCCGTTCGGTGAGCCATGCGATGAAGTGGTTGCGGAAGTAGCCGCGTGCAGTGGCGAGTTCTTCGATCAGTCGGGCGGTGGAGACTCCACTGTCGGGCTCCATGGAACGCAGCGCGACGAGCGCGGCGATCTGCATTCTCGAAGGTGGGCCGGACAGCCAGTCGCGCAGCACTCCCGGAGCAGTGCGCGCGAATCGATTGGCGACGACCTGGGTGTCGACGCCCGGCGGGTACCGGGCGAGCAGGGACTCCACGGCGTTCGCCGCGGGCTCACCCTCGTCGGCGAGTGCGAGCAAGGTGGCGGTCGTCGGAAAGGCGGTTCTCGCGACGGATCGCTTCGTCTCCAGCGGCACTTCGCTCGCCGCACCGAGCATCTGCAGGCAGCCGAGCGCACGCGCTTGCACACCTCGCTCAGGCGGTTGCTCGAGCATCGCGATCAGCCATTGACGTTGCTCCGGCGTCACACCTGCGCCGCACTGGCCGAGTGCGTCGAAGGCCAGGAGTTGCGTGTCGCGATCGGCGGTTCGTTCGAGCACCATGCACAGACGTTTCGCGGCATCGGCCTGCAGCGATGCGGCGATCGGCGCTTTGCCCAGCACGTAGAGGGCACGATGCCGGCATCGTGGGTCCTCGTCGGCGACGTGCGCGAGCGCGAATGCATGCGCTGCCGAGCTGTCCTGGCTCCTGCACAGCATTCCGAACCAGCGCGCAAGTGCCGAAGCATCGGCGTCGAGGTCGTGCAGCGCCGCCACCAGCGCCGTGATGCCTCGGTTGCCGATCTTCTCCACGAGCTGGGCGACGTGGTTTGCGACCTCTTCGTCCTTGTCGTGCAGCATGAGTTCGACGGCGGCTGCCAGGCAGTCGTCGCGATCGAGCAGCTTGGCCTCGTCCAGCGCGAGCACGTGTCGGCGTGTGAGGACGTCGCCCGTCGCCAAGCCATCGCACAGCAGTTGGATCCGGTCCAGTTGCTGAAGAGCGCGGGCGACATGGCGACCGGTATCGGGGTCGGCGAGGGCGGAGCGGATCTGAGCTTCCATCGGCGCGGCGAGCAGCAACCAGACCCGCGCCATGCGATCGCCGTCGAGCGTCAGATGCAGATCCGGGCGGCTCGCATGACACTCCGGACGCTGCTCGATCAACCAGGCGGCCAGCCCGCGCGGATTCCAGGGCACGACCAGGTGGGCTGCGGACGTGACGCGGGGCTGTGGGTGTTGCCACCAATCACCGGCGGCCGGCATCTCCCTGCTCGTCTCGAAAGGGATGCGCTCGCGCGGCTCCAGCGGTTCCGGTCTCGGGCCGCCGGTCCCGCCGCCCAATCCGAAAACAGGCAGATCGCCGTCCCATTCGGTCTGCAGCACGCGGAGCAGTCCGTCGACGTCGAGCGGCTCCGCAGCACTCATGGCCCGCGCTGCGCCGTTGCGCACTCGCCAGTCCTTGCTCAGGAGATCCTCGACCCTCGGCAGTTGCGCGACCGTCGGCGCCACCAGGAACAGCACTGCCATGCACTTCATCCGTGCGAGCCTACGCGAAGTCGCTGACGTCCTGCAGCGCGGGAAAGGACGCCTTGGGCTGCGCGACCGGGCGCGTTCGCGGGTCCGCGACTTTCGCCGGGCAGACGCTACCCTCTTCGCCCCTTTCGCCTCGCCGACCCCGCGGATGATCAGCCTCAAGAACATCACCAAACGCCACGGCCACCAGATCCTCTTCGTCGAGACGTCCATGCAGTTGGACCCCGGCGAGAAGGTCGGGCTGGTCGGGCCGAACGGCGCGGGCAAGTCGACGCTGTTCCGCCTGATCACCGGCGAGGAGAAGCCCGACGAGGGCGAGGTCTCGGTGCCCAAGCGGCTCGCGATCGGCCACTTCCGCCAGGACACCAGCGAGATGTCGGGCCGCACGGTGCTCGACGAGGTGATCACCGGTTGCGGGCGCCTCGGTGAACTGCACGACGAGTTGATGGTGCTCGAGGGCCGTCTCGCGGATCACGAGGCGCCCGACTACGAGAAGGTGATCGCGCGCTACGGCCACGTGCAGGACGAGTACTCGCACCTCGGCGGCTACGAGCTCGACGCGCGCGCGCACGAGATCCTGCACGGGCTCGGCTTCCGCGACGACCAGATCGTCAACGACGTCGGCGCGTTGTCGGGCGGCTGGAAGATGCGCGTCGGCATGGCGAAGGTCCTGCTCGGCGCTTTCGACGTGCTGCTGCTCGACGAGCCGACCAACCACCTCGACATCGAGTCGATCCTCTGGCTCGAGACCTGGCTGCACGACAGCAAGGCCGCCGTGCTGATGACCTGCCACGACCGCGACTTCATGGATCGTGTCGTGACGCGGATCATCGACGTCGACGGCGGCGAGCTCGTTTCCTACACCGGCAACTACGCCTTCATGGAGCGCATGCAGAAGGAGCGCGCCGCGCAGCAGCAGGCGGCCTTCGAGCGGCAGTCCGCGATGATCGCGAAGATGCAGCGCTTCATCGACCGCTTCGGGACGCACGTCGCGAAGGCGGCGCAGGCGCAGAGCCGCGCGAAGGCGATCGCGAAGATAGAGCGTCTCGATCCGCCCAAGCGACAGGAGATCGTCCCGTTCGCCTTCAAGCAGCCGCCGCGCGTCGGCGAGGACGTCGTCAAGCTCGCCGGCGTGCACAAGGCCTACGGTGAGCACGCCGTCTATCGGGGCTTCGACTTCGAGGTGAAGCGCGGCGACCGCTGGTGCGTGATGGGGCAGAACGGCTCGGGCAAGAGCACCTTGCTCAAGATGGTCGCGGGCATGACCCAACCCGACGCCGGCACCGTGCGCCTCGGTGCCAGCGTGAAGCTGGGCTACTTCGCGCAGCAGGCGCTCGAGCTGCTCGACCCCGCGCTCACCGTCTGGCAGACGATCGACCGCCGCTTCCCGCTCGAGGCCACCGGCACCAAGCGCAACCTGCTCGGCGGCTTCCAGTTCGGCGGCGACGACATCGAGAAGCGCGTCGCGATCCTGTCGGGCGGCGAACGCTCACGCCTCGTGCTGGCGTCGATCCTCTTCGACCCGCCGAACTTCCTCGTCCTCGACGAGCCGACCAACCACCTCGATCTGGTCACCAAGCAGATGCTCGTCGAGACGCTCGCGAAGTACGACGGCGCGATGCTCTTCGTCAGCCACGACCGCACCTTCCTGCGCGGCCTCGCCAACAAGGTCCTCGACGTCAGCGCGTGTCCCGACGGCGGCCGACCGGTCGTCTATCCCGGCAGCTACGTCGACTGGGTGAAGAAGACCGGCATGGAGGCGCCGGGGGTGCATGCGTGAGGGGGGCGCGGCGGTATCGTCCCGCAACCCCTCAGCCGCCCATGCATCGCAACCTGATCGCCCTCTGCGCCGCGCTGTGCGCGTGCGCGTCCCCGCCCGCTCCGCAGTCCGTCGCGTTGCAGGCGAACGAGTGGCTCGCGCTCGAGTACCGCGGGCGCATCGCGGTCGGCGAGTCGCTCTCCGACGAAGAGGTCACGCCGACGCCGCCGCCCGAGGGTGCGGCGCGCGGGTTGGTGCCGGTCGCGGTGACGGCCGCGCTGTGGCGCGTCGATCGCGTCGCGGCCGCGGCCTTGCTCGCCGATGGTGCGCGGCATCTCGCGTCGCAGGCGAGGCCCGCCGCCGACGCGGCGATCGGCGCGCGTGTTCCGACCGCATCGATCGAGCAGGCGCTCGAAGCGCTTCGCGACGCCGGCCGCGCCGAGTTGGTCCACGACCCGGTGTTCCGCTGCGATCCGGGCCGCGTCGTCGCCGCATCGGTCGTCAAGTCGTCGGCCTTCGTCAAGGGTTTCGAGCTGCGCGCGCAACCGGCGGCGCTGCTCGCCGAGCCGCTGGTCGAGCAGGCGCGCGCCGGCGTCGTGTGGACTTTGCACTGCGACCTCGACGGCGACTCGGTGGCGCTGCGCGTCGCGATCACCACGGTCGAGGACTGCGCCGAGCTGCCCACGCTCCGCGGCTCGCTCGGCGGCAGCGACCAGATCAAGGTGCAGGCCCCGTTCGCGTGTCGCCAACAGGTGCAAGCGCACGCCACGCTGAAGGCCGACGAAGCTCTGTTGCTCGCCGGACTGCGCGCGACGGACGCGGATGCGGAGTACCTCGGCGTGATCACCGCCGTGAGCGCGTCGCCGTCGCCTGCGCCGAACTCAGCCCGCTGACGACGCGAGCCGTCGCCGCTGCTTCTGGATCAGGCGCAGGTTGCGCGCATAGACGACGACGCCGGTCGTCTGACCGATCACGCCGACGAGGTCCCTGCGCCACACGAAGTAGCTGAACAGCGCGATCCCGCCGAACAGGGAGAGCCACCAGAACAGCTCGGGGACGACGCTCTCGCGCTTGCGCTCGCTGGCGATCCACTGGGCGAGCATGCGCAGGAAGAAGGCGATCTGGCCGAGCAGCCCGAGTACGACCCAGGCGAAGCTGGCCCAGCTCGTGATGTTGAACAGCTCGAAGAGGACGTTGGGCGACTGATGGAACAGCTCGTCGATCGTGTCCTTGCCGAAGGCGCGCTCGACTTCGGCGCGGTCCAGCACGGCGGGCGGCGCAGCGTCACCGGCGAAGACGATGCGGAAGCTGTCGTCGCCGGGAAGGCGTTCGATCACGCCGCGGCGCGTCCCCGCGCGCAGCTCCGCCTTCTCGGCGCCGGCGCGCAGCGGGAGCGGTTCGCCGTCGCGGACGACGAGCCAGGCCCCGACGCCGAGCAGCGACACCATCGCGACGACGACGCCGATCTTCATCGGCGCGGGATCATCGCGCCGTGTCGGCGATTCGGCCAGCGTTCAGAACGCCGCGATCACCGCACGGAACGCGGCGACGAAGGCGTTGCCGAACGGATCGTCGCGGAGGAACTGCACCGGTGCGCCGGGTTCGCCGACGAAGGGACGGAGCAGCCACGCGAGTTGGATCGCGACCAGGGCGTGGCAGACGCCGAAGACGAGCCGCGCGTCGCGGTAGCGCGGATGACGCGCGTGGAGAGGTGCGTCGTGGCGGCGCAGCGTGATCTGCGCGCAGAGCGCGGCGGCGAAGAACGCGGCGCCGGCCTGGACGACCGACTGCGCGTAGCTCGCGCCGGTCAGCACGAGGAACGCGGTGACGGGCGCGAGTGCCCCGAGCACCAGTGCCAAGGTCGCCTGGCCGTGCGCGATGGAACGGAGCGCGAGCGGCAGATCGTCGCGGAGGCCGGCGGCCGCGCAGACGGCGAGGAACGCCGGGAGCGCGAGCGCGGTCGACGTCGCGATCAGCAACGGGATCTTCAGCGCGACGTACGACGCGTGACGGAACGAGCCGGAGTACGCGCCGAGCGCGAGACCGTAGGCGACGCCGCCGGCGACCAGCGCGAGCAGCAGCGTGCGCCACGGTGAGCGAGCACGGTCGGGCGCGTGGTCGTCGCGCGCGCGGAGGAGGTCGTCGAACGAGGCGAGCACCGTCATCGTCAGCGACCGAACAGGTTGCCCACGGCGTTCAGCAGCGCTGCGAACACGTTGGACTCGCGGGCGCGGAACCATTCGAACGGCAGACCCGGTGCGCCGAGGAAGGGGCGCAGCACCCAGGCCATCTGCGCGCCGACCAGCGCGAACACGACGACGGATCGGCGCGAAGCTCGCGGTCAGCGCGAGCGCGGTGGCGCAGGCGAGCGTCAGCAGGCGCAACGTCGCCGCCGCGTGCAGGCGCGAGCGCGCGAGCGAGGCGAACGCGCAGAGCGACGGCGCTGTGACCGCGAGCGTCGCCAGGAACAAGAACGGCACCTTGAGCGCCGAAGACGGGACCTGCAGCGCGTGCCCGGTCCCGCGCAGGACGCCGAAGGCGCCGACGGCGACACCGACCAGAAGACCGGCGACGACGCCGACGCGCACGATCCGCGCGACTGGCACGGCGAGCACGCCCTGCGCCAGGCCCTCGGGTGGGGCGAGGTCACCGCGCAAGAGGGCATCGGTGTCGCGGAGGAGGCCGAGAGGGCGGCGATCGTCGAGCGCGGTCATGGCGCGGCACGGTAGCGCGTTCACTTGGTAATGCCAAGTGAGCAGGGTCGAGCTGCGGTCGGGCTAGCATTCCGTCCTATGTCCGAGACCCTCTCGCGTCGCTCGTTCCTCGGTGCGGTCGCCGCTGCAAGCACGCTCGCGCCCGCCGCATCGCCGGTGTCCTTCCACGTCCCGCCGCTCCGCCGCGCGCAGCATCCCGTCGCGGTCTCGAGCCGCAACGGCCTGAAGTCGGTCGAGATCGCCGTCCAGAAGATGAAGGACGGCCTGCCGCCGGTCGACGCCGCCGTGCTCGGCGTCGAACCCGTCGAGAACGATCCGGAGGACACGAGCGTCGGCTACGGCGGACTGCCCAACGCCGACGGCGAGGTCGAGCTCGACTCCTGCGTGATGGACGGCCGCTCGGGTCTCGCCGGCGCCGTCGCCGCGCTGAAGAACATCAAGAACCCGGCCCAGGTCGCGTTGAAGGTGATGCGCCGCACGGACCACGTGCTGCTCGTCGCCGAGGGTGCCCTGCGCTTCGCGCGCATGCACGGCTTCGTCGAGGAGAACCTGCTCACCGAGAAAGCGCGCAAGGAGTGGGTCGAGTGGCGCGAGCGCCTGAGCAAGGAGGACGACTGGGTCGACCCCCAGGAGAACGGGCCGATGGGCAAGGAGTACGTCCGCCAGACCGGCACGATCCACGTCGGCTGCGTCGATCAGAACGGCGACGTCGGCGGCTGCACGACGACCTCGGGTCTCGCCTTCAAGGTCCCCGGCCGCGTCGGCGACTCGCCGCTGATCGGCTGCGGCAACTACGTCGACAACGACTTCGGCGTCGCCGGTTCGACCGGCCGCGGCGAGGCCGTGATCCTCTGCAACGGCGCGCACCGCGTCGTGCGGTACATGGCCGACGGCCGCACGCCGACCGATGCCTGTCTCGATGCGCTGAAGGATCTCGTGCGTTTCACGAAGGTGAAGCGCTTGTTGCGCGCCGACGGCAAGCCCGACTTCCAGGTCAACTTCTACGCCGTGAACAAGCGCGGCGAGATCGGCGGTGCTGCGCTGTATCCGAGCAAGCACGCGCGCTGCGACGAGGACGGCCCGCGGGTGGTGGACTCGGCGGCGTTGTTCGGGTGAGGGGGACGCGGTGGCGCATTGCGCCACGTCGCGCCACCTTGCGCCGGCTACTTCGGCAAGTCCCGCCACTCCGGCGGAAGTCGGATGGTCATCGGTTCGCCGCCGCCGGGGATCAGCTCGACGAGGCCGACGTCGAGCCAGGCGCGGTGCCAGCCGTCGGTCGTGCTGCGCTGCGCGTTGCACCACTCGGCGTAGGCCCGCTCGTCGGCGAGCGGGGCGCGTCGCACGAGCAGGCGAAGGCTGCGCGGCACGTCGACGAGCGTGCCGCGACCGTCGGCGTCCGTACCGCCGAGGCAGTCGAATCCGTCGTTCCCCCCGGCGCGCCGCTCGAGATGCGCATGGCGCGCCGGCGCTCCGTCCGGGTCGAGGAGCAGCAGCGCGCGACGCGCGGTGCGCAGGTCGATCAGCACGCGCATCGGCTCTGGCCCGCGCATGACCGCGAAGCGCGGGCCGGGGAGATCGAAGCTCTCGCTGGCCGTGCGGACCCAGACCCTGCTCGACCACTCGCCTTCGGGCAGGGATGCCTCGGCATGGCCCTTCTCGTCGCACTTCGCGTCGATGTACTCCCGCTGCATCTCGCCGCTCGCGTCCGCGCCGCGATCGCTGCTCAGACGGATCGTGCCCTCGCACGCGGCGCCGTCGATGCGGAGTTCGACCGCGACGGGCTGACGCACCCAGCCCGCGAGGTCGATCGCCATCTCGCGCGTCTCGCCGTCGCGCAGTGCGACCTGCTCGCCGACCGAACGCAGCGACGTCGACGAACCGTGCTCGGAATGGTGTACGGATTGGAGCTTCGGCTGCCAGGCGCCCGGCGGAATGCCGGCGATCGCGAAGTTGCCGTCCTCGCCCAGTGCGGCCACCCGTTGATCGAGACCATGGGTTGGGAAGATCTGTCCCGCGAAGTCGCCGCGTCCGGCGAGCAGGATGCCGAGTTGCAGGGACGCGTTCGCCTCCGCGCGCAGCGCATCGACGACCGCGCGCGGCCCGACGCGGCCGCGCAGCGTCGCCCCGGTGCCGACGACCACCCGCGCGTCACCGTCCTGATCGAGTCGGAATGGCTGCACGATCGCCGGCACGTTGCCCGGGCCCGGCAGGCGCAGCGCGTAATCGAGCTCGGGCGCGCCGTGGAGCACGACGCGGCCAGCTGCATCGCTGCTCGCCGCTTCGCACAGCACGACGCGGTCAATGCCGTTCATGCGCGCGTTGCGCTCGTCCAACGCGAACTCCGCGAGTTGCACCGCGCCGCCGAGCGGATGCCAGAGCAGTTCGACGCGCGCGTCCCGCACGGGCTCGCCCCTCGCGGTGACGACCACGACCGCGCGTTCGACCGGCGGCGCGAGGCGGACGTCGACGACCGCGGGCACGCCCGGCTCGATGACGACCTCGCGCCGCGGGCTCGGCGGCAGACCGGTCGACTCCGCGGGAATCACGGTCAGCGAGAAGCGGCCGGGGCTCGCGCGCGGGAACGCGAGCACGCCGCCCTCGTGGACGCCGGCGTGAAGGAGATCCTCGTCGCTCGACGACCAACCGCCTCGCCGCGACGGCGCGAAGCGGATGCCGAAGCGCTCGACCGGCGCGTCGTCGCTCGCGCGGCGCACGCGGATCGTCAGCGGCGGTCCTTCCGCGAGCGTGATGCGCAGGTCCTTCGTTCCCCACGCGACCGGTTCGGGTGAGCGCCAGCTCGTGTAACCCGTCGCGCCCGCGCCGAAGGGGATCGCGTCCGGGCTGGTCGCTTCGCGGCGCTCGACGCGGAAGCTGCCGTCCTTGCGCGTGCGCGTCGCCCAGAACTCGAGGCGCTCGGCGAACACCTCGGCTCCCGGGATCGGGGCGCCGCGCGCGTCGACCACGAGTCCCGTGATCCAGCGGCGCGGGTCATCCGCGATCGTCGCGACGATCAGCCGCAGTTCGGTATCGGGCATCGCGAGGGCGAGCTCGCCCTTCGGCTCGGACAACTCCCTGCCTGGAAGCTGCGTGCGGTAGGGGCCGGGCGGCAACGCGCGGTCGAGCGCGAAGGCGCCGCGCGCGTCGGTCCGGCCATGGCCGGAGTCGACGAGTTCCACGCCGTCGCGCGCGGGGGAGTTCGTCGCAGAGCTGAGGTAGACGGCCAGATTCCCGACCGGCGCGGACTGTTCGTCGAGGACCAGGCCGCGCACGCGCACGCCGGGGACGAGGACGAGTTCGCCGAGCTCGTGCACCGCTCCCGCTTCCATCGACGGCCAGCTCTTCTCGAGCCAGACGCGCTCGACGGGCTGCACGTACAGCCGGAACGAAAACGGCGGCAGCGGCGAGAAGCGCAGCTCGAAGCGTCCGTCCTGGTCGCTCGCGACCGGCTCGGGGTTCTTCCAGTCAGGATCGCCGTGATCCATGCGCCAGGTCGCGAGGCTCCCGCGCTCGTTCGCGTTGCCTTCGAGCCGCACGCGCACGCCCGCGAGAGGCGCGGCGCTTTCGTCGACGCAACGCCCGCGGATCACCGCGCGTCCGTCGACGATCTCCGGCGCGACGCTGGTGCGCGCTTTTGGCGTGCTCGGCTCGCTCACGGTGCCGCTCGTCGTCGATTCCGCGCTGCGCAATGCCGTGCTCGGCGCGCGCTCCGTCGCGCTCGCCGTCGCGCTCGAACTGCCCGCGGACTCGGGTGACTCGTCGCCGCCGGCGATCGCCTGCCACGCGAAGACCGCGACGAGCACGACGCCGGCGAGACCCAGAAGGACAGCGATCCTGCGCATGGCACTCCTCTTCGGAGGGCGCAGGGTCGCGCGCGGGCGGGGACCCGTCAAGGAGCTCTGACTGCGATGGCGCATTGCGCCACTTGCGCGCTCAGTCCCTGGGCAACGCGCGCCATTCGACCGGCAGTCGGATTGTGAGCTGCTCGCCGTCGCCGGGGATCAGCTCGACGTTGCCGAGGTCGAGCCAGGCGCGGCGCGCGGCGTCTGGGTCGTCCGCGCAGCGCGCGTCGATCCAGGCGCTCAGCGACTCCAGATCGAGCAGCGGTTCGTGGCGGATGCGCAGGCGGCGCATGCCGGGGCTGCCGAGCAGCGTGGTGCGGCCGCGCGAACCGGTGACGCAGACCTCGCTCTCGGGTTCGGCGTCCAGCGAGTCGCTCGCGAAGTCGACCTCCGCGAGCGGCTGGCCGTCGGGATCGAGGAGGACGACCGTGCGCCGCGCTTGACGGAGTTCGACGAGCACGCGTTGCGGCGCGCTTCGTGCCGGAACGACGAAGCGCGTCCCGGTGACAGTGAACTCGCCGAGTTCGCTCGCCAGGCGCGCGCGCGCGACCCATGCGCCGGGCGGGAGCATCACGCTCGCGGTCGCATCCCCGCCGACCTCGACGCGCCGCCACTCGGTCTCGAGCTTCGCATCGCCGTCGGCCGCGAAGTCGCGGCGCAGGTCGAGGCTGCCGGCACGCGGCGCGCCGTCGAGACGGACTTCGAGATCGACGCGCGTCGGCGCGAACGGAGCGAGGTCGAGGACGATCTCCTTGCGTTCGCCGTCGCGCAGCGCGATCGCCTTCTGCAACCGGCGCCGCGACACGCCGCCGAGCGACGCGGAGCGCTGCTCCATCACGAACAGGAGGTCCCACACTCCGGGCGGGATGCCGGTGATCGAGAAGCGGCCCGTTGCGTCGAGTCGGGCCGGGCCGGTCGCGGCCGGCGGGTACGCGTCACCCGTCGGATCGAGCGCTCCTACGAGCAGGAGCCCAGGCGTGGTCGCGGTGCCCGTCGCGTCGAGGATCGCGATCGGTTCCACGCGCCCGAGGAGTGTCGCGCCGCCCATGACGACGACGCGCTCGACCGCGTCGCCGTCGAAGCGGAACGGTCGCACGAACTGGGCGAAGCCGGCGGGGCCCGTCACGCGGAGCGCGTATTCGATCTCGCGATCGCCGCTCAAGGTCGCGCGCCCGGTCGCGTCGCTGTGCACGACGTACCTCGCGACCTCGCGGTCGAGCCCTTGCTCGAGCAGTTCGATCGCGATTCCCGACAGCGTCCGTCCTGCCGCGTCGACGACCTCGACGACGCGCACGCCGAGCGGCGCGTGCCGCACGCGAAGCGGCTGCGGACCGACGGGCGCGACGCGAGTCTCGGGCAGTTCACCCGGCGGCTGGCCGCTCGTACCTGCGCGCTCGTCGCGCGTCTCCCCACCGACACGCCGGGCGGCGATCCCCTCGTCGGGCTCCGTGGTCGACGGGTGCGATCCGTCGAGCGACCCGACGGATCCGTCGATGGTCCGCCACGCGAGGACCGCGACGAGCACGACGCCGGCGAGACCCAGGAGGACGGCGAGCTTGCGCATGGTGCTCCTCAGTCGTGCGCGCGCGTCCGTCATGACTGGATCGCGAGAGCGACGATCGCGTCCTGTTCGCACGGTCCGGAAGGCAAGGCCACCGGCCTCACTTGCTCCCGACGGGGATCTCGATCTCCAAGGTCTCACCTGCCTTCGCCGACACGCGCGTGCCTCCGCTGTCGAAGACGTCGGTGCTCATCCCCAATCGCAGTTCCGTGGGCGGCAGGATCAGCAGCACCTCACCGCTCGACGGTTCGAGGCGGACGTTTTGGAACAGTCCGGAAGACATCGGAGCTCTCACCGGCAGGTCGTCGGGTGCGATCGCGACGAAGAGGCTGCGGCCGGCGAGCGAGTCGTCGCCGGTGAGGCCGGTGAAGCGGACGCGCACGGCGCCGCAGTCCAGGGCGAGGTCTCTGGTGATGGCCGCGCCCGCCGCGCACTCGAACTCGTCGCTGAGATCGAGATCGAGGCCGGTCATGAGATCGACGACGGCGAGGTGCCAGGTGCCGGGATCGACGGCGAGTTCGAAGCGGCCGCCGCGGTCGACGGGGCTCGCTGGCGAACCGTTCGCCCCGGGCATGCCGGAGGCGAAGAGCTCTCCGAGTCCCGTGGCCTCCTCCATGACCCGAACGGCGCGCACGGCGAGGCGCGACAGAGGGATCGCCGTGTCGCTCGCGGTGATCGTCCCCGCGATCCTCGCGCGCGCGAAGGGCGGCGCGTCGAAGTCCCGCGCGACGTCTTCGCCGGCGATCGTCAGCTTCGCGAGCGGGACCTCGGCCGTGAGCACACCCGTCTGCGCCGACGGACCGCGCGCGACGATCCGCCACTCGCCCGGTGCCAGACCGCGAAGTTCGAAGGCGCCGTCCAGCCCGACGCGACACGCGTGCTCGGCGACGAGGCAGCTCGCGACTCCGTCGAGCGTGGCGGTCGACGTCGCGAGCGCCGTGCACTCGGCAGTGCGGCGCGCAGTTCGAAACGGCCGCGGCTCGTGCTGAGCGTCTGATCGGAGGCGGGGGCGTAGCCGGATTGGAAAGCGAAGACCCCGGCGAACGCGCCGGCTGCCGACGGCCGCGCGGCTTCCACCAGCGCGCCGGCGATCGGCGCGCCGCTCACCTCGTCGACGACGACGCCGCGCAGCACGGCTTCCGCAACGAGCCGCAGCTCGACGCGCGCGCCGTCCTCGCTCCATTCGATCGGCGCGTGCTGCGGCGCATGACCCGGCGCGGTCGCGACGACGACGCCCTTGTGGTCCTCGCCCTCGCGAGGACCGTCGAGCGTCGCTTCGCCGCCGCGTGCCGTCGCGGACATGTGCACGAGAGCCGTCGCACTCGCGGCTGACGCGATCATCTGCTGGAAGAACTCGTGCCAGCCCACCCCGGCCGACGCAGCGTCGATCGGTTCGCCGCCGGCATCGTCGATCACGCGGACGACCAGCGCCGCGGCGCCGTCCTCGCGCGCGTGCGCGGCGATGCGGACTTCGTCGCGCGTGCCGCGGTGCCAGGTTTCGTCAGGCCGGCGCACGTCGTCGCCGACCATCAGCGCTAGGATCGGCCCGACGGTCCAACGACCGCGGCTCGGCAGCGTCATCTCGAAGCGGCCATCCGCCTCGCTGCGCACGTCGATCTGGTTGCCGAACTCGTCGATCAGCGCGAGGTATTCCGCGACGCCGTTCCCCTCACGGTCAACGACGACGCCGCGCGCGAAACCCGTCGCGACCATCGTCAGCTCCAGGCGATCGCCGACCGCGACGGGGGTCGCGATGCTCGCCGCGTGCCCGGGCTTCGTGGCGACGACGCAAGCCCCGGCGGGCAACGCACCGCGCAGTTCGAAGCGACCGTTCGCGTCGCTGCGGGCGAGAGAGTACGGCGACGCGACGAGCAGGAACGGGGTGAGCGCCTCGTCGTCCCCGACCCCGTGAACGGCGGCACACATCGCATCGATTGCTTCGACGAGCGCATCCGCGAGCGGCGCGCCGGCCTGGTCGCGCACGACGCCGCGCAGCGTCACGCCCGACGGCATCGGGATGTCGCCGAGTTCGACGCGCGGACCGCGGCCCCGATGCTGCGGGGGGAACGTCGCCGCCGGAACCGCGACGGACGCACGGCCCGCGCGCGCGATCACGAGCACGAGCGGCACGAAGGACTCGTATTCGATGCTCCGCGGTACCTCGAGCGCGACTTCGAGATGGCCGTCCGCGCCGCTGCGCGCGAGTTCTCCGCCGATCGCGTGCGCTTTCGAGTCGAGCCTCGCGACGCACACGCCCTCGAGGGGACGTCCGTCGGAATCGACGGCGCGCAGCGCGAAGCGCACCGTGTCGACCGCTTGCGCCGCGTCCTGAGCGCTTGCTGCGGGGCCGACGGCGAAGGCGCAGAGGACGGCGAGGCTGCGGCGCATCGGCGCATCATGGCATGGCGGCGCAAATCGCCTGTCCAACCCCGCCCGGCTCTTGTCATGCAGGGATGTCCACCGAACCCCCGCCACCCGAACGCGCCATGAACCGAGCCACTCTTCCCATCGCCATCGCGGCCCTCGCCGCGACGCTCTCCGCCCAGAACCCCGGCTACCTCTTCACGACCAGCGCCACCGAGTCCACGCTCTCGGGGAGCGCGGGCACCGTGCTCCAGACGCTGCGGCCGAACGAGGTCTCGCACGTCGAGTTCGTGCCGTGTCCCGTCATCTCGGCGGAGAAGTGGGCGCCGCGCACCGCCTACGACACGATGGCCGGCGACGCGGATCTGAACGGGACCTACTACAACCCGGCGATCTTCGGATCGATCGACGCCCTCTGCGACATCCCGAGTCCACTCGCCGGCTGCCCGAGCGCGCGCTCGGTGTTCTTCTCACCGTCCGCGCCGCTTGCGACCAACATCAGCGGCGCGCCAGGGCTCCGGCCGGGCGACACCGGGCGCGTCGTCCGCATCGGCACTCTCGACGGACAGGTCGAGTACTTCCTGCGCGCGGAGGACCTGCAGTCCGCGCTCGGCATGCCAATCACGCCGGTCGTCGTCGACGTCGACGCGATCGCCGCGGACCCGGGCTACGGCGTGTTCTTCTCGCTGAACGGGACGCACGCGGTGAGCACGACCTGCGGGCTCACGACCGTCTTGGACGGCGACCTGCTGGTGATCCCGGCCTACGCGATCACGTGGACCTGGGACCTGCGCGTGCAGAGCGTGCTCCCGAACAGCGCACTGCTCGTCTACTCCGAAGCGCAGATGGACACGATGGTCGCCAACGCGGCGATGACCGACCGCTTCGGCGTCTGCATCTCCCAGATCGGCGACCTCGAAGCGCTCGACATCGACTACTCCAATCCGATCCAGGCGCAGGTGCCGTGCACCGGACTGGTCGTCTTCGTGCCGACCTTCGTGTTCTCCGGCTCGACGATGACCGGCGCGGGGCTCGCGACCACGCTCGGCAACGGCGCGATCCACGTCGCCGGATGCGGGCCTCTGGCGAGCGCATGCGGCACGCCGTTGCCGACGCTCGGCATCCAGATGGGACTGATGCCCCCGTCGGCCGCGCTCGGCGTCCCGAGTTTCGTCAACGCGTTGCAAAGCGTGTGGACTTCGCGGTTCGTGGTCGAGCCGCAGCAGCACGTGCTGAACTCGCCGACGCAAGTACCGATGGACGTCTGGTCGCCGAGTGCGGTCGCTCTGGTCTTCGTGACCATCGCGCCGCCGGTGATCGTGCCGTCGTTCCCGTTGTGGACCTGCAACTTCCCCGACGTCTACATCCTGCCGCCGATCTGGTGGACCCCGGTGATCTGGTGGACCCCGGTGCCCGCGGGCTTCTCGAGCTTCACGACGCCCACGGTGACGGTGCCGATCAAGCTGGTCTGGCAGGGCGTCGCGATCGTTGGCAGCAACCTCGAACTCAGCACGCCGGCGATGGTCGACATCAACTGAAGCTCGGCGTTCGGCGCCGCCCGGAAGGTGCGCGGCAAGCGCGGTCGCGTGGGCGGCGATGGCCCGCGAGCGCATCACGTCACCGCGACCCGATGCGCAGCCGCAGGGCGTTCGAGCTCGTCAGCCCGCCGGGATTCGCCGCCGGGTCGACAGCCAGCACCTGGACGAAGACCTCGAGCCCCCTGAGTTCGGGTTGCAGGGGGATGTCGACGTGCGTGAAGCCGAGACCGCCGCTGCCTCCGAACGCGTGGGCGCTCTCGATCGAGCACTCGAGCGTGCAGCCGGGGGCGCCGAGCAGTGCGAGATCGACGGGCAGCGTCAGCGAGTGGTAGACGCGGTCGGAGAGCCCCGCGACGAGGATGGCCGCGTCGCGCGGCAGCGGCATCGCGCGCAGGGTGCAACGATCGCCGAGCCAGGGGCG
>JACRLW010000063.1 GCA_016235155.1 Planctomycetota bacterium
CCGAGACCTCGCGCGCGATCTGGGAGCAGCGCTACCCCGCGAGCATCGAGTGGAACCGGGCCGGCACGCGCATCGCGTTCCGCGACTCACGCGGATTGCACGTCGCGTGCGTCGGCCACCTGCCGCACGCGCCGCGCTTGCGCCTGCACGACGACGCGGTCGTCTCGGTCGTCTATGCGCCCGGCGGCGACGCCGTGCTCACCGGCTCGCGCGACGGCAGCGCGATCGTGTGGGATCCGCTCGGCGGCGAGGTCCTTTCGAAGTGGGGGCACGGCGCACCGCTCGCGAAGGCGCGCTGGTCGATGCGCGGCGACCGGGTGGTGGTCGCGTGCGCCGACGGCACCGCGCACGTGCACGACGTCGCGCGCACCGGGGAAGCGCTGGTGATCCGCGCCGCCGATGCCGCATTGAACGACGCGCGTTTCCTGGCCGCCGACGAGCGCGTGCTCACGATCGCTGCCGACGGTTCGTGCGCCCTCTGGGACGCGCGCGACGGCAAGCGCGTCGCCGCGCTCGCGGGTCATCGCGGTGCCTGTCACGTCGCGCTGGTCGACGAGGAGCGCGGGCTCGTCGTCACCGGCGGCGCGGATCGCCGCGTGCTCGTGAGCGACCTCCGCAACGGTGAACTGCTGCGCGACCTGCCCTCGTACGACGGCGGCTCGCGCGTCGACGTCGACGTGCTCGGCCAGGTCACCGACCTCGCGATCGACCGCGCGCGCGATCGCCTCGTCGCCGGCAACCGCACCGACTTCTTCGCGACCTGGACCCTCGCCGACGGCAAGGCGGAGTTCGTCCGCACCCATGCGCTCGGCCAGGAGCTCTCGATGGTGATCGCGGTGCATCCGAAGGGCCGCTGGTATGCGGCGTCGCACAGCGGCGTGAGCGACTGGACCTGGTTCGACCCGACCAGCGGCGCCGTGCACCAGGTCGACCGCGCCGCGCTCCCCAATGCGATCGTCTCGGTCCTCGCGTTCTCACCCGACGGCGAACTGCTGCTCGTCGCCTCGCGCGACGGCACGGTCTGTTTGTGGGACCTCGACCAGCGCGAGCGTCACCTCGCCGTGCTCGGCGATCACGGTGCGATCCGCAGCGCCGCGTTCCGCGACGACGGGCAATGGGTGGTCACCGGTGCCCAGGACGGCACGGTGCACGCCTGGCCGGTGAACCCGCTGCCGCTGGCGCGGGCGTACTACGGGCACCTGGTCGGAGCCCGTTTGCCACGCTGAGTCCGCGCCTGGACGCGCGCGCTCGGGTTGGCTTGCGCTTCGCCGTCACTTCGCCGGCGCCCGATGTCGCCGCATGATCGCCGATGGACTGCACGACTTGGGACGCAGGCCTGGGCGTCCTACCCTGCGCGCCTACGCTGGCGTGGTGAACGACCGGTAGTACCCGAGAGCGGGGCCGACGGCGCTCATCGCACAGCAGTCCAAGCAACGACCCGAGGTGCTCGTGAGACCCGTCTCCTCTCCTCTCCTCTCCTCTCCTCTCCTCTTCCTGTCTCTCTTCGGTAGTCAGCTCGTAGCGCAGGCCGGAGTGCCGCCCTGCCAGCCGGGTGCCTGGGCCGCGGGGTTCAACCACCCGACCACGACCAACGACCCGCCGGGTTGGCCCTCGACCTTCGAGGCGATCAACATGGCTGTGATCCCGAACCAGCCCGACCCGGGGAAGGTCATCGTCTGGGAACTGAACTCGACGCAGTCGGGGAACGGACAGTGGACGCAGCGCTTCGCGGTGGGGAGCCCGGAGACCGGGGCATTCGACAACTACGTGGTCACGCTGCCGGCAGGCTTCGGTGACCTGTTCTGCTCGGGGCACGTTTGGCTGCCTGATGGTCGCCTCTTCGTCGCAGGCGGCAACCGGAAGTACGGCATCCAGGGGACGACGAACAACTTCCTCGGCAGCCGCATCGTGGCGATCTGGGATCCGCTGCTGGTCGGCGGTGGCTCGAACCATGGGTGGCAGTTCTTCACCCAGCAGGGCTTCTGTCTCCGCGTTGACCGCTGGTACCCCACGGTCACGCTGATGGGCAACAACCGCGTGATGGTCTCCGGCGGCACCACGGACACCGCATTCGACGGCATGGGCTGCGTGAACCGGACGATCCAGGACCCTGCCTACAACACGTACGAAGTGTGGGACATCATCGCGGGCAGCTTCGAGTCCGACCCCAACAACCCCACACAGAACATGCTCTACCCGGGGCCGCTCCAGCCGCCCCTGGACCCGAACCAGTCGAACCAGGGTTGCTTCTCGGTGCTGAGCGAGTACCCGCGCAAGCACCTGATCTCCTCGGGGCAGGTAGTCGTGGCGGGCATGTTCCGCGGTTCGAATCGCGTCCATCACTTCGCGGCACCGGGCTTCTGGATGCCGAGCCCGATCGACACGGGCAGCTTCCGCCACTACGGCAGCTCGGTGCTGGTCCCCAACCTCGGCAACGTCCCGGCGCGCCGCGACTTCGTGATGATCCTGGGCGGCGCCAGCGGCGGGGTCACGCTCGCGGGCGTCAGGGAGATCAACGCGTTCGGCGGCACATCGTGGAGCTCGCTCCCGTCGCTCAACTACGGCCGGATGGTGGCGAATACGGTCCTGCTTCCCGACGGCGCGATCCTCGTCCTGGGCGGATCCGCCACCGACTACTTCGCCGCGCCCGCCGCGAATGCGGTGCCGGTCGTCATCCCCGAGATCTATCGCCGCTCCCTCAACACCTGGGTGGCGCAAACGCCGCAGGTTTCGCCTCGCATGTACCACTCCACCGCGGCGCTGTTGCCGAGCGGCAAGGTGGTGTCCGCCGGCGGCGACATCCGGAGCTCCGACTACGAGATCTTCACGCCGGACTACCTGCTCTGCGGCGCCACGCGCCCAGCCTTTGCGGGCGCGACGCCGAGCGTGATGAACTTCGGCGGGGTCTACACGATCGGCCACGCGACGCTGCCCGCCGGCGTGTCGATCGCGCGGGTCGTGCTCATGCGGCCGTGCTCCGTCACGCACCACAGCGACATGGACCAGCGCTACGTCGAGCTCGCGCTCGTCCCTCCACCGCCCGGTGTATTCCCGATCGAAGACACGGTGCTGGTGCAGGCGCCCGCAATGCCGAACCACACGGGGACCGCGCAGGGTTCGATCCAAGCACCGCCCGGCTTCTACATGGTGTTCCTCATCAGCAGCTTGGGCACGCCGTCGGTCGCGCGTTGGGTCTGGCTGCAATGAACCCGGCTCGCCTCATCCTGCTGCACGCCGCGCTCGCCGCGGCGTGCCTGGGCCAGGACGTGACCTGGGAGATCCGCGGGTCGTCACCGGATCGTCTGGCACGTCGAACGATCGTCGTCGGCGACATCGACGGTGACGGTCATCACGACCTGATCGCCCTGACCGAGGACATCTGCGTCAACGGCAACACGTGCCGGCTCAGGTTCATCTCGGGCCGCGACGGCGCGACGATCCGTTCGGCGCCGTTGGCGGTCTCTTGGAGCCACGTCAATTGGATCAGTGCGTGTCCCGACGTGAGTGGCGATGGCCTGCCCGACTACATGGTGAGCTACCAGAACGTGATGACCCTGGTCAACACGGTCGAGCTGCGTGACGGAGTCAACGATGCAGTTCTCTGGTCGTCCACCGGGCCGAACGCCGACGCGTACGGCAACGCCCACCTCTGCAACGTCGACCTCGACGGCGATGGCGAGCTCGACGTCCTGATCTCGGCGTACGCCGAAGGCAGCAACCAATGGAGCCTCTTCGGCGCCCTGCGCGCGTACTCCCGCACGCGCGGCCTGCTCTACACGATCCGCGGCAGCCCGACGCTCTCGGGGGTGGCGTGGTGCCTCACGCGACTGGGCGACCTCGACGGCGACGGCTGCGACGACTTCGTCATGGGCGTGCAGGAGCCGACCGGCCGTGGCGCTCAGATCATCGTCTCCGGGCGGACGGGGACCATTTTCCGCACCTGCTACGGCGAGCTCTTCGGCGACGCGATCTTCTGGTCGAACGACAACTGCGGAGATCTCGACGGCGATGGGTTCGATGACTTCTGCGCGGGCAGCCAAGGCTCCAGCAGTCTCGGTGTGCGCGGTGTGGTCATGGTCTTCTCGAGCCGGACCGGGCAGACCCTCCGGCGCTGGTCCACCAACCTGTCCGGCGAGGGCTTCGGTACGTACCTCTCGAGCGGCGGAGTCGACCTCGACGGCGATGGAGTTCCCGACTTCGTGACGAGCGCGAATCGTGAGTTGGCTCGCCCGAACGTCCAGGGCGTCGTCTATGCGCTCTCGGGTCGCGACGGCTCGCTGCTGCACCGCATCCTGGCCGACTACACCGGCATCTTCACGCCTGGCTTCGGCATGTACCTCGTCGCAGCCCCTCCGGGTCCCGGCGAGCGCGTCGGCTCGATCGTCGTGCCCGAGCCGTTCGCGTACCTGAATACCTGCTTGTCCAACCGAGCCCTCGGCCGCATCCGCAAGTACACCGGCCTTCCTCGCACCGCCCGCCACCTAGGCGCGCCCTGCGCGGGCGCTCTCTCCAGTGCTCCGATCAGCGGCCTGCAGTCCCTCCAGAGCGCCGGGGTTCGTGCGACGCTGGCGAACGCGCCTCCCAATGCCGCGGTCGCGCTCCTCGTCGGCACGTCGACGAGCTCGTTCCTCGGTCAGCCGCTCCCCTGGTCCCTCGACCCCTACGGCTTCCCCGGCTGCTCGCTGCTCGTCGCTCCCGAGCTCGCTTTCCCGGCGGTCACGGGCAGCGCCGGCCTCGGGACCGACTACGCACGTTTCGACTTCCCGCTGCCCATCCCCGTGAGCGGCAATGGGACCATCACTCTCGCCGCTCAATGGCTCGTCCTCCCGAGTGGCTCGATCATCCCCGGCCCCCCGTCCATGGGCGGCGCCAGCGACGCGATCACCTGGCGCTACTGAGTACGGATCGGCGGAGTCACTCCGCAATCTCCCGCGCGATCGGCCACTCCCTCACGCGCGCGCGCAATCGCTGCCAGCGCTTGGCCAGGGCCTCGTAACCCATCTCCAGGCGCGCCGCGGCTTCGGTCTGCGGCATCGCTTCCAATCCGAGGTGGATGAGCAGCTTCTTGTCGATGTCGTCGAGTGCGGCGGCGCGGGCGAGGAACGTGCGGACGGCGTCGTCGCGGGCCAAACGTTGGGTGAGGCTCGTGACTTCGGGAGGGACGGCGTCGAGCGCGAGCAAGCGCGAGGTGCTGCCGCTGGCGGGGAGTTCGCTGCGGCGGCGGCGGACGTCGCGCTGAACTTCGTAGAGCACGAGCTTCGCGACGGCGAACAACCAGGCGCGCGGTGACGAGTGCGAGGGATTGCGCGTATGCGCGATGCGCGTCACACGCAGCCAGACCTCCTGCGCGAGGTCGGCGGGACTGACCGCGCGGCGCAACTCGGGGCCGAGGCGGAGGGTCGCCCAGGCGAAGAGTGCGCGGGCGTGGTCGCGATAGAGCTGATCGACGTCGACAGGAGCGTCGCCGGTCGGGGCTTCGTCGGGTCCGGGATCGGAGGCGTGCATCGCGGGCGGCGGGAGGGTAGCACGCTGCGACCGTGCTCGCCCGCCTTGCACCCCTGCTCCTGTTCGTCTCCGCCTGCTCGGCTCCTCCTGTCGCCGGGTGGCGATTGGTCTGGTCGGACGAGTTCGCGGTCGACGGGGCGCCCGACCCGACGAAGTGGGACCACGAGCAAGGCAAGGTGCGCAACGACGAGGCGCAGTTCTACACGCACGCCCGCCCGCGCAACGCGCGCGTCGAAGACGGCATGCTCGTGATCGAGGCGCATCGCGAGGACTTCGACGGTTCCGCATACACCTCCGCGAGCCTGCACACGAAGGGCAAGGCGTCGTTCACACGCGCGCGCGTCGAGGTGCGCGCGAAGCTGCCGCACGGCCGCGGCCTCTGGCCCGCGATCTGGATGCTCGGCGACTCCTGGCACGAGGTCGGCTGGCCCGCGTGCGGCGAGATCGACGTGGTGGAGTTCGTCGGTCACGAACCGGGCGTCGTGCATCACAACGTCCACACCGCCGACTTCAATCACATGCGCGGCAATGGCCGCGGCACGCGCATCCCGCTCGCCGACGCGAGCGATGCATTCCACGTGTATGCGGTGGAGTGGGATCGCGAGCGCATGACGTTCTCGATCGACGGCGCGCCGACCTTCACGGTGAGCAACGACGGCGGCGGCATCGGCGCCTGGCCCTTCGATGCACCGTTCTTCCTGCTGCTCAACGTCGCGGTCGGCGGTTCGTGGGGCGGACAGCAGGGGATCGACGAGACGGTCTTCCCGCAGCGCATGACGGTCGACTGGGTGCGCGTGTGGGAACGGCGCTGAAGGGCGGCACGCCGCGCACGCCGGCGCTACCGTGCCGCCCCGTGTCCAGCCGCCCGTCGCGAGAGTTCGTCTCGTCCCTGGTCTTCGCCGCGCTCGCCGCCTCGCTGTCGAGCCAGTCGTCCCCGCCGCCGATCGATCCGGCGCTGCGCGCGCGCTTCGGCTTCGTCGGCCCGAGCGTCGTCAAGATCGGCGACGGCATCGAGTTCCTGCGCGTCGTCGACCTCGACGGCGACCGGCGCGCGGAGATCTGCATCTGCGATCCCGCGCGCGCACACATCGAGACGCTGCGCGTCGCCGACGACGGCGCGATCACGCGGACTTCGCTCGACACGCGCGGCACCTCGAGGTCGTGGTCGGACCGCCGCGCGGCAACGACGCACTGCGCGCCGGCGATCTCGACGGCGACGGCAACGACGAGCTCGCGGTCATGACGCGCGACGGCATCCGCATCGTGCTCGACGTCGCGGGCACGGCGCGCGTGACGCCGGCCGTTGATCCCGGCGAATTGCCGGTGACCGGCTTCCTGCTCGACGACGCGGACGGCGACCAGGCGCTCGATCTCGTGCTCGGCGCCTCCATCGACGAACTGCCGCTGCGCATCGCGCGCGGCGACGGTCGCGGCGGCTTCGGGCCCTGGCTCGCGTTCCCGCAAGAACGGATCGCCGCCCTGTTCGCCGGCCCGCGCATCGACGGTCGTCCGACGCTCGCGACGATCGGCGGCAAGCAGCGGCGCCTGGCGTTGCATCGCATCGCGCGCGCCGGCGGCGGCGACGCGCTCCAACTCGACGCCTTGCCCGCGACCAAGCGCGCGGCGATCCCCTTCGCGCAGGGCGACTTCGACCTCGACGGCGATCTGGACCTCGCGCTGGCGCAGCCCGAGCGCGCCGAGCTGACCTTGCTGCTCGACGAGGGCGGACGCTTCCGCGTCGTCACCGTGCCGTCGTTCGTCGGCATCACGAGCCTCGCGTCGGGGGACGTCGACGGCGACCGCAAGATCGACCTCGTGCTCGCGAGTCCCGACGAGAAGGCGCTCGCGTGGCGCAGCGGTGCCTTGCCGCTCGAGCAGTTCCCCGACCGTCTGCCGACCGGCGGCGGCGAGCCGGTCGCGGTCGGCGTCGGCGCCGACGGCCGCATCTTCTGCGCGCTGCGCGATCGCTCGAAGAACGCGGCGCAACGTGCCGCCCGCGGCCGACGGCTTCAACCTCGGCACCATCCTCGCCGGCGAACCGCTGCGCCTGCTGATCGGCGACTTCGACGCGTCGCGCGGGCTCGACGTCGCCTACGTCGCGCCGGGCGAGGGACTGCGCGTCGCCCGCGGCAAGCCCGACGGCGGCTTCCTCGACGTCGATCCGAAGTCCGACGAGGGCGCCTCGTTCGCGCAGCGGATCGAGGACGGCGCGTTCGGTGTGATCGAGCGCAGCGGCGGCGGACAGGTGATGCTCGTTCTGCGCGACCGCTTCGCGCGCACGTTCCGCCTCGACGCGACCGGCCAGCCCGACATCCAAGAGCAGCGCAACGTGCCGCCCGCGGCCGACGGCTTCGACCTCGGCACCATCCTCGCCGGCGACGTGCTCGCGGCTGTCGAGCGCAAGACGAACCGATTGCACTTCGTGCGCGCCGACGGGAGCGCACGCTCGGTCGAACTGCCGCCGATCGCGGCGACGCACGTCCTCGCGCACGGCGACGACGTCCTCGTGCTCGGCCGCACCGGCGTGGTCCGCATCCGCAACGGCGAGGCGTTCCGCGCCGAGGAGATCGCCGCGCAGGACCCGCCGACCGACGACTCGGTCTACTTCGGCGGCGTCACCGCGGACCTCGACGGCGACGGCCACGGCGACCTCGCCGTGCTCGACGCCGATCTCCACGGCGTGCAGCTCCACGCCGCGCCGACCTTCGCGCGCGGCCTCGCGTTCCCGATCTTCGACAAGAGCGACGCCGACTCCGATCTCCGCGAACCGCGCGAGATCGCCGCGGGCGACGTCGACGGCGACGGCCGCAGCGACCTCGTCGTGATCGCCTTCGACCGCGTGCTCGTCTACCGGCAGGAGGCGCCGCAGGCGCCGCGCTGAGTCTCTTCGTCCCCCACGATCCCCATGTCCATTTCTCGCTCCTTCGCCGTTCGACCGATCGGCGCCGTCCTCGCCGCGCTGTCGATCGCCGCGGCAGGCCTCGCCCAGGACCTCGCGCGCTATCTGCCCAAGGACGCGCAGTTCGTCGTCGTGTGCGACGGCCCCGCGCGCTTCGCGGAGCGCTTCGCGGCGACCAACCTGATGAAGCTGCTCGGCGATCCGGACGCGGCGCCGATCCGGGCCTTGCCCGGCAAGCTGCGCGACCTGATCGACCAGGCTGCGAAGGACGAGGAGCTGCCGATCGAGGTCGGTGCCCTGCTCGATCGTCTCGCGGGCTATGGCGGGCGCTTCGCGATCGGAGCGCAGATCGACGTGCCGGCGATGCGCGAGTCGGGGACGCCGCGCTTCTTCTTGGCCTTCGTCGCCGAGGCGCACGAGTCCGTCGACTTCGCGGCGATCGCCGACGACGTGAAGCGCGCGGCGGAGTCGAGCGACGACGCGATGCAGCCGCTCGACATCGGTCCGGGCTTCCTCGCCGCGCTCGACGACGACGGGACGGGGGCGACGGTGCCGCGCATGCTCGACGGCCACCTCGTGATGTTCGCCGGCTCCGATCTCGCGGCGACGCTCGGCGCGGCCTTCGACGGCGATGCGGTGCTCGGCGCGGTGTTGCCCGAGTCGGCGGCGGACGCCGGGTTCTGGATGCACGCGGATGCGGGTCGGCTCCTCGAACTCGCGGTCCTCGTCCCGAACCTGACCGGCGGCGGCGGAAGTCCCTCGGGCGGTCGGGACGGCCCCCCGCAAGCGATCGTGCAGGCGATCTTCGATCGCCTGGCGTTGCGCGACCTCGACCTCGCACTCACC